>JAVKJV010000099.1:0-6743 GCA_031458775.1 Candidatus Fervidifonticultor quartus | reverse complement strand
CGCGGCCACAAAAGTGGCCGCGCCCGTTTGATGCCCGCCTGATGCTCGCGCACGCGATGCACACCCACTCGATGCTTCCTCACGGGCTCGTCGCCGTGACCCGCCGCCCATGAGGCCCCGCTTCTGCGCGCAGTGCGCCGCGCCGGTCGAGTGGCGCCGGCTCGACGACGAACGGCACCCCCAGCCGGTGTGCCCGCGCTGCGGGCACGTCGAGTGGCAGAACCCCAAGCCCACGGTCTCGGCGCTTATCACACGCTTTCAGCCGGGCGGGCGCGTCGAGGTGCTGCTGGTCCGCCGCGCGGTGCCTCCGGCCAAAGACGCCTGGGACTGTCCGGGCGGCTTCATCGATCCCGACGAGCACCCCGAGGCCGCGCTGCGCCGCGAGATGCGGGAAGAGCTCGGCATCACGATCGTCCTGCGGCGGTTTCTGGGGATCTTCATGGACCGCTACGGTGACGGCGACAGCGCGGCCTCGACGTTGAACATCTACTATGAGGCCGGGATCGCGGACGGCGAACCTCGACCGGCGAGCGACGTCGGCGCGGTGGCGTGGTTTCCCCTGGATCAGACCCCGGATGAGCTGGCCTTCGAGAACAACCGGCAGGCCATCGAGGCACTGCGCGCGTGCTACGTCTGAGTGTTCTCAGACGGCCTGCGTTGCGATCGGACTCCACACCTCGCGCAGCGACGTCAGCCTGAGATCAAAGGTCGAGCACGCCCGGGTGGGGTCGCCGATGTTGTCGCGCAGCAGCACGTCGACCATCGGGCCCGGCAGCGCGGGCAGCACCGTGCTCACCAGACGCGCCATCCACGCGGGGACGTGGCGGATGGTGACGTCGGCGCCGCGGTGGAGCAGGCGTACGAGGTCGTCCAGCGACATGCGGTCGGGTCCGGCCATCTCATACGTCCCGTACGTTCCCCGGGTGACGGCCGCGACCAGAGCCGAGGCGACATCGTCGACGAAGACCGGCGCCACGGTCTGGCATCCGTCGCCCGGGACGTCGGCGTTCCGGCCAGGCCGGGCCAGGAGCGCCACGGCCGGCTGCCCCGGGTCCTCGGGCCGTCCGATGATGTAGGTACTGCGGATCACAATGACGTCCTTGTGCGTCGCCGTCAGCGCCCGTTCCGCCGCGGCCTTGTAGCGCAGGTAGCGGTTGGTCGACTCCTCGTCGGCACCGACGCAGCTCAGCGCGATGACGCGCCGGGCCCGGCCCCGCGCCACGGCAACGGCGACCGCCTCCGCAGTCTCCAGGATCGCTTCCTCGTAGGAGTTGTCGCCGACCGGGCGCAAGGCGCCCGCCAGGTGGATGACCACATCGGCCGACTCGAGCGCGGCCTGAGCCGGCGCCGCGTGCAGTGGACCGGGGATGATGAGGGCGGCGGGGAGCCCGGCCGGGAAGTGCGGCAGCGCCACCGTGTGCGCTCTCGCCGCACGGAGTTGCCGCAGCACGGCCCGCCCGACGTGTCCGTCCGCGCCGGTGACAGCGATCGTGCCGGTGATGGTTTGCGGCTCTGTCATGAGAGGCCCTCTTCGCGGTCTGTGCGGTACGGCCCCGCGCACCGTGCGACGCCGCGTCACCTATGAATCTAGCCAGGGAAAACCCCGACAGCATCGGGCGGGCGCCCGATCTTGGCACACCCCCCACGATCCCCCGGTCGGGCGGGCATCCGGTCGACGGCGGACGGTGTCAGGCGCCGACCGGGGTGAACGGGATCGCGCCGCGAGCCCGCATCTCCAGCGGCAGGAGCGCCTGGTAGATGAACGCGTTCACCGGAGTCGGGACGCCGGTGTCGCGGCCGAGGCGCACCACCGCACCGTTCTGCGACTCCAGTTCTGACGGCTTGCCCGCGATGATGTCGCGCTGCATCGAGGCGCTGCCGCCGGCCGGTGCGGCATCGACCGCGCGCAGCGCACGCTCGACCGCGTCGGCGGGCAACGCGATCCCGCGGGCCCGCCCGACGGCCTCGATCTCCCGGATGGCGCCGAGCAGGAGGTGCCGCGTTTCCGGCACGCTGCGCATGATCCCGAAGGGCGCGCGCGTGACCGCGCCGAGCCCGCTGACCGGCGCGAGGAAGAGGAACTTCTCCCACAGCGCGACGTGGATGTCCGCCGTCACCTCGGCGGCGACGCCTGCGGCCTCGAGCGCGGTGCGCAGCCGTTCGAGGCGCTCGCTGGGCCGGCGGTCCATCTCACCGACGGTCACCGTCGGGTCGGGGCCGACGCGGCGGATGTGTCCTGGACCGGCGATCATGCAGAAGATCCGGCACAGCCCTCCGACGACGCGCGACGGCCCGATAGCCACGGCAAGCTGCTCCGGTGCCTCGACGCCGTTCTGAAGCGGGACGACGAACGTCTGTGGGCCGAGCATGGGCCGCAGCGCAAGCGCCGCGTCCGGGACCTGCCAGGCCTTCACGCCAAGGATAATGACGTCGGCCGGACCCGCGCGAGACGGATCGTCGGTCGCTTGGACGGGCGTGATGAGGAACTCACCGGTCGGGCTCTCGACCTGGAGGCCATGGGTCTGCATCGCGCGCAGGTGCTCGCCCCGGGCGATGAAGACCACGTCATGGCCGGCCCGCGCCAGACAGCCGCCGAAGTACCCGCCCACGCTCCCCGCGCCGTAGATCGCGATGCGCATCAACACCTCCGAGCCCTACGTCAAGATTTGCGCCCTGCGCGATCAGCCCGCCCTGCAGCGTCCACATCAACATCGGGCTTTCGGCGATCTCGCGAGGGGTGCGCCCGAGGCGCGTACCGAGCGCCGCGGCGACACCCGCCGCTTGTCCCAGGGCCATCACCGTGGGCACGACACGCGCCGAGCCGTGCGCCTCGCTCGTGGCCGAGAACGCCCGCGACGCCATGAGCAGGTTGTCGGTGTCCGCAGGCACGAGCGCGCCAAAGGGGATCGTGTACGGAATCGCCTCTCGCGGGAACGGGTTGACCCAGCCCACGAAGTACGGGTGGATGTCGATCGGATACGCCGCGATCGCGACCCGGTCTTCGAAAATGCGGCTGTTCAGGATGTCGTCCGAGGTGAGCGTGTAGAGTCCCTCGACGTGGCGCGTCTCGCGGATGTAGAGCTCCGGCGCATGACCTGCGAGACGCGCGTCCTCGAAACCCGCGATCCGCTCGCGCAGGTACGCGACCAGACGCGGCAACTCCGACCGCGCGGCGGTCATGCCGGCATCGACGGACTCGCGGTCGAGGCCGTTCACGCCCGTGATGTTCAGCGCGTTGACGAGGACGCTGCCGTCGCGCTCGAGCGCGAGATTGAGCGGATTGAGGAAGATCAGGGGGTGCGCGGGCTCGTATGCGGCGGCCTGCTCGGGATATCCCCACGCCGCCGGGCCGTTCACGCCCCAGTGCGCCACATTGGCGCCTTCCTGGAGCCGCCAGAGGATGTCCGAGGCCGTGTCGTGCCAGTTGACGCCTGCGAGACGGAAGATGAGCGTGGCCGCCTGCATCCACCGGTCGCCGTCGCGATAGCCGGGTCGGCCGATCACGTATGGCGCGCCGGCCGCTGCGGCGATGTCACCGTCGTCGGTGGCGTCAATGACCTCGTGCGCCTGCACCCGGATCGTGCGATGCCATCGCTGATCGGCGAACTCGACGGCGGCGATGCGCACGCCGTCGGTGAGGACGCGCGCCACCGGCGCCTGCGTCATCGTCCGCAGACCCGGTTCGCGCATCACGGCCTGGCCGAACACGCGGGCCGCGCTGCCGCGGTCGAAGGAGATGCCCAGACGCCGGAACTGCTCGAGGAAGATGCCGCGGACCAGATGTTGGCCGTCGGCGCCGATGCTCACGTCAAAGGTCGTGAGCCAGGCATCCGTCAGCACGCCGCCGAGCCGCGGCCTGGCCTCGGCGAGGAGGACGCTGGCGCCCTCCCGGGCCGCGGCGATGGCCGCGGCCACGCCGCCCGGTGTCCCGCCGACGACCAGCACGTCAACCTCGACCGTCTCGGCGAGACCCGACGCCGCGGGCGCGGTCCAACTCGTCGTGGCGACCAGTGCGGCGGCCAGGACGACCGCAAGGATACCTTGTCGCATACTCGAAATCGCGATCTCTCCCTGAGCAGAGTTTCGACGCCAGAGCCGGTACTCCTCACGTGCGGGTCCGCCCGCGGCGGCAGGGGTGCTCGCCGGCCGCGTGGAACCGAATCTGCGGGAGCCCAAAGGATCATGCCCGCTGCTGTGCACGCCGCCGCGATCCTGTGGTACGGGCCCATGGCAGGCTATGTCCTGCTCGCAGTCGTCGCAGGCCTCTTCGCGGTCCTGCGGCGTTCCCTGCCCGGTTGGTTCTGGGTGTTCAGCCTGGCGGCCCTGGTTCTCGTGGCCGTACAGGCGGTCGCCGGCGTCGTCCTCTTCCTTGGGGGCGCGCGTCCGGACCGTTCCCTCCACGTGCTGTACGGTCTGCTGGCGCTGGCCGGCGGTCTGATCCAGCACGCGCTGCGGCCCGGCGGCCGCGTGCGCCGGGCGTTCGTGCGGGAGGTCGCTTGGGGCGAGGCGCGCACGCTCGCCTTGGTCTCGTTGACACAGGCCGCGCTGCTGATGCGCGCGTGGATGACGGGTTTGGGTGCCAGGTGAAGGTCGAATAGGGTAACACCGCACAGAAGGGAGGCGGCGCACAATGCGGGGTCGAGAACGACTCGAAGCCTACCTTCGCGAACACGGCGTCCGGTACGAGGTCACGCCCCACGCCGAAGCCTACACTGCGCAGGAAGTTGCCGCGACCGAACACGTCCCGGGCCGTCAGTTCGCCAAGGTCGTGATCGCGGAGGCCGACGGGAAGCACGTCATGCTGGTACTGCCCGCGTCCAGTCGGGTCGATCTGGTACGGCTACGCGCGGCGCTCGGCGCGAAGGTGGCCCGGCTGGCACGCGAGGACGAGTTCGCCAAAGAGTTCCCGGACTGCGAGGCCGGCGCGATGCCGCCGTTCGGCAACCTCTACGGTCTGCCGGTGTACATGGACCGCAGCCTGACCGAGCAATCTCGACTGGTGTTCAACGCCTGCTCGCACCGTGAGACGGTGACCATGTCAGCCGAGGATTACAAACGTCTGGCCGCACCGGCGGTCATCGAGTTCGCGGTCTCGCCCTAGCCCGGGTGTCTGTGGACCACGCGCGAGTGAAGCGAGGTGGCGGGAATGAGAGGCGACCGACGGCTCACCCCAGGCGAGCGCAGGCACGGCACGGTGATCCCGGTACCGCACACGCGCTCGGCCCGGAAGTCGACGCTGATGTATCTCAACACGCTCAAGCCACTGGTCCACGATATCGCCGCGGCGCTGCCTGTGTCCGACGACGTGCTGCGACCCGGCGCACCGCCCCACGAGATCGGCGCCGCGTACCTGGAGGCGTTCTTCGACGACCTGATCGCGCGCCTGACGCAGGAGTGACGGCGCCCGCGGACGGTGGGGCGTGAACCCCGCGGGCCCCATCGGTCGTCCCGTGTCGCGAATGGCCGGCCGCTGGCCCGGCCGGCCGTTACTCGTTGCGCGCCTGCGACAGATCCTGCGGCGCGAATTCGGCGCCACCGACGCGTGGGTCGTGACGACCCCCGGCCGCTGCCGCCTGGAGGCCCGCGTCGGCTGGCGCATGATCGTGCTCCTCGACGAGCCGGAAGACGCGTTCTGGGCGCCGTTCTATACCACGGCGGTGCGCAACGTGCGTCGGGGCGGCCACCTGGTGTCGACCCTCGCGCCCACGCAGCGCCGGCGGCGCGACCTCGTCGAGATCCTGCGACCCGCCTGGGACGCTGCCGTGCAAGCCCGCGCCACCTGACTTAGGGCAAGCGCGTCTCGCGCAGCCAGTGGAGGGTATCCTGCAGTCCTTCGCGGATCGCGTAGCGAGGCGCAAAGCCGAGCCGGCGAAGCCGACTGATGTCCAGCGGTCCCCGGCGATGCGCCTGCGCGCCGTCGATGTCCACCGGTCCGTCGCTCATGCGGCGCCACGTGAAGCCCGGCGCCAGCGCGGTCAGGATGTCGGCCACCTCGCCGAAGGACACCCGGTGGCCTGACGACAGGTTGTAGCACTCGTGGTCCCACGCCGGCGCCTCAAGCAGCGTGCGAATCCCGAGCCCGATGTCCGACGCGTGCGTCCAGTCGCGGCCGGCGTTCGGGTGGGCAATGCTGATCGCCCGGCGATCGCGGGCCGCCCGGACGAGCGCGTAGAGGGGCGACATGAGCGTGCGCGCGCCGGTCGGCCGCTCCATCGGCCCGTAGGGCGCGGCGATGCGGACGCTGGCCGCCATGAGGCCGCCGGACGCCCGCTCCGCCGCGACCAGCCGCTCGCTCGCGAACTTCGTCATCGTATACAGCGTCCCGAGCTGCAACGGGTGGGTTTCCGAGAGGACCACCTCGGGATCTGTGTCCCCGTAGACCCCTGACGAACTTACATAGATGAACCGCCCGGCGCCCAGGCGACGGCTCGCGCGAAGCACCTCGACCGTGCCGACCACGTTCACGTCCACGACGCGGTCTGGGTGCGCGAGCTCGAACTCGGGCGTGGACGTAATCACCGCCATGTGGACGGTCGCATCGAGCGCGGCATTGACCGCGCCGGGCACGGCGCCGGGTGTGCTGATATCGGCCTGGACGAACCGGACGCGCGCCGTGACGTCGCGCAGGTAGTGCCGCACGGCGTCGTCCGGCTCATGGATATCGACCCCGACGATCTCATGGCCGGCACCGGCGAGTTCACGCACGACGTGCGAGCCGACAAACCCTGTAGCGCCTGTCACCA
>JAVKJV010000098.1:0-6806 GCA_031458775.1 Candidatus Fervidifonticultor quartus | reverse complement strand
GTTCTGGTGGTGCTGGCCGCGCCAGAGGCCGGCAGCGAGGGGCGCCAGTGAGGGCGCTGCGTATCGGTGCTGCGATCGTCGCTGCGCTGCTGCTTCAGGCGACGCTGGGACCGCCGATGGCGCGGATCTCGCTGGGAGCGGATTTCGGATTGGTGGTCGTGGTCTTTGTCGGGCTCACCCGCGGGCCGTCGGTCGGCCTGCTGACGGGCAGCGTCACGGGGCTCGCTCAGGACATCATCGCCGGCGACATCGTCGGCCTGAGCGGGCTGGGGAAGACCGTGGTGGGGTTTCTCGCGGGCATGGCAGGGCTGCTGTTCATCGTGGCGCAGCCCGTGCCGCGGTTCGTCGCGTTTGCGCTCGCGACGATCCTGGACGCCGCGAGTTTCGCTGGCCTGCACGCGCTGGTCGATCCGCGGCCGGTGACTCCACAGGTGGGACCGATCCTGGTGCGGGCTCTGGTGAATGCGGTGCTGGGCGTCGGAGCGTTCCAGGCCGGGGCGTGGGTGCGCCGGGTGCGCCGGCGGAACGGCCGCCGCGCGGCGCGCGACCTGGCTGGCGGGACCAGGGCGAGGAGTTGAATGTGACGCTGGTTGGTGGGCGGGGAACGATCGGCGAAGCGGAGGCGTTGTTGCTGTGGCCGATCAGCGGTGCGGACTGCAAGCGAGCCTTCGCAGCGTGCGGCGCGCCGGCGCCGGACGCCCGGCCGTTCTCTGCGTCCGTGGACGCGGGGTCGGCAGACGCGGAGCGGCTCGCGGCAGCCAGCGTCCCTGATGGGCCGCGGGCAGTCGGCGCGAGCCGAGGCAGGCAGTAGAGAGGGCGAACAGGCACATGCAGCAGACCGTGTTTCCTGCGTCCGAGACACGGCGCCGGATCACTGCGCGCCTGCTCGTCGTGCAGTATGGTTTTGTTGCCGCCTTTGCCGTGCTGGCGCTGAGTTTCTGGTACTTGCAGGTCATCGGCTACACGACCTACTACGAACTGGCCGAGAACAACCATCGCCGGACGCTCGCGTTGCGCGCGCCGCGCGGGATTCTCTTCGACCGCGCGAACCGCGTGCTCGTCGAGAACCGCGACTCGTTCAATATCTCCATCATCCGCGAGCATTCCAGGGATCTCGACCACACGGTCCGGCTGCTGGCTGCCGTGGCGCGCGTCGACGAGCAGGGTATCCGCGACACGTTGCGCCGCCGCCGGAACGAGCCGCGCTTCAAACCCATCCCGGTCATCGAGGACGCAACGCCGGCCCAGGTGGCGGCCGTGATGGCGCATCGCCACGACACGGAGCTTCCGGATGTCGTCGTCGAGCGCGTCCCGACCCGGCGGTATCCGCTCGACGAGCTGGCGGCGCACCTGCTGGGGTATGTCGGTGAGGCACGGGACGAGGAAGTGGCGACCGGCGCCGCGCGGCTCGGCGCCATCGTGGGGCAGGCGGGCATCGAGCGCTCATACAACGTGCTGCTCACGGGCACCGACGGCGAGCGCCGCGTGATCGTCAACAGTCTCGGCCGCGAGATTGGCACGCTCGGCGAGATCCCGCCGGCCGAGGGCCACCGTGTCCGGCTCACGATCGACTACGACCTGCAGCACGCGGCCGAGGAAGCCTTCAGAGCGCTCGGCTACACAGGCGCGGCGGTCGTGCTCGACCCGAACTCGGGCGAGGTGCTGGCGCTCGTCAGCCTGCCGGCCTACGATCCCAACGCCTTTGCGGCAGGCATCGACCGGGCGTCGTTCCAGGCGCTCAACACCGATCCGGCGCGGCCGCTCTTCAACCGCGCCATCCAGGGCCTCTACTCGCCGGGATCGACCTTCAAGCTGGCTGTCGCGGTCGCAGCGCTCGAGGAGGGCCTCGCGACGCCGGACCGCAAGGTCTTCTGCGCGGGCGGCGCGGAGTTCTACGGCCGCTTCTTCCAGTGCAATCTCAAGGGCGGCCACGGCTGGGTGGACATGCGAGAGGCCATCGAGAAGTCGTGCAACACGTACTTCTACACGATCGGCAACGAGGTCGGCATCGACCGGATTCACAAATGGGCCACGGCGCTGGGTCTGGGCGTCAGAGCCGGCATCGATCTGCCCGGCGAGTCCGAAGGACTGGTGCCCTCGACGGCGTGGAAGAAGGAGAAGCTGGGCGAGCGCTGGTATGCCGGCGAGACCATTTCGGTCGCCATCGGCCAGGGGCAGGTCCGCGTGACGCCCGTCTCGATGGCGACGATGATCGCAACGATTGCCAATGGCGGGACGCGCCATGTGCCGCATCTGGTCAAGGCAGAAGACGACGGTACTGGCTGGCATGACCGGCCGGCGCCGCCTGCCGTGCGCGTTCCGCTGAGGCCGGAGACCGTCGAGACGCTGCACCAGGCGCTCTGGATGGTGGTGAATGGGGCGGGTACCGGCGTGCGGGCGCGCATCGCCGGGCGAGATGTGGCCGGCAAGACAGGCACCGCGCAGGTCATCTCGATCGAGGGCGCCAAAGCCGCGGCAGGCAAGACGACGAGGGACTTGCGCGCGCACGGGTGGTTTGTGTTCTTTGCGCCGCGCGACCACCCCGAGATTGCCGGGGTGGTGCTGGCCGAACACGCCGAGCACGGGTCGAATGCGGCGCCGATTGCGCGCCACGTGATCGAGACGTACTTCGCGCAGAAGGAAGGACGGCCGCTGCCGGCGTTTCCGGTGCCTGCGGCATCGCCGGTGATCGTGGCGGGCGCAGGACAGGGATCGGGAAGCGGCGATCGGAGCGGGCGGTAGGACGCTGGAACAGGCCGCCGAGCAATCGGCCTGCGGCGTGGCGGCGGCATGACGGAGCAGGAAGGTGACGTGGGAGAGACGGCGCAGCGCTGAGTGCGGGGTGCCGGCGAGGCGCCGGCGAGGTACGGTCCCGCGGCCAATGGGTCTCTGCCGGCTGACGCGGGCCGAGGACAGGAGATCTGCAGGCGATGCGTGAGCGCAGGTTGTACCGGCATCTCGACTGGGGCCTCGTGGCTGCTGTGCTCGCGCTCTGCGCCATTGGCGTCGTGATGATCTTCAGCGCCACGGGTGACCCGACGCGTGGGTCGCTCTCGCGCCTGTACATGACCCAGCTCTCTGCGATCGGCCTCGGCGTGCTCGTGGCCGCTGCGATTGTCCTGGTCGACTATCGCCGGCTGGCTGACAGCGCGCATGTCTTCTACGTGTTCGTCCTGTGCGCCCTGCTGGTTGTCCTGGTGTTCGGGCCGGCGCGCGGCGGGGCGCGCCGCTGGATCCCGCTCGGCTTCTTCAACGTTCAGCCGTCGGAGTTCGCGAAGGTGGTCCTGGCGCTCGTGCTGGCCCGGTTCTTCGCCGAGAACCAGCGGCGCGTGCCGAGCGCGTCCGATCTGGCCATTGCGGCTGGCATCACGGCCGTACCGTTCGTGCTGATTGCCCGCCAGCCCGATCTGGGCACCGCGTTCACGCTGGCGCCGATTCTGCTGGCCATCGCATTTCTGGCCGGCATGCGGATGCGCCTCGTCCTGGTGCTGGCGGCCATCGCGCTGCTCACCTTGCCGGTCGCCTGGCGGTATGCGCTGCAGGACTACCAGCGATCGCGCATCTCGACGTTTCTCGATCCGGCTCAGGACCCGCGTGGTGCCGGCTACCAGCAGATTCAGGCGCGCATCACAGTGGGATCGGGCGGCGTCTGGGGCAAGGGCTTCCGCAAAGGCACCCAGGGACAACTTCGCTTCCTGCCCGTCGCCCACAACGATTTTATCTTTTCCGTGCTGGCCGAGGAGCAGGGGCTCGTCGGTGTGCTCGTGGCGCTCGGTCTGTATCTCTACGTGCTGCTGCGATCGCTGCAGGCGGCGCGGCTGGCCAAGGACCGGCTGGGCGCGTTCCTGGTGATGGGCATCGTGGCGGGTTTCGGGTTCCAGGTGATCTACAACATCACCATGTCCGCCGGCCTCGCGCCGGTCAAGGGACTGACCTTGCCGCTCATGAGTTACGGCGGATCGGCCATGATTGCCACGCTGGCCGGCTTCGGCGTCATCCTGAACGTGGGGATGCGCAGGTTCACGAACTGAAGAGAACACCACATGACCAAGGAACTGATTGTGACCTCGAACGGCCACCAGACGATGGCGGCCATTCTCGAGGACGATCTGGTGACGGAACTGTTTGTCGAGCGCGAGAGCCAGCGCGGCATCGTCGGCAACATCTACAAGGCGCGCGTCTCCAAGGTGCTGCCGGGCATGCAGTGTGCGTTCGTCGACATCGGTCTCGAGCGCGACGCGTTCCTCTACGTGTCCGACGTCGTCGATACCGTGGATGCGTTCAGCCGGCTGGAGTCGGGAGAGGAGAACGGGGACGAGGAGGAGGAGGACGAGGGGAAGGCGGGTGGCGAAACCAAGATCGAGGAGTTGCTGAAGGAGGGGCAGGAGATCCTCGTCGAGGTGGTCAAGGAACCGATCGGTACGAAAGGCGCGCGCGTCACCTCGCATGTGACGGTCGCGGGCCGCTTCTGCGTGTTCATGCCGACCGTCGACCATATCGGGGTGTCGCGGAAAATCGAATCGCGAGAGGAGCGTGCGCGGCTGCGTGCGGTGGTCCGCGAATACCGCGAGACGAACGGGTTCACGGGAGGCGTGATCGTCCGGACAGCGGCCGAGGGGCGGCCGCCCGATGATATCCGGAACGACCTGGCGTACTTCCAGCGGCTGTGGAGCGACATGCGGCGCCGGGCCGAAGCCGCGCGCCCGCCGGCGGTCATCTACCGCGAGCCTGGCCTCATTGCGAAGCTGTTGCGTGATCAGCTCTCCGACGAGTTCGCGGCCATCCGCGTGGACGATGCCCGCGAGTATCAGCGGGTCCGCGAGCTGGTCGGTCAGATCATGCCGGGCCTCGAGTCGCGCGTACACCACTACGACAAAGCGTTCCCGATCTTCGAGGAGTACGGCGTCCAGGCGGAAATCGACAAGGCGCTCTCGAGCAAGGTGTGGCTCAAGTCAGGCGGCTACATCGTCATCAACCAGACCGAGGCGCTGGTGGCCATCGATGTCAACACCGGCCGCTATGTCGGCAAGAAGAGCGGCCGGCTCGAGGACACCATCGTCAAGACGAATCTCGAGGCCGTCAAGGAGATCGTGCGGCAGATCCGGCTGCGCGATCTGGGCGGCATCATCGTGCTCGACTTCATCGACATGGAGGAGCGCAAGAACCGCCAGAAGCTGATGCAGGCGATCGAGCAGGAGCTGAAGCGCGACCGGTCGCCGTCGAAGGTGCTGCAGGTCTCCGATTTCGGTCTCGTCATCCTGACGCGCAAGCGCGTCAAGCAGAGCCTCGAGCGCGTCATGACCGATCCGTGTCCGTACTGCTCGGGAAGTGGCGTCGTCAAGTCGAGCGCGACGATCTGTTACGAGATCCTCGACGAGGTGCGGAAGATCGGCCGGGACATCGATGGCCTCGGTGTGGTCGTGCGCGTGAATCCCGAGATTGCGCGCGCGCTCAGGGAAGAGGAGCGGGCGGTCGTGACGGACCTCGAGCAGGCGCTGGGCAAGGCCGTGACGATTCGTGCCGACCCGCTGCTGCATCACGAGCAGTTCGACGTGATGGCAATCTGACGCTGTCTGCGCTGTTGCCTGCCGCGCGTCATCCTCGGCATCACGAGCAGTTCGACGCGATGGCGCTGTGGCCACCGTTCGCTTCTGGCACCAGCGCCGTGTAGGGCGGGGTTTCAGCCCCGCCGTGAGGCGCGCGACAGCTTGCAGCGTGAGGCGCACTGATTCTCCGGTAGGGCGGGGCTTCAGCCCCGCCTCTCGGTCAGCGCCGTCGCCGTGTGCGCTGCTGGAGCCGTGTAGGGCAGAACTTCAGCCCTGCCTGTCGGTCGGGAGGGCTGTGGTGCACGGCTGGGACCCGCGCCTGGCCTGGTGCAAGCGCCCCGCGGACCACATCTCTGGCCTTGCTCGAACATCCTCGGCACCGACCGTGCAGGCCCGCCCGGTGGCCGGAGGCCCCATGGGTTGCAGGGCGGGCGGCAACGCGGGCACCTGCGGAACTCGCCGGACAGAGGCATGGCCCGTGAGCCGCTCGTGCGCGGCCAACGGCTGGCTGACCGTCAGCTGGTGCGGTGTGCAGTGCCGCGGTTGTCGCTGTACGCTGTGCGCGAGCCCCGCAGCGTGACGTTCGCCGCTGTGCGCGCCGCGGGAGTCCTGTGGTGCTGCAGCGCTGCGGCGTGGGGTACGCGACGTGTTGGGCGCAGCTTCAGCCGTTCCGTCTCGCGTGCTGATCGTGTGGGGTACGGCTTGCGCCGTGCTGCGTGACGTCCTCGCTGATCGTGTAGGCAGGGGTTTCAGCCGCGCCGTGCAGCGCGACGTTGGTCGCCGCGCGCGACTCACAACTCAAAACTCATAACTCATAACTCAAAACTCAAAACTCAAACCCCACACCCCCCACCCCCTACTTCTTCACAATCGTGATGTCACCCGAGAAACTCGACAGCACCAGCACCGTGCTGCCGTCGCCGTAGGTGCCGAAGACGGTTCGGCCGGGCACCGATGGGACGGCGGGCGGAGACGGCATGCGCATCTCGGGCCGCCGGCGGTCGCCTGGGCGATCGGGCGGCGGGGGCGGCGGAGGGCTGGGCGGCTGTGGCGGTTTCGGAGGCGCGGCCTGGCCGGTCGACTTGCCGCCGACCGGGCGCAGCGTCACGGGAAAGTCCGACCTGAACGTGCCATTGAACGTGCTGGCTTCGACCTCGAAGCCGGTGACGGCAGTCGGCGTTAGCGTGATGTCTCCCGAGTGTGTGCGCAGCTCGTAGCGCCCGCCCCTGGTCAGCGGCCCGGTGTACTCGAGATCGCCGC
>JAVKJV010000097.1:0-6880 GCA_031458775.1 Candidatus Fervidifonticultor quartus | reverse complement strand
ATTGGCGGGCGTGGCCCTCTCCCGCGCTAGACACGCTCCGCGACGAAGATCGCCGCCTCGGAGTCCAACTCGTACGGCTCGCCGGCCAGGCTCCCGTACACGCCGGTCAGGTTGAACCCCGCGGCCTCGAGCATCATTCGCACCTCGGCGACCGTGAACGCGCGGATCGAATGGGTCCAGGCCTCGCGCCGGCCATCGGGAAAGATCACGGTGTTCACCCAGTTCAGGCGTCCTGCCAGAGGATCGAACGACCAGTCCTCGATCTCCAGGATGTCGTCATCGCGCCGGTCGAGCACCGTGGGCTGAAACGCGCGGATCTCGTGCTCGCGGTTCCAGAAGTCGATCAGCAGCCGGCCGCCGCGCCGCAGGACCCGGCTGATCCCGTCGAGCATAGCCTGGCTCTCGGCATCGGTGGCGAAGTACCCGAAGGAGAGGAACATGTTGATCGCGGCGTCAAAGGGTCCTCGCACCGGGAGAGCGCGCGCGTCGCCCACGATGAACCCGGCCCTGACCCCGGTCGTCGCGGCCTGCTGCACCGCCTGCCGTACCTGCATCTCCGAGATGTCCACACCCGTTACGGCGAAGCCGCGGCGGGCCAGCTCCACGCTGTGACGGCCGTACCCGCTGCAGACGTCGAGCATGCGTGCCGGCGGCTGCAGTTCCAGCAACGCGAGGACCTGGTCAACCTGCGTCCGCGCCCGCTCGAGATCAGCACGCTGGTACAACTCGAGAAAGGTCGGCCGGTTGAAGACGTCCTGCCACCACTCGGGACGCCGGCTCACGACGGCTCCGGCTCCTGCGGTGCAGTGCGGACCGCCTCGAGGTACTCGGCGATTACCTGCTTGGCCGCATCCTCATCGGCCGGCCGGACGAGGACCTCGCCCCAGATCCCGGGCCATTCCGGAACCCCGTAGCCCGGCACCTGACGGCATCGCACCATCGCGTCAATGCCCGCCTGCTCGAGCAGGCCGCGAATGATCTCCGCCTCCAGTTCGTCGGCGGCCTTGTGGACGGATACGACATCGCTCGGCCGCGGCAGTAGCGGCATGTCACTCGCCTCGACTCGCCAGGCGGTACGCCTCGCGGGCGGGCATCCCGTAGACGATCTCGAGCACCCGGGCCGCGTCGCGGCGCGAGATCCCCCTGGCGAGCAGCAACTCGAGAAAGAGTTCTGGAGGCCGGCGCTCGGCCCCCTGCTCCGCGGCAGCGCCAGCCGGACCGGCGGCGGTACCGGCCGCACCTTCCACGACAAGCGTCACCTCCCCGCGCGGCGATTCGCCGAGCGCCGCACGCAGCGCCTCGCGGAGATCGGCGGGGGTGCCGCGCACGACCTGCTCGTGCACCTTCGTCAGCTCTCGCGCGAGGACCATGCGCCGGTCTCCGAAGACGTCGCGCAGGTCGTCGAGCGCCGCGTGAACGCGATGCGGGGTTTCGAAGAAGACCAGTGCCATCGGCAGGCGCACCAGACTCTCGAGCACGCGGCGGCGCTCGGCCCGTTTGCGCGGGAGGAAACCGGCAAACGCGAACCGCTCGACCGGGAAGTCGGCGAGGACCACGGCCGTCGTGACCGCGCTGGGCCCGGGCACGGCGACGATCGGGAGGCCCTCACTCGCGACCGCGGCGACGAGCCCGGCGCCGGGATCGGAGATAACCGGCGTGCCGGCATCGGACACGAGCGCGACGCGCTTCCCCTCGCGGAGCAGGCTCAGAATGCGCGGGAGGCGCGCCCGCTCGTTGTGCTCGTGCAGACTCAGTGTCGGGGTGCGGATGTCGAGGTGCGACAGCAGCCGCGCCGTGTGACGGGTATCCTCGCAGGCGATGAGATCGGCCTCTCTGAGGACGCGGATGGCGCGGAGGGTGATGTCCTCCAGGTTGCCGATCGGCGTGGCGACCAGATACAGCGTGCCCGCGGCGCTCATGCGCCTGGGAGGACGGCGCCCGGCATCGCCGTATCCGGCGCCGCGGCACCGGATACGGGAACACGCGGGCGCCCGACCAGCCCGCGGAGCAGCAGCAGCGCGGCCTGCTTGTCGAGCGGCTCATTGAGGTTGCCGCACCTGGGCGACTGAATACAGGACGGGCAGCCGCCGCCGCAGGGGCAGGCCTCGATGACCTCCAGCGTCGCGGCCATGAGGGCGTCGACGAGCGTGTAGCCCTTCTCGGCGATTCCCACCCCGCCGGGATGCCCGTCGTAGATGAAGATCACCGGCGTCTGGATCTGGGGGTGCATCGGATACGAGACACCGCCAATGTCCCACCGATCGCACATCGCGAACAGCGGCAGCACGCCGATGGCCGCGTGCTCGACCGCGTGGATGCCGCCGGCGAAATCGAGGCCCCTCGCTCGTACCGCGCGCTCCAGGTGGTCGGGGATTGCAAACCAGAGCGCCGTGGTCTGGAGCCGTTGCGGGGGCAGGTCGAGAGGCTGCACGTCCATTGTCGTGTCGGTGAAGAGTTGCTTGCGGGCAAAGCCGATCACCTGGGTGGCGACCTCGACCTCGCCAAATCTGATCTCGGTCGGCCCCCACGGCTGCGATGCGTGCTCGCGGCGGACGGTCAGATCGATCGTCGTCCGCGGCTGTGTGTGGTAGTCCGCCGCGGTCGGCTCGACCGTCGCCACGCGGGCCGCGAGATCGAGCGCGCGTACCAGATACGCCTCGCCCTGATGCAGGTAGATCGCGCCCGGGTGTACCTGTTCGAACGCCCGCGCTTCTTCGACGGTGCCCAGGGTCTTGCGGTCCGGCCCCACGATACGAAAGATCGACCCGGACGCCGAGCGAATGTCCACGGCCCGGGCCGGATACCGCTGCGAGCCGGCCCAGTACCACCGGCCGCGGCGCGCGACGAGATCGCCGGCCTGCTCGAGCAGCGCGATGACCTCGGCCGCGCGCCCGCCGAAGAGCGTCACGTCGGCCGGAATGAGCGCGATCTCCGCAGCCGCGCACCGCACGTGCCGCGCCAGCACGTACGGATTCTCGGGATCGATGACCGCGTGCTCGACGGGCCGCTCGAACAGATAGTCGGGATGCCGCATGAGGTACTGATCGAGCGCGTCGTCCTGCGCGACGAGGATGGCAAGCGATGGATCGGACCCGCGACCGGCCCGGCCAGCCCGCTGCCACATCGACGCGATCGTACCGGGAAAGCCGACGAGCACCGCGGCGTCGAGTCCGCCCACGTCAATCCCCAGTTCGAGCGCGCTGGTGGACACCACGCCGACGAGGTCGCCGTCGAAGAGCCGGCGCTCGATCCGCCGGCGGTCTTCGGGCAGATAGCCGGCGCGGTAGGGGCTGATCCGTGCGGCGAGGTCGGGGGCCTCGTCGCGAAGCCGGCGGGCCGCGTAGCGCGAGATGAGCTCGGTCACCTTGCGGGCGCGTGTGAATGCAATCGTCCGCACGCCGCGCGCGACGAGTTCACTGAAGAGCCCGGTCGCCTCGGACAGCGCGCTGCGCCGCGCGACGCCGGAGGTATCGAGCAACGGCGGGTTCCACAACGCGAACCACCTGGGCCCGGCCGGCGCGCCCGTGCCCGACACGACGGTCACCGGCAGCCCGAGCAGCCGCTCGGCGAACTCCCGGGGATTCGCGATGGTGGCCGACGTGCAGATGAACCGGGGATCGGCGCCGTGTAGCCGGCACAACCGGCGCAGGCGCCGTAGGACGTTGGCGACGTTCGACCCGAACACGCCGCGGTACACGTGGATCTCGTCCAGCACGACATAGCGCAGACGATGGAGAAATGGCTTCCACCGGAAGTGTTGAGGCAAGATGCCGACGTGCAGCATGTCGGGGTTCGACAGCAGGATGCGCGCGGTCTCGCGGATGGGTTTCCGCCTGCGCGTGGGTGTGTCGCCGTCGTATGCCGCGACCGTGATGTCCGGGAGATCGAACCCACGGAGCGCATCGAGCTGGTCCTGCGCGAGGGCCTTCGTTGGGAACAGATAGAGCGCGCGGGCTTCGGGGTCGCTCAGCAGTGTGTCGAGGACCGGCAAGTTGTAGCAGAGTGTCTTGCCGCTCGCAGTCGGCGTCACGACCGCAACGTGCTCGCCGCGGCGCACCGCGTTGACGGCCTCGGCTTGATGCGCATAGAGCCGCGTGATGCCCTGAGCGGCAAGGCGGTGATCGAGGTCGGGGTGGAGCGGCCGCTCCAGCACCCCGAACCGTGGTGGCCGGGCCGGGAGGAACCGCGCGTGCACGATCTGCCCGCGGTAGCCAGGTCGATTTCGCAGTTCGTCGAGAAACGCCCGGAAGTCCACCCTGCCTTCAGTTTAGCGCGTGACGGATCGAATCCTGGGGCCGGCGCAGGGACGTTGCCTTGACGGGCCGGAACCCGTTGGCTATCCTGAATGTTGCCTCTCAGGGCCGCCGCCAGCGTGTCGGCTCTCGGGGGATGCGCGGAAGTGGCGGAACTGGCAGACGCGCAGGCCTCAGGAGCCTGTGGGCCAAAAGCCCGTGGGAGTTCAAATCTCCCCTTCCGCACCACACCCGCCCATTGTCGTGCTCCAGGTGAGTCGTGGGGTTCTCGCCCGTCTCTGACGCCGTCGCGCTTGGCCGCATGGTTCGCGGGCTCGCGACCGTCATCTACCGCCCCTCGACCCCGGAGCGCGCTCAGGCGCTGATGCGTCGGCGGCTCGCGCGGCGCGGTGACCTGTTCCTCGAGATGGTGTGGACGTGTATCTGGACACGGCCCGCGAGTCCGTATCGCCGCCTGCTGGAATGGGCCGGATGGTCGTTCGAGTCGGTGCGCGAGTCCGTCGAGCGGCGCGGTGTTGATGACACCCTCAGGGCGCTGGCTGACGCGGGCGTCCGGCTGAGCTTCGACGAGTTCAAGGGCAAGCGGCCCATCGAGCGCGGCACGATGACGCTTCCTTGCCGCGAGGCCGACTTCGACAACCCGCGCGTGCTGGCCGCATACGCGGACAGCACCGGCGGGACGCGCAGCAGCGGGTCGCGCGTCCCGGCGTCGATGGAGTTCCTGACGGCCAACCGCGCGCCGGCGCGCATGACGATGCTCGATGCCCTGGGGGCCGGGCATCTGCCGGTGATCGTGGCGATGCAATTCAGCAGCGGGCTCCTGTGGTGGCTCTCGCTGGCCCACATGCGGCGACCGCTGTTGCGGTGGTTCGGCCTGGCCGGGGTCGCAGGTTTCACCCTGTCTCCGGCCCGCGGCACGCTGATCGCGCTAGCCCGCGCCATGGCGGCGACGTGCCGGTATCGTCTGGCGCCGCTGGAACTGCTGGCGTCGGACGGCCCGGACGTGCTGCTGGACGCCGTGGTCGCCGCCCTCGCGGCACACCACGGCTGCGTGGTGACGACAACGCCGAGCCTGGCTGTGCGCGTGGCGCATCTGGCCCGGCGCCGCGATCTCGATCTACGCGGCGTCGTCTTCGTCACGCAGAACGAACCGCTCACCCCGGGCAAGCACGCGGACATCGTTTCAACGGGTGCCCGCGCCGCCGGCAGGTACGGCTTCACGGAAGCGGGTTCGATCGCCGAGGGGTGCGCCCGGCCGGCCTCGGTGGACGATGCGCATCTGATGACGGACTGCTACGGGCTGGTGGAGGACCGCCGGACGCTCCCCAACGGCCGGATCGTGAGCGGCCTGGTCGTCACAGGGCTGCTGTCGTCGAGTCCGAAGGTGCTCCTCAACGTGGAGAGCGACGACTTCGCGGACGTGTCAAGCCGGCGGTGCGGGTGCCTCTTCGACGAGATGGGCATGCACGTCCACCTGGAGAACATCCGCAGCTTTTCGAAGCTGACCGGCGAAGGTACGACGCTGCTCGGCACGGAGGCCGTCCAGGCGCTCGAGGAGGTGCTCCCGCGCGAGTTCGGGGGCACGAGCGTCGATTATCAACTGCTCGAAGCGGAGGACGCGGATCACCTGACGCGCCTCTATCTGCTCGTGAGCCCGTCGGTCGGCCCGGTGGATGAGGAGCGGGTCGTCGCGCGTTTCCTCGAAGCGCTGGGCGGCGCCGCCGCGGGGTACGGGACACTGCCTCCGTTGTGGCAACAATCTCAAACATTGCGCGTGTTGCGTCGCGAGCCGATCGCGACGGCAACCGGCAAGCTCCTTCCGTTGCACACACACGCGTCGGTCCCGCCGATGTCCGGCGAGGCCGGGGCTTCGGCGAACGCGGCTCCCCGAACTGCTACTGGTCCTTCCAGGACCTCAGGCGCGTGAAGTTTCCATACGTCGTCGTGCCGATGACCGCTGTGGGATCGTACGTGAAGACGTAGTCGCGATCGATGTCGGCGCGTTCGGCGAGAATCGCGCCGTAAAATTGCCCCACTTGCCCGGCCAGGCGGTCGAGGTCCAGCTCGCCGTTCGGCACCAGCCACGAACCGGAGACGATACTCGCCCGGTCAATCTGGGCGGCGGCGGGATCCAGGGCGGTCGAGTTCACCGAGATGCGGAGGCGGCCGGCCGGAACGGGCGCCGGAGACGCAAGGGTGTCCGTCGGCAGCATCCCGATCCGGCTGTACTGGCCGACGTTGATGGCCTGCGCGGTTGGCTCCGCCACGCGCAGGTCCACAATGCCGTCGCCCGCGATGATCAGGCGCCCGCACCGTCCCATGATCAGCCTGCGGACGTTCACCACGGTGGTGGTGCCGGCCGCGCCGGTCTGGATGACCAGATCGCGGAAGGGTGTGGCGCCGGTGCATCCGCTCGAGGTACCGGCGGCCGCGACCGTGGTGTCGCGCCAGTCGTACCCGGTCACGCTGTTCATGACATACGATGTCGTCGGTGACACGATGTTCAGATCAGTTGCCCCCGGATTGAAGGTCGGCAACGGGATCGCCGGACAGACCGGACCGGGCGCGCCCTGCGTGGTCGTCCCGGCCACCTGGGTCGAACATCCGACCGAGCAGTTCACACGGCC
>JAVKJV010000096.1:0-6899 GCA_031458775.1 Candidatus Fervidifonticultor quartus | reverse complement strand
TCTCGACCGCGTGGCCGACCTGGGTGCAGGTCGAGAACCTGGGCGCGATCCACGACGTTCCGTTCGCGACGAAGTCCAACGGCTTCGAAGGGATGGACGCCGTGCTGACGGTGAACGCGCCGTTGTACGTCCGCCACCTGCAACTCCTGATCGACATGCAGAAGGAGGGCACCTTCAAGTATGGCGGGCGCGATGCCGCGGGCGACGCGCTCGGGCCGTCGGGCGAGTGCGCGATTCTCACCGCGTCATCGGCGCTCTTCGCCCGGTACCGCGTCGAGGCGAAGTTCGACTGGGGCACGGGTTTCCTGCCCTACTACGACGACGTCAAGGGCGCGCCGAAGAACTCGATCATCGGCGGCGCGAGTTTCTGGGTCATGACCTCGCAGCGCCGGACCGCCGACGAGTACAAGGGCGTGGCGGAGTTCTTCCGGTATGTCAGCTCGCCGGAAGTTGCCGCGAAGTGGCACATGGACACGGGCTACGTGCCGATTACCCACATCGCCGCCCAGCTCGCGCGGCAGTCGGGTTTCTACCAGCGGAATCCGTGGGCCGAGACGCCCGTCAAGCAGCTCACGCTGACCCCGCCCACGAAGAACTCGCGCGGGCTGCGGTTGGGCAACCTGGTGGAGATCCGGGTCGTGCTCTACGAGGAGATCGAAAGGGCGCTGCAGGGCCAGCAGACCGCCAAGCAGGCGCTCGACAACGCCGTGCAACGCGGCAACCAGATCCTGCGGCGCTTCGAGCGGACCTCGGGCATGTAGGCTGTCCGAGGGCCGGCCTCGCTGGCGACAGGAGGGTGGCGGGACCGGCACGGGCCAGCCGGATCAACGGAACCGTGCAGTCGTCGGCGATACGCAGCGTCTTGGGATGGCTGCTGATGGCCGTAGCCGGTGCCGGCGCGGGGGCCGCGCCCGCGCTTATGGTTGATGTGTACGCCCACCGCGGCGGGGCGGGCCTTGCGCCCGAAAACACGCTGACGGCCTTTCGTCACGCGCTCGTCCTGAAGGCCGACGTGCTCGAGCTGGACGTGCATGCGTCGCGCGATGGCGAGATCGTCGTGCTCCACGACTTTACGCTGTCGCGCACAGCGCGTGTGACCGGCTACGTCCGCGAGATGACACTGACGGAACTGAAGCGCCTCGACGTCGGCGTGTGGTTCGACCCCCGGTTCGCCAACGAGCGCATCCCCACCCTGCGGGAGGTGCTCGATCTCGTCAAAGCCTCGGACGATCCGAGAGTCCGGTTGAGCATCGAGACCAAATACCCGTCGCCCGGTGAGGCGCCGGCACCGCCGGTCGACTTCGAGGAGCGGGTCCTGCAACTCGTCCGTACCGCCGGCCTGCTGGATCGCGTGATTGTCCAATCGTTCTTCTATCCGTCAATCGTCCGCGTCAAGACACTGGCGCCGGCGGTCCGGACCGCGGCGTTGCGCGCCTCGCGGGCTCCGACCTCCGATCCGGTCGCCGTGGTCCGGGAAGCGAAGGCGGACGCCTGGGCGCCCCAGGCCGGGATGGTGACGCGCGAGACCGTGGACGCGCTGCACCAGGCCGGCATCCCGATCACGCCGTGGACCGTCAACGCGCCGGCTGAGATGGAGCGCCTGATCGATGCGGGTGTGGGCCGGCTTCGGGGCGACGGCATCATCACCGACTATCCGGACCGGCTCATCCAGGTGCTGAGGGCGAGAGGCGCACGGCCGTGACCGCGCGGCGCCCGGGCAGGGCTGCGCGGCAGGAGGCGGCCCCGTGACCCGCCGGGCCATCTTCCCGAACCGCGTGCTGCCCTATGTGCTGCTGGCCCCCCAGTTGATCATTACGATCGTCTTCTTCTTCTGGCCGGCCGGGCAGGCCGTGTACACCTCGCTCATCCGGCAGGACCCGTTCGGGCTCCGGACCACGTTCGTGTGGTTTGAGAACTTCGTCACGGTCCTGACGGACCCGTTCTACGTGCAGGCGCTGCAGGTGACCTTCGTCTTCTCGGTCTCTGTAGTCGTGGTGGCGATGGGCACGGGCCTGGTGCTGGCGGTGACCGCGGACAAGCCGATTCGCGGTGCCGGCATCTACAAGACGCTGCTCATCTGGCCCTACGCCATCGCGCCGGCCGTGTCGGCGGCACTATGGCTGTTCATCTTTCACCCGGTCATCGGCGTTGTGGGCAGGGCGTTGATCCAGCAGGGCATCCGGTGGGAGTACACGCTCAACAGCGCGCACGCCATGATCCTGGTCGTCCTGGCCGCCTCGTGGAATCGCGTCGCGTACAACTTCATTTTCTTCCTGGCCGGGCTCCAGTCGATCCCCAGGTCGGTGATCGAAGCCGCGGCCGTGGACGGTGCGGGATCTCGGCAGCGCTTCTGGCGTATTGTCTTCCCGCTCCTCTCGCCGACGACGTTCTTCCTGCTCGTCGTCAATGTGATCTTCGCGTTCTTCGACACGTTCGGGGTGATCCACGCACTCACGCGCGGGGGCCCGGGCAAGGCGACCGAGACCCTGATCTACAAAGTATATGTCGACGGCGTCATCAACCTCGACCTGGGTGGATCGTCGGCCCAGTCGGTGATCTTGCTGCTGGTGGTCATCGCGCTCACCGCGGTGCAGTTCCGGTACATCGAACGGAGGGTGCACTATTGACGGCGGTCCGCAGGCGCCTGCGTGAATGGCCGGCGCACCTCATCCTGCTCGTCGGGGTGGCCCTCTTCGCGTTTCCGGTGTACGTGGCGGTCATCGGCTCGACGCACGACCTGGCGACCGTGGCCAGCGGCCGGATGGGTCTGACCCCGGGCCCGTACGGGCTCAAGAACTACGTGCAGGCCTGGTCGACGGGCACGGGTGAGCGTATCCGCGGAGCGCCGGTGCGGCAGATGGTGCGGAACAGTGCGATCATGGCCGTGACCATCTCGACCGGCAAGATCGCGATCTCGATCATCTCGGCGTTCGCGGTGGTGTTCTTCAACTTCCCCGGGCGCATGTTCTTCTTCTGGATGATCTTCGTCACGCTGATGCTGCCGGTCGAGGTACGGATCATTCCCACCTATAAGGTCGTCTCCGATCTCGGCATGATCAACACGTTTGCGGGACTGACCATCCCGCTCATCGCCTCGGCCACCGCCACCCTGATCTTCCGGCAGTTCTTCCTGCAGGTGCCCGACGAGCTGGTTGACGCCGCCAAGGTAGACGGTGCGGGTCCTATGCGCTTCTTCTGGAGCGTGTTGCTGCCGCTCTCGAGCACCACCGTGGCCGCGCTGTTCGTGATCTTGTTCCTCTACGGGTGGAATCAGTACCTGTGGCCGCTGCTCATCACGACCAGTCAGAGCATGGAGACCGTGGTCATCGGCATCACAAAGATGATCGGCACCGGCGAGGCCCTGGTGGACTGGCCGATCATCATGGCGACCGCGGTCATGGCCATGCTGCCGCCGATCACCGTGGTCGTGCTGATGCAGCGGTGGTTCGTGAAGGGGCTCACGGAGACCGAGAAGTAATGGCTTCCCTCCTGCTGCAGGAGTGGACCCGGGAGGATGCGCGGCGCCTGGCCGCGCAGACCCTGGCGGTATTCCCAGTGGCGTCCACTGAGCAGCACGGTCCCCACCTGCCGGTGTCTACCGACGCCATGAGCGTCGAGCACGTGGCGCGGGCCGCGGCGGCCGATGCCTCGGCACACATCCCGGTGGTAGTCACCCCGGTGCTGCCCTTCGGGTCGTCGCAGCATCACCTGCCGTTTGGCGGGACCATGTCGCTGTCAACCGAGACCTTCTACCGCGTGGTGGGCGAACTGGTCGAGTCGCTGATCCGCGGCGGATTCCGCCGCATCTTCATCTTGAACGGGCATGGCGGGAATCAGGAGTTGATCCATCTCGTGGCGCGCGATCTGGCGCTCAAGCACCCGGTGCGGATCGCGGCCGCGTCGTACTGGACGATGGCGTGGGATGCGTTGGTCGCCGCCGGCGCCCACGGACGCGGGCCGGTACCTGGGCATGCCGGCACGTACGAGACGTCGCAGGTGCTGGCCATGCGACCCGATCTCGTGCGGCACCCCCTGCCGCATCGCGACCGGGTTGAGCCGGCCGATCCGCGCGGCTTCCGCCCGACCCGGGTGGAGTCGCACGGCTGGTGGCAGGCCATTGATGGCTACACCGACAGCCCGGACCGCGCCGCCGCGGAGCACGGCGCGGCGTACCTTGCCGCAGCAGTGCGCGCGGTGGCCCAGGCCTTGGTGGAGTTCCACCGTCGCGCCTGAGCGCGGCACAGGGACCGCTCCCCGAGAGGTGCCGTGATGACCGAGTCGCAGGCCGATCGGGTCCAGCGACTTGCCGCGCTCCTCCGAGCAACCGGCCGCGCGCACCACCAGGCCTACCTGCACACCAACGGCGAAGACCCGGAGTGGCCGTTGTGGTACGCCGGCTACCTGCACGAGCGCATCGCCCCGCTGTTCGATACGCCGTTCACCAGGAGCGAGCTGGTCTACCTGCTGGTCGCGGCCGAGCGGGAGCAGGCGGCCCGCGACCCCGGCGCGGACTGGCCGGAGTTCTACGCCAGGTTCTTCCTGACGCATCATACGTAGCACGGGGCCGGTTCGCGCTGCGCGCCGCCGCACCCGCCGGTCGTCAGGACTGGCCGGTCTGTCTACTCCTGACCGCGGGCAGGGGCGGACTCGCGGTTCGACGAAGCCCGCAGCACATGGACGCCGCCCGCGATGTCGCTGCGCTGGCCCGGCGCGTACGCGCCAACGTCGAGCAGGTGATCGTCGGCAAGGCCGACGTCATCGAGCAGGCGCTGATTGCGGTGTTGTGCGAGGGGCACATCCTCATCGAGGATGTCCCCGGCATCGGCAAGACGATGCTCGCCAAGGCGCTCGCGCGTTCCCTGGGCTGCTCGTTCCGTCGCATTCAGTGCACGCCTGACCTGTTGCCCTCCGACATCACCGGCCTGGAGTTCTTCAACCAGCGGACGCAGGCGTTCGAGTTCCGGCCTGGCCCGGTCTTCGCTCAGATCGTGCTGGCCGACGAGATCAACCGCGCGACGCCCCGCACGCAGTCGGCCCTGCTCGAGAGCATGGAAGAGCGCCAGGTCACGGTCGAGGGCCAGACACGGCCGCTGGCCAGGCCGTTTGTCGTGCTCGCGACCCAGAACCCGATCGAGCTGCAGGGGACGTTTCCGCTGCCGGAAGCGCAACTCGACCGGTTCCTCATGCGTCTGGTCCTCGGGTATCCTGCGGCCGCGGATGAGCAGGAGATCCTCCGGCGCTATCGCACCGGCCGTCCCCTCGAGGACCTCCAGCCCGTGTCCACGCCCGACGAAGTGCTGGCGATGCTCGAGGCCGTTCGCGGGGTCTACGTGAGTCCGGCCATCGAGGCATACATTATCGCGATCGCGCACGCGACGCGGGTGCATCCCGAGGTCGAACTGGGGCTGAGTCCGCGGGGCAGCCTCGGTCTCCATCGGACCGCACAGGCCCTGGCCGCGGTCCGCGGCCGCAGTTTTGTGCTGCCCGACGACGTGAAGGCCATGGCGCCGGGTGTCTGCGCGCACCGGGTGATGCTCAGCAGCGGCGCGCGGCTGCGCGACCGGACAGCCACCGAGATTGTCCAGGACGTCTTGCGGAACGTCCCGGCGCCCGTGGAGCGCGAAGCCAGGCCGTAACGCGAGGATGTTCACGCAGGGGTGGCTGCTTGTCGGCACGCTCCTCCTGGCGATCGGCCTGGCGGTCCACTCGGGCGGTCCGTTCCTGATCGGCGCGGTGCTGCTGCTGGGTGCCAGCGTCTCATACGTCACGCACCGGCACTGTCTATCGCGCGTCGAGTTCCGGCGCACGTTCACCCCCCGGCGGGCCTTCTACGGCGAGGACATCACGCTCACCCTCGAGATCACCAATCGCAAGCCCGTGCCGCTCGCGTGGCTCGAAGTCACCGATGAGCTGCCCGAGGAGATCGAGCCCCGGCGGGGCCGCATCATCCCCAGCCTGCGCCAGCGGCGCCAGCATCTCGTCCATCTCTTCTCGTTGCGGTGGTACGAGCGGGTGCGGCGGAAGGTGACGATCACCTGCCGCGCGAGAGGCTACTTCCCGCTGGGACCGGCGCGACTGCGCTCCGGCGATCTCTTCGGCATCACGTCGCAGGGCAAGACCCTCGACGATGTCGAGTACCTCATCGTCTATCCCAAAGTCGTCCCGTTGGAAGCGCTCGGCATTCCGGCGCTGCACCCTTTCGGGGACTACCGCGCGCCCAGGCCGCTGCTCGAGGATCCCACGCGGACCATTGGCGTGCGCGACTACCAGACGACCGACCCGCTGCGGCGCGTGCACTGGAAGGCCACGGCGCGGTTGGGCCGGCTGCAGACCCGCCAGTACGAGCCCACGACGGCGCATCGCATCGCGATCTTCCTGAATATGGATACTCTGGGAGAGTACGCCGAGTACCGTGGGTTCGTGCGGCCGTTGCTCGAGCTCAACATCATGGCCGCCGCGTCGTTCGCCGCGTGGGCGACGGCCGAGCACCACCCGGTCGGATTGTATGCGAACGGTTATCTCCCAGAGGGGCTGCACCGCGTGCGGCTGGCGCCGGCGCTTGGCGAGGCGAATCTCACGAAGATGCTCGAAGCGCTCGCCAAAGTCTATCCCACGCCGGTGATCCCGATCGGCGACCTGATGATTCTTGAGGCCGCCGCCCTGCCGTGGGGCGCGACGGCGGTCGTGATCACCGCGGTCGTCGACCCGCCGCTGCGGGCCGGCATCGCGGCCCTCCGAGATGCGGGCCACGCGGTCGTGCTGGTATTGATCGGCGACCGTGTCGACGATCCGCACCTGGGTGTGCCGACGCACCGCGTGACGGATGAGGTGGGCTGGCGTGCGCTGGACGAGATCCGCCTCGTCTGAACGCCGGGCATCGCCTGCGCCGGGGCCGGAGC
>JAVKJV010000095.1:0-7425 GCA_031458775.1 Candidatus Fervidifonticultor quartus | reverse complement strand
ACATGCCGTCCTGTCCGGCGATGAGCGATGAAGCGGTCCCGATGACCCAGGAAGACCTCCTCAGGGGAAAGGAGGGCTCGTAGAACTCTTCTGTCCGTGAGTCGCCACCTGGCGACGCGCTCCAGAGCATGGAAGGTAAGCAGAATCGATACCGCTTTCCGATTGGTTGCGACCTCGTAGATCCGTCCACGCGGGTGATCCCGAATCGCAACGATCTTGTATCTCATCGTGGCTTGACGCGCCACACCCACCTCCCTCACGGCCGCTCCAGCCCCAACTCCTGCCAGATCCACCCGAAGTCATAGGCTGGTCGCCCTTCCCGGCGCATGCGCTCCGAGCGGTTCTCGAAGTCCTTCAGCAGCGCGACCAGCCGCGGCCGCACGGTCTTGAGGCGGGCCGCCTGGCGCGGCGTCCGGTTCCCGAGCGCAGGAACCGGCGTATCTGGCCAGTCCCGGTAGTGACGTTCGTAGAACTCGCCGACCACTTCAGCCTCCACGTCGGGCGGGACATCCGAGCGCGGAGGAGTCCGGGAGCGGCGCGATGCCTGAAGCGCCGCCTTCACATCTTCGTAGCGCGTCGTCCTGTACCGGACCGCCTCTCCGGCCCACTCCTCGAGGAAGCGACGGCCGCGTTCAGCCCGTTCACGCGATACGGTCTCGAGCACAAGGCGCTCGCCCTTGACGACGAACGCCCCCAGGCCCCGGCGCGCCTCGGACATCCTTTCCGGATCAGCCTCCGCAGTCCGCGGTCTTCCGGCTGCGGGGTCTTCCACCGGCATGCGCCGCGACGGAAGGCTCTCGAGCCACGCGTAGCTCCCATCGCCCTGATCGATGAGGTCGGGGTGTCCATCCAGCATGCGCAGGAGTGCCGGCCGGTCGCGCACGTCGAAGACTGCCCTCGCCAGGACAATGGGGTCGCCCTCCGCCGTGACGAGCGCCGGTTCCGGAGGGAACACCGTCCAGTCGAGCCAGGCCCGGTGGAACAACACCGTGGCGCGCTTGAAGAAGTCGCCGACGTCGTCGTCGGGGCACCGGCGCACAAACAGGCGGTGGGCGCGTCGCAGGTCTTTGAGCAGCGCCTCTCTGGCCTCGGGCGGATAGAGATACAGGCCGCCGTCAATCACCGACGACCCGTCGGGGCCCTGCACGACCCGCGCGGCGACGAGATCCCATCGCACAATCTGGCGGGTGGCGAGCCGCTCGCGGACCCACACGCGCTCATCGGTCCACAGGTCGGTGAAATGGAGACCCTCGTCGGGGCTGACGTCGGTCACCTCGTAGAGCCGCATGTGGCTGGCGCGCATACGATCCAGGTACGCGCGTTCCCCGGGGCCGAGTCCGGTCGCCTCACGCTCGAGAAAGAGATCGGTCAGGGTCCGCCCGTCCTCAATGGGCACGTCGAAGACGAACCAAGCCTCATAGACCGCTTCGACGGTGGGCAACGTCAGCGCCCGCTGCGCGTCCTCGTCCGGGCGGTCCGCGAGACTGTCACCCCAGAACGCCACTTGCGCAATCCGGTGGTCCTGCTCGAACTCGCGCCGGGCCGCGAAGCGCATGAGCCTGGTCAGGACGCGCGCCCGCTCCTCGGGCGTGTAGAGCGGGCGCGTGGATTCGGTCTTGCCCAGGCAGCACTTCTTGTACTTGAGCCCGCTGCCGCACGGGCATGGGTCGTTCCGGCCAACACCACTCATGAGCGTGTCCGCCCGATCCTGAGGATGGTGAACTGCCGTGGGGCACTGACGGCGCCTTCGGATTGACCCGCTTCTGGCCCAGTGTTACTTTGGCCTTGCCATCCCGCGGGAAGGAGAGTGTGGCGTGGACGCCATAGAAAGCGCGGCGAACCGCGTACCCCGCTTCGTCCAGGACGACCAGGGACGGATCGTAGAGGTAATCCTGTCGTATGATGACTACGCGCGGCTCCTGCGCGTCCTGGCCGAGCATGCCGACTGGGAGACCCTTCCCCCGCATCTGCAAGATGCCATCGATGGCGTGCTGGCCGCCGATGCCGCGACAGAGGGAGGTTCGCCCAAGCCGCTGCGTGAAGTGCTGCGGGAGACCGGTGAAGTCCCGTAGTGCCATACGCCGTGTTACTCAGCCCGGCGGCCGAGCGCGACCACAAGAGACTGCCGCCTGAGTCCCGCCCGCGCATCACAGAAGCGCTGCTTGCCCTCGAGGCCGACCCTCGACCTTCGGGTGTCACCAAGCTGGCAGGCTCAGCGAGTCGGTGGCGCATGCGAGTCGGCGACTACAGGATTCTGTTCGAGGTCCGCGACAGCGACCAGACTGTCCTTGTGCTTCGCATCGCCCACCGTCGAGACGTCTATCGATAGTCCGGTGTCGCGCACACGGTCCAGACTTTCTACTGTGTATCTCCCATTCCCAAACACACAGTGCCGGCCGACATGCACCGCCTCCCCGGCCCGCAGCAGCGGCAGCAACGGTTCCAGGTTCCCCTCGTACGTGGCCTCCCCCACGATCCCGCCGAACTTCATCGTCGTGTGCTGCCGGCTGCTGTAGCGTTCCCAGTCGACCCAGCGCACATCGGCACGCACGAGACGGACCTGTTCCGCGGCGCGGATCAGCCCGGGGATCTCTTCATCGGCGGGCCACTTCTCCCCGCAGTGGAAATAGCTCAGCGCGGTGATACGGTGAATCAGGTTGCGCACCAGCGTGCCCATCTCCGGGCGGTCGACGAGGCGGCCCTCGCGGCGCAGCGTGGTCGGTGTGCGAAAGCGCAGCGTCACGTGACCGGCACCGGGCAGCGTCTTTGCCCCCTGCCTCCGCAGGTCGTCGAGTGTCTGAGTGCAGTCATGGCTGCGCACCAGACGGTCCGCCTCGGTGTAGATTACCGTGGGGGGTGTCGCGCCGTTTGCCGCCGTCACTTCCAGGGCGCCCAGCCGCCCCCGGCGGAATCCCAGACCCTGCTCGCCGAGTTCGCGCAGGGTCACGATGAAGTGCGGGAGGAAATCAATACCTCGCCCGATGAGGACGAGGCCCAGCACCAGCGGTGCTCCCGGCTCGTAGACCTGCGTGGTATCCTCGGGCGGCTCGAGGACGAACGGGCGCGGAATGTCCGTGAGCTTGCGCAGGACCCCGGCCCCGGGCGGCGGCGCGGTCTCGAAGATGTAGTGGTACGGACAACGATCCGGCATTTGACACGGCGGACAGAGCCTGCCGCCGACGCACGCCAGCCGGCGAAAGACGTGGCCAAACGCGCCGCGAATCGCCGAGCCCTTCCAGGCCGGAAGCCGAAGGGGTTCCAGTGCCTGGAGCAGCGCCCGGTATCTGGCGAATCTGAGCACCGAAGAGGAGGGTCCTTTCGGGATTTGATGACCAGAGTTCGGCTAGCTGGTCTCAACTTCCTCCAGGGTGCCGAGTGTCGGTTGACGCCAGCCCACCATCTGGTAGAATGGTAGCGATGCAAGGAGGAAAGGAAGAACAATGTGAGCCTGAACATCAAGAACAAGGAAGCCCACCGGCTGGCGCACGAACTCGCCTCGGCCACGGGCGAGAGCCTGACCACTGCGGTCACCGAGGCCATCCGTGAGCGTCTCGCCCGTGTGCGCCGTCGGGACGATGCCGACCTCGCGGACCGCCTGGTGCAGATGGGCAAGGACTGCGCGCGCCGTCTGCGGCAGCCGTTCCGGTCAGGCGATCACAGCGACCTGCTGTACGACGAGCGCGGTCTGCCGCGATGATCCTTGACACGTCGGCGCTGCTTGCCATCCTGCGCGATGAGCCCGACGCGATGATCTACGCGCAGGCCATCGCGCGGGCAGGCGTTCGCCGCATCTCGGCGGCGACCTTTGTGGAAACCGGGGCGGTCATCGACGGGAGTCGCTCGCCCATTGCCAGCCGGCGTTTCGACGATTTCCTCGCAGCGGCGGGGATCGTCATCGAACCGGTCACCGAGACCCAGGCCCGGCTCGCCCGTGAAGCCTACCGTGACTTCGGCAAGGGCAGCGGACACGCGGCGAAGCTGAACTTCGGCGATTGCTTCGCCTATGCTCTCGCGAGGACGACGGGAGAACCTCTGCTCTTCAAAGGTGACGACTTCTCGCACACCGACGTCACGCCAGCCCTCGCGCAGTAGCGGGCTACTCCGCCGGCAGCAGGTACAACCCTGACGGCAGGAACTCCAGCTTCACCGACTGCCCCACGGCGAACATCCGGTCAACGCTCTGCGTGTCGGCCACGCTGACCTCGCCGACCGCGGTCTCGATCAGGTAGTCGGCGTAGGTACCCATGAAGAACGCGGTGCGGACCTTGCCGGATAGACCGTCGCCCGTTGTGCCCACGCGGATGGCCTCGGGCCGCGCCATCAGCGTGGCCGGGCCCGGCCCGATCCCCGGCTGCACGTACGCGAACCGGTAGTCGCCCACGGTGACCACGCCGTCCTGCACCGCGGCCGGGAGCAGGTTGGCCTCGCCGATGAAATCGGCCACGAACCGCGACGCCGGCCGCCGGTAGAGGTCGGTCGGCGTGCCGATCTGCTCGATGCGCCCCTGGTTCATGACCACGACGACGTCCGAGATGGCCAGGGCCTCGGACTGGTCGTGCGTCACGTAGACGCTGGTGATTCCCAAGTCTTGCTGTAACTGCCGGATGTCGGCGCGCACGCGCTTCCGCAGCTTCGCGTCCAGGTTCGACAGCGGCTCGTCGAAGAGCAGCACCTTGGGCTGCATCACGAGGGCGCGGGCGAGCGCGACGCGCTGCTGCTGCCCGCCCGAGAGCTGCCCGGGCTGCCGCTGTTCCAGCCCGGGCAGACCGACCAGGGCCAGCACCTCGCCGACGCGGCGTCGAATTTCGTCCTCCGGCCGGCGAAGCACCCGCAACCCATAGGCGACATTCTCGAACACCGACAGGTGTGGGAACAGCGCGTAAGCCTGGAAGACCATCGTGACGTTGCGGTTGGCCGCGGGCAACGGGGTGACATCCTCGTCGCCGATGAAGATGCGGCCGCCGGTGGGATGCTCGAGTCCGGCGATCATCCGCAGCGTCGTGGTTTTGCCGCATCCCGAGGGGCCCAGTAACGTCACCAGACGACCCGCGGGGATCTCGAGCGTCACCGCGTCGACGGCGACCACCTGGCCGAACCGCTTGGTGATCGCCTCGAGACGCACCGGCGTCGCCTGGGCGCGAGGGGCGGCGCGTGCCGCCGGCTTGGCCTCCGGACGCTCCCCGTTGGTCGACTGCTGCGCCACCTCGCACCGCCTCCCGCGCCTACATCGTCGGCATGCCGGCCGCGCGGCCGCCGAGCCGCTGGTTGATCACGTAGAGCCCGACGATGACGAGCGCCATGAACACGACCAACACCCACGACAGCGCGGCGCCCAGGCCCACCGTGCCGTAGTTGATGTACGACAGAATCTGCGTCGTCGCCAGGTTCGTCTTGGGCGTAATCAAGAAGATGACCTGGCTGATCGCGGTCATGGCGCGCACGAAGCTGAAGATGAGCCCCGAGAGGATCGCCGCCCGCACCAGCGGCAACACGACACGGCGCAGCGTGGTCGGCGACGCGGCCCGCAGCATCGTCGAGGCCTCTTCGAGCGACCGGTCGATCTGCATGATCGACGCGACGCCCGCGCGTAGCGCCACCGGCATGTTGCGGAAGACAAAGGCCAGGATGATGATCAGCTCGGTGCCGGTCAGCAGCAGCGCGCCCTGGTTGAACGCCAGGATGTAGCCGATGCCCATGACGGTGCCGGGCGTCGCGAACGAGAGCATCGACGTGAACTCAAGGGCGTCCTTGCCCCAGAACGAGAAGCGCGTGACCAGATAGCCGATCAGGAATCCGACGGCCGTCGAGGGAATCGCGGCGATGGCCGACAGCCATGCCGTGGTCCGAAAGACGGCCCACCCGGTTGGCGACAGGCCTTTGAAGTGCTCGAAGGTGATCGTGTAGTCGAAGCCCCAGAGCTTGGTGATGCTGCCGAGCGCCACCGACCCATACAGCAGCACGATGATCAGCACCCAGACGACGAACACGCCGGTCACCGCGTAGTCCAGCGCCGGCGGCAGCGGCCGCACTGCGCCCTGTCCGGGCCGGCCGGTCACCGTTTCGTACGACGCGCGGCCCACCCAGCGCTGCTGAATCAGGAAGATCGACAGCGTCAGAATCAGCAGTGCCGCGCCGAAGACCGCGGCCTCGGACGTGCCGCGGCCGGTCGCGGCAAAGAAGATCTCGGTCGCGAGGTAGGGCAGCCCGCCGCCCACGATCACCGGGTTGCCAAAGTCGGCCAGGCTCTCGATGGCCGTCAGCAGGAACGCGTTGGCGACGCCCGGCCGGGCCAGCGGCCAGATCACCGTGCGCAGGATGTGCCACCGGTTGGCGCCGAGCGTCTCGGCGGCCTCTTCAAGCGCAATATTCAACTGCCGGATCACGCCCTGCAGGATGAGAAAGGCAATCGGCGTGTACGCCAGGACCTGGGCAATCGAGACGCCCAGGATCCCGAAGAACGCGTTCGTGTTCAGACCGAGGAGGTGGTACGTCACGTACCCGCGACGGCCGAACAGGTAGATGATCGCGAGACCGAGCACGAACGGCGGCGTGATGATCGGCAGGATCGACACCGGGCCGAAGAGATTGCGGGCCGGCAGGCGCGAGCGCTCCGCGAGCAGCGCGAACAGGAACCCGAGCGCGGTGGAGATCGCGCTCACGATCAGCGCGAGCAGAATGCTGTTGCGCACGGCGCCGAACCCGAGGTAGAGCGCCGCGAGCACCGTGCTCCCAGCCAGTGTCGCGACTCCCCACAGCGCGGTGTCGCGCGCACGGCGCGTGACAGCCGCCGCGATCACGGCCGCGCCGAGGCCGAGCACCGCGCCGGCGACGAGCGCCATACGCGGCTCGTTCTGAGGCGTCGCGGGATTGTTCAGGAGCAGAAACGCGGGGGAGGTGACCGTCTCGCGGACGATCTTCAGCGTGAACTCGCCGTTGATGTACACGCTACCCTGGAGCACCGCCCACAAGGGGTACGCGACGAACAACAGCACAAACGCGGCGGCCCACACGATGCAGATACCGATGAACGCGTCGGCCATCAGGTACCCGCCCAGGGCGAGGCCGATACCCACGAGTCCGAGGCACCCGAGGATCGCGACGGTCGCGCCGGGCCCGATCGGCTGTCCCCGCAGCATGAGGGCGGCGGCCGCGGCCAGCGTTCCAACGACGCCGGCGACGAGCGCCATGCGGCCGCGCCGGTACAGCGGCAACGGCGCGACGCCGAGCGTCCCGGCGACGGCCGCGCAGAGCACCGCGAGGGCCACGGTCCAGTCGCGCACGAAGAGCTCGACGCCGAGGGTCTGCGGCGCGAACACGAACAGGTCGCGGGTCACCCTCAATGCATTTTTACCTTATATGGTAAAAAAACAATCGGGGCATATCATCAATATTTCTTCCGTAGCTGGAATTGTTGCAACTCCGGGC
>JAVKJV010000094.1:0-7743 GCA_031458775.1 Candidatus Fervidifonticultor quartus | reverse complement strand
GTCATCACCTTCCGCGCCGGCGTGACCCTGGAGATCCTGCCCAAGATCACCGGCGACGGCCTGATCACCGCGATGCTGAAGCCGGTGGTCAGCACCATCACCGGCACCACCCCGCAGGGCGCCCCGCAGATCAGCACCCGCGAGGTCCAGACGATGCTGATGGTGCGCAGCGGTGAGACGATCGTGCTCGGCGGCTTGCTCGAAGAGCGCGACATCGTGAGCATGTCCAAGATCCCGGGGCTGGGCGACCTGCCGTTCTTCGGCCGGCTGTTTCGCTCGGAACGGCGCGAGCAGCGCCGCACCGAACTGGTCATCACCGTCACGCCACGCATCCTGCCCACCCCGCAGCCCGCGCCGTGATGTTCGTCACGATGCAGGTGACGGTGTAGCCAAGGATCGGAGCATGGAGTGCCGGGTTCTGGTCGTGTGTCGGGACCCGCTGCTGCGAGCGGGCCTGAGAACGGTGCTGCAGGAGCGGCTGCGCCTCAAAGGGGTCGTCGAGGTCGGGTCCCTTCCGGAAGCCAGGAGGTTCAATGACCAGCATCCGCTCCTGGTGCTGCTCCTGCTCGGAGAGCACGAGACGGACGCGATGGTCGGTCTCGAGGCTCTTCTTGCTGAGAGCCACGCTCGGGCGATCGTGGTCGCGCACAGCGATGACGCGGCCGTCTTCCAGGCCAGCGTTCTGGCCGGGTGCCAGGGGTACTGCGTGTACACCGGGAGAGACATCGACAGCGTGCTGGATGTCGTCCGCAAGGTCTTCAACGGCGGACTCGCCTTTGACTCGATCGGCGTCGGTCATCTGCTGGCCGGATACCTGGCGAGATACCGGACAAATGGAGAGAGGATCCTCAGTCCGGAGGACGTGGAGGTCTTCAGATGTGTCGCGCGGGGCGCACAGACGCAGGAGATCGCGGCTGCGCTCTCTATGAGTGAGGCGGCGGTCAAGGGACGCATCGCCAGGACCATGCGGAGGCTGGACGTCAGCACTCGTGCCGCGGCCGTGACGAAACTCATGGAGACCGGCGCGTTGAGCCTCGGCGCGCCGCAGGTCCGGATGTCCGGGGATGGTGATCAGCGCCGTCCTTTGGTATCATAGACGTTGAACTGAATAGCGACCTTCGGGGCAGGGTGAGCCGGCGCGAGCCGGCAATTCCCGATCGGCGGTACAGCCCGCGAGCCCGCGCCGCTTTCGCGGCGGGGCAGGATCCGGTGAGATTCCGGGGCCGACGGTACAGTCCGGATGGGAGAAGGTCACCAGTGGAGCCTGGGTATTGGGTACCGGGCTCGCCGGCCCAGTCTAAGGGCAGGCGAGTTCCCGTCCGGCTCGTGCTCCGCTATCCATTCGCCCGGAGGTCGTTGCGACCCCGGGCGTTTGTGTTTGGGGTGACGACGATTGAGGCAGCTCGTGACATCGCACGACGTCGCCATGATGACCGAGGCGCTCGCGCTGGCGCGGAGGGCCATGGGCCGTACGAGCCCGAACCCGCTCGTCGGCGCGGTGGTCGTGGCCGACGGACGGGTCGTGGGGCGCGGATTTCATCGCAGGGCAGGTGAGCCGCACGCCGAGGTGCTGGCGCTCCGCGAGGCCGGTGAGCGCGCGCGGGGTGCGACGGTGTACGTCACGCTCGAGCCGTGCAACCACGCCGGTCGCACCGGACCGTGCACCGAGGCGCTCATCGCGGCCGGCGTACGGCGCGTGGTCGCGGCGATGGTCGACCCCGATCCCCAGGTGAACGGCAAGGGCGTTGCCAGACTGCGCGGCGCCGGCATCGAGGTCGACGTGGGCGTGCTCGAGGCCGAGGCGCGGCGGGTTAACGAGTTTTTCATCAAGCACCGCCTTACCGGTCTGCCGTTCGTCGCACTGAAGTGGGCAATGAGCCTCGACGGCAAGACCGCCGTGCGCCGCGACCGCGAGACGGCAATCACCGGCGAGGCGGCGCGCGGCTATGTGCATCGGCTGCGCAACATCTACGATGCGGTGCTGGTCGGGGTTGGCACCGTGCTCGCCGATGATCCGCAGTTGACCTGCCGGCTTCCGGCCGGCGCCGACCCGGCGCCGCGCAACCCGCTGCGCATCGTCGTGGACTCGCGGCTGCGCACGCCTCTGACATCGCGGGTCGTGGTAGGTATCGCCGACGCGCCGACGCTGCTCGTGACCACGCGCGCGGCGCCGGCCGATCGCATCGAGGCGTTCCGACGCGCCAGGGTTGAGGTCCTGGTGCAGGACCGCGCCCGGGGACCGGTCGACCTGCGCGAGCTCATGGAACACCTGGGACGGCGGGGCCTGCTCAGCGTGCTGGTCGAGGGCGGCGGCACGGTGCACGCGTCGGCCCTGGCAGCCGGGGTCGTGGACAAGATTGTGGCCTTCGTCGCGCCCTGCCTGATCGGCGGCGCGCACGCGCCGGGGCCGCTGGATGGCGCGGCGTTCGGCGGATTCGCCGAGCCGCTCCGCCTGCGCCAGGTGCAGGTCGAACGCCTGGATGATGACCTGGCGATGACGGGATATCTGGAGGCGTGATGTTCACCGGCATCATTGAAGAGATGGGGCACGTGGCCGCCATTGAGACGCGTCCCGACGGCGCGCGAATCAGGATCCGCGCCGGCGCGCTGATCAACGGCGCCACGATCGGCGAGAGCATCGCCGTGAGCGGCGTGTGCCTGACGATGGTCGAAGTCAAGGCCGGCGAGTTCGCTGCCGATCTCGCCGCCGAGACCCTGCGCCGGACCACGCTCGGTACGCTCGGGCCCGGAGACCCGGTCAACCTCGAGCGGCCGCTGCGGCTCGATCAACGGCTGGGCGGGCACATCGTACAGGGCCATGTGGACGGTGTGGGGACCATCGCGTCGGTCAAGCCCGAGGGCGACGGCATCTGGATGGAGATTGACGCGCCGGATGCGCTGGCCCGCTACATCGCCGAGAAAGGCTCGATCGCGGTGGACGGCGTCAGCCTGACCGTTGCCGGTGTTTCGCGCGGCGGCCGGTTCGCGGTCGCCCTGATTCCGCACACCCTCGCGGTCACCACCCTCGGCCGGAAGGCCGTGGGCGCAGGGGTCAACCTCGAGGTGGACATCCTGGCGAAGTACGTCGAGCGTCTGCTGGAAGGAGTACGGCGGTGACTGACCGGACCGACGTCGCCCCAGGCGTCTTTGCGACCGTTGATGAGGCGATCGCCGAGATGCGCGCCGGGCGCATCCTCATCGTGGTGGACGACGAAGACCGAGAGAACGAGGGCGATCTGGTGCTTGCGGCCGAATTCGCGACGCCCGAGGCCATCAACTTCATGATCACCCAGGCGCGCGGTCTGGTGTTCGTCCCGCTGTCGGCCGAGCGGTGCGAGCAACTGCGGCTGCCGCCCATGGTGACCGAGAACACGTCGAAGCACGGGACAGCCTTCACCGTGTCGGTGGACGCGCGCCGCGGCGGCACCGGCGTCTCCGCGCACGACCGCGCTCTGACCGTGCGGCTGCTGGCCGATCCTTCGACACAGCCCGACGACCTGGTGCGGCCGGGACATGTCTTTCCGCTGCGCGCGGCGCCGGGCGGCGTGCTGCGTCGGGCCGGGCACACCGAGGCGGTCGTTGACCTGGCGCGGCTCGCCGGGCTCCAGCCCGCGGGCGTCGCCTGCGAGATCGTGCACGACGATGGGACGATGGCCCGGTTGCCGGAGCTGCGGCGGTTTGCCGAACGGCATGGGCTCAAGATCCTCACGGTCCGCGACCTCATCCGGCACCGCTTGCGGACCGATCGCTTTGTGCAGCGCGAAGGTCAGACACGGCTGCCCACGACGTTCGGCGAGTTCACGGCCGTCGTGTACGAGAACCTGCTCGACGGATCCGATCACCTGGCGCTGGTGATGGGCGCGGTGGATGACGGCGAGCCCGTGCTCGTGCGCATGCACTCCGAGTGCCTGACCGGCGAGGTTTTCGGTTCGCTGCGGTGCGACTGCGGCGAGCAACTGCGCGCCGCCATGAGGGCGATCGCACGCGAGGGCCGCGGCGTGATCGTGTACGTACGGCAAGAGGGCCGGGGGATCGGGCTCACCAACAAGATCAAGGCGTACGCCCTGCAGGATCAGGGCCGCGACACGGTCGAGGCCAACGAGCTGCTCGGGTTTCCGCCCGATCCGCGCGACTACGGCATCGGCGCGCAGATCCTCAGCGACCTCGGTCTGCGCAAGATCCGGTTGTTGACGAACAACCCGCAGAAGCGGGCCGGGCTCGAAGGCTATGGGCTCGAGGTCGTCGAGCGCGTGCCGATCGAGATCGCGCCGAACAGCGAGAACTACCGCTACCTGAAGACGAAGCGCCACCGGCTCGGTCACCTGCTGCACATCGAGTGAGGAGTTGACGGGCGATGGTGCGGACATGAGTGCCGTGTTTCGCGGGCGCGACGACGCCTCAGGGCTTTCGTTTGCGGTCGTGGTCAGCCGTTACAACGAGGGTATCACGCAGCGGCTGCTCGACGGCGCGCAGGCCGTGCTGGCGCGGGCCGGGGCCGCGCGCGTTGACGTCGCGTGGGTGCCCGGCGCGCTCGAGATCCCGCTCGCCGCGCGGCGGCTCGCGGAGACGCGCGCGTATGACGCGATCATCTGCCTGGGATGCGTCATCAAGGGCGAGACCCTGCACTTCGACCTGGTCGCGCACAACGCCGCGGCCGGTATGGCGCAGGTCGCGCTGCAGAGCGGCGTGCCGGTCATCAATGAAGTGCTGGCGGTGTTCGACCCGGCGCACGCGGCCGACCGGGCGGGCGGCACGGTCAACCGGGGCGAGGAGGCCGCGCACGCCGCGATGCAGATGGCGACGTTGATGCGCTCGCTGCCCCGCGCCTGACTACGGTAGGATCGCGAACTCTCGGGTGTTCAGCCCGTCAGACGCGGAGAGCCGCGGTGGTCCAGTGTGAGCACCTTGCAGGAGTGGCCTTGTCGCGACGTGAAGTCGGCGGTCGGCATGTCTCTCACCATCTTCCACAACGCGCACGTTCATGCAGATGGAGCGCCGGCACCAGTCGGCGATGCGATGGCCGTGGCCGGGGATCGTCTGCTGGCGGTTGGCCGGGCCGACGATCTGCTCGAGGCATTCCCTCGTGCGATCCGCATCGATCTGCTCGGCCTGACTGTCTTACCGGGGCTCATCGACGCACACATCCATTGCGTCGGCTACGGCCTCAGCCTGCTGCAGATCGAACTGCGCGAGACGCGGTCGATCGCGGACGCGGCCCGGGTCATCGTGACGGAAGCGGCGGCCCGGCCGGCCGGTGTCTGGCTCTCCGGGCAGGGCTGGGACAAGAACGTCTGGGCCGAGGGCCGCTTTCCGACCCGGCACGATCTCGACCCCGCGACCGGCGACCGGCCCGCGGCGTTCTCCAGCAAGGACGGGCACCTGCTCTGGGTCAACTCCGCGGCCCTGCGCGCGGCCGGGATCACGCGCGACACACCGGACCCGCCGGGCGGCTTCATCGGCCGCGACACTTCCGGTGACCCCGACGGCCTGCTGAAGGAAGAAGCGACGGCCCTCGTGCGCCGGGTTGTGCCGGCGCCGTCGCCCGAACTGCGCGAGCAGGCGGCGCGCACTGCGGCCTCGACGTTGAATCGCCTCGGCATCACGGGCATCCACAACTTCACGGGGACGACCGAGACCACACCGGAGAACTTCACGACCTTCCAGCGCCTGCGGGCCCGTGACGCGCTCACCGTCCGCGTTGTGGCGTGTATCCCGGACGCCCACCTCGACGCGGCGGCCGCCGCCGGCATGCGGACCGGACTCGGCGACACCATGCTCCGCCTCGGCCCCCTGAAGATCTTCGCCGACGGTACGCTCGGCTCGCAGACTGCGAGCATGCTTGAGCCCTTTGAGGGGCAGCCGGACAACCGCGGCATTCAGGTGCGCACGCCGCAGCAACTCGACCATCTGGTGCAGCGCGCGGTCGACGCCGGTCTGTGGACCGCGATCCACGCGATCGGCGACCGGGCCAACCGCGACGTCCTCGATGTCTTCGAGCGGCACCTTGCCGCGTCGCGGCAGATCGGCGCCCGGCACCGCATCGAGCACGTGCAGGTGCTGCATCCCGACGATCTCCCGCGCCTGGCACGGCTCGGCGTGACCGCGTCCGTGCAGCCCATTCACGCCACGGCCGACCGCGACATCGCCGACCGGCATTGGGGTGCCCGCGCGCGCTTCGCCTATGCCTTCCGCTCGCTCGCTACGACCGGCACGACCCTGGCGTTCGGGTCGGACGCGCCCGTGGAGACCCCGGATCCGTGGCGGGGACTGTACGCCGCCGTCGCGCGCAAGCGAGAGGGCGAACCCGAGCGTCCCGCCTGGTACCCGCAGGAGGCCATCACACTCCAGCGAGCGATCGCCGCCTACACGGTGGGCCCGGCCTACGCCGCGGGCACCGACGCATGGCAGGGCAGGCTCGAGTCGGGAAAGGTGGCCGACTTCATCGTGCTCGACCGGAACCCGTACGCGGGTCCGCCTGAGGACCTGCTGAGCGTGAAGGTCCTCGCCACAATCGTCGGCGGGCGCGTGGTCCACGCGGCCGGCGCGCTCGACGGGCTCGCACGTGCGACCGCGTAGCTGTCTGCGGCCGCTGGTATCGCCGGGATTCGCTACCGGCATCGGTCAGGGAGGTGGCGTGTGAGGGATACCGTGTTGCTCGAAGAACTGACCTGGCCGGAGGTTCAGGAGTTGCTCAGCCGGGGCGTGCGGACGGTCGTGATCGTCGCGGCCTCGATCGAGCAGCACGGACCGCACCTCCCCATGGTGACCGACACGGCCATCGGCCAGGTGGTCGGTGAGCAACTGGCGCGCCGGCTCGGCAACGCCCTGTTGGCGCCGCCGATCCGGCCCGCGTGCTCCGATCACCACCTGGCGTTTCCGGGTAGCCTGTCGATCCCGCAGGAGGTCTTCATCGAGACGGTAGTCGCCTACGTGCGATCGCTGGCGCCGCACGGCTTCGACACCTTCGTCCTGTTCTCGTCGCATGGCGGGAACTTTGCATCCCTCCAGATCGCCGGCACGCGCCTGCAGGAAGAGTTCCGCGGCAAGGGCGTGCGGATCGTGACCTTCGCCGGGCTCGCGGCGCTGCAGGACATGATGCGGGTGATGGTCGGCACCGCGGCCGAGATGGGCGCGCCGCAAGACGTGGACGCGATTCACGCCGACGTGACGGAGACGTCGATCATGATGGCGCGGCACCCGCACCTGGTGGCGACCGACCGGATCGAGGTCGGCTACCTTGGGCGGAGCGATGCGAACGAGATCTTCACGCGCGGGATGCGGGCGATTACGCCCAACGGCATCTTCGGCGATCCCCGGCGGGCGAGCGTCGAGATCGGCAACGCGGTGATCGAACGGCTCACCAGCGACTTGGCCGACTTCGTGCGTCGGCAGCTTGGCGACGACGGTGACGGTCTGAGCCGCGGCTAGTAGTGCAGCGACGAGTCCGCTTCGTCCTCGGGCGTGACGTAGTCGCGGCCCCGAGGCACGGCGCGGTGGCCGCAGATCGGGCACTCGAACCAGACGTGCTCGGGCATGTGGAGATGGAAGCGCTGCTCCATCACCGTCTCGCAGTACGGACAGCAGAGCTCCTGCTCTTCCATATGCTGCTCACCTTTCGCGTGCGCACCATCAGTCGCGTTCGGCCCCGACGCCGGGGCTTCCTGCTGCGTCCCGCGCACGCACCGCGAGGTGCACGAGGGCCCTGTTCGGACGTCGCGTCCTGCGCCGCAGGACGACCGTCCT
>JAVKJV010000093.1:0-8280 GCA_031458775.1 Candidatus Fervidifonticultor quartus | reverse complement strand
CGAACATCCCGTGGCGGTCCATCCTCGGCCCGTTCAGCGCCGAGGGCAAGGTGCAGTTCATCATGGGGGGCATCTGGCAGAGCGGCGAGTTCATCCGCGACTACGGCGTGACCAGGGACCCGACAGAGTTCTTCAGCAAAATCGACTGGACGCTGATCCCCGCCGGCCGCAAGGGTGGCAAGCCGGTGACCCTCTCGCATCCGATCATCTACGTGGTCAGCGCGAGGAGCCGGGAGAAGGACATCGCGTTTCAGATCGTCACCGAGGCCTCGTCGGCGGAGCTGAACGCGATCCACTCGGTAAACAGCTACCACATCGCGATCCGCAAGGCCGTCACGCAGATGGCGGAGTACAAGAACCACGTGTGGCTCAACCGGGCGACGCCGCTGCTGCAGTACGCGACCTTCATCCCCAACCACGAAGACTTCGGCCGCTACGACCAGATCATCTATGAGGCTATCCAGGCGGTTGAGACAAACCGGCTCACACCCGACGCGGCGCTGCAGTTCGTCGAGAACCAGATGCGCTCCCAGATCCGCGATCAGCTCCTCGTGGTAGAGTAGGGACCCGCGCGGACCGGCCGCCAGCGGCCGGCCCGCGCCCACTGCCCGCGTGACGACGCAGGTCCCGGCCCTCAGTGTGACCCGCCCGGCGCCGCCGCGGCCGGCCCGCCGACGCACGGCGCTCGTGGCGCTGTTCCTGGGGCCGTTCGTCCTGCTCACCGTCGTCTTCTTCGTCATCCCCGCGGTACTCACCGGGCTGCTCGGTCTGACCGACCTCGACGCGTCGTTCCAGGGCGGCGTTGTCGGTCTTGCCAACTTCCGAGGCTTCGCGGCCGATCCGCTCCTGCCGCGGGTGTTGCTCAACACGGTTGTCTATGTGTTCTTCACGCTCATGTGCTTCAACGTCGGCATGGGCCTGGTGCTGGCGCTGATGACGACGCAGATCCCCGACCGGGTCGGTACGGTGTTCCGGGCGATCTGGCTGCTGCCGCGGCTGACCCCACAGGTGGTCTATGCGCTGCTCTGGCTGTGGTTCGTGGATCCGACCAAGTACGGGTTCCTCAATACCCTGCGGGGTTGGTTGGGCCTGGCACCGCTGGACCTGATCTCGTGGTCGCCCTGGTTGGTCATCGTGATCGTCAACGGGTTGATCGGTGCCTCGCTCGGCATGGTGATCTTCACCTCGGCGATCAAGTCCGTGCCCGAAGACTACATCCGGGCGGCCCGCGTGGACGGCGCGTCCACGTTCCACATCATTCGATACGTCATTCTGCCGCTGATCCGCTGGCCGGTGACGTTCGTGATCGTCTACCAGACGCTCGCGCTGCTCACATCGTACGAGTACATCCTGCTGGTCACCGGCGGCGGCCCATTCTACGACTCGACCGTGTACGCGCTCTACGTCTTCAAGCGCGCCATCGAGAACGGCGACTACGGGTACGGCGCGGCGCTGGCATTCGTCCTGGTGCTCGTGGGCGCGATCGCCGCGCAGTTCTACTGGCGGTTTCTGAACTTCGAGCGCATGATCACGCAGCCGAAGATCGAGAGCGATTGAGGTGCGGACCCGATGGCCCGTGTCGTGACCACCGGACCGGCCGTTCCCGACCGGCGGTCGTGGCTGACTGCCGAGGACGTAGCGGCGCTCGCGCGGCGGGCCAGGCGGCGCGAAACCGCCGGCCGGACGGCCGTGTACACGGCGCTGGCGCTGCTCTCGTTGCCCATCATCGTGCCGTACCTCTGGCTCATCGCCGCGTCGTTTAGCCGGCGTGTGAGCTACGGTCTGCTGCCGAGCGGGTTCACGCTGGACAACTGGCGGTTCCTCTGGGTGGCCAACCTGGGCTTTGTCTCCGGCACGACCGGGCGGTTGCCGAACATCTGGCAGGTCGTGTGGAACTCGCTCGTGTTGGCCGCGGGCACCACGGTGATCGTCGTGGTGGTCGCGACCCTGGCCGGCTACTTCGTCTCCCGGCACGACTTCCGGCGGCGGGCGGCGTTCCTGAAGGGCGCCCTGATGCTGCAGGCGTTCCCGGGCATCACGCTGCTCGTCGCGCTGTTCATCCTGCTGCGCACGCTCAACCTGCTCAACAGCGTGGCCGGCGTGGTGCTCGTCATCGCGACACTGCACCTGCCCTTCGCGCTGTTCGTCATGAAAGGCTTCTTCGACGGCATCCCGTGGGACATCGAGATGTCGGCGCTCATCGACGGGGCGAGCCGTCTGCGCGCCTGGTACACCGTGCTCCTGCCGCAGGTCCGCAACGGCATCGGCGCCATCGCGATGTTCTCGTTCCTGTGGGGCTGGACCGACTACATCTTTGTGCTGACCTTCATCCTGCGGCGCAGCAGCTGGACGATGGCCCTGTACCTGAACGCGATCATCGGCGAGTACCGGTTCGTCGACTACGGGTTGATGGCGGCCGTCGGCGTATTCTACATGATTCCGAGCCTGCTGTTCTTTCTGTTCACGCAGAAGCACCTGATGCAGCTCACCCTGGGCGGGACGAAGGCGTGAGGGGCCATGGCCAGGATCGTGCTTGAGGGGCTGACCAAGCAGTTCGGCGCCGTCACCGCGGTCGACGGGCTCGACCTGGCGCTGGCCGACGGGGAGTTCGTGGCGCTGCTCGGTCCCAGCGGCTGCGGGAAGACGACCGCCCTGCTGATGCTCGCCGGGATCTACAAGCCGACGCGCGGGCAGATCCGCTTCAATGACGTCGTGGTCAATGACCTGCCGCCGCAGGACCGCCACATCGGCATGGTGTTTCAGAGCTACGCCCTCTACCCGCACATGTCGGTGTTCGACAACATCGCGTTCCCGCTGCGGCTGCAGCGCAGGCCCTCGGACGAGATCACGCGGCGCGTGCGCGAGGCCGCGGCCCTGGTGCAGATCGACATGCTGCTCGACCGACGGCCCGGTCAGCTCTCGGGCGGACAACAGCAACGGGTCGCGCTCGCCCGCGCGCTTGTGAAGCGGCCCATGATGCTGCTGCTCGACGAACCGCTCTCCAACCTCGACGCCAAGCTTCGGGTGCTCATGCGGGCGGAGATCAAGCGGTTGCAGCGGCAGCTCGGCATCACGACGATCCTCGTGACGCACGACCAGGTCGAGGCGATGACCATGGCCGACCGGATCGCCCTGCTGCGCGACGGCCGGCTGCAGCAACTCGGTACGCCCGACGACCTGTACTACCGGCCGGCCAACACGTTCGTCGCCGGGTTCATCGGCACGCCGCCGATGAGCCTGCTGACCGCGCGCCTCGCGCGGGTCGACGGCCGCGTCGTGTTGGAGGGCGACGGGCTTCGGATCCCGGTGCCGGCCGATGTGGCCGCGCGCCTCGCGTCGCGCACGGGCGACGTCGTGGTCGGCCTCCGGCCGGAGGATGTCCAACTGCTGCCCGCCGGCGGCGCGGGCCAGATGGAGGGGCGCATCCTCGACGTTGAGCCGCTCGGTCGCGAACTCGTGGTCGCGGTCACCGTCGGCCAGCAGATCGTCACGGTGCTCGCGCCGCACGGGTTCGCCGGCCGTCCCGACGAGCCCGTGGCCATGGCCGCCCCGGACCGGCGGCTGTACCTCTTCGATCCGGATACCGGGACGGCCATCGTGTGACGCGCTCGTTCAGAGACGCGATCACGACCCGGCGGTTCCTGGTTGTGGCGCATAGAGGCGCCAGCGCCTACGCGCCCGAGAACACGCTGCCCGCCTTCGAGCTGGCGTGCGACCAGGGCGCGGACGTGATCGAGCTCGACGTGCACCTCACACGCGACGACGAGGTGGTCGTCATGCACGATCACCGCGTCGACCGCACCACGGACGGCCGCGGCGAGGTCCGCGCGCTCACGCTGCGCGAGATCGCGTCGCTCGACGCCGGCGCTTGGTTCGGCGCGGCGTGGCGCGGCACCGGGGTGCCCACGCTGCGCGACGTGCTCGACCGTTTTGCCGGCCGGGTCCTGATCGACATCGAGATCAAGGGCGGGGTGACGTCGGGGTGGCGCACCGGCGGCGTCCGGGAGGATGCGGCGGCTTCGGTGCGCCTCGCGCGCCGGACCCTCGAGGTGGTGCGGGAGGCCGGGGCCCTGGCCCGCGTCGTGATCGCGAGCTTCGGGCCGCGCGCGCTGGCCTCGGTCATCGAAACGTGCCCGGACGTGCCGACGCAGTGGTCGGTGTTCAGCCGCGACATCGCCCAGGACTGCGCGTTCGCCGCCCAGGCCCGGTTCGACGTCATCTCGCCGCAGGCCTACGCGGCCACACGTGCCAACGTCGAGACGGCACACCGCCACGGTCTGGCGGTCTACATCTACGCCGGCGATGGTGACGACGCGACGGCGCGCGTCATGGACAGCGGCGCGGACGCCGTGAAGACCGACCGGCCGGATCGTCTCCGCGCGCTCGTCGCCGCGCGGGGCCGGGCGTAGGCCGTCCCCGCCGCGCCCCCCGGCTCAGACGCCCTGCAGGGCCCGCACGTACCGAATCTGCCCGGCGTGGTAGCTGTCGTGCGTCGCCATGCGGGTCAGACGCGTGGCCAGCACCTGGTCCGGTACGGTCGTATACGTCGGGATCTTCTTGCCCATCGCCGCGCTCGTCGCCGCCTGCACCCGCCGCTTCAGCCGCAACGAGACGTTCCGAAGCTTACGGACGTCGGCCTGCCATGCGGCGTCGTCACCGGTCACCTCCTGCCAGTCCATCCGCTCGAACTCCTTGTAGTCCGGCACCTTGCCGCTCCACGCGTCGAGCACGCCCTGCTTCCACAGGATCACGTGGCGGACGATCTGCCAGATCGAGTGGCGCTCGGGCGAGGGCTTCCACGCGGCCTGGGCTGCGGTCAGTCCCTCGACCGCGTGCGAAAGCGACGGTTGCCAGGCGTCCCTTTCGAACGTGTAGGTGAGGTGATCGAGTACGAGATCCTTGACGGTCATGGCTCATCCCTCCTCACATGAGGATTCGCGAGGGCCGCGTCGAACCCTGAAGGTCATGAGCGCGAAGAACAAGCCTCCGATGCCCTACGACTGGGGCCGCGTGCCGTACACGTATGCCGACCGCCTCCCCTGGATGAACCTGCCGTTCCCCGTCGAGGAGTACCACGAGCGCCTCGACCGCATCCGCGCGCGCATGCGCCAGGACGGCCTCGACTGTCTGGTGGTGCTGGGCAACCGGGCCGATACCGGTAACGTGCGCTACCTCAGCAACTTCGAGGACTTCTATGGTGGCGACACCATCATCGTGATCCCGGTGTCCGGGCCGCCGGGGTTCACGACCAACGCCGTGATGCACGGCGAACCCATGCACTCCGGGATCCAGGACTGCTGGATCGAAGACGTGCGCTGCGCCGCTGCGCCCCGCACGGTGACCGGCAGCGCGGCGCCGGCCACGATCTACGATCACGTCGAGGACTTCATCACCGAGCGAGGCTGCGCCACGGGCACGATCGGCGTCGAGGGCGAGTTCAACGTGGAGGAACTCATCGCATTCCTGTCCTCGACCTTCCCCGCGGCCCGGGTGAAGGCCGCGCGCGGGTTGCTGCGCGCGATGCGGGCGATCAAGAGCCGCCGCGAGGTCGAGGCCCTGCGCCGCGCCGCGCACCTGGCCGACGTGGCGATGCAGGCCGCGATGGAGGGCGTCAAACCCGGCGTGTCCGAGGTGGACCTCGCGGCCGAGGCGAACTACGCGATGTTCAAGGCCGGCGCCGAGCACCCGGCGTTCGCGATCGCCCTCACAGCCGGGCCGCGCTCGGGATTCAAACACATGGCGCCGACGCGCTACCAGATCCGCCGGGGCGACGTCGTCTACATCGACGTCGGCGGCCGGTACATGGGCTACTACAGCGACTGCTCACGGCAGCGCACCTGCGGGGAGCCCAACGGCGAGCAATTGCGGTTCATGGAGACGCAGATTCGCATCGTGGAAGAGGTCATGGCCGCGGCCCGGCCGGGCGCGGTGATCGGCGACCTCGCGAAGATCGGCATCGCGATCGCCGACGCCGCCGGCTACGGCCAGTACCTGTACTTCCGCGGGCACGGCATCGGGTGCGCGGTGCAGGACCTGCCCGCGTTTGCGCCGGGCAATCCGGCGGTACTGCAAGAGAACATGGTCTTCTGCTTCGAGCCGATGCTGGTGCGCAAGGAGTTCGGCACGGCCTGCTGGGAGGACATGTGGTGGGTGACGTCCACGGGTGTGGAGCGGCTGAACGAGTGCCAGGTCCGCTGGTGGTGACAGAGGCCGACGGCGATGCCTGACGTCGGCCCGCTGGCGGTCGCGCCGCTCACCGAGTTGCTGAAGGAGATCTTCCTGGCTGCGGGGCTCACCCCCGAGGAGGCCGGTCTGGTCGCCGCGCATGTCGTGGACGCCGAGGCGCGGGAGAGCCGATCACAGGGCCTGGTCCGCGTGCCGGCCTATGTGGATTGGGCGACCAGGGGCCGGATCACGTCCGGCGCCACGCTCACCGTCGAGCGCGATCAGGGCTCGGTGCTCGTCCTCGACGCGCGCAATGGCTGGGGGCACGTGGCGGCCGTGGGCGCAATGGACCGGTGCGTCGCCCGTGCGGCGCAGACCGGCGTGTGTCTGGCGGTCGTCCGTAACACGAATCACATCGGCCGGCTCGGCTACTACGTCGAACGCGCGGCCGCGCAGGGCATGATCGGGCTGATTGCCTGCGGCGGCAACCCCGCATCGGCGTGGGTGGCGCCGTGGGGCGGGATAGCGCCGCTGTTCGGCACAAATCCACTGGCCATCGGCTTCCCGCGGCGCGACGGGCCGCCGGTTGTCGTGGACATTTCCACCACGCAGGGGGCGCGCGGCAACGTCCTGCTCGCGCAGAAGACCGGCCAATGGCTGCCCGACGGCTGGGCGTTCGACAAGACCGGTCGGCCCACGCGCGATCCCATGCAGGCCCTGCCGCCGCACGGGACGCTGGCGCCCCTCGGCGGGCACAAGGGCTACGCGCTCGCGGTGGCCGTCGAGATCCTCTGCGGCGTGCTGCAGGGGCTGTGGCCGCCGGACACCTCGGGCAACTTCGTCGGCGCGATCCGGGTCGAGGCGTTCCTCCCCCTGGACACGTACCACGCGAGCCTGGACGGGCTGATCGGTCAGATCAAGGGAGGACCCACTCGGCCTGGCGTCGCGGAGATCCTGCTGCCCGGCGAGGGCAGCGACCGCCGCGGCCGGGCGAGCGCGGCGCACGGCGTGATGGTCGCGGCCGAGATGTGGCAGGAGATTACCAGCCTGGCGCGCCGGCTCGGGGTCGCGCACCCGCTGCTGGCCGCCGCGGGCACGGCCGAGTCGCACTGATGGGCGTGGTGCGCTGGGGCCTGTCCCTGCCCAATCGCGGGCTCGTCATCGGCGCCGGTGATCCGAAAGACCTGCTGGCGATGGCCGAAATCGCCGATCGCTCGTCGCTGTTCGACGCCGTCTTCACCGGCGACAGCCTGATCGCCAAGCCACGTCTCGACGCGATTGTGTTTCTGTCCATGGCGGCCGCGCGTACGCGGCGCGTGACGCTGGGCACGGCGTGCATGGCGAGCTTCATCTTCCGGCATCCCATCGTGCTCGCGAATCAGTGGGCTGCGCTCGACCGGTTGAGCGACGGCCGGACGTTGATGGTCGCGTGCATCGGCGGCGGGCCCGACACGCGCACGGGCCACCGATCGCCCAGCGGGGCGCGGTGGGAGACCGAGTTCCGGGCCATGGGGATGGCGACCGGAGAGCGTGTCGGCCGGATGGTCGAGGGGATCGAGATTCTGCGGGCGCTGTGGACCGGCGAAGCGATCACCCATCGAGGACGGTATTATCAGTTCGCCGATGTGCAACTCCATGTTACGCCGGTCCAGCGGCCGTGCCCGATTGCCATCGCCAGCAATCCGCAGCCGCCGTACGCGGATGAGGCGATGATCGACCGCGCGCTGCGACGCGTCGGTCGCCTGGGCGACGGCTGGATGGTGGAGATGAGCACGCCCGAAGAGTTCGGGGCGCGCTGGCGGCGCGTGCTCGACGCGGCGCGGGACGCCGGGCGCGTTCCGCTGCCGCAGGCGTCCATGATTCACTTCTACGTGAACGTGCAGGACAGCGCCCAGGCCGCGTTCGACGAAGCGCGGCGCTTCTATGAAGCGTATCACGGCGGCGTCTTCCCCGAGGACTACCTGCGCTGGCGGCTGGTGACCGGAACGCCATCGCAGGTGGTCGAGCGCATCGCGCGGTTCATCGACGCGGGGTGCACGTTGCCGATCATCCGCTTCGCGACCTGGGATCCGGTCGGGCAGATGCACCGCGCGATGTCCCAGATACTGCCGCGCT
>JAVKJV010000092.1:0-8378 GCA_031458775.1 Candidatus Fervidifonticultor quartus | reverse complement strand
GCCCCGGCGTCCGCCTCTGGCCCCCCACCCAGGTCCCCGCCGGATCCCTCGGCAGCGCCGAACCGCAGGCCGGCGCCCGGGCCGTCGGCTGGGACGTCACCGCCGCCCGCACCGGCCTCGCCACCCCCTACCCCGGCTTCGCCGGCCGCTACTACCCCGACGCCCGCCCCGACCCCGGCGCCGTCCAGCGGTGAGTTATTCTTGCGATGTTATTTCCCACAGTCGTTGTCCGACGCCTGCCTTAGTCCCCGCACGCCCACCGTGGGCTTCCATCCCAACTCCGTCCGAGCCTTCGAGCAATCGAAGCGAACCGATGCCCGGCTCGAGCGGACTCTGTAACGCGTGAGGGGCACCTCTCGCCCGAGAATCCTTCCTAGCCCTTCGAAGCCGGCTGCAAGGGCCCCCACCGCCGCGCGCGGGAGGTAGACGACGCGTGGGCCGTCCCCCCCGCCGAGTCGCTCGACGATCGCCCGCTGGGTGAGCTCCTCCCCGTCGACGATGTGATAAACGGTTCCAGGTTCGATGCGCGAGGCACCCGCGGCGAGCAGAAGGGCCGTGACGACATCATCGACGTGGACGAGAGGGAGAACGACGTCGCCTCGGCCCAGAATCACCAGCCACTGCCCTACCGAGATACCGTTACACAGGGTGGCGAGGGGTACACCCGGACCGACGATCTGACCAGGACGCAGAATCACCGCGGGTAGCCGGCGTTTTTCGACCGCCTCCACGACGAGACGTTCCGCGGCGAGCTTCGCCCGGGTGTAGAAGCCGCGGGCCTCCGGTCGCGGCTCGAGCGGTGCCGATTCGGTGACGCCCGTGGCACCGTCCAGAGCCGACCAGTGCAGAACCGAGAGCGAGCTCACGTACACCAGCCGATGCACCCCATGAGCGAGGCAACTCTCGACGACGTTCGTCGTGCCCCCGATTGTCCCGCGGCCATGCTCGGCCCAACCGCCGTGCATGGCCGCTCCCACATGGTAAACGACCTCGGCGCCCCGCACCGCAGCCTCGACTGCCGCCGAGTCACCGAGATCCCCTACGACGACCTCCACTCGCGGGTCCGAGCCGACAGGACATTTCTGCGGGCGCCGGACGAGAATCCGGACGGCTTCCCCGCGTTGGAGGAGCCGCTCCGTCAGGCGCCGCCCGAGAAACCCCGACGCACCCGTCACTGCGATCCGCGCGCTGCCTCCTCCCCGGCACGACGCAAGACGTGCGGCCTTCGCGGCATCGGCCGGCCGCGCTGCCCGCTCCAACCAGTGCACCACTTTCGTCCCCGCATCGACGGATGCGGGCAAGGGCCGGCGTGTCGCCAGGCTTTCGTAAAACTGCCGCACGAAGTTTCGAAGGCCCTGGTACGGGCGCAGCCGGCCGGCGACGAACCGGCCCGCGTTCGCCGGTACCTGCCAGAGCACGGGGGCGCTGTCCTCGAGCGCGTTCCACACCCGCTCGATCGCTTTCGGAAGAGGCCGTGCAATCCGGGCAGTCGAGAACGTGAGCCCGATATCCGCCCGGGCCGAGCCCCGCGTGCCATGCACGGTCAGGACAGTCTGTAGGGGTGTCACGTTCCAGCTCAGGTACAGGTGGCCAGAGCCCCGAGCGCATTCGACCACGGCACGCCACTCGTCGAACCACAGATTCGGGTCGGAGCCATGCTGCCGGTAAGTGACGTGCACGTCCTGGATCTCGCCAAGGATCTCCCGCAACAGGTAGAGACCGTGGACCCCAAGATCTCGGAACGGATACCCACCGTCTCCGTACTGCGGCGGTACAGGACCGCCGCTCCATTCCGGATAAACGGAGCTACAAAAGTACTCCGCACCGACGACGTCTCCGAGGCGCCCTTCTCGGACCCACCCGAGGACCCGCAACACCTGTGGGTCGGCAAGCAAGGAGTGATTCACCGCGACCCGACGGCCGGACCGCTCCGCCGCCGCCGCAAGACGCTCGCAGTCTTCGACGCTCGTTCCGAGAGGTTTCTCGACGAGCACGTCACAGCCGAGCTCGACGGCTGCGAGTGCCACAGGTACGTGGCTCCGCGGCGGAGTCAGGACGTGCACGACGTCCGCTCCGGCAGTCACCATCTCCTCGAGGGTAGGGTACACACGTACTCCGGGGTACTGCGCAGCAAAGCGGCACGCCCTCTCCTCGTCGGTGTCGACAACCCCGAGGGCCTCGACACCCTCGAGTGCCCGAATCGCTTCCAGGTGATAGGGGGCGATATAGCCGCACCCGACCAAGCCGGCTCGTCGTACCCGACGATCGTCGCTCATATCTCCGACCGCTCACGCGCTCTGCGCCAGGTGAAGTCCGACGAGATCGGCGAACTCCTCGGCACGCCGCTGCCAGCTCTGCGCTCGCGCGCGCGCCAGGCGTTCGGCTCTCCCGGCGACAGGCAATGCGGCGGCTCGCTCGATCGCCGCCAGGAAGCCCGGCTCGTCCTGGGCGAGGAGGACGATATCCGCCGCGTCCTCCAGCGCCGGCAGCGCCGTGGCGACCACGGGCTTCCCGGTAGCGAGATACTCGGGAATCTTGAGCGGCTGCAGCGCCGCCGTCGCCTGCGACCGCACGTACGGGGCGATCAGGACGTCGCACGCGGCAAGATAGTCGGGCAGGACCGTGTACGGCCGGTATCCCACCATTGCGACGTTGCGCCGGCGCCCGAGGTCTCCGAGGTCGACGGCCGCTTCCCCGACGATCAGCAGGCCCCAGTCCTCACGGCTTGCAACCGCCCGGAGAAGCTCGACGTCGATGCGGCCGTCGATGAAGCCGGAGAACCCGAGCAGCGGCCGCGGCAAGGAGGACACCAGCCGAGCGATTTCTGCTGAGGGGGGCTGTTGCGCTCTCGCGAAGTGATCGTAATCGACTCCGTGCGGCAGCACGGCCGCCCCGCGAGCCCGAAACCGCGGCAGGCCGGCGATCCAGGGCGACGCGGCTACAACCCGATCCGCGGCCGCCAGCAGGTCGCGTTCGAGTGCCTCGATCATCGGCCAATCCACCCCCGGCAGGGTCGCGAAGTCGTCCATGCAGTAGTAGATCAGTCGCCGGGGCTCCAGCGCGTCGACGATCGACAGGCCTGTCGGCAGAGCGCAGATCACGACGGGGCGCCACACGCCGAGATTCCGCCGCCATCTGGCCACGGTAGCTCGGGCGATGCGCCGGTTCAGGGCCCGCGCGGAGACGCGATGGTGATACGGCACGAGCGGCACACTAGCCACCACCACCTCCGGAGAGGTTTCCCGCGACAGCGTGGGAGCGCGAACGAGCTTGGTGAAGGCCCGTGCCAGGTCGCGACGTGTCAGGCGCGGGCGCCTCATGCCGACCGAATTGATCCAGAGCGTTCGGTACCGACCGGCGAGCGCCTTCGCCAGTTGCTGCGGGCTCGACATCTGGTAACCCCAGTCGTCGCCCAGCCAGACCAGCCACTCGTCGCTCACGCGGGCCGCTCTCCGCAGCCGGCGGCCGCTCGCAAGAAAGCGAGAGTAGACCGGGCGTTGCGTTCCCACGTCGCGTCGCGGACAAGGGAACGGACACGGCTACGATCGATCGGCTTGCGGAGCACGTCCCGCAAGGCCGTCGCCAGGGCTGCCGCATCCCCGACCGGTACGAGCCGGCCGACGGCCTCGGTGAGGATCCGCGGAATCTCGCCCACGGGCGTCGCCACGACAGGTAACCCGCACGCCAAAGCCTCGCGGATTACGTTCGGGAACCCTTCGCTCTCGCTCGGTAGCACGAGCACGTCGGCCGCCTGCATCCAGGTGGGGATCTCGGCGTACGGCCGTTCTCCCGCGAAGCGGACCGCGTCTCCGAGGCCGAGATTCCGCACGCGTCGACGGAGGACTGGGGCGAGAGCGCCATCGCCCACGAGTACGAGTCGGGCTCCGCCCTCGATCGCCCGCAGCCGAGCGAACGCTTCCAGCAGCGTATCGAGCCCCTTCCCTTCGACCAGTCGGCCCACGAAGAGTACCACGCGACCGTTGCCCTCCAGGCCGAGGCGGGCACGGGCCGCCGCAGGATCGCCGGGCCGGAACGCCTCAAGGTCGATACCGTCGTAGATCACTTCCGTTCGGGATCGGCCCGGCGCGATCTCGGAGAGCCCGTCCATGAGGTCGTGTGCCACGGTCGCCACACCCGCACTCCAGCGCACGGTCAGGCGAGTGAGCCAGCGGCCCATGGGGGTGCGCCGGCCGAGGTCGTTCACGTCAAGACCGCGGGCGAGGCACGCGGCCGGCACCCTCAGTAGGTTTCCCGCCAGTGCGCTCGCCAGCCCATCGGGGAGCGTCGCCTGGCCGTAGAGAATGTCGAGCCGCCCGGTCCGCCGGAGCCGCCACAGGCGGGGAAGTATTCCGAGGACGATCGCCAGAGGGGCGAACGGCACGAACCAGCGCCCGGGGAGCTGTACGTAGCGCGGGTAGAACGTTTCCACTCCCATGATATCGAGCCGCCGCGGTGTTTCCGAGTACCGCCGCCAGCGCGCTACCAGGCGTCCCAACCAACGCGGCGCCCACGGAGTGGGCACCACGACGCAGACGTCGGTCAGCGCGGCCAGAGCGGCGGTCCGTTTCGCAAGGACCGCATCGACTCCACCGTCGCTTCGAATGGGGTAAGCCGTCGTGAGCACGACCACGGCGAGGCGTTCGGGCGACGAAGCCTTACCTCGATCGACCGCCCCGGACGCCAGTGCAGCCGCGACCCCCGTCGGCATCACACTGAGCCGGCGCCGACGCGCGGGCGGAGTCATCGGCTCCGGCATGCACGCCCTCGTCTCTCACTACCGCCCCACGAAATCTCGGAGTACCGCCAGCGTTTCATCGGCGTTTCGTTCCCAGGAAGCTTTCAGGACTGCATTCCGAAGATGCCGGGGATCCCAGCGACTGGCAAGCACGTCGAGCAGCGCCTCGGACAACGCTCGGCGATCCCCGACGGATACCAGCCGTCCTTCCGAGGGAGTGACGACCCGTGGCAAGTCGCCGACCGTCGTGGCGACGACCGGACAGCCCGACGCGAGCGCCTCCCGCACGACGTTGGGGAAACCCTCGCTCTCGCTCGGCAGAACGAAGACGCTCGCCGCCTGCATCCAGCTAGCGATCTCCCGATGCGGTCGCTCGCCGGCGAATACGACACGGCCCTCGATGCCCAGAGCCTTCGCCTGTCGGCGGAGGGTCGGCGCGAGGGGCCCATCGCCGACCAGCGCGAGAGCGGCGGACGGATGCCGGCCGAGGACGGCAGGGAATACGTCCAACAGCTCCGTCAGCCCCTTCCCCGGGACAAGCCTCCCCACGAAGAGGAGGAGATGACCATCCGGCGACAGGTCGAGCGCGCGTCGCGCCATCCTACGATCGCCCGGGTGGAACAGCTCGAGATCGATGCCGTTCGCGATTACCGGCGGAAGAGACGGGGAGCCGACTATACCCTGTAGCGTTCGCGCGAGATCGTGCGCCACCGCTACCACACCAGCGCTCCACCGCACCGTCACGCGGGTGAGCCGCCGGCCGATGCGGGTGCGCCGTCCCATCACGTTCACGTCGGTACCCCGGGCCAGGCACACCGAGGGCACGCCGAGGCACTTTCCGACGAGCGCTCCGGCGAGCCCGTCGGGAAGCACCGCTTGTGCATAGATGACATCGAGCCGACCGGCCCGACGGAGGCTCCGCAGTCGGCGCAGGCTCCCCGCCGCCATCGCGAGAGGCGCGAACGGCACGAACCAGCGTGCCGGGATCTGCACGTAACGCGGGTAGAAGGCCTCCACGCCCATGACTTCGAGACGCCGGGGCGTTTCGGCGTAGGTCCGCCACCGGCGCACCAGCCCCCCGAGCCACCGCGGCGCCCACGGAGTCGGTACCACCACGGCTACCTGCGTAAGCTCCGCCAGGGCACGAGCGCGACGGGCGAGCACCGCATCCGCGCCGCCGTCGGCGCGCACCGGGAAGGCGGAGGTCAGGAAGACGACGGCCGGGCGACGTGCCTCGCCGGCTGGGCACGAGGACGGCGGCCCTCCGCTCAGCCGCTCTTCACGCACGCCTGCGGCCGGCACGCCGCCTCCTCCCCATCCGTCGCGACGGCGATTCGCCGTAACGTTCGCCACATGATCGCGAGATCGGACCACACCGTTCTCCGCTCGAGGTACGCAAGACTCCGCGCCAGCTTGTCGGGCAGGACGATCTCCCGGTAGGCCCGTTCGGGGTCGGGATAGGTCGCCAGCACGGAGGCCTCGTCGGCGTACGCGAGGGACGCCGGATCGGTGATACCGGGCCTCGCCTCCAGCACCCGCCGTTGCTCGGCCGTGTAGCCGGCGACGTAGCGGGGCACCTCGGGCCGGGGACCCACGAGGCTCATGTCGCCCCGCAGCACGTTCCAGAACTGCGGCAGCTCGTCGAGCTTCCAGCGCCGCAGCACGTGGCCCACGCGGGTGATCCGCGGGTCGCGCCCGATCGTCACGGCCGGCCCCCGGGCGGGCGCCCCGACCACCATCGTGCGGAACTTGAGCAGGCCGAAGGGGACCCCACCGCGTCCCACCCGCTCCTGGACGAAGAAGACGGGCTTGCCCGACGTGAGCCGGATCGCCGCCGCCACCGCGAGCAGCAGCGGCCCGAGCACCAGCAGCGCCACGCCCGACCCGACGACGTCCAGCAGTCGCCGGGCCGCTGCATCGAGCCGCGAGCCCACCGTGTCGTTCATCGGCGATGACAGCGCACGACGTCGTGCACGGCCTCCACCACGTCGTCCGCATCCGCGTCCGTCAGAGCGGGATACAGCGGCAAGCTGATCGTTCTCCGGTAGGCGGCCTCGGCCGCCGGGAAGTCGCCCGGCCGATAACCCCACACCTCGCGGTAGTAGGGGTGCAGGTGCAGGGGGATGAAGTGCACGCTGGTACCGATGTTCCGGGCCCGTAACTCCTCGATGAAGCGATCGCGATCGATGCGCAGCACCTCCGGCTTGACGCGAAGGAGGTAGAGATGCCACGCGTGCTCCGTCTCGGGCGCTTCCTCGGGGAGATCCACGGCATCCAGGCCGGCCAGACCCGCCCGGTAGCGCGCGGCGAGCGCGCGCCGCCGGCCGTGAAACTCGTCGAGCCGCCGCAACTGATGGAGGCCGAGGCTCGAGGCGATGTCCGTCAGGTTGTACTTGTAGCCGCTGTCGAGCACCTCGTAATACCAGCTTCCCGTCGCCGTATACCGTTTCCAGGCATCCTTGCTGATGCCGTGCAACGCCAGCACGCGGGCCTGCTCGGCTCGCGCCGGGTCGCGCAGCACGAGCATGCCGCCCTCGCCGGTGGTGAGGTTCTTCGTCGCGTAGAAGCTGAAGGCGCCCGCATCGCCGAGGGTCCCGGCGTCGCGTCCGCGGTAACGGGCCGGCAGCGCATGCGCCACGTCCTCGACGACGCACAGGTCGCGAGCACGGGCCAACTCGAGGATCGGATCCATATCGCAAAGCGCTCCGGCGACGTGCACGGGCATGACGGCCCGGGTGCGCGGCGACAGTGCGCGCGCGAGCGTCTCGGCGGTCAGGTTGCACGTCGATGGATCGACGTCGGCCAGCACCGGTCGTGCCCCGAGGTACGTCACCACCTCGGCGGTTGCGGTGAACGTGTAGGTGGGTACCACCACCTCGTCGCCGGGGCCGATCCCGCAGACCCGTAGCGCCAGGTGAAGGGCCGCCGTCCCCGAACACAAGGCGAGCGCCTGGGGGACGCCCAGTCGGCGGGCGAACTCCGTCTCGAAGCGCTGCGTCTTCACGCCGGTCGTGAGCCAGCCCGACCGCAGCGTATCCACGACCTCGGCGATCTCGTCCTCGCCGATCGACGGCTGATGAAACGGTAGCCACTCCCGGCGCCTCACGGCGCTCACGGGCGTCGTCGCAGCTTCAGGCACGGCATCCCTCCCCGGTCGCACGAGCCGGCACCCGGCGGTCTCTCGAGACGAGGTAGCGGAGCATCGCCCGGATCATTCCGCCGCCGTATCCGACGTGCATGGCGAAGATCGCTACCGGCACCAGCACCGCTTCCCGCCATGCCCCACTCTTCAAGGCCCGCAGCGCCTCCACCGCAAGGAGCGCCGCGTACGCCCCGAGGACACCCCCGGCAGCCATGCCTGCCGGCCCGCCGACCACACTCTCGGCCACAAGCACGGGAAGTGCCACGACGAACAGACTCGGCACGACGTGCTTCGGTCTTAGGAAGGCGGGATGCTTCAGCACGACACGCACGCGCCCCTGCCCGTAGTTCCAGTACTGGCGTGCGAGCGCTCCGAGCGTGGAACGCGGGCGATAGCATTGCTTCAGAGCCGGGCACAACATGATCGTGGCTCCCGCCCGCACGAATCGCCAGTTCAACTCTTCATCCTCGCCGTAGGCCATGTCCGGATCGAACAGCCCGA
>JAVKJV010000091.1:0-8483 GCA_031458775.1 Candidatus Fervidifonticultor quartus | reverse complement strand
TCTCCGCGCATCGTCGTCTACTCCATCGAAAGGTGGAATGGGTACACGGTGTTGATCCGACTGTAGCGGGCCTCACGCACTTTGTGAAGCCACAAGATGTAGAGCGTTTTTCAGCAGCCTGCTAGGAAAGCGTGCCGGTCTGTCGGGGACTCACTCACGATCCGCGATGACTCGCAGAGTGACGTGATACGAGGAGGCGAAGAGTAATGAGACGCGCATTGTACCGTCTGCCCGCGATCGCGATCACGGTGATGCTGCTTGCGCTGGTGCTGGGTTTCCTGCCCAGCGCCTCCGGCGCGCCGCGTACACCGAAGGACACGCTGATCGTCGCCCAGGGGTTCGACCCGCGCTGCCTGTCGCCGTTGTTCGGCACAGCGCAGCAGGACAAGAACGTGAGCGGCCAGGTGGTCGAGCGGCTGGTGCAGTTCTCGCCCGACGCGCTCGGCTTCCTGCCCGAGCTGGCGATGCGCTGGCAGAAGACCGCGCCCGATACCTTGCGGCTGACGCTGCGGCGCGGCGTGCGGTTCACCAACGGGGAAGAGTTCAACGCGCACAGCGCCAAGTACAGCCTTGACCAGATGCTCCGGGCGCCGTCGCTCGCGTTCTTCGTCTCCATGCTCAAGAGCGCCGAGGTCGTGGATCTCTACACGGTGGACGTGAAAGCCGGCGGGCCGACCTCCGAGCGGCTCATGCTGGCGGCGCTGGCGATGGGCTCGTTCCAGTACCCGCCGCAATACACTGAGCAGGTCGGGTTGCTGCGGGGCTTCTGCCAGCGACCGGTGGGCACCGGGCCGTACAAGTTCGTCGAGTGGGTGAAGGACGACCGCGTGGTGTTCGAGGCCAATCCCGATTACTGGGGCGGCGCGCCGCGCATCCGCCGCCTGATCTTCCGGCCGATCCCCGAGGGCGCGGCGCGCGTGGCCGCGCTGCAGGCCGGCGACATCGACCTCTCGATCGACATCCCGCTCGACGCACTCGACCGCGTCAGCGGCGATCCGAACCTGACCACGCACGCCATCCGCGGGATGCGCATCTTCCGGCTGACGACCGCGGCCAAATGGGAAGGCCCGCTGCAGAACAAGAAGGTGCGCCAGGCGCTGCAGTACGCGGTGGACGTGGACAGCATCATCCGCACCGTGCTCAAGGGCCGCGCCCGCAAGCTCGAGGGGCAGCCGTTGACGCCGGAGTACTTCGGCTACACGCAGGGGCTGAAGGCCGCCTCGTACGATCCCGAGCGGGCCAAGACGATGTTCGCCGAGGCCGGGTTCCCCAACGGCTTCGAGATCACGTTCAAGTATCCGCACGGCCGCTACCCGCAGGACAAGGAGATTAGCGAGGTCATCGCCGCTCAGTTGCTGAAGGTCGGCGTGCGCACGAAACAGGTGGTCATGGAGCCCGGAGAGTTCCTGACGCAGTTGAGCCAGCTCGGTCTGCGCGACATGTTCTACTCGGGCTCGCTGCCGCCGCCGGACGCACACTTCTTCTACACGCAGTTCATGTGCAACTTCCGGTACGCGTACTGGTGCCGGCCGGACTTCGACGCGATGGTCGTGAAGGCGGCCACCACGGCCGATGACAAGGAACGCCTGCGGCTCTACCGCGAGATGGCCACGCTGTTGCAGGACGACCCGACCGGCGTGCCGTTGTTCGCGCCGTCGGACCTCTACGCCACCGCCAAGAACGTGGCCGGCTGGCGGCCGTACAAAGACCAGTTCCTGTACTTCGCCAAGACCTACAAGCGCGACTAGCCGGGAGGCGAGGCATGGCGACCGAAACCGCACCGCAGCAGCAGGCCGAGGCGCTCCACCGCAGCTCGATCGTCGTCGACGGGACGACGTTCTTCTGCAAAGGCTACACCGACCGGCTGGAGCGCGCCGGGGTCACGGCCCTGAACACCACCACCGCCTGGCCCGACGACGACTTCGATGCCGCGGTGCGCCGGATCGAGGAGTACTACGCGCTGGTCCGTGACGATCCCAAGATCGGGATCGTGGAGCGCGCCGACGACATCGTGCGCTTCAAGCGGGAAGGCAAGGTCGGCATCATCATCGCCTTCCAGAACGCGCGGCCCGTGGGCACGAGCCTGACGCGGGTTGAGACGTTCTGGCGCCTCGGCGTGCGCACGATTCAGCTCACGTACAACACGAAGACCTTTGTCGGCGACGGAGTCTTCGAAGAGCACGACGGCGGGCTCTCCAAGTTCGGCCGGGCGCTGGTGCGCGAGATGAATCACGTCGGCATCCTGGTGGACCTCAGCCACGGTGGCCGGCGCACGACGATGGAGGCCATCGAGGTCTCCGAGAAGCCGTGCGTCTTCACGCACTCGAACCCGTACAATCTGGTGCCGGTGCCGCGGAACATCACCGACGCGCAGATGAAGGCCGTCGCGGCCAAGGGCGGCGTCGTGGGCTGCTCGTCGTTCCCGGCGCTGGTCTGGCGTGGCAACGACGCCGGACCGACGCTGGACGAGTTCATCGACTGCATCGACTACGCGGTCAACCTGGTGGGCGTCGATCACGTCGCGATCGGCACCGACTCCGAGGCGACGCTCGGTGCCTACCCGCCGGAGTTGCGGGCCGGGCTGCGCCGGCAGTACCCGGGCACCACCGGCGGCTTTCACCAGCGGTTTCCGCAGGGCTCCCCGCTGGTCGGCCTGGAGCAGGGACTCGGCGACTGGCCCAATATCACGCGTCGGTTGCTCGAGCGCGGTTACGCGGCCGCCGACGTCCAGAAGATCATCGGCGGCAACCTGATGCGGGTGTTCCGCGAGGTGTGGAGGGCCTAGCGGCCGTGGGACTGCCGTCGCCCGGAGTGCCCGCGCACGCGCTGGACACCCCGGCGTTGGTCGTCGATCTCGACGCGATGGAGCGGAATGTCGCCCGGATCGCGGGGTTCCTGCGCGAGGCGGGTGTGGCGTGGCGGCCGCACACCAAAGGGCTGAAGGTGCCGGCCATCGCCCATCGTCTCCTGCGGGCGGGCGCCATCGGGATCACGTGCGCGAAGGTCTCCGAGGCCGAGGTCATGGCCTCCGCGGGGATTTCCAACATCCTCGTGGCCAATCAGGTCGTCGGCGAGCACAAGCTGCGGCGCCTGGCCGGATTGTGCCGCTGGGCGGACGTCATCGTTGCGGTGGACAACGCCGAGAATGTGCGCCAGATCGGGCAGATCGCCCGGTCCGCCGGCGTCTCGATCGGCGTTCTGGTCGAAGTGAACGTCGGGATGGATCGCTGCGGGGTTGAACCCGGCTCCCCGGCTCTGGACTTGGCGCGACTCGTCCATGCAACCGAGGGCGTCAATCTCCGCGGCTTGATGGGCTGGGAGGGGCACACTATGGCGATCCGGGACCCCGATGCCAGGGCACCGGTGGTCATCGCGGCGATCAGCGCGTTGACCTCCACCGCCGCGCAGTGCCGCGCCGCCGGGCTCCCGGTGGAGATCGTGAGCTGCGGCGGCACGGGGACGTACCGCCAGAGCGCGCTCCAGTCCGGCGTGACCGAGGTACAGGCCGGCGGCGGCGTCTTCGGCGACGTCTTCTACCGCGACGCCGGTGTAGACGCGGAGCCGGCCCTGACGGTGCTGGCGACGGTGACCAGCCGGCCGGCCCCGGACCGCGTGGTTACAGACGCCGGCAGGAAGGCGATGAGCGCCGACGCGGCGCTTCCGCAGCCGGTGGGTGTGCGCGACGTCCGGCGGGTTCGCCTGTCGGCGGAGCACGGCGCGATCGAGTTGGAGGCGCCGACCGAGTCGCCGCGAGTGGGAGAGAAGATCGCGTTCACCGTGGGCTATGCGGATACCACGGTCTTCTTGCACGACTACCTCTACGGCGTTCGCGGCGGCACCGTCGAAGTCGTATGGCCGATTCTCGGGCGGGGAAAACTCCAGTAAGCGCGAGGAGGCATGCCGGTGCTCATCGTTGACGCGCACCTCGACCTGGCCATGAACGCGCTGCAGTGGAACCGCGACCTGCTCGCGTCCGTGTACACCATTCGCGTCCTCGAGAAGGACACGCCGGGCAAAGGAAGGGGCCAGGGCACCGTGGCCCTTCCCGAGATGCGCAGGGGCCGCGTCGCGCTCAGCTTCGCGACCGCGATTGCGCGATCGACGGGCCGGCCGGTGCCCCACATCGACTACCTCTCGCCCGCCCAGGCCTACGCCGCCGGCCAGGGGCACATCGCCTACTATCACGCGCTCGAGCGCCAGGGCCACGTGCGGCTCATTCGTGACGCCGAGGAACTGGACCGCCACATGGAGGAGTGGGTGGCGTGGGACGCGCGGCAGCCGGCCGGCGGCGAGGCCGCCACCCCGCCGCTCGGGTTCGTTCTCGCCATGGAGGGAGCCGACCCCATCCTCGACGCGGGTGACGTCGAGGCGTGGTGGCGGCAGGGCCTGCGCATGATCAGCCTGAGCCATTACGGGCCGGGCAGGTACGCCGGCGGCACCGGCACCGAGGCAGGCCTCTCAGACGCCGCGATCCCGCTGCTGTCCGAGATGCGGCGGCTGAACATCATCCTGGATCTGACACACTGCTCCGACCAGGCCTTCTGGCAGGCGCTGGAGCGGTTCGACGGTCAGGTGGTAGCGAGCCACAACAACTGCCGGGCGCTGGCCCCGCACCAGCGTCAGTTTTCCGACGACCAGATCCGCGCCATCGCGGCGCGCGGAGGGGTCATCGGCGCCGCGCTGGACTGCTGGATGATCGCGCCGGGATGGCGTCACGGCGACAGCAACGCGTCCGTCAGGCTGGACGACGTGGCGCGGCACATCGACTACATCTGCCAGCTACTCGGGACCGCCCGGCACGTGGCGATCGGCAGCGATCTCGACGGTGGCTTCGGTCGCGAGGGCTCTCCGTCCGACCTCGACACGATCGCCGATCTGCAGCGGATCGCCGGCGCACTGGCGCAGCGGGGGTACTCCGACCAGGACATCGCGGCGATCATGTACCGGAACTGGTGGGCACTGCTCCGGGCGGTCTGGACTCGGAACGCGCCCCGCGCCTAGGGTCAGGAGGAGTAGCGCAAGCGCGGGTCCAGGAAGTCCCGGAGCCCGTCGCCAAGCAGGTTCAGCGCCAGCACGCTGAGGATGATCGCCGCGCCCGGGAAGATGCTGATCCACCACGCCTGGCTGATGTAGACCTGTCCGGCGGCAATGATGCCGCCCCAGGTCGGCACCTCCGGCGGCACGCCCACGCCGAGGAAGCTCAGGGCCGCCTCGCCGAGCATCGCATAGGCGGCGATGAAGGTCGCCTGCACGATGACCGGAGAGACGCTGTTCGCCAGAATGTGCCGGGCCAGGATCCGCGCAGTCGAGGCGCCGCTGGCCCGCGCCGCGTCCACGTAGTCCTGTGTGACGATCACGAGCACCGACGCCCGAACGACACGGGCGACCCGCGGCATGTACACGACGCTCAGCGCGATCACGACGTTGCGGACGCTCGATCCCAGTGCCGCCATGAGCGCGATCGCGAGTAGGATGTCGGGAAAGGCCATCACGCCATCCATGACCCGCATCAGCACCCGGTCGGCGCGGCGGCCCGATCCCGCGATCAGGCCGACCACGATGCCGGCGCCGACCGCCAGGACGGTCACCAGCACACCGACGAGCAGCGACAACCGGGCGCCGAACAGCACCCGGCTGAGGATGTCCCGTCCGAACTCGTCGGTGCCGAAAGGGTGCGCCCGCGCCGGCAGGTGGAGCCGCGCCGGCGGATCGATCTCCATCGGGTCGTGCGGCGCGAGCCAGGGCGCCGCCGCCGCGGCGGCGACGACGATCAGCAGCGTGACGGCGCCGAAGCCGATGACACGCCGCCGCCGCACCATGCGGAGAAACAACACCGCGGCCGCAGGCCGCCTCCCGATCATCGGCTGTCCGACCCACCGCACGCTGCGCTCGGCCACGGGCGTCAGTACTTTACGCGTGGATCGACGACAAAGTACAGCACGTCCACCATGAGATTGATCAGGACGTAGGTTGCGGCCGCCACCAGGGTCACCCCCTGGATGATCGGGTAGTCGCGCCGGAGCACCGATGAGACGACAAGCTGACCGATGCCCGGGATGCTGAAGACGGTCTCGGTCACCACCGCGCCACCCATGAGCGCGGCGAACGTGAGCCCCACGACGGTGAGGATCTGGACCAGCGCGTTCCGCACGGCATGGTGGAAGATGACCCCCCGTTCGGCCACGCCCTTGGCCCGAGCCGTGCGGATGTAGTCGGTCGCGATCACATCGAGGAGGCTGCTGCGCACGAATCGGATGATGAGCGCGGAGTTGGGCAGCCCGAGCGCCAGCGCCGGCAGGATGAGGTGCCGGATACTCGTCCACAGCCCCTCGCCGGGCGGCCGGAATCCGGACGACGGCAGCCAGCCGAGGTTCACGGCGAAGACCACGATCAGGGCGAGCCCCAGCCAGAAACTCGGAATCGCCGCGCCCAGCATGGCCAGCCCCAGACTCGCCTGGTCGATCCAGGAGTTGCGATAGACAGCCGACGTGATGCCGATCGGGATGCCGATGCACAGCGCGACGGCGATCGCCATGAGCGACAGCATGATCGTCGCGCCGATGTGCTGCTTGATCGTACGGGTCACCGGAAGCCGGTTGAAGAGCGACACGCCCAGGTCGCCGCGCACCGCGCGGCTCAACCACAGCCCGAACTGCACGGGTACCGGGGCGTCGAGTCCCAGGTGCCGGCGCAGCATCTGCACCTGCTCCGGCCGCGCGTCCTCGCCCAGCAGCACGCGGACCGGATCGCCGGGTGTGAGCCGCGCCAGCACAAACACCACCGTCGTGACGACCAGCATCACGGGGACCAGCGCCAGCAACCGGCTAGTCAGGTACTGGGTCAGACACTACCTCGCGACCGAAATGTTCCAGGTCGTGATGGCCAGCGACCACACGTAGCCCGGCTGGGGCTGCGTGTTCCGCGACCGCAGCCGCAGGATGAAGAAGTCGCCCGTCTTCACCCATCCGCCCTCCGTGAACACTAGCTCTTGGAGCTTGTGCCAGATGCGCTGCCGCTCCCGGGTGTCGATGGTCCGGTTGAAGTCGTTGAAGAGCTGGGTCTTGGCCGGCGAGTCCCACCAGCCCGGATACGTGGGGCTGAACACGTCGATCAACGCCGGGTCGGGGACGAACCCGTGCCCGGTGGTGAACATCTCCCACTCTGCCGGCCGCGCGCGCCGCTCGACCACACCGGCCCACTCGTAGACCTGCTGGTTGATGTTGAACCCGGCCTGCCTGAGCTGCGCCGCGGCGACTGTGGTCGACTTGAACATCCAGTCGTACTGCAGCGTCGTCAGCCAGCGAATCGGCTCACCCCTGTAGCCGGCCTCGGCGGCCAGCGCCTTGGCCCGATCGACGTTGCCGAGGTTGTACCAGGAGGCCCCGGCTTCCGAGTACCAGGGCGTCCCCTTGGGATAGATGCTGGGGGTGAGCTCGTACAGGTCGGGATCGCCGATCGTCACCTGAAGAATCGGCTGCATCCGCAGCGCCTGCAACACCGCCTGGCGGAGCTTGACGTTGGCCATCAGGCCGGCGCGCTTGTTGAAGAAGAACACCAGCCAGGTGCCCGGCTTCACGACTTCAGGAACCACGCGGGCGTCCCGCCTGAGTTGGTCGTAGAGATCGGTGCTGATACTGTCGGCCAGGTCGTAGTCGCCGGTTTGGACACCCGCGATGCGCGTGGCCACGTTGCCCACCGGGTAGAAGATCACGTCGTCGGCGAGGGCGTCGCGCCGGCCCGCCATCAGGCTCGCGGGCTCGGTGCGTGACACATACCGGTCCCAGCGCGTCAGCTTCACGTGCCGGTTGGGAATCCACTCCACGAACCGGTATGGGCCGGTGCCGACATACTCGGTGACGGGTCCGGCAGGCGCGGCGTCGGCGATCTCCTTCGGCATGATCGCCGCCATCGAGGACGGCAGGGCCAGGAACGCATACAGCGGGGCGAACGGCTCCTTCAACTGGATGACCACCGTGTACTTGTCGGTCGCCCTGACCGACTCCACCTGCTGGAACACCACGGCGCCCCGCGATCCGACCTTGCCCCAGCGAATGAGCGATGCCGCGACATCTTCCGCCGTCATCTCACGGCCGTTGTGGAAGAGGACGTTCTGCCGCAGCTTGATCGTGTGGGTGCGGCCGTCCTGACTGATTGCGCTCGACTCCGCCAGCAGCGGCCGGGGCACCCAGTTCGTGTCGAAAGCGAACAGGGTCTCGAAGATGGACACGGCGATGTTGCTGGTCACACCCACCGTGGTGGCCGAGTTGTCGAGCGTCGGCGGCTCGCCGATCTGGGCGATCCGCAACGTGCCGCCGCGTCGGGGCGAGGCCGGGCCCGCCGGCGCCTGAGTCACGAGCCCGACGCCCAGGCCCGTGACCACCAGGAGTACGGTCAGCATCCTTACATGTGTCCACCAGCGCATGATCAGACCCCCCCAGGTCAGACTCAAGTGCCAGACACCATGCAAGTGGAGTCCGTTGTTC
>JAVKJV010000090.1:0-8822 GCA_031458775.1 Candidatus Fervidifonticultor quartus | reverse complement strand
ACCGGCCGGAACGCCGCGAAGCCGTAGTCGAGCAGCGTCGCCGCGGCACCGTAGACATCGTCACGCCGCAGAAGCACCGTGAGCAACTGCCATCCGTCGCGCGTCGCTGAGCCCACAAACGTGTGGCCCGCCGCCGCGGTCTGACCGGTCTTCACGCCATCGGCACCGGGGTACCGCTCGAGGAACGCGTTCCGGTTTGGGAGCGCGTCACGCGGCCTGCCCGGCCCCTCCCACACCCAGGTGCGCGCTCGCACGAGCGCGGCGAACCGCGGATGACGCAGCGCGTCGCGGGCGATGAGCGCCAGATCGTAGGCGGTCGTGTAGTGGTGCGGGTCATCCCAACCGTGGGGATTGACGAACTGCGTGCTGCGGGCGCCGGCGCGACGCGCGCGCGCATTCATCAGGGCGGCGAACCGCGGGACCGAGCCAGCCACGGCCTCGGCGAGCGCGACCGCTGCGTCGTTCGCCGAGCGCAGCATCATCGCGTGCAGCAGGTCACTCACCGTCCAGCGTTCGCCCGCCCGCAGACCGATCCACGCGCCGCGCCGCACGGTGGCCGCGGTGCGGCCGACTGTGACCACGGCGTCAGGTGACAGACGTTCGATCACCACCAGCGCCGTCGCGATCTTCGTCGTCGATGCGGGTGCCATCCTCCGGTGGCTCTGCCGGGCGTAGAGGATGCGACCCGTCCTCGTATCCATCAGGAGGGAGGCTCCGGCGCCGAGCTGGGGTTCGACCCATGTCGATGCGACGACGGGCGCCGCGATCAGGATAAGGAGCACGAAGACGGCGAGCGGGCCAGCCCGCATTACTCCGGCCGCGTGACGTCCAGCAGCGCCTGCACGCCGCGCTCACCCATGGCGGGCAACTCGGACAGATCGTTCAAACCGAAATAGCGGAGGAACAGTTCGGTCGTACCGAACAGGATCGGCCGGCCCACGGTCTGGCGCCGGCCGACCTCGCGGATGAGCTGTCGCTCGAGCAGCCGCTCAATGTGCCAGTCGCTCTTGGTGCCGCGGATCGCTTCGATATCGCCACGCGTGGCCGGCTGACGATAGGCGATGATCGCCAGGGTCTCGAGGGCGCCCTTCGAGAGTGACTCGCCGTGCTCGCGCTGCAGGAATCGCCGTACCAGGTCCGCGTGCTCCGGCCGTGTGGCGAGCTGATACCCACCGGCGACCGCCTGCAGCAGAAGCCCGCCGCCCGCCAGCCGCCGCCGCAGGTGTTCCAGGGCGTCGCGTGCCGCGGGCACAGTCGCGGTCGTCGCCTCGGCGAGTCGCTCAAGCGGGATCGGACGGTCTGCGACAAAGAGCAGACTCTCGATCTCGGCCGCGAGACGGACGATCGCGGCGTCCTCGGGTGATTCCACCGGCTCGACGACCGGAGGCTCGTGACTCATGTCGCGCGACCGTTACCCGGCGAGCATGACGAAGATCGGCGCCAGGGGGGACGCCTGCTGCACGCGAATGGCCCGATCCTTGATCAGGTCCAGCAGTGCGAGAAACGTCACCACCACAAAGACCGCGGTCACACGCGGCGGGAACAGTGCGGAGAACTCCACGCCCCCGGGTGCGCCGCGCAGCGCGTCGAGAATCGCCGCTTTGCGATCCGCCACCCGGACGGGCTCATCGGCCACCTCGGCCGCTCGCTCCTTACGCACACGTGCCAGGACCGTCTGGAACGCCTTGAACAGATCGTCCACCGAGAGGCCCTCGAGCAGCAACTCGGCCGGTTCGGCCTGCGGTGTCCGAACGAAGACGCGCCGCTGGAACTCCTCCAGGGCCTTGAGCGCGTCGGCGGCCTCCTTGAACGCCCGGTACTCGCCCAGCTGGTCCTCGAGCTTCTCGACGAGGTCGCTGCCCCCGGTCTCGGGAAGCGGTTCCGGTGCCGGCGGCTTCGGCAACAGCAGCTTGGCCTTCATCTCCACAAGCACGGCGAGCATCCAGAGCGCCTCGGTGGCCTCGTTGAGATCCATCGACCGTTTGGTCTTCTCGAGGAACTCTGCGGTCAGCTCGGCCAGCGGCACCTGGGCCAAGTCGATCTTCCCCTGGTGCGCCAGCGTGACCAGCAGGTCGAGCGGGCCCTCGAACCCGGGGACTTTGACCGTATAGCCCTCCACGGGACTGCGCATCGACGGGGCCGGACCCGACGCATCGCTCACCGCTACCGCGCTCCCACCGCCAGACCGATCAGCCATTCGACGGCCGGCCCCACGATGTGTCCAAACGCATTGCCGGGCAGCAGGATCAGCACCAGCAGCACAAGCGGGCCGTAGGCCGCGAGCCGGTCATACGCGATCGCCTGCTGCGGAGGGAGCAGGCTCGACACGATCTTGGAGCCGTCGAGCGGATGGATGGGCAGCAGGTTGAACACCGCCAGCACGGCGTTGATGACGAGGAGCGATCGAATCAGGGGAACCAGCGGCGTCCCGGCGCTCACCACGCCCAACTGCACGATGAACCCCACAATGAGCATGACGACAATGTTGGCGATCGGCCCGGCGGCCGCCACGGCCAGCATCCCCCGTCGCCAGTTGGAGAAGTACCGCGGGTTCACTTCGACCGGCTTGGCCCATCCGAACCCGGCCACGAGCAGCAGCAGGGTGCCGATAGGGTCGAGATGCACGATCGGGTTGAGCGACAACCGGCCGCGCACCCGCGGCGTCGGGTCACCGAGCCGGTCGGCGCTCCAGGCGTGCGCGAACTCGTGCACGGTCACGGCCACGAGGATGGCGACGATGCGATACGGCAGGCTTCGGAGGTCGCCGAAGATCATCGAACGCGCCCCGGGCTCGTCACCACCGGGGTCAGCGGCCGGTCGTTACGCACCAGGTCGGCCGACGTCTCGCGTTCAACCGCGATCTGGGCCCCGCCGTCGCGCGCAAAGACCACGGCCGGTCGGGGATACCGGTTGTAATTGCTGGCCATCGAGTAGTTGTACGCGCCCGTCGAGAACACGGCCAGGAGGTCGCCCGCCCGCACCTCGGGGAGGTCGGCCTCCCAGATGAGCACGTCGCCCGACTCGCAACACCGGCCGGCGACCGATACACGCTGCGTCGGCGCGGCGTCCGCGCGGGTCGCCACGACCGAGGTGTACGTCGCGCCGTAGAGCGCGGGCCGGGGATTCTCGTACATCCCACCGTCCACCGACACATAGGTGCGAATCCCGGCGATCGGCTTGATGGCTCCCACAGTGTAGAGTGTCACCCCGGCGTCGCCAACAATGGACCGACCCGGCTCGACCAGGAGCGCCGGGGCCGGCAACCGGTAGTGCTCGATCCACTCCTTGACGCTGGCGGCGAGTGCCTCGACGTACCCCTCAATCGACGGCGGCTCGTCCTCGGGCACATACCGGATGCCGCGCCCGCCGCCCAGGTTGAGCTCCTCGAGCACGAAGCCCGCCGGGCGCATCTCTGCGGCGAACGCCAGCAGTGCGCGCGCGGCCAACAGGAACGGCTCCACTTCGAGGATCTGTGACCCGATGTGACAGTGCAACCCGCGGAGCCGCAGGCCGGGTGATGCCAGCGTGGTGCGCACGGCCTCCTCGGCCGACGGGCCAAGCAGCCCGAATCCGAACTTCGAGTCGACGCCGCCGGTCTGGATCGCCTTGTGGGTGTGCGGCTCGATGCCGGGCGTCACCCGTAGCCACACGTCGGCGCGTCGGCCCCGCTCTCGGGCCAGATGGTCGAGCAGCGTCAACTCGTGACCGTTGTCAATGACAAACCGGCCGACACCGACCTCCAGGCCGTACGCCAGCTCCTCAGGGGTCTTGTTACTGCCGTGAAACACGAGCGCCTCAGCCGGGACCTTCGCCTGGAGGGCCGTGTAGATCTCGCCGATACTCACCACGTCGATGCCAAGGCCTTCCTCGTACGCGACCTGACACGACGCGATGATGCACAGGGCCTTCGAGGCGAAGAGCGCTCGGCTCGCGCCGGGCGCATGCCGTCGCAGGGCGTCGACGTAGGCCCGGCAGTTGGCCCGCATGCGCGTCTCGTCGATTACGTGCAACGGCGTGCCAAAGCGCGCCGCCAGATCGGCCGCCGTCGCACCACCGATGACGAGATTGCCGCGGGAATCGACCTCGAATCCGAATCGCTGTGGAATGGTCATGAAATCATGGCCAATCTAACATGGGGTCTTAGGGGTGTCAACGCGCACCGTGCTGGCGCGAGGGTGCGTCAGTCCCACGTGCGGCGATCGAGGATCTTCTTGGCGTCGGCCGGCAGCGTACCCGCCGGCAGGACCTCGACGGCGATCCGCAATCGAAGGCTCTCCGTCGCGCTCCGCTGCAATCGCTCCTGAAGGTCGGCGGGCGGTGTCAGGCCGGAGACGACCTCGGCGCGCAACACCATCTCGTCGGTGTGGCCCGCCCGCGTCACGACCACTTGGTAGCGGGCCACCTCCGGGTAGCCGGCCAGCACGCGATCCACCTCAGCCGGATGCACGAACATGCCCCGCACCTTGACCGCGTCGCCGATGCGGCCCACGAGGCGCGCGAGACGCGGGCCGGTCCGGCCGCACGGGCACGCGCCGGCGGCCATCACCGCCAGGTCACCGGTGCCGAGGCGCACAAGCGGGTACACCGGGTTCAGCGCGGTGACCACGACCTCCCCCGGCTCGCCGGGAGTGGTCGGACGGCTCGTCTGCGGATCGACCAGTTCGACAATCATCTCGCGCGCGATGTGCATGCCGGTGCGCGCGGCGCACTCGTAGGCGATCGAGCCGAGGTCCGCGGTGCCGTAGCCCTGGCTGGTCCGCACCCCGTACTGTGACTCCAGTCTCCGTCGGAGCGTCTCGGGGAGCATTTCGGCAATGACGAACGCGACCCGGAGTCGCAGCGCCGCCTGGCGCTGCGCCGCGGCCTCGAGGACCGTGGCCAGGAAGCTGGGCGTGCCGATGAACCCGGTGGCGGCCAGATCGTCAAGAACCTGCACGAGTGTTTCCGTGTTGCCCGGGCCCGCGGGAATGACCGGGCAGCGCAGCGCGCGGAGCGCACCGTCAAACATGTGCCCGGCCGGCGTCAGGTGATAGGAGAGGGTGTTAACCACGACGTCGCCGGGCCGCATGCCGGCGGCAAACAGGGCCGGCGCGAACCGCCAGTAGTCATCGTCGCGGCCTTCGGGCTCGTAGATCGGTCCGGGCGACCGATACAGGCGGCCGACCTCGTAGCGCGGCACGCCAAGCCAACCGGCAAACGGGAGCGCGGCGCGCTGCGCGGCCGGCAGCGCGTCCTTCGACAGCACCGGCAACTGCGTGAGATCGGCCAGCGTCATCGCCAGGGGTGCGACGCCCGCCCGGTGCAACAGGTCACGCAGCGCGACGGCGTGCGCGCTCGCACCGGCGAGGACCGCGCGCAGACGCCGCTCCTGCCAGGCCAGGCGCTCGTCATCGCTCCACCGCTCGGCCGGATGCCAGACCTCGTCCACAACCTGAAGGTTTCAGGCGGCGGCGGGCCGTATTCCTCCCCCCGATGGAGCCCGGCCATCGTCCGGCGGACGCCGTGCTCGCCGTTGAACAAGTGTCGCTCCGTTTCACCGGGGTGACCGCGATCGACGGCCTCTCGTTCGTCGTGCGGCCTGGCGAACTGTTGGGAATCATCGGCCCGAACGGCGCCGGTAAGACGAGTGTGCTGAACTGCGTCAGCGGCTTCTACACTCCGCAGCACGGGCACATCGCCTTCGCCGGCCAGGATATCACCCGGCTGCCGCCCCACCTGCGCGCGCGCCTGGGCCTGGCACGGACGTTCCAGAACATCGCGCTCTACCCCGGCATGACGGTCCTGGCCAACATCCTGTCCGGCCGCATCATCCACATGCGGGCCAACTACGTGGCGTGCGGGCTCTACTGGGGGCCGGCACAGCGGGAGTTGGTCGAACACCGCAAACGGGTCGAGGAGATCATCGATTTCCTCGAACTCGAAGGCTACCGCGATCGCCGCGTCGGTGAGCTCGCCTACGGACTGCAGAAGAAGGTCGAGCTGGGCCGGGCCCTCGCGATGGAGCCGCGGCTCCTGCTGCTCGACGAACCCATGGCCGGCATGACCGCGGACGAGAAGGCCGACATGGCGCGGTTCGTCCTCGAGCTGCGCGAAGTGCGCGGTGTCCCGATGATCCTGATCGAGCACGACATGGGCGTGGTCATGGACCTCTGCGACCGCATCGTTGCGATGGACTACGGTAAGAAGATCGCCGAGGGCCTGCCCGCGGAGATCCAGCGCGACCCGAAGGTAATCCAGGCGTATCTGGGCGAGGCGACCACGACATGAGCGCCCAGGCGGTCCTGCCGCGAGTGGGCGTGGCCACGGCACCGTCGGTGGCGGTCGACGTCCAGGACACCCTCCCGAAGCGGCTCCTCTACAATGCGCGGCGCTTCGGCGACCGGGTGGCGTTCCGCGAGAAGGAGTTCGGGATCTGGCGCGAGATCTCGTGGCGGCAGTACCTCGAGGCCGTACGTGCGTGCGCGCTGGGGCTGCGCGCCCTGGGTGTGCGCCGCGAGGAGATCGTCGCCATTGTCGGCGACAACCGGCCCGAACTCTACTACGTGGCGCTGGGGGCGCAGTCGATCGGCGCGATCTCGTGCGCCTTCTACCAGGACAGCCTGGCCGAGCAACTCGCGCAACTGATCGAGTTCGCCGGCGCGCGCGTCGTCTTCTGCGAGGATCAGGAACAGACCGACAAGATGCTGGACATGGAGTCGCGCCTGCCCCAGGTCGAGCGCATCATTGTCGAAGACTGGCGCGGCATGTGGCGCTACCGCCATCCCAAGCTGCTGGCGTTCGACGATCTGCTCGATCTCGGCCGCCAGGCCGCCGCGCAGCACCCCGAGGCGTTCGAAGAGGAAGTCGCGCGCGGGCGGGCCGGCGACGTCGCGATCCTCTGCCAGACGTCGGGCACCACGGCGATGCCGAAACTGGCCATGCTCTCGCACCACAACCTGATGAGCCAGTCGCGCAACTTCCACGCCGTGGAACCCCACCTCTCGGAACGCGACGAGTTCGTGAGCTATCTGCCGTTCGCGTGGATCGGCGAACAAATGATCTCCACCAGTCTCCACCAGATCGTCGGGTTCACGGTTAACATCCCCGAGGAGCCCGAGACCGCGCAGCGGGACTTCCGCGAGATCGGCCCGCACTTCACCTTTGCGCCGGCGCGGATCTACGAGGGGCTCCACTCGGCGGTGACGGTGCGCATCCTCGACGCCGGACCGGTGCGGCAGGCGATCTACCACACGGCGATGCGGATCGGCGTGCGGGCGGTCGAGCTCGAGGCCGAGGGCACACCTGTGCCGTGGTGGATGCGCGCCGTGCGCGGCCTCGCCTACTGGACGGTCTACCGGCCGATCCTCGACAAGATGGGTCTGTCGCGCATGCGGGTGGCCTGGAACGGCGGGGCCTCGCTGGGGCCGGACTACTTCAAGTTCTTCCGCGCGATGGGCCTCAACCTGAAACAGATCTACGGCCAGACCGAAATCGCCGGCATCTCGTGCGTGCACCGCGACGGGCAGGTGCGATTCTGGACGATGGGGTCGCCGATCGCCGAGACCGAGGTGCGGCTCTCGCCGGACGGCGAGATCCTGGAGCGCAGCCCCTCGGTGTTCCTGGGCTACTACCGCAACCCGGAGGCCACCGCGAAGGCGCTGCGCGACGGCTGGCTCCACTCCGGGGACTACGGGACGCTCGACCCGAGCGGCGACATCATCATGTTCGACCGGATGGGCGACGTCATCGTCACGGCCGGCGGGGTGCGCGTGGCGCCGCGGGTCATCGAGGACATGCTGAAGTTCACTCCCTACATCTCCGAGGCCATGGTGGTCGGCGACGGCCGGCCGTTCCTGGCCGCGATCCTCAACATCGACCTCCGCAACGTCGGGAAGTGGGCCGAGGACCGGGGTATCGCCTACACGTCCTACACGGACCTTTCGCAGAAGCCGGAGGTGCTCGACCTGCTCGGCCGGCTGGTGGCGGACACGAACAGCCGGCTGCAGCCCGAGTGGCGAGTGGCCCGGTTCGTCTCGCTGTACAAGGAGTTCCACCCCGACGACGAGGAACTCACGCGCACGCGCAAGCTGCGACGGGGTCACATCGCCGAGCGCTACGGCGACCTCATCGCCGCGATCTACGGCGAAGCCGCCTCGTTCCAGGCCACCTTCACGGTGCGCTACGAGGACGGCCGCACCATGGAGATCCGGCCGGTGATGCGGATCATGACCGTGGCGCCGCCGCCGGGCGGCCGCTGAGATGGATCCGCACTTCCTCATCGAGGGAACGCTCATCGGTCTGGCGGTCGGCTCGATCTACGCTTTGATTGCGCTGGGCTTCGCGCTGCTGTACAAGTCCACGAAGATCCTCAACCTGGCGCACGGCGAGATGGTGCTGTTCGGCGGCTATATGGCCATCGCCCTGGCCCGCGGGCTGCCGGTGCCGCCGGCCACGGCGTTCGTGCTCGCGGTCGCGCTCACGCTCGCCGCGGCCGCGGCCCTCGGGTTCGTCATCGAGCGCGGCATCATGCGGCCGCTGTTCGGCCAGTCGCTGCTGTCGGTCATCATCGTGACGCTCGCGCTCGGCTACATCGTGCGCGGGCTCATGGTCGGGCTGTGGGGCGGCGATACCCGGCAGTTCCCGCCCGTGGTGCCGGCCGGCGTGCTGCGTTTCGGCGACATCGTGATCCCCGAAGTCGGCATCTGGAGCGCGATTGTCTCCCTGGTCCTGCTCGCCGCCTTCGCGCTATTCTTCCGGTACTCGCTCTGGGGCATCGCGATGCGAGCGGCGGCCAACGAGCAACTCACGGCCTCGACGCTGGGCGTCAGCCTCAAGCGCGTCTT
>JAVKJV010000009.1:0-83537 GCA_031458775.1 Candidatus Fervidifonticultor quartus | reverse complement strand
TAGCACTCTTCGACCGTGCCGGCCGAGAGCACGATCCGCGGGATCTCGCCGTGCCCGGCGTAGACCGCCAGGGCCAGGTCACCCTGCTCGGGCTTGGTCGGCATGCCGGTCGACGGTCCGGCGCGTTGCGTGTCGATCACGACCACCGGCACCTCGGTCATCCCGGCCACGCCGAACTCCTCGACCTTGAGCGAGATCCCCGGGCCCGAAGAGCCGATCGCGCTCCGCACGCCGGTCATGCTCGCGCCGATCGCCGCGCGGATCGACTCCCGCTCGTTCTGGCCCTGCAGGGCCCGGCCGCCGTACCGCGGGAGATACGCTTCCATGAACTCCAGGATTGAGGAGGCCGGCGTGATGGGATAACCGGCGTAGAAGCGGCACCCCGCCAGGATGGCGCCCATCGACAGCGCTTCGTTGCCATTGACGAGCACCATCGGCTTGTCGGTCTTGCGGGCCTCGAGCTTGTAGCCGACGTGGTCCCAGCCGTGGGCCTTCAGGACTTCTTCAATCACGGCGCGGCCGCGGCGGGCGGCCTCCAAGTTGAGATCGACGATCTCGCGCCCGCGCTTGGAGAAGCGCTCGTCGAGGTAGCGACCGAACAACTGGTAGTCCATGTCGAACTCGAGCACCCGCAGCAGTGCGCCGGTCACCACGGTGTTCTTGACCACTTCGCGCTTCAGTTCACGCAGCGCAATTTGACGGGCCGGCAGCGGGAAGACCTTGACGCCGCGCGCCTCCAGCTCGCTCGTGTCCACGGTGCCGCTGCTGCTGTCGTAGAGCAGGACGCCGCCGTCCTTCAGGTTCTTGCCGTGTCGGAGGATCGTGTCACGATTGGGCTGCACGGGGACGTCGGGGTTGGTGTCGTGTTCCAACGCCACGAGGATATCCGGCGCGTCGTCGCCGTAGGAGAGCGCCGGGGTGTCAGTCACCAGAACGGGGTCGTACTGATGCGCGCCGTAGATGGTCGACGCGTACCCTTTCTCCATGGCCAGGACGTGCAGGCCCGCGCGCGTGAACATCTTCCCCAGAATGTCGGTGATGGTGGTGACACCGTCTCGAAGCTGGACTCCGCCGACGAGGAGTTTGAGGTTGTTGACAACCACCGTTCGACCGCTCCTTCCGATTTGGAGACAGGACTTTCCGGAGCGACGCGCTGTCGCCCGGCCCCGCTCGTGCACAGTATGAGCAGTATAACATAGAGGCCGGAGCCGGCGGGAGTTGTCCGGCAGGGCTGCGCCGTCTGAAGAACGAAATGCCCCTTTCGCCGTGGTCCGCACCCTCGTCGAGCGCTACGAAGACGACCTGTTCCTCGTGAAGGGCGCGGCGGGGTGGGCGTCGGTGATCGGGTTGCTTGCGGGCCTCGCCGCGCTTCCCGTGCTCTTGCCGCGCATCGGCCTGGGCTATCTCCTGTTCATCGTGATCCTGATGGCCGCCAATGTCATCGTGGCCGTGGGATTGAACCTCCTTGTCGGCTACACGGGCCTGATCTCGCTGGGACACGCCGGATTTGTGGCGATCGGCGCATACGCCTCGGGGCTGCTGGCGGCACGGTTCGATCTTCCCTGGCCGGTGGCCTGGATCGGCGCGATGGCCATCAGCGCGGCGTGCGGGTTTGTCGTCGGTCTACCCGCACTACGGCTGACCGGACCCTACCTGACAATCGCGACCCTCGGCTTCGGGATCGCCGTGTATCAGACCCTCACGAACTGGACGGGGCTGTCGGGCGGACGGATGGGACTGGCCGTGCCACCGCTCTCGCTGGGCATCGCCGGCCTGACGAGCACGCAGCAGCTCTGCTACGTCGCCCTCGGCGCGGCGGCCCTGCTGGTGTGGGTCGGGTACAACCTGGCACGGTCGCATATCGGCCGGGCGCTGGTCGCGATCCGCGACAGCGACATCGCCGCGGAGATGACCGGCATCAACCTCACCTGGTACAAGACGCTGGCGTTCGCGCTGAGCGCCGCGTACGCCGGCATCGCCGGCGCCGTGATCGCGCAGGCACTTCGGCATCTCGAGCCGCAGTCGTTCACCTTTCTCGAATCTATCACCTACTTTGCCATGATCGTGATCGGGGGCCTGGGCACGGTTGCGGGCAGCGTCATCGGCGGCGTGGTGCTCACACTCCTGCCCCACTATCTCTCGGAACTGAAACAGTGGCTGCCGGTCGTCTACGGCGCGGTGATCATCGTAATGATGGCCGTCGAGCCCCGCGGCATCTACGGCCGCTGGGTGCGCATCAAACTGTACTTCAAGACGTGGCCGCTATGACACAGCTCGTGCAGTACCTGGTCGGCGGTCTGGCGGCGGGCAGCCTGTACGCGCTGGTCGCGCTCGGCATCGTGCTCCTCTACCGCAGTTCGCGCGTGCTGAACTTTGCACACGGCGATCTCGCCACGCTGGCGACCTTTGTGGCGTTCACGCTCCTGGCGAGCGGCATCCCGTTCCCGGTGGCGGCGGCCGGGAGCCTCCTGTCGGCCGCGGCGATCGGCGCGGCGTTCTTCTTCCTCGTCTTGCGCCCCGCCAGAGAGGCGACACTCCTGGGGAAGGTCGTCACGACGCTCGGCCTGGCGTTGGTCTTCAGCGGCATCATGCAACTGGTCTGGGGCGCCGACACGAAGGTCTTGCCCTTCCCGCTGTCCGACACCCGTGTCTACACGTTGGGCCAGGTGGTGATCAGCGAGATCAACCTTGGCACGATTCTCGCCGGGCTCGCGCTCATGGCCTTGCTCTACGTGCTCGTGCAGCGCACGAAGGTCGGGCTCGCCATGCGGGCGGTCGCGCAGGACACCACCGCGGCTCAGGCCCTGGGGATCCCGGCACGGCGCATCTTTGGGCTGACGTGGGCGCTGGCATCGGCGCTCGGCGGAGCCGCGGGCATCCTGCTGGCGCCGGTCGTGTACCTCGACCCGTTCATGATGCTGGATCCGTTTCTCAAGGGCTTCGCGGCGGCGGTGCTAGGAGGCATGGACAGCCTGCCGGGCGCCGTAGTCGGGGGATTCCTGCTCGGCGCCGCCGAAAGCGTCTTCGCCGGCTACGTGTCGTTCAAGTTCAAGACGACCTTCGCGTTCGCCGTCATCATCCTGGTCTTGATGGTGCGATCCGAGGGACTGCTGGGGCACGAGTATCGCCGGAGGGTGTGAGGGTCACGCTGTCAGCGAGACCGATCCAGGGGAGGGACGCTTCATGAAGGCATGCACACGAATCGCGCTGGCGCTGGTGACGGTCGTGACGCTCGCGGCCGTTGCCGCGAGCCAGCCTGCGGAGCGCGGGGTCACCGCCACGGAGATCGTGCTGGGCACGTCGATGCCCACCTCGGGGCCGGCGGCCTTCTGGGGTGTGCCGATTGCGGGCGCGATGGACGCGTGGCTGAAGAACATCAACGACCAGGGCGGCATCCACGGCCGCAGGCTCCGTCTGGTCGCTCGGGACGACGGATATCTCCCACCGCGGGCCGTGGCCAACACCCGCGAGTTGGTGGAACGGGACAACGTCTTTGCCTTGGTCGCGTCGCTTGGCACCGCGAACGTGTTCGCGGTACGGGACTACGTGATCGAGACGCAGACCCTCTGGATCACGCCGCTCGCCGGCGCCGACATCTGGGCCGGGTTCCGCCGGAACAAGTACGTGTTCTCCGCCTATCCGAGCTACATCGAGGAAGGCATCTACCTGACGACGTACGCCGCGCAGCACCTCAAGTCGAAGACGTTTGCGGTCTTCTACCAGAACGACCTGTACGGCCAGCAGGGCACGCTGGGCATCAAGCGCGGTATCGACCGCCTGCCCGGCACCAAGCTCGTCCGGCAGGTGTCGTACGAGGTGACCGACGCGGAAGTCGCGGCCCAGGCGCAGAAACTGCGGGAGTCGGGCGCCGACACCGTCATCCTCTACGCCACGCCACGCCATGGCGCGCTGATCGTGCGTGAGATGGCGCGGTTGGGCTACCGGCCCACGCTGGTGTCGTCGTTTACGCTGTGCGATCCCGCGATGTTCGCGCTGGCCGGCGAGGCCTGGAACGACATCTATCTCTCGTCGTACTTCCCCCTGCCCGGCACCGGTGACGCCAAGGTGGAGGCTGTTTTGCAGACGCTGTCGCGGATCAACCCGGCGCTGGCGCGCAACCCCTTCAACGCGATTGGGGGAGTCGCGTTCATCGAGCCGTTCCTCGAGGGCCTGCGGCGGACCGGTCCCAACCTGACGAAAGACCGGCTCGTCTCGGCGATGGAATCGATCAGGAACTGGGACGGCGAGATCCTCCGAGGCGTCACCTACGGTCCGGACCGCCGGCAGGGCACGAACCGGCTCTTCATGGTGAAGTCGGAGCGCGGCCAGTACCGGAAGCTCACCGACTGGTACGTCTATCCCACGCGCTTCTGAACCGGAGCCTCGCGGGGGGCCGGACGAGAGCGCGCGGCCCCCTTCTGGATACGTGATCCGCAACCCGTCAGCCGTGAACACCGAGCCTCTGCTCGACGTCGCCGGCGTGTCGATCAGCTTCGGCGGGGTCGTGGCGCTGGAGAGGGTGGATCTGGCGGTCGCGGCGCGCGAGTTGATCTCGATCATCGGCCCGAACGGCGCGGGCAAGACGACGCTGTTCAACTGCATCTGCGGGCTCTACCGGCCCGACGCCGGGACGATCCGTTTCAAGGGCGACTTGCTGCCCGGACGGCCGGACGCCGTGGCCCGCCGCGGAATCGCCCGGACGTTCCAGAACCTCGAACTGTTCCGGCACAGCACCGTGCTCGACAATGTGCTGCTCGGCCGGCACCTGCACATCCGTACGCCGTTCGTGGCCGCGGCCCTGGGTCTCCCGAGATGGAAGCGCGACGAGGTGGCCCACCGCCGCCGCGTCGAGGAGATCCTGGACTTCCTCGATCTGCAGGCCACGCGTCATCGTCGGGTCGGCGATCTCCCGATGGGCCAGCAGCGCCTGGTGGAACTCGCGCGCGCGCTGGCCACCGAGCCCGAGCTGCTGCTGCTCGATGAGCCGTCGTCGGGCATGACCGCCGATGAGAAGGCCGACCTGGTCTTCCGGATCAAGGACATTCGCGAGGAATGGGGCATCACGATCGTGCTCGTCGAGCACGACCTGAAGATCGTCATGGGCATCTCCGACTGGATCGCGGTGCTGGATCACGGTGTGAAGATCGCGCAGGGGCCGCCGGAGGCGATCCAGCGCGACCCGCAGGTGATCAGCGCGTATCTCGGAGAGACGGCGTGACGCGGGACGCCTCGCTGCTGCGGGTCAGCAACGTCGAGACCGCCTACTACGGCCGGTTGACGGTCCTGCGCGGGGTCTCGCTTCAGGTGTCGGCAGGGCAGGTCGTCACACTGCTCGGCTCGAACGGCGCGGGCAAGAGCACCCTGCTCAAGACCATCATGGGGTTCATCCCGGACCAGCCCGAAAAGGGCACGGTCGAGGTGCTCGGCCGGCGCGTGAACGGATGGGACCCGGAGGACGTCGCCGGGCTGGGCGTGGCACACATCCCCGAGGGCCGCGGCATCTTTCCGGAGCTGACGGTCGAGGAGAACCTGCGGCTCGGCGCCTACCGGCGCCGCGACGGCGCGGTGACCGGCGATGTGGACGCGATGGAAGCGCAGTTTCCGATCTTGCGGGCGCGCCGGCGGCAACTGGCCGGCACATTGTCAGGCGGCGAGCAGCAGATGCTCGCGCTCGCCCGGGCTCTGCTGGGACGTCCGAAGCTGCTGCTGCTCGACGAGCCCTCGCTCGGCCTGGCGCCCCTGATCGTGGCCGAGATGTTCAAGATCATCCGCCAGATCCACGCCGCGGGGACCGCGATGCTCCTGGTCGAACAGAACGCCCGGCAGGCACTGGCCGTCGCAGACTACGGCTACGTGCTGGAGTCGGGACGGATCGTGCTCGAGGGGACGAGCGCACGCCTGGCGGCCGACCCGAACGTGCAGGAGCTGTACCTCGGGGTGGGACAGGAGCAGTCTGCGAAGGGCTTCCGCCGGTACAAGGTCCGCCGCCGCTGGGCGTGACGGGACAGTATCTCGCGCGGCTCAGCGCGTACGAATTCGCGCGGCTGCGCATCTCGAGGGCCCGACGCCGTCTCCGGATTAGGTCCGGTCGGAGCCGGCTCCCCGCCGGGCGAGCAGCACCAATCCGACAAGCGCAAGCGCTGAGAGACCGGCCGCTCCGCCGAACAGCGCGCCGAGCCCGCCAAGCGTGCCCATCGTCCCGAGGACCGTCCCGCCGAGCGCCAGACCCATGTCCTGCGCCGCGACCATGGTCGCCATCGCGGTCCCGCGTCGTTCGCGGTCGAGATCGAGCCCCCACGCGAGCGACGGTGGCTGAACGAACCCCATGCTGAACGCGAAGAGCACGGCCGCGCCAAGCATCTGCCACCGCGCGGTCGCAAACGCCAGCACCAGCAGCCCAAGCCCGCCCATCGCGATGCCCGGCCCGATGACGGCCGGCCGGCCGAACCGGTCGGAGAGCCGTCCTGCGATGCCGCGCAGGACCACGAGCGCCAGCGCGTAGATCGTGAAGAACAGCCCGGGATCTCCCAGGTGCCGCTCGCGCGCGAGCAGCGGCAAGAAGAACACCAGGCCGCCGTACGTCATCGCGTGCAGGACGATGACGCCGGCTGGGCCGAGCGCGTTGCGCGACACGAGGTTGGCGAGATTGAACGGCCGCAGCGGCACGCGACGCGGCTGCGTCAGACACAGCGCCAGCACGAGCGCCAGCGCCGTCAGCGCCGCGGCCGTCCAGAACGCCGCGTCGTATCCATATCGCCCCATAAGGAACAATCCGACGGCAGGCGAGCCCGCGAATGCCACACTCCCCGCCATGGTGTACAGGCCGATCGCCTCACCCTGCCGGCCCGGAGGCGCCATCTCGCCGGCGAGGGTGTTCGCGTTGGAGGTGAGGCAGCCCCACCCCACGCCGCTGACCAGCCGCAGGAGGCCGAAGAGCAACGCGCTCGCGAGGAACGGAAGGCCCACGGCAAACACCAGCATGGCCGCCAGGCCGATCGCGATCAGCGGCCGCCGGCCCCACCCGTCGGAGAGCCATCCGGAGAAGGGGCGCGTAAACAGCGCGGCCAGGCTCATCAGGCCCAGCAGACTTCCGATGGCGGCCGTGGACGCCCCGCGCTGCTGCAGGTAGAGAGGCAGCACCGGGACGAGCAGGTAGACGCTCGCGTACGAGGAGAACCCGACCAGCCAAAGGATGAAGAAGCCGCGCGTGAGAATCGGCTGCCGCGGGCTCTTCACTCCCGGTAGAGATCGGCGATCACGTCGCCGTACTTCTCCATAATCGCCTTCCGCTTGACCTTCAGCGTCGCGGTTACCTCTCCGTCCTCGGCGTAGAGGCGCTTGTGCAGGATCGCGAACCTCCGGACCCTCTCGGGATTGGACAGAGTCCTGTTGACCGCTTCGACCTCGCTCGCGATCAGCTCCCTCAGTTCGGGGTTCGCCGCGAGGTCGGTGTAGGTCGTAAACGGCAGGCGCCGGTCCTGCGCCCACTTCGTGCAGTTCTCCTCGTCGATGACGATGAGCGAGACAAGATACCGGCGCCCGTCGCCGATGACGACCGCGTCGTTGATGTACGGGCTGGCCTTGAGCTTGTTCTCGATGTACTGGGGCGCGATGTTCTTACCGGCCGACGTGATGAAGATGTCCTTCTTGCGATCGGTGATCCTCAAGTTTCCTTCGTCGTCGAACGCGCCGACATCGCCGGTGTGCAGCCATCCGTCCTTGAGCGTCTCCGCGGTGGCTTCGGGATTCCGGAAGTAACCCGGGAACACATTGTCGCCGCGGACGAGGATCTCGCCGTCGGGAGCGAGCCTGACCTGGACGCCAGGATACGGCTTCCCCACCGTGCCGATCTTGATGTCGTCGCCCTGGTGCCCAGTCGTCGGGCCCGCATCCTCGGTCTGGCCGTAGATCTCACGCATCGGCACGCCAAGGGCCCAGAAGTACCGAACCATCTCCGGCGCGATCGGCGCGCCCGCCGAGTACGCGATGCGGACGCGATGCAGACCGAGACGCCGGCGCAGCGGCAACAGGACCGCCGTGTCGGCCAGGCGGGCCGCAGTGGTCAACCAGGCCGGGACCGGCTGCCGGTCGAAGCGTCGCCGCACGGCCTCATGGGCAAGGCGGATCGCCAGTCCGTACGCCCAGCGCTTGACCACGTCGTTCTCTTTGACCCGCAGGGTCACCGCCGAGAACAGCTTCTCCCAGATGCGGGGCACGCCGAAGATCACGGTCGGCGCGACTTCGGCGAGATTCTGCATCACCGTGTCCGTGTTCTCGATGAAGTTCACGGTGTAGCCCCACCGCACGGGGAGGAACACCGAGAACTGTCGCTCCGCCACGTGCGAGAGCGGCAGGTACGACAGCACCTCGTCCTCGGGGAACATCGGGTTCGCCGACTGGATGACTTCGGTGGCCGCGATGATGTTGCGGTGGGTGAGCATGACGCCCTTCGGCGGCCCGGTGGTCCCCGACGTGTACACCAGGACCGCCAGGTCGTCGGGCTGGATGCGCGCCCTTCGCGCGTCGACCGCGCCGGGAACGCGGCGCGCGTGCTCCTCGCCCATGGCGAGGAACCGATCCCACATGATGACCATGGGGTCCTGAAACGTTCGCAGACCTTCGGCATCCATGACGACGATGTGCGCCAGGCCGGGCAGGCGGCCTCGGATCTCGAGCGCTTTGTCGAGCTGCTCCTCGCCCTCGACGATGAAGACGCGGCAGCCGGCGTGGTCGAGGATGTAGTGAATCTGTTCCGGGCTGCTCGTCGTGTAGATGCCGGTCGTCGCCGCGCCGAGGGTCTGGATGCCGAGATCGGCGTAGACCCACTCGGGCCGGTTCTCGCCGATCAGGCCTACGTGCTCGCCCGGCCGCACGCCGAGTGCCAGGAGCGCATTGGCGACCAGGCGCACCTGCGCGGCGTACTCGCCCCAGGTGATGCGCTGCCAGACGCCGAAGCGCTTTCGCCGGAGCGCCACCTGTACGGCCTGCCGGGCGGCGCGCTCGAAGAACAGGCCGGGAATGGTACTGGTCGTGGCGACCGGGCGCGGCTGTGTCAGCACCATAAGCAGTGTATGCTACTCCGCGCTGCGGGGGCTTCCTGCAGCATCCATCCCACTGAGGTGATCGTGATGGCGGTCCGGCGACGGGGTACGCAGACGGCGGGACGACGACGCGTCGAGGCCTCACAGAACCTGAGCGCGGTGCTGGCGGTCTTTGCGCGGGACACGCACGCCGGACGCAACTGGGGTCACGCCGGCCTGTCGCGCATCCTCAAGGACGTGACGTTCGAAGAGGCGCGATGGAAGCCCGGCCCGGACGCGCACTCCATCTGGGAGGAAGTCAATCACATCGCCTACTGGTCGGAGGACGTGCTCGAACAGCTCGAGGGCCGCGGCAAACCCCGGCCGCAGGCCTGGCCGCCTGGTGAGGGCGGGCCGGACGAGTGGCGACGTGCCGTTGGTCGCGCCGGGCGGCTGCACGGGCGGTTGGTACGGCGGATCCAGGCGATGCGTACCCCGGAGCTGGTCAGGAAGGCGCAGAAGTCACGCTACTCGAACGCGCAGTTGATCCTCGGCGGCGTCGCGCACATCTCGTACCACGCCGGGAGGATCGCGCTGCTGAAGCGGCTCCGCCGCGCGGCCGCCGTCTAGAAGAGACGCTGCTGACCGACCCCCGGCGCCGAGGGATGCCCCCGGGCCGGTCCTTGCGTCACGGCTGGCTCGCGAGGCGCGAAGGCCGCGCGCCGCTTCAGCGCCGCGACAACCTCCTGCACGCGCCGCTGATAGGCCCGGGGCGCGTACTTGCCGCGGTAGAGCTTCTCGTACTCGGGCACGAGATCGGGATGCTTGTGCGCGAGGTACTGGAAGAACGCATCCTTCACGACGTCCCCCAGGTGCAGCAGGCTCGTGGCCAGCGACCGGGCGCCGTGCTCCTTCGCCGCGACCACAACCGCCTCGAGCAGGTCTTCATCGTCGGTGATACCCGGGAGCACCGGCGCGAGCAGCACGCCCACGGGCACACCGGCGTCGGCCAGGGCCCTCATCGCGTCGAGCCGGCGCTGCGGCGGCGGCACGTCGGGCTCGATCTCACGGGCAAGCGCCGGATCGACCGTCGTGATGCTGAAGTGGACGGACGCGCCAGGCCCGCGTGCCAGGTCGGCCAGGACATCGCGGTCGCGGACGATCATCGTGGACTTCGTCACCAGCGACGCCGGCGTGTTGAAGTCGCGCAGCGCCTCGAGAATGCGCCGAGTGATGCGATAGACGCCCTCGGCGGGTTGATACGGGTCGGTAGCCGTGCCGATGCTGACCGGCTCGTGGCGCCACGAGGGCCGCGCCAGTTCGTGCCGTAGGACCTCGGGCGCGTTGGTCTTCACGTAGATGCGCGACGCCCAGTCGTTGACACCATCCTGATCGAGGTACCAATGGGTGATGCGGGCGAAACAGTTGTGACTGACGACGCCGTTGGCGATGAAATCCCCGGTGCCAGTTGTAATGTCGAAGAGTTCGCGTACGCCGATAGGTTCAATGGCTCGGATACCCAATCGGGAGGTTGATTTGACGGCGGAACCTTCGATGTCCCGATTTCGCGTGATCGCCGGATCGGTCGTATGAGCCAGCCGAAGGCGCTCCTGGAGGCCGCCCAGCAGTCTGACCGCCTGAACGGGCTTGTTCCACCCTGCGGATGCGCGCTCCACCTCAAGATCGAAGCCGAGGTGCCGGAGGCTCCGCGCTGTCCACGCTATGAGCGTCTCATCGGTCTTCGTGACGCGCAACACACCGTTGCAGCTGCCCTCGGCATCGAAGACGCCCGCGAGAAAGCCCTGGTACCAGGCCTCAGGAGGCGTCGATGGCCACTCGGTGATTCTCCGGATCGCGTCGACGCGCGCTCCGGCCTGGGCTCGAATCGCCCACACGGCTCTTGTTGAAGCGGCGGCCTTGTGAAACACGAAGCGTTCTGTGGGAACCGAGAATTCTGCCAGATACGTGCCCGCTCGCTCCAATGCATCGTCGTCTGCGAGCGCAAGTCTGAACTGGTGCACCTGGGCCCTACGTTCGTCGGCCCTTGTGTACCCACGCGTCGTGAGATGGGCATCCCCGCGGACAATCCCGCACAGGTATCCGCGCTTGTAGTCGTCGTCCTTGACCGGGCGCCTGGCAAATGCTCCCACACCCATGAGCTTGGTCCCGATCGTGAGGTAGGGTCGCCTGCCCCGTCCTTGCTCGGTTCCGATCACGTGCTTCCATCCACGATCGCTGAGGAAGCGGTGGTCTCCGCTGGCGATGAGTTCCGTGCCGTCCTCGAGCACGATGCGATATGCGGGCTTTGTCACGCTCCAGTGGGCTAGCACACGGGTCCTAATGTAGCGCCGGTACACCCCCAGGCGCCGAGTCCCGTAGATCACGTCTCCGACACGAATGTCGCGCAGCGGCTTTGCCGAACCGTCGCCCATGAGGATCGGCGTGTCGCCGTCGGTGCAGTAGACACAGGCATGGCTGCATCCCCTGTACGGGTTGACCGACCACTTGAACGGCATCCCCTGGACGCGGTTGAGCACCGACTTGACCGCGATCTCGACCCACTCCGCCTGCGGCGTCTTGCGCAGTCCGGTGGCCGTGAACAGACGAGGCGCCAGAGTGCGGGCAACCTCCCTCGCCTCCGGCTGACCGTCTCCAGAGCCTTCGGAACGGACGGGCATCGTGCCACGGATGGTAGGGGAACATATGTTCGCGTGTCAATGCCGAACACTTCGCCCTTCCGGAGGGATCGCTCCCAGGGGAGCGCGATGCCGAGGGCGGATCAGCGGGCTTGTGGACGCGCAGAGCGGCGACGTTCGGCGGGTCGTGAGCCCACGCGGTCGGCCGCGGCGGCTCTGGTCACATTGCCGCCCGCATCCTGCGCGATGGTGGCGAGCGTTCGCCCGGAGAGCGCCGAGTTTGGATGGGTTTGGGTCACGTCCTCGGAGGAAGCGAATTCGTCGCGGTGCTTGATCAGTAGCCATGCCGGCTTCGACGTCCCTGGCGGGAAGCCGCGGGTACGCACCAGCACCCATGAGCCCCTGAGCTTCTCTCCGTGCAGCGTGAACTTGAGGTCGCCCTTCCTCAGGCTGGCGTCCACATCGGGATCATCGGGCTCCCAGGTACCCCGATCCCAGACCATCACGGTCCCGCCGCCGTACTCGCCCTCGGGGATCACCCCCTCGAAGTCCGCGTACTCGAGCGGGTGGTCCTCTACAGCCATCGCGAGGCGCTTCACCGACGGATCGAGCGATGGCCCCTTCGGCACGGCCCACGACAGCAGCACGCCGTTCCACTCGAGGCGGAAGTCGTAGTGGAGCGCCGTGGCCTGGTGCTTCTGAATGACATAGCGAAGCCTGCGCGTCGCCGTCCGCCGGCGCGCGCGCTTCGCCGCAGGTTCCGGAGTCCGGCTGAAGTCGCGCTTCTGACGGTACTTCTCCAGGGCCGTGGTCGGGTCCAGCCTCATCCCTTCACCGCCCCGGCCGTGAGTCCCTGAATGAACCGATCGATGAACAGGTTGTAGACGACCGCGATCGGGATGCTCGTGATCAGACACGCCGCCATCAGCGAGCCCCAGTAGAACACGTCGCCGCGCACCAGCGCCACCGGCACGCCGAGGCTCACCGTCATCTTCGGCACCGAGCTGATGAACGTCAGCGCGTACACGAAGTCCTGCAGCACCAGCGTGAAGGCGAAGATCGTCGCGGTCAGAATTCCCGAGATGCCGAGCGGGAGCACAACCTTGCGGATCACCGCCAGGCGGCTGTACCCGTCGATCATCGCCTGCTCTTCGATGTCCCGGGGGATCGAGCGGAAGAACCCCATCATCAGCCACGTGCAGAACGGCACCGTGAAGGTCGGGTAGACAAACACGAGTGCCCACTGGCTGTTCTGCAGGCCGAGCATTGCGATGACGCGCGAGAATGGAATGAACAACAGTGTCGGCGGTACCAGGTACGTGAGAAAGACGCCGATCCCGAGCCGCTCGCCCCAGCGTCCGGTCAAACGGGCCAGCGCATAGCCGGCCGGCACCGCGAAGATCAGGGTGATGACCACGACGACCAGCCCGATGAAGAGGGTGTTCTTGACCCACGTGACGTAGAGCGTTTGCTCGAAGAGCAGATTCAGGTGCTCCATCGTCGGCCTCGCGTTGAAGATCCACGGGATGTGGGTCAGCACGGTGCCGCCGACGTACAGATCGCGGTTCTGCTTGAATGTCGTGAGAACCATCCAGTAGAACGGGAAGACCGCGAACACGGTGAAGCCCAGCGCCGCGGCGTACAGCGCGACGCGCTTGACGGTGCGGACGATGCGGCGGCCGCGCCGCGTGCTCACGCGCCCACCTCCGCCCGCCGGGCGGTCCGCAGCATGAGGATCGCGACCACGACCAGTACCGGGAGCAGGAACAGCGCCACGGCGGCGCCCTGACCCAGGTCGCCGCCGAAGATTCCGCGCTGGAACGCCAGGCTCGCCAGGACGTGCGTGCTGTTGTACGGCCCGCCGCGCGTGAGCAGATAGACCACGCTCAGGTCCGTCGAGGTGAACACCACGCCGAAGAGCACGGCCACCGTGATGATCGGCAGCAGCAGCGGCAGGCTCACCTGGAAGAACCGACGGCTGAACCCGGCGCCGTCCACGATCGCCGCCTCGTGGATCTCCTGTGGGATGGCGCTCATCCCCGCGAGCGTGATGACCGTGGCAAACGGGAACATACGCCACACGTGCACCGTGATGATGGCGATTGTCGCCAGCGTCGGCTCGCCGAACCAGTACAGCCACCGGTTCGTCAACCCGAGCACCAGGAACGTCCAGTTGACGACGCTGAATGTCGAGTCGAAGATCCAGGTCCACGCGATCGCCGCCAGCGCCACCGGCGCCGCCCACGGCAGCAGCAGCAGGAAGCGCACGACGCGCCGGCCAGCGAAGGCCGCCGACAAGACCTGCGCCGCGGTCACGGCCAGCACCATGACCAGGAACTGCGACACCAGCGTGAACCGCAGCGTGTTCCACAGGGCGCGCTGGAACTGCGGGTCGGGGATGATCTCGACAAAGTGCTTCAGGCCGACCCACGAGAAGTCGAGACTACCGGATCGGGCGGAACTGAATGCCAGGGCGAGGGCCAGCGCGAAGGGCACGCCAACCAGGGCCACGACATAGATCATGGCCGGCGCCAGCAGCAGCTTGCCGAGCCAGTCCTCGCGGTCGGCGAGCGTGCGCCGGCGGAACGGGACGGCCAGCGCCGCCTGCCGCTGGGAGACGCCGCTAGGCAGCGCCATGTGCCCGGGCTACCCCGCTGTGTGCGTCGAAGTACCGCAGCGCCCGCCGGGGCACGGCGAACTCGTGCAGTTCGCCCTCGGCGACGGGCGTGGTGATGGTGGTCGGGAGGTCGGCGATCAAGGGCTGCTGGCGCTGATCGCCCTCGATGGAACCGTAGATCAAGCGATCGGCGCCCAGGTACTCCACCTGACGCACACGCAGCCGGAAGAGCGCGACATCATCGCCGGCCGCCACGGCCTCCCGCGGGAAGAAGTTCTCGGGCCGGAAGCCCAGAATCGTCTGATCGTCCTGCTGCAGGAGGTTCATGGGCGGCGAGCCGAGGAACGTCGCGACGAACGTGTTCGCCGGGTAGTCGTACACGTACTGCGGCGTGCCCACCTGCTGGACCTTTCCCTTGTTCATGACCGCGATCCGGTCACCGAGCCCCATCGCCTCGACCTGGTCATGCGTGACGTAGATCGTGGTCGTCCGCAGCTCGCGCTGCAGCTCCTTCAGCTCGTACCGCGCGATGGCGCGGAGCTGGGCGTCGAGGTTCGACAACGGCTCATCGAACAGGAACACTTTGGGATCGCGCACCACGGCGCGCGACAGTGCCACACGTTGCCGTTCGCCGCCGGAGAGCTGCCGGGGGCGCCGACCCAGCAAGTGCCCGATGCTGAACCGCTTGGCCGCGCCCTGCACGCGGCCGCGGATCGCCAGCGGCGCCATGCCGACGGCCTCGAGCGGGAAGGCGATGTTCTCGAAGGCGGTCTTGTGCGGGTAGAGCGCGTACGACTGGAAGACCATGGCAATGCCGCGCGCCCGCGGCGGTACGTCCTCGTTGACCTCCTCGCCGCCGATAAAGATCTGCCCGGAGGTCGGGAGTTCCAGCCCGGCGACCATGCGCATCAAGGTGGTCTTGCCGCACCCCGACGGCCCGAGGAGTACGAGGAGCTCGCCCTCCGTGATGGAGAGGTCCACGCCGTCCACCGCACGGACCTCACCGAAGTGCTTGTGCAGGTTCCGGATTTCAACGAACCCGATCCGGTCCATCGGGACCTCACCCGTCGCGATGGCATGCGTCGGGGTGCGCCTCGCGGTCCGAGGCACACCCCGACCTGCCTGGATGGTACCTTACCGATCGCGGCCGCCGCCCACCAGCCCGGCCTGCCGCCACTTGCGGTAGATCTCCTTCAGACGGCGGTCCGCTTCTTCCACGGCCTGCTTGGGCGTGAGCTGCCCGGTCGCCGCCTTCGCGAACATGTCGGTCAGGACATACGTGTCGAACGCCTCGCCTTCGGCCGGGTTGGCCGTGCCCGGGAAGCCGACATTCGTCGACCAGTTCTCGGCATCGGCGAGCACCTTGAGCTTGTCCGGCGGCAGCGATCCGAAGGGGTCCTGGAACACGCGCGAGCGGATCCATCGCCGGCCGGCCGCAGCCTTCTCGGCCATCGGGACGTTCCGGTCGGCCACCGAGCCCCAGAACGACGGGAAGTTGTACAGCCGGCTCGCCATGATGGCGTCGCGCTGGTTGTCCATGAAGTGGAGCAGGAACTCCTTGGCGAGGTCGGGTGCCCGCGAGAACCGCCAGATGACCCACACGCCCATGACGTGCGTCGCGACCTGCGCCCGCGCCGGCCCGCGCAGCGCCGGCGTGAAGAAGATGTCGGGCGCCACCGGCAGGCCCTGGGCCTGGGCCGCCCGGTACGCCGAGATCGAGTTGAGGATGTACGACGTCTGGCGCGCGTTCAGCGCCAGGTTGTTGGAGGCGGCGTTCCAGCTCATCACCGCGGGCGTCATGACCTCGCGGAAGAGCCGCACGCCGTACTCCACGGCCTTGACGGTCTGCTCGGAGTTCAAGACGATGTTCGAGTCCTTGTCCTGGGTCGAGGCACCGAACGACCACATGATCGCGCGGACCGCCATGTTCGAGTCAATGTCCTGCGAGAATCCGATGCCGATCGGGATCTGGATCTCCGGGTGCCGCTGCTTGATGCGGGTGCCGGCGGTGATCAGATCGTCCCAGGTCCTGGGCCCGTTGACGAATCCGACATTGGCCCACACCGGCTTGAGGTAGTCACCGGGGTCGGGCACCCAGTTGTCGGAGAACCCGAAGTACTTACGCGTGTGAGGGTTGTAGACGCTGTTCTTGACGAACGGCACCATCGGACCGAAGCGCCGCTCGGCTTCCTGGTTGATGTCGGCCAGGTCGAGCACCTGCTGCTCGAACTGCGAGGGGGGCGAGATGAAGAAGTAGCAGTCGTGCCCCTGCTGCGCCGCGACCTCGGCGGTGGCACGTGGCACGATGTCGGCGAATGTCACGTGGTCCACGGTCACGCGAATGCCCTTGCTCTGCCCCCACGCGCGCGCGAACGGATCGAACCACGCGTCGAATGCGGGCACGAAGTGGCTCCAGGTCATGATGCGCAGCTCGCGTGCCTGCGCGTGGACGATGTAGGGACCGGTGAGACGCTGCACACCGGCCAGCCCGACTCCGGCGGCACCGGCGGCCGCGATCTTCAGGAAGTCACGCCGCGAGACGCGCCGCAGACGGTTCTCCGATACACGAATCCATGTGGCGGACTCGTCACCCACTCCCCCAGCACCTCCCCCAGGATGTGGCGAATGCGAAGCACGCTTTGCCGAGTAGTTCTGAACTTGAACCCAGGCCCCTTCCGGCAGGGCGTCCGGCCCGTGCCGAGAGTATAAGACCGGCAAGGATAACAGGGAAGGGGGCCGCGCGGGTGCGCTGGCGCCGTCCTACTCGATGAGGAGGACCTCGTAGGCGCCCAGGCGGGGCACGACGATCCGGGTCTCGCCGCCCTCGTGGTGGACCGCGGCCGGCTCACTGCGGGATCAACTTAGCCGCTTCCTTGGGAGCGCGAAGGGCGGTTCCTCCAGGAACCCCGCACGACGCGCCAGAATGACACCCGACGGCCATGGCTCTCGAGATCACACGCATCGTGGTACCGACGCCGTATCCGGTCGGCCCGGTGAACGTCTACCTGCTGCCGGGCCCGCCGATCACCCTCGTGGACTGTGGTCCGAAGACGCGCGAGGCCCTGGCCGCGCTCACGGCCGGTCTGACCGGCGCAGGGGTCCGCCTCGGGCAGGTCGAGCGTCTCGTCATCACGCACGGTCACGTCGACCACTTCGGGCTCGCGGCCCGCGTCGTAGCCGAGAGTGGTGCCCGTGTGATGGTGCATGAGGGCGACCGGCCCAAATTGCTGGTTGACCGGAGCTTCCTGGCGCCCATGCGCCGGTTCATCGCGGAAGCGGGATTCCCCCAGGAGTTCAGCGACGCCGTGGTCAACGTGCTGCGCCGGTACCGTGACCAGCTCGACCGTGTGGTCGCGACCGATCTGCTCGCAGACGGCGACCGCGTGGATCTGGCCGGCGGCCCGCTGGAGGTGCTGCACACGCCCGGGCACGCGCAAGGACACATCTGCCTGCGCTCGGGTGATGCGCTCATCTCCGGAGACCTGCTGCTGGAGGAGATCAGTCCGAACCCGATCGTCGAGTTCGGACCTGACGGCCGCCGGCTGCGAACGCTCCCCGCGCTCCTGCGGTCGCTACGGCGCATCCAGACCCTGGCGCCTGCCGTGGCGTACCCGGGGCACGGCGAGGCGCTCGCGGATCCCGCGGCGCGTGCCGCGGAATTGATCCAGCATCACGCGGCGCGCAAAGAAGAACTGGCGCGCATGCTGGCATCCCGAGCCTGGACCCTGCGCGAGCTCGCGGAAGCGTGGTTCTCGCCGCTTCAGGCGTCCAACATCATCCTCGGGTTGTCCGAAGTGATCGGGCACCTCGACCTGCTCGATGACGAGGGACGCCTCGCCGTCGCGCGCCGGGACGGCGTCCTCTTCTATCGGCTCGCAGGCGGGTATGGCTGAAGGCGCATTCGCGCGCGATCTCGCGTTGCTGCTCGTCGCCGCGGTGGTCGGCGGCGGGCTGGCGCAGTGGCTGCGCCAGCCCGCGTTCGTCGGCTACATCCTTGGCGGCCTCCTGATCACCGCGCTGGCCGGCCCGGCGGTCGCCGCCGCCGGCACGTTCACGCGGTTTGCCGAGTTTGGCGTCTTGCTGCTCATGTTCTCTCTCGGCGTCGAGTTCTCGCTGCGCGAACTGTGGCGGGTCAGGGTCTTCGCGCTGATTGGCGCACCGCTGGGTCTGGCCCTCATCGTAGGCCTCTCGGTACCGGCCCTGCGGGCGGTCGGGGCCGACCTGATGGCCGCCGCGGTGACCGGGCTGGCGCTCGCCGTCTGCAGCACGATGGCGCTCGCGAAGCTCCTACTCGACCGGGGGGATCTCAACGGTCCGGTCGGCCGTGCCTCGATCGGCATCTCGCTCGCGCAAGACCTGGTCGTCGTGGCCGCGATCTTCGTCATCCCGACGCTCGCCGCAGCGGGCGGCGCACCCGCGGACCAACTGCTGTGGGCGCTCGCCCGCGGAGCCATCGTGCTCGTGCCGTTCTTCCTGCTGGCGACCCGCGTCGTGCCCGCGCTCCTGGGACGCATCGCACACGCGCAGAATGCCGAGTTGTTCGTCCTGGTCGCGGTCGCGATCGGCGTGGGCATGGCGGCGTTGTCCGCGGGGCTCGGGCTCACGCTCGCGCTGGGCGCGTTCCTCGCGGGTCTGGTCATCAGCGAATCCGACTATACGGTCGAGACGCTCGCACGGGTGCTGCCGCTGCGCGACCTCTTCGTCGCCGTCTTCTTCGTCTCGATCGGGATGCTGATCGATGTCCGCGCGCTGGTCGCGCGGCCCGGGCTGCTGGTGACCATGGTCACGGTCGTGCTGATCGTGAAAGCCGTCACGTGGACCGGAGTCGCCCTCCTCTTCCGCAATCCGGCACCGGCAGCGGTGGCCGTGGGGCTCGGGCAGACGCAAATTGGTGAATTCTCGTTCGTTATCGCGCAGTTGGGCGCGAGTCTCGGGGTGCTCTCGCTCGAGATCTACAGCGCGATCCTGGCGACGTCGCTGATCACGCTGCTGGTGAACGCGCTGGTGTTCCGGCGGAGCCGGCCGCTGGAACGCTGGGCCGATCGGTGGGCGGCGCGGGAGGATGCGGCGCCGGCGGCGAGACCGCCCGATGTGGTGATCGTCGGCTACGGCCGGGTAGGCGGCGAGATCGGCGAGGCCCTCGAGAGTTTCAAGGTACCGTTCACCGTGATCGACTTCGATCCAAGCGTGGTGCGCGCGCTGCGCCACCGCGGGATCGCGGCGATCCTCGGCGACGCCGCCAACGACATTGCGCTGCGGAAGAGCGGCGCGGCCGGCGCGCAGCTCGCGGTCCTGGCGATCCCCGACAGCGTGAAGGCCGCGCTCGCGCTGGCCAGGCTCCGCAGCCTCAATCCCCGGATCATGCTGCTGGCCCGCGCACACAACCGCGACGACCGGGCCCGGCTGCTGGCCGCCGGAGCCACAGAAGTGATCCTCCCCGAGGTCGAAGCCGGTCTGACCCTGGTCGACCACAGCCTCCACCGCCTCGGGATGCCGTCGGCTCAGGTGCGTGAGTACCTGCGCGAGATCCGCGCGCTGGAACAGCCGGGCGGCCGCATCGTCGCGCCGGCCGCCGGCGGGCCCTTGCTGCAGACCGCCGTCGTCACGGTTGCCGACGGTCCGCTTGCCCACCAGAGCCTCCGGCGCACGCACGTGCGCGAGCGCACGGGCGTGACGGTCATGGGCGTGGAGCGTGCGGGTGAAGCACCGCTGTGGAACCCCCCGCCCGACACCGTGCTGGCGCCCGGCGACCGCGTCACGGTGCTGGGGCTTCCGGATCAGATCGAGCGGTTCCGCCGGCTGAACGGCGGCCAGGAGGACTAACCCGCGGGCGGCGCCCCGCTCCACCGGTGGTCGTCGAGCGCCTGTGCCCGGTGGGCATGCACGACGGCGTAGCGCCAGAGCAAAATCAGCAAGGGGACGACGAGGAGCGCGAGCGCCGTCTGCGTGAACAGCACGGCGTCGAACAGCGCGTGCGCGATGATCGCGAACAACAGTCCGCGGAGCAGCCACCAGAGCTCGCGCGGCCCGGCCAACTTCGCCATGCCCATGCTGTAGCCCATCACCGTCCCGAAGAACGCGTGTCCCGGTACGGAGAGCACCGCGCGGACGGCGCCCACGGTGAGGCCGCCGGCCATCACGTACGCGATGTTCTCCAGCGTGGCGAAGCCCATCGAGGCCGCCACCGCGTAGATCATGCCATCGAAGACCTCGTTGAACTCGTGATGCCGGTAGGCGCCGAGGTAGACGGCTACGAACTTGGCGCCCTCCTCGATGATCCCGATGAGGAGCGCCATTGTGACGAGCCGGCCCGGGCCCTCGCTCACGGCCTCCATGACGGACCCGCCGATGATCAGGTACTCGACGAGCGCCGCCACGCCCCCCGATGCCGCGCCGAGGTAGAAGACCTTGCGCACCAGGTGCTGCGGCTCAGGCTTGAGCCGGTCGCGCCGAAGGAAGTACCACAGCCAGAAGAGGCCCGGAGCGACGGCGACGGCCAGCAGTACCGGCCACATGGGCCGACGCGTTCGTCGGCGCCCGGTCGAGTCCTGCCCGCCGGCGCCTGGGGGCGGCGCAGGCCGCCGCGTCGAAAGATTGAGGCGACAGGATACCTCCGTCCACGGTGAAGGAGAGGACGATGCGTACCGCCGCGCGTGACCCGAAGACGGCGCAGTCTCTGCAGATCCACCCGGCCACACCGACCCGCTGGAAAGACCTGGAGACCCTGTTCGGGCCGCGCGGCGCCTGCGCCGGGTGCTGGTGCATGTGGTGGCGCCTGCCGCGCGCGCAGTTCCGGAATCGGCGCGGACCGGGCACGAAGCGCGCGCTGAAGCGTTTGGTGTCGGCAGGCGCGGTCCCCGGCCTGCTCGCATATGTCAACGGCGAGCCGGCCGGCTGGTGCGCGATCGCCCCGCGCGCCGACTATCCGGCGCTTGCGCGCTCAAGGGTGCTGGCGCCCGTCGATGCCTCGCCGGTGTGGTCGGTCACGTGCTTCTTCGTCGGGCGGAAGTTCAGGCGGCAGGGGCTCACCGTCGCCCTGCTGCGCGCGGCCGTGGAGTTTGCGCAACGAAAGGGCGCGTCGATCGTCGAGGGCTATCCCGTGGCTCCGGCGGGCGGCGAGACTGCGGACGCGTTCGCCTTCACCGGACTGGAGACCGCCTTCAAGAAGGCCGGATTCGCCGAAGTGGCGCGGCGCTCGCCGACACGGCCGATCATGCGGTTTGACGTCAACACGCGGTCTTGACGTCTGGACGGGGTCCTGTATGATGTTGGGTTAATCGCATAGGATAGTCCAGCGTGGACGGGGACCAGTAGCGTCGAGGACGGCCGGAGCGAGCCGGAAACAGGGTGGAAGCCGGCGGCCGGAATCCCGCGAACCCATCCTCTGAGCTGAGGCGCAGGCGAGGCTCAACGCCAAGCTGAACGCCTCCGGTCCGTGCCCGATAGCCCACGGTGAGTGCGCTGCGCCGCCGGTCGAAGCCGGCACGGCCGGCGAACTGAGGTGGTACCGCGGAACCCCTTCCGCCCTTGGGCGGAGGGGTGTTTGTGTTTCTCAAGGACGGTGAGGACAGTGGAGACGGCGATCGGCTTCATCGGTGCGGGCAACATGGCGGAGGCATTGATTCACGGGCTGCGCGACGCCGGGCTGGAGGGCCGGCAGATCGTGGCCACGAACCGCAGCCGCCGCGACCGGCTGGAGCATCTCCGGAAGGCGTGGGGGATCACCACCACCGTCAGCAAGGCCGAGGTCAGTGCGGCCGCGCGCACCCTGGTGCTGGCGATGAAACCCGCCGACCTCGACCAGGCCATGCGCGAACTGCAGCCGCATCTCACCGACCGGCACATGATCATCTCGCTGCTCGCGGGCGTGAAGTGCGCGTCGGTTGAGCGCTACGTGGACCGGCAGCCGGTCATCCGCGCCATGCCGAACCTCTCGGCCGCGGTACTGGCGTCCACGACCGCGCTGGCGTACGGTCAGCACACGTCCACCGCGCACCGCGCGGACGCGAGATCGCTGTTCGATCGAGTCGGGCAGACTGTCGACGTCAGCGAAGACGCTATGGACGCGGTCACGGCCATTGCGGGCAGCGGCCCAGCCTATGTGTACCTGTTCATCGAGGCCCTGATCGAAGCCGGGATTCACGCCGGGTTGTCAGCAGCAGTGGCCCGGGACCTTGCCGTGCAGACGGTGCTCGGCGCCGCGAAGTTCGTCAAGGACACCGACAGCGATCCGGCCGAGTTGCGCCGGCGCGTGACCTCGCCGGGCGGCACAACGATGGCCGCCCTGACGGTGCTGGAGGCGCGAGGGTTCAAGCTGGCGATCGGCGACGCCGTGCGGCAGGCCATCCGGCGTGCGGCCGAGCTGGCGGTCCAAAGGAAGACCTAGGCGTTCGGCAGGAGGGACGTGGCGAACGCGCCGAAGCCCCTGCTGCCGCGGCCATGGACCTCGCACGCTTCCATCCTCTAGTCTCCCGCTGGTTCAACCAGCGCTTCGGGGACCCGACCCCGCCGCAGGCCCAGGGGTGGGCGGCGATCGCCGAAGGGCGCGACACGCTGATCGCCGCGCCCACCGGCTCGGGCAAGACGCTGGCCGCGTTCTTGTGGGCGATCAACGGCCTGATCGAGACCGCGGCCACGGGCCGCCTGCCGGATGAGACCGTCGTCGTCTACGTATCGCCGCTCAAAGCCCTCGGCAACGACATCCAGAAGAATCTGCAAGAACCGCTGTCCGGCATTCGACGCTTTGCCGGCGCCGAGAGTGTCACGCTTCCCGAGATCCGCGTGGCCGTACGCTCCGGCGACACGCCGGCGGCCGAGCGCGGCCGGATGCTCCGCCGGCCTCCGCACATCCTGATCACGACACCTGAGTCACTGTACATCCTGCTGACCGCCGAGCGCAGCCGCGCATTGCTCCGCACCGCCCGCGCGGTGATCGTGGACGAGATCCACGCGGTGGCCGGCGATAAGCGCGGCTCGCACCTGGCGATCTCGCTCGAGCGCCTCGACGCGGTGACGGGCAGGCGGTGCCAGCGCATCGGACTGAGTGCGACGCAGAAGCCCATCGAGGAGATCGCCCGGCTGCTCGTGGGCATGGGGCAGGGCGAACCGAACTGCGCCATCGTGGACGTCGGGCACCGCCGCCCGTGGGAGCTCTCCGTTGAAGTGCCCGGCCAGCCGCTGGGCGCGGTCGCGAGCAACGCGCTATGGGAGGAATTGTACGACCGTCTCGCGGCGCTCGTGCGCGAGCACCGGACCACGCTGGTCTTCACGCATACGCGGCGGCTGGTCGAGCGCGTGGCGCACCATCTCACACTGCGGCTCGGCAAGGGCCGGGTGGCCGCGCACCACGGTAGCCTGGCGCGACACCTCCGCCTCGAGGTCGAGCAGCGTCTGAAATCGGGCACGCTGCCGGTGGTGGTCGCCAGCGCGTCGCTCGAGCTCGGCATCGACATCGGCGAGATCGACCTCGTCTGCCACATGGGTGCGCCGCGGTCCGTGGCGAGCCTGCTGCAGCGCATCGGCCGGTCGGGGCACTGGTTGGGCAGCATCCCGAAGGGCATTATCTTCCCGCTGACGCGCGACGAACTCGTCCAATCGGCCGCTGCGGTACGCGCGGTGCGCGCCGGTGTGCTCGACCGCGTGCTCGTCCCCGAGAAGCCGCTCGACATCCTGGCGCAACAGATCGTCGCCATCGCGGCCAGCGGGGAGATCAAGGAAGTGGCGTTGTGGGAGATGATCCGGCGCGCGTACCCGTTCCGCGCCCTGGAGCGCCGCGAGTTCGAGCACGTGCTCGAGATCCTCTCCGAGGGGATCGCGACCTCGCGGGGCCGGCAGAGCGCGTACCTGCACCGCGACCGCATCCACGGCGTGCTGCGCGCCAGGCGCGGCGCTCGGCTCGCGGCCATCACCTCCGGCGGAGCGATTCCCGACACGGCCGATTATGACGTGGTCGTGGAGCCCGACGGCGCGATCGTGGGCAAGGTCAACGAGGACTTCGCCGTCGAGAGCTCGGCCGGCGACATCTTCCTGCTCGGGAACTCATCATGGCGCATCCGCAAGATCGAGGCCGGGCGGCTTCGCGTCGAGGACGCCCGGGGCTCGCCGCCGACCGTGCCGTTCTGGCTCGGCGAAGCGCCGGGACGGACCGCCGAGTTATCGGCGGCCACGTCGGATCTGCGGGAGCGCGTCGCGGCGATGCTCGGCGACCGCGACGCCGCGATCGCGTGGCTCACCGCCGAGACAGGCGTCGAGCGCGCCGGCGCAGAGCAGATCGTCGCCTATCTGGCTGAGACCGAGGCGGTCCTGGGACGCGTGCCGACGCAGACGACCGTGGTCGCCGAACGCTTCTTCGACGAAGCCGGAGGACAGCAACTCGTGCTCCATGCGCCGTTCGGCAGTCGGATCAACCGCGCGTGGGGCCTGGCGCTGCGCAAGCGCTTCTGCCTGACGTTCGACTTCGAGTTGCAGGCCGCGGCCACCGACGACGGCATCGTGCTGTCGTTGGGCGAGCAGCACAGCTTCCCGCTCGAGAGTGTCTTCGCGTTCGTGCGGCCGGCCACGCTGGCCGACGACCTCACCCAGGCGCTGCTCGCCTCGCCGATGTTCAGCAACCGGTGGCGATGGAACGCGAGCCGGGCGCTGGCCGTGCTGCGGCAGCAGGGCGGCCGGCGCGTGCCGATGCCGATCCAGCGCATGCGGTCGGACGACCTCCTGGCAGCCGTCTTTCCCGATCAGGTCGCGTGTCAGGACAACCACGCCGGGCCGATCGTGCCGCCGGACCATCCGCTCGTGAACGAGACGATCCGCAACTGCCTGCACGAGGCGATGGACCTCGACGGCCTGCGGGCGGTCATCGGCGCCATCGAGCGCGGCGAGATCCGCGCCGTCGCGGTCGAAACGCCGAGCCCATCACCGGCCTCGCATGAGATCCTCAACGCCAATCCGTACGCCTTCCTCGACGATGCGCCGCTCGAGGAGCGCCGGGCCCGCGCTGTGCCGTTGCGGCGCTCAGACCCGGACCTCGCCCGAGGCATCGGCGCGCTCGATCCGGCCGCCATCGCCGAGGTGACCGAGCAGGCTTGGCCCGATGTGCGCAACGCCGACGAACTCCACGACCATCTGCTCACCGTCTGGGTGCTGCCGGTCAGTGAGGCCCGCGCGTGGGAATCGCTCGCGGCCGGCCTCGTCGCCGACGGCCGGGCAGTCGTGGAGTCGTGGGAGGGCCCCGACGGGCGGGAACGGCGCGCATACGTCGCGACGGAGCGCCTCGACGGGACCCGTGCCGCGTTGCGCGACGAGAGCGACGACGCGCTCCGCGCCGTCATTCACGGCTGGGCGCAGTCGGTCGGCCCGGTGACCGCGGAACGCCTGGCCGAGCGCATCGGGCTCCGGCCGGCCTCGGTGGAACGCGCGCTGGCCATGCTCGAGGGCTCGGGCATCGTGCTCCGCGGCCGCTTCACGCCCGGAGCCACCGGCACGGAGTGGTGCGAGCGGCGGCTGCTCGCGCGCATCCACCGGCTGACGATGGGCCGGTTGCGGCGCGAGATCGAGCCGGTCACCACCGCGGAGTTCATGCGCTTCCTCTTCCGGTGGCAGCATGTGCAGCAGGGCGCGCAGCTACACGGCCGCGAGGGCCTGGCCCAGATCATCGGACAACTGCAGGGTCTCGAGTTGCCGGCGCCGTCATGGGAAGAACACGTTCTGCCGGCACGCGTGCGGCCGTATGACCCGGCCGACCTCGAGTACCTGTGTCTGTCGGGATTCGTCGCGTGGGGTCGTCTGACCGCGAATGGCCGCACGCACGACCACGAGCGCACCGACGACGATGGCAACGATGCGCACGCGAGCACCGGCGTGGCGCGCGTGCGGTCCAGACGCCGCCAGGCACCGACGCGGAGCGCGCCAATCGCGTTCGTGCTGCGCGAGGATCTGACGGCGTTCGTGCATCACGACCGCGACGCGTGGCGATCGGTTGATGGGTTGTCGTCGGCCGCGCGCGACGTGGCGGAGTACCTGTCGGCCCGTGGCGCATCATTCCTGACGGACATCGCGCACGGCACCCGTCGGATGCCGGCCGAGGTCGAAGACGCCTTGTGGGAACTGGTCGCCCGAGGTCTGGGGAGCGGCGACGGCGTGGCCGGTCTGCGGCGCCTCCTGCAGACCGGCAAGTGGCCGCGCCGGCGGCGAGCGCCGCGGCTGCTCCCGGTGGGCCGCTGGACACTGTGGCATGCACCGGGTGCCGAGGTCAGCCGCGAGGCGCGCATCGAAGCGGCGGCACATCAGTTGCTGCGGCGCTACGGCGTGGTCCTGCGCGATCTGCTGGCCCGCGAGCGCGCGCTACCGACCTGGCGCGAGCTCCTCGGCGTCTACCGGGTCTGGGAGGCGCAGGGCCGCATCCGCGGAGGTCGCTTCCTCGCCGGGCCGACCGGCGAGCAGTTCGCGTTGCCCGAGGCCGTGGAGACGCTGCGCGTCGTGCGCCGTGCGCCGGAGGAAACCGATCCGGTCGTCATTGCCGCGGCCGATCCGTTGAACCTGACCGGTGTCCTCCTCCCAGGGCAGCGCGTGTCGCCGTTCTCGGGGCTGGCGATTGCCCACCGGAACGGCACCCCGATCGAGGTCGGGCCGCTCGGCGCGCTGCTCCGCCACCTGGAGGGAGCAAGAGTCCCCGGCCAGGGCGCCGAATCTGGTGCCCACACGCATCCGTCCAGAGACCGCGGCCGCCGGCTGGAGCGGCGCCGCGAGCGAGGTGAGCGGTCGTGACGCAGACCCGCCGTAGCATCACGCTGATGGTCGCGCTGCTGGCGATGAGCGCGCTACTCGCGCCGCCGGCCCCGCGGACCGCGGCGCAGGCCCAGCAAGTGGTCGTCATCACGTCGTTCCCGAAGGAACTGTTCGACGCCTACAAGGCCGCGTTCGAGCGCGCGAACGCCGGATGGCGCATGGAGGTCGTGCCCAAACCCACCACCGCCGCGATCACGCATGTGCGCGAGCGCGCGAGCCGGCCAGACGTTGACGTCTTCTGGGCGAGCGCGGTCGACGCGTTCATCTTCCTGAAGGCGAACAACTTCCTCGAGAAGTACACGCCGCCGGCCGAGGCGCGCCGCGGCATCCCGGACAAGGTGGCCGGGTTCCCGATCAACGACGCCGACGGATTCTTCTACGGCTTCGCGGTGAGCGGCTACGGGATCATGTGGAACAAGAACTATATGTCACGCAACCGTCTCCCGGCGCCCAAGGAATGGGAAGATCTGATCCGGCCCGAGTACTTCGGCCACCTGGTGATCTCAGCGCCGAGCCGCAGCGGCACCACGCACCTGACGGTCGAGACGATCCTGCAGGGCTACGGCTGGCAGAAGGGCTGGGAGCTGCTGCTGCAGATGGGCGGCAACATGGGCGCGATCACCGAGCGCTCCTTTGGCGTGCCCGAGGCCGTCATCGGCGGCCAGTACGGCATTGGCATCGTCATCGACTTCTTCGGGCTGTCGGCGATCGCGTCGGGCCAACCCATCGACTTCGTCTACCCGTCGGTGACGTCGATCGTGCCGGCCAACGTGGCGATCATCCGGAACGCGCCGAATCCCGAGGGCGCCCGGCGCTTCGTGAACTTCCTGCTGAGCGACGACGGGCAGCGCCTGCTCTTCAAGCCCGACATCGCGCGGCTCCCGGTACGGACGTCGCTGTACGCCGAGGCGCCGAAGGGCTCGCCCAACCCCTTCAAGATGGCCGCGGGCGTGCAGTTCAACGCCGACCTGTCGGCCAGCCGCTACAACGTGACAAACCGCATGTTCGACCAGATCATCACGTTCCGGCACGCCGAGTTGCGCCGGGCCTGGGAGACGATTTATAGGGCCGAGCGGGCCGTCGAGGCGGCTCGGGCCGCGGGTCGCGACGTGACCGCGGCCGAAGGCCTGTTGCGTCAGGCCCGAGCCTCAGCCCGCTACGTGCACGTAAGCGAGCGTATGGCGGCCGAGGTGAGCGGCGGTATGGAACGCGATGCCGCGTACCGCAGCGCCAAGGAACGCGAGTGGGGTGAGGTCGCCCGGGCATCGTACTCTCGCGCGGTCCAACTGGCGAATCAGGCTGAGGAGCAGGCCCGTCGGCGCTGAGGCGGGCCTGCGCTCTGGGCCGCGGCGTGCGCCCCGGAGCGCTTCAGTCAGTCGTCGTCATTGTCACGGTCGCGATCACGGTCGCGCACGCGAAAGGCCACGACACCGTGGACAACCGGCGCGCCACCCAACACGATAGTGACCCGTGGCCCGGCATCTTCAACCACAACCGACACTACCTGCACGGCGTTGACCGGGACGACGGTCACGACCCGAGCCGCAGGACGGATCGGCACCAGAAAGACCACGCGCTTGCGCACGGCCACGCCCGCGGGCGAGCCCAGCCACACGCGACGGTTCACGGGCAGCATCACGGCGGGATCGAGAAACGCGAGGAACGCTCCGCGGCGATCACGCAGCACCGCGAGTCTGAAGCAGCGGCCCCGGTCGATAAGCAGAGAGCCCGCGACGAGCGCGCGGCTCGTGCAGAAGACGTCGCCGCCGCCGAAACGCTTCCGCCTGACGCGGTCGTGTGCCGAGCCCGGCGCGGCCAGCGTCAAGACCGCAACGACGATCAGCGACAACGCGATGAGACGGGACATCCGCACGTCATCCACCTCCCGGGTAGATTCGGAGGAACCCGGCTCTCGTGTCACTACGCGCGATCCCGAGGTTGTGTTCCGCAGGTGCCGTCCGCCGCGGACGCCTACCGCCTCCCGACGCCATGAGCATCCGCGTCTCTGAGCCCGCCCCGGCGCCGCCCCTCACCGTGCGATGGCACCTGGCGGTCGACCCGCGGCATGCCGTCCTGATGGCCGCGGTGCTCGGTATCCTCGCGGTGTTCGTCGTCCTGCCGATCGCCGCCGTGCTGAAGGTCGCGGTGACCGACAACGACGGCCGCTTCACACTCTCGCACCTGCTGCGCTTCTTCGAGAACCCTCTGTACGTCGAGTCGCTCGTCAACAGCCTGCTGGCCGGGTTCTGGACGGTGGTCATCGGCAGTGCCCTGGCGTTGCCGCTCGCGTTCGTGGTGGCGCGTTTCGACTTCCCCGGCCGCATGCTGATCGTGACGTTGTCCACGCTGCCGCTGGTCATGCCGCCATTCGTCGGCGCCATCGCGCTGACCCAGGTGTTCGGCCGCGCGGGCACGATCACGCTGCTCCTCCATGACCTACTCGGGATCGAACTCAACGTCATGCAGGGGCTCCGTGGCATCGTCCTGGCGCAGGCCCTGCACTTCTTCCCGTTCATCTTCCTGACCGTCGCCACGGCCTTGATGAACATCGACCGCTCGCTCGAGGAAATGGGGCAGATGATGGGCGCGCGAGGACTCAGGCTGCTGCGGCGCGTCGTCTTCCCGCTGGTGCTGCCCGCGTACGCCGCCGGCGCCCTGCTGACGTTCGTCAAGGCCGTAGACGACATCGGGACGCCGTTCATCCTCAACTTCAAGAACATGCTCGGCCCGCAGGCGTACCTGCGCATCACGACGGTTGGACGCGATGACGTCGACGGCTACGTGATCTGCGTCATGATGGTCGCGCTGTCCATCGTCTGTGTCGTGCTCTCCAACTGGATCGTATCGCGGCGGGAGTACGCCACACTGCAGACCGGCGCGCGGCGCCCGGATGACGTGCGGGTCCTGGCCGGTCCGCGCCGGTGGGGGGCGTTGCTATTGTGCCTGGCGGTGCTCGGGATCGCCCTGCTGCCGCATGCCGGCGTCGTGGTCATGTCGTTCAGCAAAGTGTGGAGCCTCACGTACCTGCCGAGCACGTACACGCTCGACAACTACGGCGAGATCTTCGTGCGGGCGCCGCGGTTCATCGTCAACACGCTGCTCTACAGCGTGGGCGCGGCAGTGCTCGGCGTCGTGATCGCCGCCGCGATCGCCTACCTGCTGCAGCGCGGCCGCGTACCGGGCAAGGGGCTGCTCGACGCGATCGCCATGATGCCGATCGCGCTGCCGGGCGTCGTGATCGGGGTCGGGTTCCTCCGCGTGTTCTATGACCTCACGCTCCCGGGCACGGAGACGTCGCTGGCCTCGACGTGGATGATCTTCGTGCTGGCCTATATGGTCCGTCGCCTGCCCTACGCCCTGCGGGCATGCCACGCGGCCCTGCACCAGGTGCACCCATCGCTTGAAGATGCGGCGGCGGTCAGTGGCGCGCCGAGGCTCCGCACGTTTCGCCGCGTGGTCCTGCCGATGATCCTCGGCGGGGTCGTCGCAGGCGGCGTGCTGGTGTTCATCACGGCCGCGGTCGAGTTCAGCACCACGATCACGCTCGTGAGCCGCGTCGAGCAGAGCCCGCTGGCGTACGGCATCTACATCTACTCGCAGAGTCCCCTGGGCCGCGGCGCCGCGGCCGCGCTCGGCGTGGTCGCGATCGCCCTCGTGGCGCTGGGCACGTACCTGGCGAACCGGCTCAGCGGCCGCGGCCGGATGGCCTTCACCCTGTGAGCGCGCGAGGCGCAATGGCCCCTGACCCCGGGCGGCGGCGTGCGCAGCCGGTGCAGGTCGAACTGCGGCACCTGCATCGCCGCTTCCACGATATGGTGGCCGTGCACGATCTCTCGCTCGCCATCGGCCGCGGGGAGTTCTTCACATTCCTCGGCCCGAGCGGCTGCGGCAAGACCACGACACTGCGGATGATCGCCGGGTTGCTGCAGCCCGACGCCGGCGAGATCCTCTTCGACGGCCGGCCGGTCACCGCCACGCCGCCGTGGGAACGCAACATCGGCATGGTCTTCCAGAACTACGCGCTCTGGCCGCACATGACGGTGTTCGACAACGTGGCGTTCGGGCTGGTCGAGCGGAAGGTCGCGCGCGGCGCCATCTCGGGGCGGGTCGATGACGCCCTGCGGCTGGTGGGACTCGAGGGCCTCGGGCACCGCCTGCCGTCGCAGCTCTCGGGCGGCCAGCAGCAACGCGTGGCGCTGGCGCGCGCCATCGTCGTGGAACCCGCCCTGCTGCTGCTCGACGAGCCGCTGTCGAACCTCGACGCGCGCCTGCGCGTGCAGATGCGCAACGAGCTGGTCAAACTGCAGCGGCAGCTCGGCATCACGACCATCTACGTGACCCACGACCAGGAAGAGGCCCTAATGCTCTCGACCCGCATTGCGGTGATGCACCGAGGACGCCTGGTGCAGCTCGGGAGCCCGGAAGATGTCTACGAGCGACCGGCCGATGTGTTCGTCGCCGACTTCCTCGGCGGCGCCAACTTCCTGCCGGGTGTGGTCCGCGGCGTGTCGGCGACGGTGATCACCGTCGGGATCGAGGGAGACGAGGGAACGGTGCTCCAGGCTTCGGCCTCGCGCAACCCGGGGTTCGCCGCCGGCGACCGTGTCAGCATCTGCCTGCGGCCGGAGGCGCTGCGGCTCGCGGCGCCGGGCGGCCGGCATCCGGCGACCGGCGCCAACGAGATCACTCCGGCAGCCGAGGGGAACGTGATCGAGGGGGTCGTACGTCTCTCCAACTACCTCGGCTCGGTCATCTCGTGCGAGCTGGGCCTTCGGGCAGGCCGTACGCTGCGCGTGGAGACGGCGATGCCCAGGCACATCGGTCGGATCGCGGACGACCAGCGCGCCGCGGTGCACGTCGCGCCCGAAGACGTACTGCTGCTGAGGGAATCGCAACAGGTGAGCGAGGAGGTTCGTGATGGGTATCAAGGACCAGGTCACGCCTGAGCAGTGGCGGCTCATCTTCAGCGCGCCGTTCGCCGCGGCGACGTACGTCGCGACCGCCAGCGGCGGGACGCTCGAGCTCATCAAGGAACTCTTCTCGGTCGGGACACTGCTCACCGATCAGGCGAAGCAAAACGGCGGCGCGGGCTACGGCGCGCTGGTGGACGCCGTGCTCAATGAGATGCAGGCGATGTCGAAACGGGATGCGCCGTCCGCAACCATCGCGTACGCGAGCCTTGACGTCGAGGGCAAGCGTGCCGAGGCCCGGCAGATCGTCGCCGACGCGGCGGTCGTCCTCGACGCCGTGGCCGGCGGAGACGGATACAAGAAGTGGCTGGTCGATGTCGCCCGCGCGGCCGCCGGGGCGTCACGCGGAGGCTTCTTGGGATTGGACGGCGGCGATCGACCGGTCGATGCGAGGGAGCAGGCGGCGCTGCGCGAACTCGCCGCGGCGCTGGGCACGCCCGGCTGAGCCGCGCCCCCTGGGAGATCCGCTAGGCGACGCCCGCCGGCTGCTGCCGCGGTGCGCCGGCGAAGTCGAGCCACGCCTGCCAGCCGCCTTCGAGCACCCGCACGTCGGTGAAGCCCTTCGCCAGCAGTTCCCGCGCCACACGGGCGCTGGTGCCTTCGCGTGTTCAGGCGCAGTAGAGGACGATCGGCTTGGCCGGCGGGTCCTCTGCAATGCGGGCGGCGGCTTCGTCGGGCGGATAGTGCACGGCCGTCGGGATGCGCCGGGGATCGCGGTCGGCGGCCCCGGGCTGGCGGACATCCACCACGAACACCGGGTCGCCCCGATCGAGCATCGCGGCCAGCGCCGGCGCGCTGATTCGCGGCACATCCTGGTTCTGCGGGTCGGGCACCAGCTCGGCCGCCGGCGCCCGCGACGACCAGACGACGAGCGGCGTGCCGAGCACGCCGTGCAGGATTACCGACGCCAGCACGACGAGACCGGTCACCGCGAACACCTGCTCGCCGCCGGTGGCGCCGCTGAGGACCACGATGAGGGCCAGCAGGATCGAGCCCAGGCCGCGCGGCCCGTGCCAGGCCGCGAAGAGCTTGTCGCGCCACGGAATGCGAAAGCGGTTGAGCACGAGCAAGAGGATGACCGGCCGGCAGACGAAGAGCACAAGGCCGGCGAACGCGGCCGTACGGAGGTCGAAGACCTCCAGGGCCGGCCAGACGAGTGACGATCCGAAGACGACGAACGTCAGCAGCATCATCAGCTCGCCGGTCGTCTCGCCGTACTCGAGGAAGCACTCGCACAGGTCGAGGTTCGAGACCGCGATCGTCACACCCGCGGCAAACGCCGCAATGAGCCCGCTGCCGTGCAGGGCGTCGGCCGCCGCGAACGCCACGAACGCGACGCCGAGCGAGTAGAGCGACTGGTAGTCACGCCGCACGCCGATCCGGCGGTCGGCGACCTCCAGCGCGCGTATCGCGATCCAGGCGGTGGCGACGCCGATGAGCGGGCTCACCACGAACACCGGGATCGCGAACCCGGCCCAGGTCATCGCCGATGTCACGCGTCCGCCGGCCACGGCAATGAGGATCAGCACCGCCGGCAGCGCGACGGCGTCATTCATCCCGGACTCCACCGAGAGGATCTGGCGGACGGCCTGCGGGGTGCGTACATCGCGCAGCACGTCGCGCAGCAGCACCGGGTCGGTCGACGCCAGCACCGCGCCGAGCAGCAACGCGGGAACGACTGGCATCTCCAGCAGGTACCGTGCCAGCGCCGCGATCGCCAGCATGGTCAGCAGCGTGCCCGGCCCGAGCACCGCGAACGACACCGGCCAGTACTGCTTGAGCTGCTCGGTCTGCATCTTGATCGCGTCGGTGAACAGCGCCAGCGTGAGCGTGATCATCCCGATCAGGGCGATCGGTTCGGCCGTGATGGGCAACCGCAGCACCCCGAACGCTCCTAGACCGAGGCCGATCGCGACGAAGAAGATGACGCTGGAGAACGGGCCTCGCTCCATCGCACGCGACAGGAGCGCCGCGAGCACGATCACTAGGCCGAGCACACCGAGGATCACATCCACAATGGCGACATCTTATCACGCGAACGCCGGCTGTATAATAAGAAGCGCTGTGCACGACGCGCCTTGCGACTCCTGAAGCCTGGCAGGTGACCCTGATGGCAGACTCGCGCAATCCATTCGGCCCCCCGCAGACGCTGCAGACCCCGGTCGGTCCCGTGGACATCTACAGGCTCGACCGCGCCGGGCCGGGGGCGGTCGACCGCCTGCCGTTCTCGATCCGCATCCTGCTCGAACAGGCGCTGCGGCAGTGCGACAATTTCCGTGTCACGGAAGAGGACGTCCGCACCATCGCCGGATGGACGCCGAGGCCCGCGGAGCGCGAGGTCCCGTTCCTGCCGGCGCGCGTGCTGCTCCAGGACTTGACCGGCGTGCCGGCTGTGGCTGATCTGGCGGCGATGCGGTCCGCCCTGCACCGCATGGGCGGCGACCCGGCGAAGATCAACCCGACCGTGCCGGTCGATCTGGTGGTCGATCACTCGGTGCAGGTGGACGCGTATGGATCAGAGGCGGCCCTGTTCGTCAACGCGGAACGGGAGTTCGAGCGTAACCGTGAGCGGTACGGATTCCTGCGATGGGCGCAGAAGGCGTTCGACGGCGTTCGGGTCGTGCCGCCGGCCACCGGCATTGTCCACCAGGTGAACCTGGAGTACCTGGCCACGGTGGTGACGACCAGGACGGTCAACGGCCGCACCCTCGCGTTCCCCGACACACTCGTCGGCACCGACTCGCACACCCCGATGATCAACGGCCTGGGCGTGCTGGGGTGGGGGGTCGGGGGCATTGAAGCCGAAGCGAACATGCTCGGCCAGCCGTCGTACATGCTGCTGCCCGAGGTCATCGGCGTCAGGCTGACCGGCGCGTTGCGCGAAGGCGTCACCGCCACGGACCTCGTGCTGACCGTGACCGAGATCCTGCGCCGCAGGGGCGTCGTCGGCAAGTTCGTCGAGTTCTTCGGCCCGGGGTTGTCGTCGCTGGCGCTGGCCGATCGGGCGACCATCGGCAACATGGCACCCGAGTACGGCGCGACGATCGGCTTCTTCCCGGTGGACGACGAGACCCTTCGCTACCTGCGCATGACCGGTCGCAGCGACGCGCAGGTGGCGCTGGTCGAAGCGTACTGCAAGGCCCAGGGGCTGTTCCGGACTGACGCGACACCGCAGCCCGAGTACACCGATGTCGTCGAGTTGGACCTGGCGAGCGTGGAGTCCAGTCTGGCGGGCCCGAAGCGGCCGCAGGACCGCGTGCCGCTCAGGGCGGTCAAACCCGGATTCAGACAGGCGCTGGTCGCGCCGCTGACGCAGCGCGGGTTCGGCCTCGCCGACGCCGACACGACGCGCACCGTCACGGTGCGGTTCAACGGCACGAGCGGCCAGATCGGGCACGGTGCCGTAGTCATCGCCGCGATCACCTCGTGCACCAACACGTCCAACCCCTCGGTGATGATCGGCGCCGGGCTGCTGGCTAAGAAGGCGGTCGAGCGCGGGCTGCAGGTGCCCAAGCACGTGAAGACCAGCCTCGCGCCCGGGTCGAAGGTGGTGACCGAGTACCTCCGCGACTCCGGACTGCTCGCCTCGCTGGAGGCACTCGGCTTCCACGTCGTCGGCTACGGCTGCACGACCTGCATCGGCAACAGCGGGCCTTTGCCCGAGCCGGTGGCGAGCGCCGTCAAGGAAGGCGACCTGGTCGCGACGGCCGTGCTGTCGGGCAACCGCAACTTCGAGGGCCGCGTACACCCGCAGGTGAAGGCCAACTACCTGGCGTCGCCGCCCCTGGTGGTCGCGTACGCCCTGGCCGGTCGCGTCGACGTGGACCTGACCAGCGAACCGCTCGGCACGGACCGGCAGGGCCGACCGGTGTACCTGCGCGACCTGTGGCCCACGCAGGACGAGATCAACGCGGTGATCCACTCGTCGGTGCGCCAGGAGCAGTTCAAGCAGCAGTACAGCCAGGTGTTCGAGGGCAGCGACGCGTGGCAGAGCATGCCCACGCCGTCAGGGCGGGTCTACGAGTGGGACCCGGCCTCGACGTACATTCAAGAGCCGCCGTTCTTCGTCGATCTGCCGCCGCGTCCGGCGCCGCTGCGCAACATCACCGGCGCGCGGGCGCTGTGCGTGCTGGGTGACTCGATCACGACCGACCACATCTCGCCGGCCGGCTCGATCGCCACCGACAGCCCGGCGGGCCGCTACCTCGTCGAGCGCGGCGTCACACCCCGCGACTTCAACACCTACGGCGCGCGCCGCGGCAACCACGAGGTGATGATGCGCGGCACGTTCGGCAACATCCGTCTGAAGAATCTGATGCTGCCGGGCGTCGAGGGCCCGAAGACCGTGCACCTGCCGAGCCGCGAGACGCTGTTCATCTACGACGCAGCGATGCGCTACAGGCAGGAAGGCGTGCCTCTCATCGTGATCGCGGGCAAAGAGTACGGCAGCGGCTCGTCGCGCGACTGGGCGGCCAAGGGCCCGCTCCTCCTAGGCGTCCGGGCGGTCATCGCCGAGAGCTACGAACGCATCCACCGCAGCAATCTGGTCGGCATGGGTGTCCTGCCGCTTCAGTTTCTCGAAGGCCAGAACCGCGAGACCCTGGGCCTGACCGGATTCGAGGTCTACGCGATCGAGGGTCTGACCGACGGCCTCACGCCGAAGCAGCGGCTGACGGTGCGGGCGTCGCGTGAGGACGGCTCGACGGTCACCTTCGAGGTCATCGCGCGGATCGACGCCGTCGTCGAGGTCGAGTACTATCGCCACGGCGGCATCCTGCACATGATGCTGCGGCAACTGCTGCAGACGTAGTCAGGGCACGCCATTGGGGGCCAGCGGATGTTCGTCGTGATGAACCGCATTCTGGTGAACCCGGCGTTCGCCGCGGCATTCGAAGAGCGCTTCCGGCACCGGGCCGGCGAAGTGGACACGATGCCGGGCTTCATCCGTAACATCGTGCTACGGCCGGTGAGTCCAGACGACCCATACGTCGTCATGACGATGTGGGAGTCGAGGCAGGCCTTTGACGCGTGGACGCAGTCCGACGCGTTTCGCAGAGGTCACGCGCGATCCGGGACGCTGCCGGCCGAGGCGTTTCGTGGGCCGAGCCGGCTGGAGACCTACGACGCGTTCCTCGACTCCGGGGAGCGCCGGTCCTGAGGAGGAGACGCGCGTGACCCCGGACGAGAAGCCCAAGCCCAGTATCACGCCGACGCCGAACGGGCCGTATCTGGTGAAGCACCTGGAACGCCTCGCGAACCGGCACGGCGCCATCGCAACGAAGCCGGCCATGCGGCTCTGCCGCTGCGGGGGATCCGGCAACAAGCCCTTCTGCGATGGGACGCACGCGCGCATCGGATTCTCGTCGGCGAAGCTGGAGGGCCGGGTCGAGGACCGGCGGGATGACTACGAGGGGCCCGGGGTCACGATCCACGACAACCGCGGCATCTGCTCGCACGCGGGACACTGCACGGACGGCTTGCCGGCGGTGTTCCGGATGGGGCGGGAGCCGTGGATCGACCCGACCGGCGCGAGCCGCGAGGAGATCGTGGCGACCATTCGCCGCTGCCCGTCAGGAGCGCTGAGCTACTCGATCGACGGCGTCGAATACCGCGATCGCGAAGGCGAGCCGGCCGTGCTCGTGTCGAGAAACGGCCCTTACGTGGTCACGGGCGGGCCGGACCTGCTCGAGACCGTCCGCGCAGAAGGCGCCTCAACGGAGCACTTCACGCTCTGCCGGTGCGGCGGATCGAAGAATAAACCGTTCTGCGACGGCAGCCACTGGTACCGGCAGTTCACCGACGACAAGAACTAGGCGGGCCGGCGGCCTAGCGACGGAGGCGCGGGTCGAGGATGTCGCGGATGCCGTCGCCCATCAGATTGAACCCGAGAACGGCGAGCGCAATCGCCGAGCCCGGCAGCGTCGGCATCCACCACTGGTCCATAAGGTAGCTGCGGCCGTCGCTCACCATGGCCCCCCACTCCGGGGTCGGCGGCTGCGCGCCGAGGCCCAGGAATCCGAGTCCCGCCGCGGTCAAGATGATCGTCCCCATGCGCAGTGTGAGCTGCACGATCAGCACCGAGACCGTCATGGGCAGGATGTGCCGTCCGATGATCCGTACGTCGCTGGCCCCCATGGAGCGGGCGGCTTCCACGAAGTCCATGGTCTTGGCGCGCAACGTCTCGCCCCGGGCCAGGCGCGCGTAGGGCGTCCAGGTCACGAGCGAGATCGCCAGGATCATGTTCGGCAGGCTCGGCCCCAGCGCGGCCGCGAAGGCCATGGCCAGCACCAGGCTCGGAAAGGCCAGGAACATGTCGGTTACACGCATCAACACTTCGTCCGTCCGCCCGCCGAAGTAGCCGGCCGACAACCCCACGACCGTGCCGACCACCCCGCTGATCACCGACACGATGAGAATGATCTGGAGCGCGATACGCGATCCGTAGACGACGCGGCTGAAGAGGTCACGGCCGAACTGGTCGGTGCCGAAGAGATGGGCCCGGCTGGGCGGCTGCAGCCGCACCGAGAAGTCCTGCTCGTACGGATCCGAGGGCGCGACGACTGGCGCCAGCAGGGCGACCAGCAGCAGGACCCCGATCAGCACCGTCCCCACCATCGTGAGGGGGCTCCGGCGCCACAAGCGGTACGCGCGGCGCACCTCGTCGTAGCGGGGCGTGGCCAGGACGCTCATGGGCCGCCCGGCCTCAGAGTCGGATACGGGGATCGAGGACCGCATAGGTCAGGTCTACGATCAAGTTGACAACCGAGAAGACGACCGCGATGTAGAGGGTCCCCCCCATGACGGCCGGATAGTCCAGCGTCAGGTAGCCGGTCGTGATATAGCGGCCGAGGCCCGGCCACGCGAAGATCGTCTCGGTGAGCACCGATCCCTCCAGCAGGCCGCCGAAGACCAGCCCGATGACCGTCACCGTGGGGATCAGGGCGTTGCGCAACGCGTGCCGGACGATGACCAGGCGTTCCCGCAGGCCCTTCGCGCGTGCCGTCCGGATGTAGTCTTGGCCGAGGACGTCGAGCATGCTCGACCGCGTGGTGCGCGCGATGGTGGCGGTCGCCACGTACCCCAGGACGAATGCCGGCATGATCAGATGGGCCACGGCGCTGCCCAGCGCGTCCCAGTTCCGGGCGATCAGGCTGTCCAGCAGCAGCAGGCCGGTCCGGCTCGGCGGAGGGAGGACGGCGAAGTCGATCCGCCCCGGCCCTGGCAGCCACCCCAGCCGGTGATACAGGAACAGCATCAAGATCAACCCGGTCCAGAAGACCGGCATCGAGACGCCAACGATCGAGAACACCCGCGCCCCGTGATCCGCCGGCTCGTTCCGTCTCACAGCGGAGATCACACCCATCGGGACGCCGAGCAGGATGGCCAGGGTGATCGCGCTGAACGTCAGTTCGACGGTGGCCGGGAAGTACTGCTGGATGTCGTCCCAGACCGGCCGGCCCGTCCGCAGCGAGCGGCCCAGGTCGCCCCGCACCGCTCCCCAGATGTAGGCGACGAACTGCAGGTGCAGCGGTTTGTCGAAGCCCAGCTCCCGCCGGAGTGCATCCACCTTCTCTTGTGGGGCGTTCCCGCCCAGAATGGCGGTGACCGGATCGGCCGGGACGACGTGCGAGACGATGAACGTGATGACGAGCACCCCGAAGACGACCAGCACCATCAGGGTCAGTCGCCGGGCGACGTAGGTGGCCAAGTTCATGGGCGGGTCCTGAGGCGGGGCCCCTCCGCGGAGGGACCCCGCCGACCCTCATGACTACTGCCGGACTTTGCTGATCTTCGTGAAGTCGAAGTGGAAGGTGCCCAGCGCGGCGGCCTGCTCGAAGCCCCGCACGTAGGTCCGGATGACCCAGTTGTTCGTGATCTGGTGAAAGATGACGAACGGACCCTTGTGGGCCACGAGCTCGGTGAGTTCCTTGTACATCGCCACCCGCTGTCGGGGATCACGTTCCAGCATCGCCTTCTTCGTCAGCTCGGTCGCCCTGGGGTCCATCCACCCGTTGCGGTAGGCGAGCTGCTTGATCGTCCCGTCGGCGAAGGGCTTGGCCAACGCATCGGGGTCGGGATAGTCCACGCCCCAGCCGTAGATGACGAGCTGCAGCCCCTGTTCACGGTATTTCTGCAGCACCGTCGCCGCGGCTGCGCCGACAATCTTGACTTTGATGCCGAGCTTGGCCAGGTCGTTTTGCACCACCTGCGCGATGTCCACTCGGGTCGGATGCGGTGCGGTAACGGCCAGTTCGACCTCAAAGCCATTGGGATAGCCACCCTCGGAGAGGAGCTGTCGGGCCTTGTTCAGGTCCTGCTTGAACGGCTGAACCGGGTTGTGGCCCAGATAGCCGACGGGGATGAAGGTCTGCAGGGGAATGGCCTCCCCGCGCATGATCCCCTCTCGGATGGCCGTATAGTCGATGGCGTACCGGATCGCCTCGCGCACCTGTTCCTTGGCGAGCGGAGGGTACTTGACGTTCATCCCCATGTAGTCGATTCCGTGACCAGGAACCTTGACGATCGCCAGCCCCGGAGTCCTGGCGTTGCGGATCTCCTGACGCATCTGCGGCGACAGGCCCCAGGCCACGTCGATGTCTCCCCTCTCCAGGGCGATGCGCTGGGCAGAGGCTTCAGGGATGTCTCGAATGACAATGCGCTTGACCGGCGGGATCCCCCGCCAGTACCCGGGATTGGCCACCATGTCCACGACCTCATTGCGCTCCCAGCGGATCAGCGTGTACGGGCCGGACCCGGCGCTGTGGTCCTTCAGCCAGTCCGCACCCAGTTCACCCTCGCGAATGTGCTGCTCTACCACGCCGGGGTCGAGGACCGCCGTGGCCACGAACGAGAGGATCGCCAAGACCAGGTCGGGAGCGAAGGGCTGCCCCACCACGATCTGCACGGTGTAGGGATCCACCATCTTGACGACCGACTCGGCGTTGTCCTTGTTCAAGCCCAGTTCGTTGAACGCGTAGATGCTGGGGCGATTGAGACGCAGCATGCGGCGCAGGGAGTAGACGACGGCCTCGGCGTCCACGGCCCGACCACTGGGGAACTTCATCCCCCGACGGATCTTGAATGTCCAGGTGCGGCCGTCGGGAGCCAGCGTCCACGACTCGGCCACCTCGGGCACGACCTTGATCTTACCGTCCACCATGTCCAGATCGACCAGCTTGTCATAGAGCTGGTCCACGATCACGACGCCCTCGACCTCGAAGACCACCGCCGGGTCGAGGGTGATGAGAATGCTCGTGTTCTGCCCGACCACGAGTGTGCTGGGGTCCTGCGGACTGCCTGCGAGGGGTGGCGCGGGGAGCAGAACGAGCGTGACGAGCAGCAAGGCAACAAGCGGCAAGGCAACCACGTGTCCGCGGCGCATCTCACTCGCCTCCTCGTTCGATTGCGGTGCCTACTGCCAAGTTCACGCTATCAATTGTTCGACCGATCGGAGAATCGGGTCGGGACTGTATGCCGGCGGGCCAACGAGAGAGGGGCGAGATGGCTCTCGCCACGCTCCGGGTGGCGTGGAGACATGCGGTTACCTACGCGCCGGTCGCGGTGACGCCGCGGCGAGGGTCAACCACACCGTCGTTTCACCGTGCTGGCTGGTCGCCCCGACCTCGCCGCCATGCACGCGGGCGACCTCCGTGACGATGGCCAAGCCGATGCCGGCACCGCCGGAGTCCCGGGACCTGGACTTCTCGCCGCGGTAGAAGCGCTCGAAGATGAACGGTAGGTCCTCGGCCGCGATCCCGCCGCCGCTGTTGCGGACCGCGATCTTCACCGCGGCCCCCGCCTGGGACACGGTCACGGCCACGTCGCCGCCTTCGGGCGTGTAGCGCACCGCGTTGTCGATGAGATTGTGAAGCGCCTGCGACAGCAGGTCGGGGACGGCGTGCACCGGGCCCGGCACGGCGACGTCGCTCTGCACGGTGATTCGCTTCTCGGTGAACTCCGCCCTCCGCAGGTCGAGGAGGCGTCGCACCAGGGCACCGATATCGACGGCATCCCACCGCAGGTGGGGCGCGCTGGCGTCGAAGAGCGACAGCTCGTGGAGCCCCTGTGTGAGGCGGACGAGGCGCATGACTTCCTCATGGAGCAGAGAGACCGTCTCGGGAGAGGCCGTCGTGACGCCGTCGCGAATCGCCTCGAGATACCCGCGTAAGTTCGAGAGCGGTGTCCGCAGTTCGTGCGCGACGTTGGCGACCAGGTCCTTGCGCAACCGCTCGAGGGTATCGAGCGACTCGGCCATGGTGTTGAGGGACAGGGCGAGCTGCCCGACCTCGTCGGAGGACGTGGACGACGCGCGCACGCCGTAGTCCCCGGACGCGATGCGGCCGGCCATCGCGGTCATCGCGCGGATTGGACGCACCACGCCGCGGAAGAGCACCAGGCTCAGCAGCAGGCCGATGCCCGCAGCAATGAGACTCGCCTGGATCAGCGCGCCAGTGAGGTCGGCCGTGAACCGGCCGTGGAGCCCGGCCACCTCGATGTGAAAGTCCCTCATGAGCCGGCTGAACGTGTGGTCGGCAAGCCGGCCCACATGGACCGCGGCTGCGGTCATGGCAATCCCAACCACGAGCACGTTGATGGCGAGCAGCTTCCAGAACAGGCTGCGCCGCATGCGCCTACAGCAGCTTGTAGCCGATCCCCCGGACCGTGGCGATGTAACGCGGCCGGGCGGGATCGTCGCCGAGCTTTTCTCGGAGCTTCCCGACATGGACGTCGACCGTGCGGTCGATCACATCGGCCTCGTGGTGGGCATAGACGCGGTTGAGGAGCTGCTCGCGGGAGAACGCGCGCTCGGGCGCTTCGAGGAACGCCTGCAGCAGCTTGAACTCGATGGGCGTCAGGTGTACCTCCCGGCCGGAGATCCGCACATGATGGCGGTCGATGTCCATTTCGAGCTCGCCGTGCCGCAGCACCTGATGCGGCGCCGCGCGCCCGGCCCGGCGCAGAATCGTCTTGACCCGCGCCACGACCTCCCGGGGGCTGAAGGGCTTGGTCACGTAGTCGTCGGCCCCCAGCGAGAGCCCCAGAAGCCTGTCCACCTCGTCCACGCGGGCGGTGAGCATCAGGATCGGCACATCGGAATGCTCTCGCAAACGCCGGCAGACCTCGATGCCGTCGACATGCGGCAGCATGAGATCGAGGATGACCAGGCTCGGACGCGTCCGCTCGGCCGCCTCCAGCCCGGCGCGCCCATCATAGGCCGCGACGACGCCAAACCCTTCGCGTTCCAGGTAGAGGCGCAGCAGGTTCGTGATCCTGGCGTCGTCCTCGACGACCAGAACGGTGTGCGGCATCTCCCCCAGTATCGCCTATCGCGTCAACGCGCGCAGGGTCTGGACAAATGCCTCGTCGCCGCGCGGCGCGAACCCCGACTGCAGCAACTGGCCGTCCTTGGTGATCACCGCCCAGTACGGCTGGTAGCGGAAGCCGTAGGCGCGCGCGATCGTCCCGGTCGCGTCGAGTCCGGTAGGAAACGTCAGCTTGTGCCGGTCCACGAAGTCCCTGCTCTTCTCGCGGCTCGACTGCAGGCCGATCCCCACGAACTCGACGCCTCGGTCCCTCCACGCCTTGTACAGTCGCTCCCACACGGGGGCCTCACTGTTGCACGTGGGTCACCACTCGGCCCAGAAGAGCAGGATCACGGCCTTGCCCTTGAGATCGGCCAGGGTCAGGGTCTTGCCGCTGAACAACTCGAGCGTGAATGCCGGCGCCAGGTTCGGAGCCGCGACGACCGCGGCCGGGGCGACCGACAGCACCGCGACGACCAGCATCGCGGCAATTGCACGAGTCATCGATGTGCGCACTCAGGCACCTCCCCGCAACACCCGTCGTCCCCGTGATGCCGTCGCGGCGGAGACTCACCGCGGATCGTGGAACCAGTATGACGCCCTCCGCGTAAAGAAACTGTGAAGCGCACCTGCCGGGGCGGTGCCACCGGCAGTCCCAGACTATCCCCGAACAAGGAGGCCGTGAGCATGACCGATCTTCAACGGTACATTGTCGAGGAGTGGGCCGAGGACTACCGGGCCGGACGGCTGTCCCGCCGTGAGTTTCTGCGCCGGATGGCCGTTATGGCGGGCGGCGCCGCGCTGGCCGTGCCGATGCTCGAACGCGTCGGCGTGGCCGCCACACAAGTGGAGCTGCTGGACGTCCTGGCGATGGGCCCGGAACTGGTGGCGCAGGCCACCGGCATTACCATCCCGCCGGACGATCCCGCGATCGAGGCGTCCATGATCACGTATCCGCGGTCGGGCGCCGCGGAGCCCAACATCGGCTACCTCGCTCGCCCGCGCGCCAGCGGCTCCTACCCCGGGGTCATCGTCATCCACGAGAACCGCGGGCTCCTCGAGCACTTCAAGGACGTCGCCCGCCGATTCGTCAAGGAAGGCTATGTTGCCCTGGCGGTCGATCTCGCCGCGCCCGCGGGCGGCACCGCACGCTTCGCCGACTCGGCGCAGGTGTCGTCGGTCCTGGGGCAAACGCCGCCGGCGCAGCTCGTCGGCATGCTCAACGACGCCCATCGGCGCCTGCAAGAGGTCCCGGGGGTCCGGCGCGACCGCATCGGGACGATCGGCTGGTGCTTCGGTGGCAGTATGGTGTGGCGCTTCGTCACGCAGAACGCGCAACTCGCCGCGGCGGCACCGTTCTATGGCTCGAATCCACCGATCGAAGACGTGCCGAAGATCAAAGCCGCGATCCTCGCGATCTACGGCGAACTCGACTCGCGCATCAATGCCGGCATCCCGGCCATCCGCGAGGCGATGCAGCGTGCCAACGTCACGCACGAGATCCACGTCTACCCCGGCGCCGATCACGCGTTTTTCAACGATACGGGCCAGCGCTACGTGAAGGCCGCGGCCGACGATGCGTGGCGCCGGGTCCTTGGTTGGTTCCAGCGGTACCTGAAGAGCTAACCCGACCCACCGGCAACTCCCACCCGGCCGGACGCAGAGCGGGCGGGGCATACTCCAGGCCCCGCCCGTTTCTCGCTGTGGCGCAGGCAGGGCGCCACCCGCACGCGTCAAAGCGTTGTTGGACGGAGGCATCATCTATCGCCTCGACGCACCGGGGAGGAAACCATGCGGTACCTGTATGAGTTGATCGGCGCGTTCTTCCTCGTGTTCACGGTCGGCATGGTCGTGCTCCAGCCCGGCGTTCCCGACGGCTTTGCGCCGCTGGCGATCGGCGCCGCGCTGGCCGTCATGGTCTTCGCAGGCGGCCACATCTCCGGCGGTCACTACAACCCTGCGGTTTCGCTGGCCGTCTTCGCCCGCGGGAGACTGGCGGCGAAGGACATGGTGATCTACTGGGTTGCGCAGCTCGCCGGCGCCTTCATCGCCGCGATGGTCGCCCTGTTCCTGAAGGGCAAGGGCGCCACGCCCCCGGCGTTCGATACGACCCGCGCGTTCATCGCGGAGTTCGTGTTCACCTTCGCCCTGTGCTATGTCGTGCTCAACGCCGCGACGGCCAAAGCCACAGAGAGGAATTCGTACTACGGGTGGGCGATCGGGACGACCGTGATGGTGGGCGCCTACGCCGTGGGCGGGATCTCCGGAGGCGCCTTCAACCCGGCGGTCACGGTCGGCGGGTTGTTCATGGGACTGTTCACCGGGAGCGGCCTGCTCGCATACTTCGTGGCCCAGTTCGCCGGCGGGTACGCCGCGGCGCTGGTCTTCAGGGCGGCGCATCCCGGCGAGTAGCCGCGCGCCCGAGCGCCGACGACCATGTCCAACGTGCTCGACCTGTTCCGGCTCGACCGTCGCGTCGCGCTGGTCACGGGAGGCGGCACCGGCCTCGGCCGCGCCATGGCCCTGGCGCTGGCGTCGGCTGGCGCCGACGTGGCGGTCGTGGGCCGGCGGCGGGAACCGCTGGAGACGACGGTCGCAGCCTTGCGCGCGCTCGGCCGGCAGGGCGTGGCGTTCACAACGGATCTGTCAGACCTCGAAGCGCTCGACGATCTTCCCGATCAGATCGAGCGCAGCCTCGGGCCTATCGAGATCCTCGTCAACAACGCGGGCGCGATTCACCGGAGCCCGGCGCTGGACGTCGCCCTGCCGGAGTGGGACGCGATCGTCCGGATCAACCTGACGAGCGTGTTCCGGCTCAGCCAGGTCGTCGGACGCGCGATGCTCGACCGGGGCCGCGGCAAGATCATCAACGTCGCGTCAGCGCTGTCGTTTCAGGGCGGCATTCGCGTGGCGGCGTACGCGGCGAGCAAGTCCGGCGTCGCCGGCCTGACCCGGACGCTGGCGAACGAGTGGGCCGGCCGGGGCGTGAACGTGAACGCGATCGCACCAGGGTACATGGAAACCGATCTGACGGCGGCCCTACAGCAGGACGGCGCGCGCTACGCGGAGATCCTCGCGCGCATCCCGGCCGGCCGTTGGGGCGTGCCCGACGATCTCGCGGGAGCCGTGGTGTTTCTGGCCTCCGATGCGTCGCGGTACGTGCACGGGACGATTCTGGTGGTGGACGGCGGCTGGCTCGCCCGATGAGCTACCCCGGCGGCCCGGCCAGGATCGCGGCGATCCGGGTCATCACGTCGCCGGTCAGCTTCGGGATGACGTCAAGCGCCTTCATGTTCTCGCGGACCTGCGCCGGCCGGCTCGCGCCCGTGATCACGCTCGTCACGCGCGGGTTCCTGGCGCACCAGGCAATGGCGAGTTGCGCCAGCGTGCACCCCAGGTCCGCCGCCACCGGCTGCAACGCCCGGACGACGCGGAGCCGGGCCGGATCGGTCATGCGCGCGGTGAGCCACTCGTAGCCGGGGAGCCCGGCGCGGCTGTCTCCCGGGATGCCGTTCAGGTATTTGCCCGTGAGCAGCCCCGAGGCGAGCGGGCTCCAGGTCGTCAGCCCCAGGCCGATCCGGTCGTAGAGCGGCGCGTACTCCTGCTCGACGCGCTCGCGCGCGAACATGTTGTACTGCGGCTGCTCCATCTGGGGCTTGTGCAGGTGGTGGCGCTCGGCGATCTGCCAGGCCTCCATGACCTGATCTGCGCTCCACTCCGACGTGCCCCAGTAGATGGCCTTGCCCTGCGCCACGATGTCGTGCATGGCGCGCACCGTCTCCTCGATCGGCGTCTCCGGATCAGGGCGATGGCAGAAGACCAGGTCCACGTAGTCAAGTTGCAGCCGGCGCAGTGACCCATCAATGGCCTGCATCAGGTACTTGCGGTTGAGCGTGTTGCGCTCGTTGGGCCCATCGTGGAGACCCCAGTAGAACTTGGTCGAGACGACAAAGCTGGCCCGGCGCCACCGGGTCTTCTTGAACACCTTGCCCATGATGGTTTCCGACGCGCCTTTGGCGTACGACTCGGCGTTGTCGAAAGAGTTGACGCCGGCGTCCCACGCGATCTTCATGCACTCGTACGCGCTGTCCTCGTCGAGTTGCGCCTTGAACGAGATCCACGAACCGAACGACAGCTCACTGAGCTTCAGACCGGCATGACCGACGCGGCGGTAGTTCACGACGAGTTCCCTCCGGGTGCTTGACCTTGGCCCTCGGTCTGCTTCCATCCGGCGGCACGGCCGCCCTGCGCCGTGCGCCGCTGGTTGCCGGGCGACGCGTCCACCGGCATTGATGGCCGGTGCAAGGGAACCTGCATCGCGGAGGAATCCGGAACCGGACTATCGAAGCCGTAACATGTGAAATGTAGAATATTTCATTTCAGAACCGGTGCGGCTGATCAATGGGTGGCTTGACAACGTCAGCCATGGCGGTCAGCGTGCACCGGCTCACCGACGCTGCGTACCGCACACTCAAAGAACACATCCTGAACCAGGCCTTCGCGCCGGGGCAACGCCTGAACGTGGACGATCTCGCCGAACGGCTGGGCATGAGCCGTACCCCGGTCAAAGACGCGCTCACGGCGCTCGCCAATGAGGGACTCGTGGACATCGTCCCCAGGCGCGGCACCTTCGTCGCCGGGCTGTCCGCCGAGGGGATTGCCGAAGTCTTCGAGATCCGCCGGGCCCTCGAACTCCTGGCCGCCGAGCTGCTGATCGACCGGGTCACCGAGGATGACGTGGCGCGGCTGCGGGAACGGTTGGAAGCGCTCGACGCGCCGCTGGCAGACGGCGACGTGGACGAACATATGCGGCGAAACCTCGCATTCCACCGTCTCTTTGTCGAACTGGCCGGCAACGCCAAGTTGCTCGAGATCTATGAGAGCCTGAACGTGCACATTCAGATCGCCAGGGTCCACGCGCACCGGCACGACTGGCAGCAGCGGCGCCAGCAGGAACGCGTCGAGCATCTCACCATCATGCGCGCGGTCGAGGCGCGCGACGGCGCGGCGCTCGCCGCCGCCGTGAACGCCCACATCCGCCGGTCCAAGCAGTCGCTGGTCGCGGACCTGCGCTCCGCGACTTCGATTCCACGTGCTGAAGAGGAGGTGGGACGGTCCCGTCGCATGGATGTTCGAGTCTCTCCGGTGAGGTGACGCGACATGAGGATGGTCGCCCTACGCGTGGTGGTGCTGCTCCTGACGGTCGGGCTGCTTGTCGGTCAGAGCGGAGCGGCCCCACGGGAGATCGTGCTCCGGTTCCCATCGTGGCAGCAGGACGAGCCCGGAGTGTCGGGTTGGTGGAAGGAACAGATCGCGGCGTTCGAACGCAACCGGCCGGGGGTGCGGATCGAGTTCACCAAGGTCCCGCTGGCCGAGCACACCGACAAGCTGATCGCGCAGTTTGCGGCCAACCAGCCGCCCCAGATCGTCCACATCCCCGCGCAGACGTTCTTTCCGTTCGCCGACCGCGGCTGGCTTGAGCCGCTCGATCGGTTGCTCGATGAGACCGACGTCAAGAAGACTTATCATGCGCTGCAGAACAAAGAGTGCGTCTGGAAGGGAACCACCCACTGCGTGTTGATGCTGAATTACGGGTACTCCTGGGTCTACAACGAAAAGCTCCTGAAGGCCGCGGGCAAAGCGGTCCCCAGGACGCCCGAAGACTACATCGATACCGTGAAGGCGATGACCGATGCCAAGAACGGACAGTACGGCATCGGTGTCGTCACGCTCCCGGGCTTCAACATGGTCGCGCACATCGCGGTGTTCGTCTATGGGGCAGGCGGCCGTTGGACCGACGACAGGGGCAACCCATCGGTCACGACCCCCCAGGTCGTGCAAGGGTTCAAGTGGTGGAAAGAGGTGGTCCTGGGGGCGACCCCGATCGGTCAGGAGTCGGGCCGCCTGCGGCAACTCGTCATGGAGGGCAAGGTCGCCTCGTACAACGACGGCCCGTGGATGCAGGGCTTCGCGCTCCGCGCCAACCCTGACGTGAAACCGTTCCTCCGCGCGGCGCCGCTGCCGTTCAAGGCCACGATGGGCGGCCCGAGCAACGTCGTCGCGATCCCCCGAGCGATCTCCGACGAGGAGAAGCGGCTGGTCTGGGAGTTCATCAAGAGCGGCACCACCAAGGACGCGCAGGTCCGCTATTCGGTGGCGGTCGGCGCCCCTGCGCCACGTCAGGACATCAGCATCCCGGCGGAGCTCCGCAAGGATCTCCCGTTCTTTGACGTGTACGTCGACGCGGCGAAGCGCGCGGTGAGCTGGATCCCGTTCGGTCTCGAGACGCGGGCCAACGAGTTCATCCGCCTCGTCGCCGAGCACGGCCAGCGGATGATCGTGCGCAACGAGCCGACCGAGCGCGTGCTCCAGGACCTGCAGCGCGAGTTGGAAGCGCTGAAGCGGCAGTAGACGCGAAGGGGGCCGGTGGGGACCGGCCCCCCTTCCCCCGTCCTCACTATGGAGGCGCCGCCGCAGACCCTGGTCGCGCCGGTCCGGCCGACGCCATGGAGCCGCCGGCTTCGCGGCCCCTCGGCGTTCGCGTACCTGCTCCTGGCGCCCGCGGTCATCGTGTTCGCGATCGTCGTGCTCTATCCGGTCGCCACGTCGATCGACATCAGCTTCCGGCGCGTCGAGATCTACTCGCCGGGCACGCCGCGCGGACCGCTGACGCTGGCCAACTACGCGCGGCTGCTGGAGACCGCCGGCTTCTGGCAGGCGGTGCGCGTGTCGATTACGTATGTGATCATCTCCGTCACGTGCGCGCTCCTCATCGGGTTTGCCACGGCCCTCCTGCTGAATCAGCGGTTCCGCGGCCGGACGCTGGCGCGGATGCTGACGGTCCTGCCATGGGCCGTCCCGCCTGTGGTGGCCGTGAACATCTGGTGGTGGATTCTCGACCCGGCCTACGGCCTGCTGAACTGGGTGCTCCTGCGCCTCGGTCTGGTCGCGCAGCCCGTCAACTGGATCACGCAGCCCGGGCCGGCGATGGCGGCGGTCAGCCTGGTGACGATTTGGAAAGGCTATCCGTTCTTCGTCGTGATGCTGCTGGCCGGCCTCCAGGCAATCCCGCAGGACCTCTACGACGCCGGGGCGGTTGACGGAGCCGGACGCGTCGCGGTCTTCCGGCACATCACCCTGCCCGCGCTGCGCGGCGTCCTCTCGCTCGCGACGCTGCTCTCCGTCCTGTGGGTGTTCCGGGAGTTCACGATCATCTGGGTGCTCACGGGCGGGGGCCCGATCCGCGCCACCGAGACGCTCGCCATCATGACCTACCGCGAGGCGTTTGCAAACTTCCGCATGGGGTTCGCGGCGTCGATCGGCGTGGTGACACTGGTGATCTCGATGATTGCGAGCATTCTGTTCATCAGGCAGGCCGGGAAGGAGTTCTATTGATGGGCTCCCGCACCAAGCGCATTCTGACGCGCGCCCTCCTGCACGCGACGGTCGCGGTGGTCGTCGGGGTCCTGTTCTTTCCCGTCTACTGGATGTTCAACACGTCGCTCGCCCCGCAGGATCAGCTCTATGTGTACCCACCACGGATGATCCATCCGAGCGCCACGCTGGCCGCGTACGTCAAGATCTTCAGCGAGCGTCCGATCGCGCGGTGGATGGCAAACTCGTTCTTCGTCGTGGTCCTCACCGGCGTCTTCGCTCTCACGATCAGCGTGCTCGCGGGCTACAGCCTGTCGCGCTTCCGCGTGCGCGGCTCGGGATCGCTGGGCTACCTGCTGCTGGCGAGCCGGATGCTGCCGACGACTTTGCTCGTCATCCCCTTGTTCGTCTTCATGAGCAGCCTCAAGTTGATCAACACCCTCTGGTCAGTGGTCATCGCCAATGTGACGTTCATCATGCCGTTTGCGACGTGGATGCTGAAGGGGTATTTCGACAGCATCCCGAGGGAACTCGAGGAGGCCGCGTACATCGACGGCACATCCCGTCTGGGCGCTCTGATCAAGGTGACCATGCCGCTGGCCGCGCCCGGAGTGGCCGCCACGACCCTCTACAGCGCGATCCTGGCGTGGGACGAATACCTGTTCGCGCGGACGTTCCTCACCACCAACTCGGTCTGGACCATCTCCGTGGGCCTCGGCTCGTTCCGGGGGGAGTACATCACCTTCTGGAATGAGGTGATGGCGGCGTCGCTGGTCGGGACGCTCCCGATCATCGTGATCTTCCTGTTGCTCGAGAAGCAGCTTGTGGGCGGGTTGACCGCGGGGGCCGTGAAGTGAAGGTTGTCAACGTTGAACCGCTCGTGTTGCGTGCGCCGTACGGCGAGATGGAGAAGTACTGGGCCGACGGTTTCTGGGGCGTCAAGGCGCGGGGAAAGACGAAGGTCCCGGTGGTCGACCCCCAGCGCGCCGCCGACCAGACGCTGTGGCGCTATCGGGCCGTCTACTCGCCTCATGTCGAAACGACCCTCGTGCGCGTCACGACCGACGACGGCCTCGTCGGCTACGGCGAAGCCCACGCGCCGGTCGCGCCCGAGGTCACGGTCTCGATCATCACGCACCTCCTGGCGCCGCTCGTCATCGGGGAGAACCCGCTGGCCGTGGACCGGCTGTGGGAGAAGATGTACGCCAGCATGCGCATCCGCGGACATCACACGGGGTTCATGTCCGAAGCCATGGCCGGCATCGACATCGCCCTGTGGGACATCGCCGGCAAGGCCACGGGGTTGCCGATCCACCTGCTCATGGGCGGCGACTACCACGACAAGGTCCGGACGTACCAGTCGCATCTGCCCGTGCTCGATCCGGACGAGATGGTCGAGCTCGCAAGGCACCACGCGGAAGAGGGCTACCACGGCATCAAGATCTCGGGCGGTGTCGGCGCCGATCTCGACATCCGCAACGTCGAGCGCATCCGTGAAGGCGTGGGAGGGACGATCGCGCTCATGCTCGACGCCGCCGGCGTCTACGATCTGCCCACCGCCCTCAAGATCGGCCGGGCGCTCGAGCGCAACGACGTGCTCTTCTTTGAGGACCCCTTGCCCTGCGAAGATCACACCGGGTTTGCCGCGCTGTGCCAGGCGCTGGACGTCGCAGTCGCGATGGGTGAGACCGAGACGACGCGCTACCAGTTTGCCCGCCGGTTCGCCGCGGGCGGTGTCGATGTCATCCTGCCGGATATCTGCCGCGCAAACGGACTCACCGAGTGCCGCAAGATCGCCATGCTGGCCGACGTGTACAACCTCAAGCTCTGCCCGCACAACAGCGTCTGCTCGGCCGTGCACCACGCGGCGTCCTTGCAGCTCTGCGCGGCGATCCCCAACTTCCTGATCTACGAGTTCTGGTCAGGCTACAACCCGCTGCTGGACATCGTCACGACGCCCATCGCGCCGGATCGCGGCTACCTGCGCGTACCGCAAGGGCCGGGACTCGGCATCGAGATCGACGAGGACAAACTCCGCCGTCTGGTGGTGCAGAGCTGATTTCATGAGCGTTCGGGTGAAGACGTTCGACGAGTTTCGCGCCGCCATTGCGGCCATGGGCCTGCCGCTGACCGACCAGGAACTGGAGACCGTCTGGCCGATGGTGCGTGACCTCTATGAGCAGGCTGACAGCCTCCGGCGTACGGTCGAGGAACTCCTGGGACCCAACCCGTTGACGGCGGCTGTCGATCGTCCCGGAGGTTTGCCCGGTGGATGATGGAGTGGCGTTTGCCTCGGTCGAAGAGGTCGGCCGGCTCTATCGCCGGAGCGTGGTCTCGCCGGTCGAACTGACACGCACGCTGCTGGCGCGCATCGAGCAGCTCGACGTGTCGCTGCATGGATACATCACGGTCGCGGCCGACCGGGCGCTGGAAGACGCCGACGTCGCGCAGCGGCGGCTGGCGCACGGCGACCGGCATCCGCTCGTCGGGGTGCCGTTCGCGCTCAAGGACAGCCTGGCCACGAGCGGCATACGTACCACGGCGAACTCACGCGTGCTCGAACACTGGATCCCGCGGCGCGATGCCGCGGCGGTGGCGCGGCTGCGCCACGCAGGCGTCGTGATCCTGGGAAAGACCAACCTCAACGAGTTCGGGTGGAGCCTGCCCCGCGAGGACGACCTCTGTCCACCGCCGCGCAACCCCTGGAACGCGCGGTACGCAGCCATCGGATCGAGCAGTGGTTCCGGCGTGGCCGTGTCCGCGGGGTTGGCGATCGCGGCGCTTGGCACCGACGGCGGCGGCTCGGTGCGCCTGCCCGCCGGGCAGATGGGGCTGGTCGGTATCAAACCCACGCACGCCTGGATCAGCCGTGTGGGCAGCCTGCACAGAGGCTCGTTGTCGAACATCGGGCCGCTCGTCCGCACCACCCGGGACATGGCCCTGGTCATGAACACGCTGACCGGGTATGACCCCGAGGATCCGGACGCCCGGCCCCACGACTCGCCCGATCATCTGGACGGCATCGAGGACGGCGTCGCCGGCCTGCGGTTGGGCGTGCCCTGGACATACATCGATGCGGTACCGGTGGAGGCCGAGGTCCGCGCGGCGTTCGAAACCGCCCTGGGGGAGTACGCAAGACTCGGCGCCTCGATCCGCGGCGTCCGGATGGACGTGCTCGCCCATGCGCGCGCCGCGACCTTCGTCGTGCTGAACGCCGAGCACTACGCCGCACACGAGGCCGCGCTGCGCAGCTATTGGGCGCTGCACGGTGGGAGCGCGCGGCTGTACCTGACGCAGGCCGCGTTCCTCTCGGCCGCCGACTATCTCATCGCGCTCGACGTCCGCCGGCTGGTGGCCCAGGCGGTGGACAGCGTCCTGCGCGATGTGGATATCCTCGCGATGCCGACCTCCCCGGTCGTCACCGCTGAAGCCGCCCGTCAGCCCGGCGCACACCGAAAGGGCATCAACGCCAGCTTCACGGCGCCGTTCAACCTCACCGGACATCCCGCGCTGTCAATCCCATGCGGCATGAGTGCGGTGGGCCTCCCCATCGGTCTGCAACTGGCCGGCCGCCGGTATGACGAACCGTTGCTGCTGAGAGCGGCACGCGCCTACGAACGGGCGACGTCATGGCACACCCGGCACCCCCTGCTCGACGCGACCGGGCCGGCGGCGTGACCAAGGCGCTCGTCGTCGGTCCGTTCGACCAGGAGGCGCTGGCGCGGCTGCGCGCGGTGGCCGACGTCGTGCAGGTGCCGGAGATCACCTTCGAGAGCGTGCGGCCGCACCTCAGCGACGTCGAAGTCCTCGTGACACGGCGCCTCGTGGTCGACGCACACGTCTTCGCCGCGGCGCCCAGACTGCGGCTGGTGGTCAAGCCCGGGTCGGGATTCGACGAGATCGACGTCGTTGAAGCACAGCGCCGGGGCATTCCGGTCCGCAACACGCCCGGCGTCAACGCGCCTGCCGTGGCCGAACTGACGCTCGGCCTCCTCGTGGGACTGGTGCGCGCGATCCCGCGGCACAGCCTTCGGCTCCACGACACACGGCGGTGGGACCGCGAGCAAGGCGTGGAGTTGTATGGGAAGACACTGGGCGTGGTCGGCGTCGGCCACGTCGGCTCTCGCGTCGCCCGCCTGGGCCAGGCCCTCGAGATGCGCGTCGTCGGCTGCGATCCCTACATTGATCCGGCCACGGCCGCGGCACCGTTGCTGCCGTTCGACGAGTTGCTGGTTCGCAGCGACGTGGTGTCGTTCCACGTACCGCTCACCGTCGAGACGCGCGACATGGTCAATGCCCGCAGCCTGTCGCGCATGAAGGCGGGCACGTTCCTCCTCAACATGAGCCGCGGTGAGATCGTGGTTGAGTCCGAGGTGATTGCCGCGCTCGACACGGGCCGTCTGGCCGGATACGCCGCCGACGTCCTCCCGGGCGAGGTGCCCGGGATGGAGGTCACGTCGCCGCTGCTCGATCATCCCAAGGTCCTGCTGACCCCGCACCTCGGCGCCTGGACCGCGGAGACCGACCGGCGCGTGTGCCACGCCGCGGTTGCGATTGTTGAGCACTGGGTGGACGCGGGCACCCGCGTCTCTCGGGCGCACCCATGAGCCTCCCCGACGACCCGGCCCAGGTGCTGACGCGCGTGGCCGATCGCACGGCGGCATATCCGTACAAGGTGTGGGGCTTCGGTGAGGCCATCGCGATGCTCGGCCTGCTGGCAGCGGCGCGGGTGACGGGCGCGCATCGCCATCGCGCGTTCGTCGAGACGCTGTTCGACCGTTGGTGGACGGCGCGCGCCGGCATTCTGAGTTTCGCCGATCACGTCACCCCGGGCGTCCCGCTCCTGTGCCTGGCACGCACCGAGCCCTGCTGGGGCCGCGCAGCCCTGGCACTCGGAACCCTCTTCCGGTCGTTCCCAACACGCGCCGGCATACCGGTCCACAGACCCGACCTCGCGCCGTGGGCGTCGCACATCTGGGTGGACTGTCTCTACACCGACGGGGCTTTCCTCGCCCTGCTGGCGAGGGCGACGGGAGACGCGTCCTGGCTCGAAGTGGCGTGCAGCCAGGCGGAGGCGTACGTCCGGGTGCTCTGGGACGAATCGCGCGGTCTCTTCGTCCACGGCTATGACGCCGTCAGCGGCCGCTCGAACGCCGTTCACTGGGGGCGCGGCAACGGCTGGGCGCTGCTCGGGCTTCTCGACTTGCTGTGCGTCCTGCGCCGAACGCATCCCGCATGGAAACGCCTCGCCGGCGTCGTGCGGCGACACGTGGATACCCTGGTGACGCTCCAGGATGCGAGTGGACACTGGCACACGGTGCTCGACCGGCCGGACACGTATCTCGAGACGTCGGTGGCCGCGATGATGGCGTACGCGCTCCCGGTCGCGGCGCGGCTGGGGCTCGCGCCAGCCCCGGCGGAGCGCGCCGGCGACCGTGCCTTTGCGGCAGCCATGGCGAGCGTGGACGCTTCGGGCGCGCTCACCGGCGTCTCCGAAGCCACCCCGGCCGGCGCCCTGGACCTCTATGCGGCGCGGCCCACAGGTGTGTTCCCCTGGGGCCAGGGACCGCTATTGCTCGCGATCGCCGAGAGACTGCGCCCTGACTGTGTGTGGGAGGGACTCGCGTGAGGATCACGGCCGTCGATGCTTTCGCGCTGCGCGTTCCGAGTCCGGTCGCGCAGACCTATTGGGGCTCGCAGGCGTGGGTCGCGGGCACGGGACCCGGCGGTGCGAGATCGGTTGGCGTATCTGATGCCGACGCACCGGGCGGGGTCTGGGAGCAGTATCCGCCGCGCTGGCGCATGCGTGCGACGTACAGCGCGACGATCAACACCGTCATCGTCCGCATCACGACGGACACGGGCCTCGTCGGGTACGGCGAGGCCAAGGCGCCGGTCGCGCCCGAGGCCACCCGTGAGATCGTCCGGGACCTGCTGACCCCCATCGTGCTCGGCGCCGACCCGCTCGACGTAGACGTCCTGTGGGAGCGCATGTATAGCACGATGCGGCTTCGGGCACATCTGTCCGGCTTTCTCCTCGAAGCCATCAGCGGCATCGACTTGGCGCTGTGGGACCTCGCCGGCAAGATCCTGAACGTCCCCGTGGTCAAGTTGCTCGGCGGCGCCTACCGCCGCCACGTCAAAGTGTACGCGTCGGGGTTACCGGGCCTGAAGGCAGGTCACGATGAGACCGCACGCGAGCGATTGCGCGATCAGGCTCGAGCGCTGGTCGCCAGGGGGTTCCGCGCCATCAAGATGGGAATCGGCTTTGGCCTCGACGCGGACGTCGCCACGGTGCGCACGGTGCGCGAGGCCGTGGGCGACGACGTGCTGCTCTTGTGCGATGCGGCCGGCAACTACGACGTCGCTCAGGCGGAACAGGTCGGCCGGGCCCTCGAGTCGCTGGACGTCGGATGGCTCGAGGCGCCCATTCCACCAGAGCACGTCGACGGACACGCCCGTCTGTCGCAGTCGCTGACGCTGCCCGTGGCCACCGATCTCCTGAGCACCCGGTACCAGGTGCGCGAGTTCCTGGTGCGCGGCGCGCTGGATGTCGTGCTGCCCGACGTCTGCCGGGCAGGCGGACTCTCCGAGTGCCGCAGAATCGCCCACCTGGCCGACGTGTTCGGCGCGGGATTCGCCCCGCACGTCAGCATCGGGTCGGCGATTCAGTTTGCGGCCAGCGCGCACCTCTCGGCGGCGATCCCGAACTTCGTGATCATGGAGTACTGGATCGGCGACAATCCCCTGGGCGACGCGATTCTGAAGGCGCCCCTGCGCGTGGACGACGGGCTGCTCGAGGTCCCCATGGGACCGGGGTTCGGGCTCGAGATCCAGGAAGAGGCGCTCCTGCGCCACGCGGTCTGACACGTGCAGATCGGCATGACCAGAGGAGGACGGGCATGACGCGGTTCGAGGGGATCTACCCGATTCTGCAGACGCCGTTCGACGAGTCCGGCGCGCTCGACCTCGAGAGCCTGCGGCGAGAAGTCGCCTTCTGCCTTCGGGCCGGGGCACACGGGCTCGTGATTCCGGCCAATGCGAGCGAGTTCTTCACGCTGTCGGACGCCGAGCGCTTCGAGGTGACGGAGGTGGTCCTGACCGAGGCGGCCGGTCGCGTGCCGGTGATTGTCTCGTGCAACGGTGTGTCAACGCCTCCGGCAGTGGCCTTTACGCGGCACGCGGTCCTGCACGGCGCCGACGGCATCATGGTGCTGCCGCCGTATGTACGCCGTCCCGGTGAAGCAGGCGTCCTGGCCTACTACGAGGCCGTCGCGGACGCCGCCGGCGGACGGCCGGTCATCGTTCAGAACGCTGAACCGCCGTTGGGCACACCGCTGTCGGTCTCGTCGCTGGCGAAGCTGCTCGACCGGGCACCCGCGATTCAGTACGTGAAAGAGGAAGTCACCCCGTCGGGCCAGCGGATGTCGGCGCTGATGCGTGCGGCCGGGCCACGGCTGCTCGGCGCGTTTGGCGGCCAGAACGGCATCTGGATGATGACCGAACTGGACCGGGGATCGTGCGGAAACATGCCGAACTGCGCGACAGTGGACGTGCACGTGCGCATCTTCAATCTCTATCGAAGCGGCGAGCGCGACCAGGCCGAGGCGCTCTATCTCCAGTTCCTGCCGCTCCTCGTGCTCGGGAGCCAGTACGGCGTGGCCTTCGCAAAGGAGGTTCTGCACCGGCGCGGCGTCATCCGCACGAAGGTCGCACGCGATCCTCAGCCGGCCGCGCTTGACGAATGGGATCTTGCTGAGGTGACGCGGGCCCTCGAGCGCCTCCGGCCGGTGCTCGTTTGAGGACCACGGGCATGTTCGACGTTGTCACCCTCGGCGAATCCATGCTCCGGCTCGCCGCGCCACCCGGCGAGGCGCTGGAGTCGGCCCCGCACTTCGACGTCCGCACCGCCGGCGCCGAGGTAAACGTGGCCGCGACGCTGGCGCGCCTAGGGTTCCGCACCGCGTGGATCACGAAGCTGGTCGATGATCCGCTGGGCCGCCGCCTGGCGGCCGACGCGCGGCGGCATGGCGTGGACACGTCCGCGATCGTGTGGACGACGACGGGTCGCAGCGGCGTCTACTTTCTCGAGCAGGGCCCCCTGCCGCGCGGCGTGACGGTCTACTACGACCGCGCCGGATCGGCCTTCAGCACGCTGGAGGCGGGTGAGGTCACCTGGGACGTCGTGCGCGGCGCGCGGTGGGCGCACGTCACCGGCATCACGCCGGCCCTGAGCGCCGCGTGCGCGGCCACGGCCGCGCGCTTCATCCACGAAGCCCGCGCCGCCGGCGCCAAGGTCTCGATCGACGTCAACTACCGGCGCAAGCTGTGGACGGCCGAGCGTGCGCGAGCCGGCCTCGAGCCACTGCTGGCGTCGGCCGATCTGGTGATCGTCGCGCGCGACGACGCCCGCGAGGTCTTCGGCCTGGACGGCGCGCCGCGCGACGTGGCGCGAAGGGCTCGCGAGCAGTTCAAGGCGGGCGCGGCCGTCGTGACCGCGGGCGCGGACGGTGCCTGTCTCGCCGATGCGTCAGGCGTGTATCATGAGACGGCGGTCCCTGCGGGCGAGATCGATCCGATCGGCCGGGGCGATGCGTTTGCCGCGGGCATGCTGTGGGGTGCGCTGGACGGCGACCTGCGCGCAGGCCTCCGCTACGGCGTCGCGCTGGCGGCCATGGCGCAAACCTACCTGGGCGATGTCGCCTGGGTCAGTCGGCAGGACGTGCTGGCGGTGCTGGCCGGGCGCGGCCCCAAACCCGTGAGGTGAACCCATGAAGGCATCTTCCACGGCCATCGCCGATACGCTCCTTCGGGAGAAGGTCATCGCGGTGCTGCGCGGCATCCGGCCGCCGCGGCTCGAGCGCGTCGTCGCGGCGCTGCGGCAGGGCGGCGTGCGATTCATCGAGATCACGGTCGAGGGCGACGGCGCGACCGACGCCCTGCGTGCGGTGCGCACGTCGGCCGGCGATGACGTGGTGCTGGGCGCCGGCACGGTCACGACCGTTCCCCAGGCCGAAGCCGCAGTGGCCGCCGGCGCCACGTACCTGATCTCGCCCGGGTTCGTGGACGACGTCTCGGACTACGCCAATGCCCGCGACATCCTCTACATCCCCGGCGTGCTCACGGCGACCGAAGTGGGTGTGGCGCTGCGCAAAGGGCACCGAATCCTCAAACTGTTCCCGGCCGGCCTGGTCGGCGTCGAGTACCTGCGGGCGTTGCAGGCGCCCTACCCCGAGGCGAAGTTCTTTGCCGTCGGCAACATCGGTACGACCGACGTGGCCGCGTTCTTGGCCGGCGGCGCGGCCGGCGTGGCCATGGGGTCGCAACTCGCGGGCCGGGGCGACGAACCCGAGACAATCGCCGTCAGGGCCCGCGCGATCGTGACCGCGATTCGAGAGATGGCCCGCGCCTGACCGACGATGGACCCGCCGCTCGAGATCACGATCCGCCCGTATCGCGACGCCGACGCCGAGGCGATCGCACGTATCCACAACGCGATCTTCCCAGACACACCGGAGACCGCCGAGGAGATGCGCTACGAGGTCTCGCGATTCGATCCGGCGCGCTATGTGTCACAGTGGCTCGTCGCGGAGACCCGGCCCGGCACCGACGTCGTAGGATACGGCTACTACCGCCACCTGCCATGGGCGTACCATCCCCACCGGTATCGCCTGTGGGTGGCGGTGCATCCGGCCTACCAACGCCGCGGCGTCGGCAGGCGGCTGATCGCGTCCATCCTGTCCGCCCTGCGGGCGCGCGGGGCCGAACGCGTCACCGCCGAGACACGGGAGGACTTCCTCTCGGCCGTCGCCGGCCTCCGGCGATTCGGTTTCGAGGAGCGCTACCGCGATTTCGAGGCGCGGCTCGACGTGCCGGGGGTGGATCTGAGTCCGCTGCGAAGTTATGTCGAACGCGCCGCGCGATCCGGCGTGACATTCACGACGCTGGCCGACGAGGTGGCGCGCGATGCCTCGTGCCTGTCAGGCCTCTACCAAGCGTACTCGATCATGGACATGTCGGCGCCGAGGGAAGAATCCGATCCCCCCACCGAGCCGCCGTACGACGAGTGGCTGAAGCAGGACATCCAGTCGTACCGGACGATCCCCGAGGCCTACTTCCTTGCGAAGATGGGCGACGTCTATGTCGGCCTGAGCCAGTTGAAGCGCAGCCGGGGCGACCCCACGCTGCTCCACCAGGAACTCACCGCGGTCGTGCCGCCGTTTCAGGGACGCGGGCTGGCGGTAGCGCTCAAGGTCCTCACGGTCGAGTACGCGCAGCGGCACGGCTACAAGACGATCCGCACGTTCAACAGCAGCCGGAACGCGGCGATGCTGGCGATCAACCGCAAGCTGGGGTTCCGGCTCATGCCAGCCTGGATCGGCTTCGTCAAGACGCTGGCCTGACGGAGAGCTGCCCGCGCCGCCGTCAGGTCATGTGTTGCGTGCGAGGTTAGACGGTGGAGCGCAGCACATACGCGCTGGACAAGCTGAGCTTGATACCCGCCGCGGCGAAGAGCGCCGACAGATCGGCCGGGGCAAGGGTCTCCGAGACCACCTGAACGTTCACGCCGTCCACCTGCACGACCGGGGCTTGGACAATGACCGCGTGCGCCAGGGTCAGCTTTGCGACCGCATCATCGGCGTCTTTGCACACCAGCAGGAAGCGAAGTTCGAGCGCGAGCCGATCGGGGTCGAAGGCTGCGCGCGTACCGCCGCCAATTGGCGTCGCTCGCGGGCCCGGCACCAAGACGAGCTGCCAGGGCCAGATAGACAGGTCCACGTCGGCGGTTGGTGCGCCTATCCGGACTGACAGCCCTCGCTGGCCCAGTCGGGCGCGAATGGCTTCGAGAGCAGGTGCGAGTGCGCTCATGAGCCGCTACGCCTTCGCGTGTGTCACCCCTGGGACCTCACTTGAGCGTCGCGAGGTCAAGCAGGAACATAGGTCAACCTGATCACATCGTCGTCAATTCGATCATTGCCTATGAGGCGGAGCGGAGACCGGGGACCGGCGAAGTATGGTTTGCCGTGACCAAGCACGACGGGGTGCAGGTAGATGCGATATTCATCGATCAGGCCAAGCTTGGTTAGGCTGTGCGCCAAGTCCGGGCCAGCAACTTCGATCTCCCCGTCGCGTTCGGCCTTTATCTCGCGGATTGCGCCCTCAAGATCGCCCTCAACAAGCCTGGCGTTGGGGCCGACCGATTTCAACGAGCGCGAGACGACCCACTTCGGCTGGTTCCGCCACGCCGCCGCGAAGGCGCGTTCAGCCTCGTCCCATTCAGGATGGTCGTCGTCCCAGTAACGCATCACCTCGTACATCCGGCGACCGTACACACTGCCTGCCTGGCTCTGAGCTTCCTCGATGAAGTGACGAAAGAGCGTGGGGCTTGGCGGCGCGAATGCCATGTGGTCGACGTACCCGTCCAGGGACTGGTTCATGCCAAACACGAGCCTGGCCATCATGCCCACCTCTCTCCCCTGGGCGCCGGACGTGGTCTCTACAGTCTAACGACTTGCCGATAAGCTGCGGGCGCCGGACGCAGCCGTCAGCTTCGTCGGCCTGCTAGACAGCCCGTGTGGCACACGTATCATCAGCATCTAGCCTGACTCACTGGCCCACCGCATAACCGTCTCGATGTCGGCTCCCGGCACCCGAGAGAGGGCGATTTGGACAAAGACGTTCCACCTCTTCTTGTCCGTGATGTACTCCAGCTGGTTCCTTGACTCGTTTCCATTACCCGCAATCACCCGTGGCGGTTCGATGAGACAAAGCGGCTTGAAACGAACGCGGGCCGGAAAGGCACCCGCGATGTGGGCACCCTTTCGGGCCTCCCAACCCTTCTTGAGCCAGCCGATCGGCTCCGTCTGGTTGAGTAGGACGTCAGTTATCTCCACAACCCCCCAGATCGCGGATCGTTGTGCGAGGTAGATTATCGCCTGGTCCCCAGGCCGGATGTAACGTTCGACGGTGTAGGCGTACTCGTCATCGAAGCCGAATAGGCTGTGCTCGAGGCACTTCTCCCAGTTATCGGGATGTGTGAGGAACATCCAGTGTCGCATGTGAACCCCGATGTTTCGGCTCTCTAACTCCTGATTGGACCGACCAGTCTAACGTCCCAACGGCTTCAACCTCACACGACAGACGAACCCACAGCGCTCTGCCGCAACGGCCAGACCGGACTGGATTTCGGCCATTCCCGCAACACTTCTTGGCGGGCATTGTACTGCACCGCCGGTCAGTCGAACATCCGCCTCCGGATTCGCCTTCAGACCCCGAACCCTGGCCGGTAACCGGCCCATCGAACTCCGGACGCCCCTATCAACCCCGGTTCACAACATGCGTGCAACCTATGGTCGTCTTCGCGTCCTTGTGCCCGAGCAACTCATGGACATCCGGACGTCGTATCGGCGGCCGCAGGCACACGTCTGGGCAAATCATCCGCCCAGCACCTCTCGCATGCGCTCGCCGACGATTCGGTCCTCACCGTCCTCCAGCGTGTGCACGACGACGTTGATGACATCGCCGTCGACACGCACCCATACGCTGGGTGTTCCCTCGCGCAGCTTGCGCTCGACGTCGGCCGCGGTCTGCCCGGCCTCGGGTGCCAGGCTGACGCGGAGCTGCATCCACGGACCCTGGCGCGGCCAGGTGGGCTCGGCCGTGACGTACGGCAGGCCTTCCAGGGCCCGCGCGATCGTGAGCATCCGCTGCTCCTGCTGCGCCAGCCGCGCCTGGTGGTCGGCCGCGAACCACTCGCGCAGCGCGACCACGGTCGCCGCGATCTCCTGCCGGTCCACTTTGTACCCGCGGCCGATGGCGCGGTTCTCGTACGTCTCGTAGCCGATGAACCCATGCCGGAACGCGGCCTCGACGAGGTCGCGCCGGCCGCAGAGCACACCGGTGGACTGCATGGAGCCGAAGTACTTGGCGCCGAAGCACACGAGGTCGATCCCGCTCTGCCCGGCCAGCCACGTCATGCGCTCGAGAGGATAGATCTCCGCGGCGGCATCCACCAGCGTGGTAATCCCTCGCTGCTTGGCGACGCGAATCACCTCGGGCAGCCGCAGTGTGCCGTTGGCACCTTCCTCGCGTGCGAAGTACAGGATGCCCGCGGTCCGAGGGCCGATCGCGGCCTCCAACTGCTCGACCGTCGTTCCCTTGTCCGTGCCCACCTCGACCAGCGTGCCGCCGGGCACGGTGACCGCCCGGTCGTACCGGTAGCGCATGGCCTTCTGCAGCAGGAACTCGTCGCGCATACCGGTCGTATCGGGAAGCTGCGCGATCCGGGCCGGGTCGCTGCCGGCCATGATCGCGGCGGCACCCTGCACGAGCGCCGCGAAACACCCCGAGGTGACGAGCGCGGCCTCGGCGCCGAGCAGACGCGCGATGAACGCTCCGGACTTCTCGAGCAATTCCGCCATATCCACGAAACGGTCGTTCGCCTCGTCCATCGCCGCCTGCACCGCCGGCGAAACGACCGACCCGCCCAGAACGGTCACGTTGCCGCGCGCATTGACGACGCGCCGGATGCCCAGGTCTTCGTACAGGCTTCGTGGTGACGTCGTGTGCATCGGCCCTCCTCGTGTCAGGCGACCGGTGTGCGCAGGTAGCCCCGCCGGCGCAGGTCAGCGAGCCCGTGTTCGATCCGCCGCTCTTCGTCAGGCGTGAGCGCGCGGTGCGGCGCACGGACGCCACCCACGGGAATGCCTCGATGGCGGAGCGCGGCCTTGAACGACGCCAGGCTGTGGCCGTCGCCGAGCAGCGCGCGCACCTCGTGGAGCACCTGCTGCTGCCGCCGCGCGGCCGCGAGATCGCCCCGCCGCACAGCGTCGTACAGAGCCAGCGAGACCTCCGGTATCGCGGATGCGTTCCCCGACACGCACCCGGACGCGCCCGCCGCCAGGGCGCCGACCGCGACCGCATCCGCGCCGGCCAGCACGTCAAAGCCCTCGCCGCCGGCCGCCAGGTATTCCTGCAGGCGCACGAGGTTCGCGTCGCTGTGTTTCATCCCGGCGATGTTGGGGCACGCCGTCCGAAGACGGACGACCAGTTCCGGGCTGATCTCGTTCCTCGCAAACGACGGGATGTTGTAGAGGTAGACCGGCAAGGCCGGCGCGGCCGCCGCCACCGCCTGGAAATGCTGGAACATCGCCGCGTGATCCATCGGATAGAAGTACGGCGTGAGGACCGCAATGGCGTTCGCGCCCGCGGATGCGGCATGCTTCGCGAGTTCGACGGCATGGGCCGTGGGCATGGCGCCGGCCTGGACAATCACGGGAACGCGCCCCGCGACCTGCCTGACGGTCCACTCGGTCACACGCATGCGTTCGTCCATCGAGAGCAGCGCGCCCTCGCCGGTGGTGCCGCAGATGAACACCCCGTGCACACCCGCGCCGATCAGGAAATCGTAGTACGTCGTAAACACCTGCTCGCCGGCCAAACTCGCCCCATCCTCGGTCATCGGCGTGATCGTGGCCACAACGATGCCGGACAAGCGCATCACGGTGTCGCCTCCAACCCTCCTCTTTCAGTCTCCTCAGCGTACCACGCGGCGGCGGTATCTCAGGCGGGGAATGTCAGGCCGCTGGCATCCCTGGGGAACCGCGTCAGCACTTCGCAGCCGGTCTCCGTCACCAACACGGTGTCCGAGTGCCGGAATCCGGCCACACCGGGCAGGTAGATACCGGGCTCCACGCTCATGACCATGCCGGGCACCAGCTCCGTGTGGTCGCCCGCGTCGAAGAACGGCGGTTCGTGCGACTCGATGCCCTTGCCGTGGCCGGTGTGGTGGCGCAGGCCGTGGGCCAGGCCAGCCTCGCGGATCACCCGTGTGGCCGCGGCGTGAACCTGACTGCAGGTGGCGCCCGGTCGGATCGCATCGAGCGCCGCGCTCTGAGCCGCCAGCATGACGTCGAAGACGCGGCGCGTCTCGAGCGGCGGCGCACCGAAGAACCCGGTGCGCTCAGTCTCGCCCAGATAGTGGCAGACGCCCACCCCGTAGGACGCGATAACCACACTCGGTGCCGCGAGCCGCCGTGTGCCCTTCGGGCCGTGCGGCAGCGCCGAGCCGCCGGCAAAGAGCGTCCGGCCGTGAATCACGTTGCGGTCGTAGCCGTTCTGGTCCTCGATGCGCGGCAGCTCGCGGAGCATACGCTCGATCGTGGCCCGGCACGCGGCCTCGTGCACTTCGTACTCCGTGACGCCCTCGCGCAGCACCCCAAACGCCTGACCGACGTGCCAGTCGGAGAACGCGCAGGCGGTCCGGAAGATCGCGATCTCCTCGGCGTCTTTCACCATCCTGACCTGCTGGAGCAGCGGCGTCGCGTTGCGCACGCCGTCGCCCAGCGCACTCCGCAGCGCTTCGTACGCGCCCACCGGATCGCTCATGACCAGGTTCGCGAGGTCTACGCCGATGCGGCGCCCGGCGAGCCCACGATCGCGCAACCGCGTCGCCGCCCACGACCAATCGGCCTCCGGGTAGTCGAAGTACGTCACGAGGTCGGTCAGCCACGGGCATCGAGCCGCGAGGTGGTCGGCCTCGAGCGCCGTGGTGATCGCGAACACGTCGCCCGACGCCGGGAGCACGACGAGGATCGGCCGCTCGGTCGTGAGGTGGAAGAACCCGGTGAGATACGCGATGGTCGGCGCGTTGGCGACGACGAGGGCATCAAACCCGGCGCGTTGCATCGCCTCGATGGCGGCGGCCCGGCGGCGCGCGTGGAATGCGGGGCTCAACTCGGCGGCACGGTCGCTCATGGGCTCCCCTCGATCGAGGCAAAGGAAAAGAGGCATAGCCAGGATCTATGCCTCCCCTCCACGCTGGTTGCGGTCTCCTTCGCTCGAATGCTCGGCCTAGTGACCACGACGCGCGGGCCGCTCATCCAGCACGGTCGAGATTCATCTTACACCGGCGGATTCCTTCTTGCGAGTGAGACGTTGCCGGACCCCCGCCCTGATCTCTCAACCTCCAGGCACATGGCGAGCGCGGCACGCACCCGATCGTCCGGAGTGTCCGCCTGAATGTCCGCGAACACCACATCACACGGCGCCAGTTCGTCATCGATGCGCCTCAGATCGGTCCTGATCTCCTCGAGCGCAGCGTCGTGCAACGTCACCGGCGAGTACAGCACGGCCCGCCGTGGCTCCGGGAACATCCACCGGACCTTCTTCATGTCCGACGCCATGCCCATATCGAGATATCCCAGTTTCGGCAGCTTTCGCAGTTCCTCGAGATACGGCGTCACATCCCAGTTACACGTGTGTACCCCGAAGCGTTCAAAACTCTCCGCGATCCGCCGGTCGTGTTCAAACACGAACTCACGATAGGTGCGCGGCGATACCATGTTCATGGTGCAGTTGCTCACGTCCAACTGGTTCACGTAGAAACCCGAGCGGCGCTGGCGCTCCTGCACCTGGCTCACGAGCCGGACCATGACGCCGCAGATGACCGAGAGGAGATGACGCGCGAGATCGGGGCGCTCGACGACGTCCACGAAGATCTCGGGACCGCGCAGGTGGAACGCGTTGTTCAGCACACCCTGCCAGTTCAGGTATCCGTGAATGACGCCCCACTCGCGGGCGATCGTCTCCATCTGCGCGAACAGCTCGTCCACGAAGGCACTGCGCAGCACGGCGTCCGCGTCGAGTCGCTCGACCGATTCCGTGGACAGGTGGTGGCCGGCCTCCACGACCGGCCAGCGGTCCTCCGAGAAACGCATCGGCAGCCCGAACACGGCGGGGATGACGCAGATGCCGTAACAGCCTGAGAGCGTCGCCAGATCGTCGCGGCGGTTCAGGTCCCACTGACTGTGGGTGGGGAACGCCTGACAGAGGGCGATCTTCATCCGCGCCAGGGTGTCGTACCGGTAGTAAGGGTCGCGGTGCCACCGCTCGCCGAAGTCCACGTCGCAGCGCCGGCGGAACCACGCGGGCTCGAAGCCCAGAACCGGCCGAAGTGGTGATTCTGTCCCGTCGGCCGGCTCCCGTCTGGCCGGCGCGCCAATGGGAATGTGGCTGCGCAACTGGAGAACGGACACGGTGGCCTCGCGTCCTAGCGTCCCCGTGCGCGCGGATCGAGGGCCGCGCGCAACCCGTCCCCTGTCAGGTTCATGCCGAGCACCGCCGTGAAGATGGCGCACCCGGCGAACGAGGAGATCCACCAGGCCGTCGCGAGATACGACCGTCCTTCGGCGGCCATCAGGCCCCATTCCGGTGTCGGCGGCTGCGCGCCCATCCCGAGGAAACTCAGCGCCGAGCCCACCAGGATGGCGGACCCGACCTGCAGGGTGGAGAGCACGATGATCGGGCCCCCGAGATTCGGCAAGATGTGCCGCGCCATGATGCGGTCGTCGGTGCTGCCCACGGCCCTGGCCGCCTGCACGTACTCCATCTCGCGGACGGACAGGCACGACCCGCGGACCAGCCGCGCATAGAGCGGGACTGAGGACACCCCCACGGCGATCATCACGTTCGTCAGCCCGGGGCCCAACGCGGCGATGACGACCAGCGCGAGCAGCAGCCCGGGGAACGCCAGCATCGCGTCAATGAGGCGCATCACCACGGCGTCCACCCGTCCGCCGTAGTAGCCGGACGGCAGACCCATCACGATGCCGACCGTGAGCCCGATGCCGACGCTGATGAGACCAATCGTGAGCGAGATACGCGAACCGTACAGGATGCGACTGAGCACGTCTCGACCCAGCAAGTCCGTTCCGAGAAGGTGCGCGGACGACGGACGCTGGCGGCTCAACCCCACGGGCTCCAGCGGATCATAGGGGGCCACCCACGGCGCGCACAGCGCCACGACGATCCACGCCGCCACGACCACCGCGCCCGCGGTTGCGCCCTTGTTTCGCACGAACGCTCTGAGCAGCGGTGGGGTGCGCCGGCGCATGGTACCCGAGGGCGCGGACGCGCCGCGCGGAGCGATACGATCTCGATGTACCCGCTCAAGCATAGTGTATTCTCGGGTCGACCCACGCATACATGACGTCGACCCAGAGATTCACGAGCACATAGGAGGCGGCCATCAGCAGGACGGCGCCCTGCACGAGCGGGTAGTCGTGCCACAGAATCGCCTTCACCAACAGCGTGCCCAGTCCGGGCCGGCTGAACACGGTCTCCGTCACCACCGCGCCGCTCAGCATCCCCCCGAACTGGAGTCCCACGACGGTCAGCACCGGGATGAGAGCGTTCCGCAAGGCATGTCGGATGACTACCGCGCCCTCGTGGAGTCCCTTCGCCCTGGCCGTGCGGACGTATTCGTGGTGGAGCACCTCGCTGAGACTCGACCGCATGAGCCGGCTGATCAGTCCCGCGGCCACAAACCCCAGCGTGACGGCCGGCAGGATCAGCCCTCTCGCCTGGTCGCCGCTGATGGCGGGAAGCCACCGCAGGTGAATCGCCAGCCCCATGATCAGCAACTGCCCCAGCCAGAACAGCGGCATCGATACGCCCAGCAGCGCGACGACCATGCACAGCGCGTCAACCCAGGTATTCTCGTTCAGGGCGGCGACGACGCCCAGCGGCAACCCGATCGCCAGCGCCACAAGCAGCCCCGCTACGCTCAACTCCGCGGTGTGTACCGCCGCCTGCCCCACGAGCGCGCTCACCGGAGACTGAAAGCGGATGGACTCCCCAAGGTCGCCGCGGAGCGCGTTGAGCACGAACCGCGCGAACTGGGTGTAGAGAGGCTGGTCCAGGCCCATGCTCTTGCGCAGTTGCGCCATGAGCTCGGGCGTCACCTGTCCAGCCTCCGCACCGGCGAGCATGAGCTGCACGGGATCGCCCGGCAGCACGTGCATGATGGCGAACACCGCCGCGGACACGAGCAGCAGCACCGGCAAGACCGCCGATGTGCGCTGGCTGAGATAGCGCGTCACGGGCCCCTCCCCGGCGCCGTCAGACCGCGGGACTCACCGTTCGATGTACATGTCCTTCACGAAGAACCACGCGCCGAACGCGCCAAGTTTGAAGTTCTTGACGCTGCGGTGCATCGCGTAGTAGATCGGGCTGTCGAGTGTCGGCAGCGCCAGGGCGAAATCCGTGATCATCTTCTGCGCCTCGGTGAACAACCGGCACCGCTCCCGCGGGTCGGCGGTGAACTGCGTGCGCAGCAAGATCTGGTCGAGCGTGGCATCCTGGAATCGCGACCAGGCCCACCCGCCCGGGTAGTTGTTCTGCGAGTACCACAGGGAGAAGAGGTCGTCGGGCTCGAAGCTGCGGAGGCGCTGGTACATCAGGTCAAACTGTCCGCTGGCGGCGCGCTGAAGTTGCACAGGCCCGGGAATAACCTCGACCCTGAGCTCCACGCCGATGGCCCTGAACTGCGTGGCGAGATACTCGCCGAGTTCCTTGTGATGCAGCATCGCGATGCCCAGCGAGAGGGGCCGGCCGTCCTTCTCGCGGATGCCCGTGCGGGCGTTGACCCGCCACCCCGCCTCGTCCAACAGCGCCCGGGACCGATCGAGATCCATCCGATAGGCTTCCTCGGCGCCCTTCCAGTAGCACCGCGTGTACTTGGTGACGGGCCCTTTGACCACGACATAGTTGTTGTCGTAGAGCGTCTGGTTCATGCGGTCGGGATCGTACGCATGCCGCAACGCGCGCCGCACGCGAATGTCGTCGAGCGGCGGCCGCGAGGTGTTCATGACAAACTGCATGCCCGATCCCGGCTGATACCCGGCCACCACCTGGTAGTTTGGATTGTTCCGGTAGTTGCCCAGAGCCTGCGCCGGCAGCTCCATCACCATGTTGACCTCACCGGCTCGCAACACCTCGCCCAGAACCCCTTCCTCGCCCACGAACCGCACCGTGATGCTGTCGAGGTACGCGGGGCCCGTGTGCTCCTGGCCCGGCGGCCCGCCGGCATAGTTCGGGATCTTCACAAACTTGATGTGGCTGCCCTTGACCCACTCCGCCATTCTGAACGCGCCGGCGCCCACGAGATTCTGGTGGAAGTCGCGACCGAACTTGCGGACGGCGGCCGGCGACCAGATGGGGAGAATGCTCAGCCCCCACAGGACGGACGGCACGGGCGCGCTGTAGTAGACCTTGAGCGTGGTGTCGTTGATGACCTCAGTCCGCTGGAAGTTCTTGCTGCCCAGGTAGTTGGCCATCAGCGCGGACCGGGTCTCCGGATTCATGACCCGATCGATGTTGAACTTCACGGCCTCCGCGTTGACGGGTGTCCCGTCCTGGAACTTCACCCCGGATCGCAACCGAAGCGTCAGAACCAACCCATTGGGCGAGATCTGCCAGCCGGACGCAAGCATGGGCTTGTACTCACCGCTGGCGGTCAGGGCAACCAGCGGATCGGCCACAAAGGAGTTGAGGAGCCACGTCATGGCGTAGGGATCCACCTGGGCGTCCATCGAGGCCGGCTCGGCCGAGGCCCGCGTGGCGATGATGAGGTTCCCGCCCCGCCGGGCTTGCGCGGCCAGGTGCCCCGGAGCAGCCAACGACCCCAACAGGGCGCCGACGAGGAGCAGCGCCAGGACGAGACGCCGGACCGGGCTAGACATATCTCTCACCTCCTGCGCATGCTGGCATGTGCCGACCGCTTCGGCCTCGCGCACGCGAGTTCCTACAGACGCAGCCGGGGATCCGCTCACGGCGGCGCGGGCAGGAGGTCCTGCAGGCCGGGCAGAACACGCTGACCGTTGAGACCCGCGTGCACCCCGAAGGGGTATGACCCGCGTCCCGTGAACCGCCGATCCGAGAGGAGTCCTCAATGAGTGCGAACGCCAACCGCATCCCCGTACCTCTGCTGCCCGAGTCCACCCGCGTGGCCATGGAGATCCACGGTGGGAGCAAAGGGCGCTTCCCCGGCGGCGACGTCATCCCGCTCGGCACCGGGGATCCATCGTTTGTCACGCCGGAGCACATCCGCGAGGCCGCGAAGCGGGCGATCGACGAGGGCAAGACCCACTACGAGCGCCGCATGGATCTCCAGGAGGCCGTCGCCGACAAACTCCGGACGGACAACGGGATCCAGGTGCGACCCGACGAGGTCGTTCTCGCCCACGGCGCCCACCAGGCAATCTTCCAGGTGTTCCAGGCCCTGGTCAACCCCGGGGACGAGGTACTGCTGGGCACGCCGGGGTCGTACTTTGAGGGCAACACGCTGATCCGTGGAGCGGTACCGGTCTACGTGCCGCTCCGGCCCGAGCGAGGGTTCCGCATGGACCCCGCCGACGTCGAGGCGCGCCTCACGCCCAAGACCCGGTTTCTCTGCCTCACCACGCCAGAGGCCCCGGCCGGCGCCGTGCACACCCGCGACGACCTGATGCACCTCGCCGCGATCGCGGAGCGCCACAACTTGATCGTGTTCTCGGACGAGCTCTACGAGAAGATCAATTTCGGCCGCACCCCGCATACCAGCATCGCGAGTCTTCCGGGCATGGCACAGCGAACTATCACAATCAACGGCCTGTCCAAGGGCTGGGCCATGACCGGCTGGCGGGTTGGGTGGGCGGCGGGCCCGGCGTCGCTCATCGCGCCGGTGGCGGCCATCGCGCACTTCAACAACATCTCGCTCTCCGCCCCGGCGTACTGGGCCGGGGTCGCCGCGCTGCGGGGCCCGCAGGACGCGGTCGGCGAGATGGTCGCGATCTACGCGCGAAAGATGGCGTACCTGCTCGAACGGGTCACCGCGATCTCCGGGTTGCGGGCACAGTTCCCTGACGGCACCTACTACTTGTGGACCGACATCCGCAGCACCGGGCTCAGCGAGGTTGCCTTCACCGCGCTGGCACAGTCGGAAGGCGTTCGGGTCAATCCGGGCACCGCGTTCGGCCCGGGCGGCGCCGGGTTTGTGCGGCTGTCGTGCACGCCCAGCGACACGCAGCTCGAAGAAGGGACGCGGCGTCTCGCCCGCGCGGTGGCTCGCGCCCGTGAGTTCGCCGGAACATCGGTCCCGGTGGCGACGTCCTGAGCGTCACACCGTCGCGCGGTCATGGTTGAGAAGCCCTTGCGCGTCCTGCAGGTGGGCCTGGGCGCCCGCGGCAGGAAGTGGTCTCAGATCGTCCGCGCGTCGGCCGCGGCCCGGCCGGTCGGCTATGTCGACCCCCGGCCCGAGGCCGCCGCCTGGGCCTCGACAGAGGCCCATCTGCCCGCACCGGTGTTTGCCGACCTGGAGTCGGCGCTGCGCCGCGTGGACGCCGACGTGGCCCTGGTCGTCACACCCCCGGACGGTCGTGTCGCCCAGGTCACGGCACTGCTCGACCGCGGTCTGCACATCCTGGCGGAGAAACCGCTGACCCTAACGCTGGACGAGGCGACGACCCTGGCCCGCGCGGCCGAGCGAGCCGGCAAACAGCTCGGGGTGGTCCACAACTTCCGCTACTTCCCCGCCAGCCAGCGCCTGCGTGAGATCGTGCGGAGCGGCAAGTACGGTGTGCCGACGTTCGCAACGCTCACGTACATTCGCAACCGTGACGGGATGGCGCCGCACCTGAACAAGTATCCCCTCGTGATGGCCCAGCCGATGCTCGTCGAGCAGAGCATCCACCACCTGGACCTGCTGCGGTTCGTCTACGACGCCGAACCCGAGGACGTGTCCGCGGTCACCTGGAACCCCGCCGGCTCCATGTACCGGGATGACGCGTGCGCGGCGGCGTTGATTCGTATGACCGGCGGGCTGGTCGTTACCTACCACGGCACGTGGGTGTCGGGATCACACACCCTGGCCTTCCAGTGGCGGACAGACTTCGAGCGCGGGGTGGCGATCCAGCGCGATCTCTTCGGCGACCTGGTCGAGGGCGCCGTGGGCGACAGCGAGCTGCGTCCGGTGCCGCTCGAGCCGGTCGAACCCTTCACGACCGAGTCGGCCCGGCTGCTCGACGACTTCCTCGGATCGGTGCGGCGCGACGAACCGTTCGCCTCCAGCGCCCGGGACCACCTGCGCACCCTGGGTCTGACCCTCGCCTGCATCGAGTCATCGCGGACGGGCGCGCGGGTGTCCATGCGTGAGTTCCTCGCCCGCCACGGCGTTACGACGACCTTCTAGCGCGACAACGATCCTCGCGGCATCTTGGAGTCGGACCCTTCCCCAGAAAGGGCACGAGCGGCCAGCGGTAGGAGGCCGGGGTCAGATCTCAACCCACTGTCCTATCCCTCGCGCTGAGGCGAGATCCATCGCGAGCCCCGCGGCGGCGAGGTCCTGGAGCGCGATGCCCGTCGCATCGAAGATTGTGACGCCGTCGAAGTCGCCGCGTCCGGACTTGCTCCCGGCGCAGAGGTCGCCGAGTTCGGCGTAGAGCGTGTCCCTGGTCAACCATCCCAGGCGGTAGGCGTGCTGCGACTCACCGATCTCCCGCGCCTGAATCCAGTCGTCGACCACGACGCGCGCGCGTTTGAAGATGGCCGGGTCGAGTTCCTGCTTGCCTTTGGTGTCTGCGCCCACGGCTGAAATGTGTACCGTGGTACCGACCCAGGCATCGGCGATCACGGGCTTCCACGATGGGGTCGTCGTCACGATCACATCGGCTCCGCGCACGGCCTCTTCCGCGGTACCGACGGCGCGAATGTAGAGGTCGAGGTCGCCGAGCGCGTCGAGATAGCCGCGCACGCTGGCCGGCTCCGGGTCGGCGCACCGGACCTCTTGCAGGTGCGGCAACGCCCATTGGAGGGCGCGTGTCTGGATCTCGCCCTGAACACCGCACCCGATGACCGCGGCGACCGACGCCGAGCGCGGCGCGAGCGCCCGAGCCGCGATCGCGCCGACCGCACCCGTCCGCAGCCGCGTGATGACGTTTGCGTCCACGATCGCGCGGACGACGCCCGTTGCCGGATCGAACACCACGATCACCGACTGGTGCGCCGGAAGTCCCCGCGCGCGGTTCTCGGCCCAGAACCCCCCTGCCTTCAGCCCGAGCCACCCTTGATCCTGATCGTAGCCGGACTTCACGCCGAAGATACCGCCGGTCCCGGGGACTTGCTCCCGGATCACGGGGAACACCTGGCTGCGTTTGAGTGCGTACGACGCAAAGGCGCGCTCGACGGCAGGGATGCACGCCTCGAGCGTCAGTACCGCCGCGACGTCGTCTGATGAAAGGCACAGAACACGCGCCATCAGGTACCGCCTCTATAGAGTAGCTGGAGCAGGGCCATGTCCTCTGTGGGGTTCCACGTCGAGGGTTCAGGACATGCTGAAGTGCATGGGTCGAAGCGCAAGGACGCAGCCGTTCCGCTGCGTCCTCTCTACAGAGTCTCTGGAGCCGGCGACGAGATTCGAACTCGTGACCTGCGCATTACGAGTGCGCTGCTCTACCACTGAGCTACGCCGGCTCAGGCGTCATTCATTGTAGCAATCCACCCGCGCGTCTTCCAGACCCACGGCGCTGCAGGATTCTCTGACGGCCGCGCGAACATCGCCCACAAGAACCCGGCGGCGTGGGGTGTCACGATGACTGAGCGGCTGTGGGAGATCTACGAGCAGCTCTGTCAGATCGAGATGCGAAGCCTCGACGAGTTCATCCGCCGGCTCAAAGCAGGAGAGTTCGGCGAGTTCTCCCGCGACGACGTCATCGCTTTCCTCCGCGAGATCGAAGCCAACATGCTCACCAACATCCAGACCAAGGCCATGGAGCACGCGCGGTACGCCGAGATGGCCGACGAGGTCTCCGAAGAGACCCACTGGTGGATCGACGACCTCATCGAAGAGTACGAGCGCGCCTGACCCGCACAGCCGCACCCGACCGATCCGTGCGTGCTCAGATCAGGAACTTGCCGTTCCGGTAGATCACCTCGCCATCGGCCCGCACTTCGCTGTCCGCCCGCAGGTCGCAGATCATGTCCCAGTGCAGCCCTGACTGGTTGGTGCCACCGGTCTCCGGATAGGCGGCGCCCAGCGCCATGTGGATCGTGCCGCCGATCTTCTCGTCGAAGAGAATGTTGCGCGTGAACCGCTGGATGCCGTAGTTCGTGCCGAAAGCGAACTCGCCGAGCACCCGCGCGCCGGCATCGAGATCGAGCATCGCGCGCAGCAGATCCTCGCCCTTTCTCGCCGTGGCTTCCACGACGCGGCCATCCTTGAATGTCAGCGTGACGCCGTCCACCTCGCGGCCGCCGTAGATCGCCGGAAACGAGAAGGTCACGCGCCCGCTGGTCGCGCTCTCGATTGGCGCGGTGAAGACCTCGCCGTCGGGGAAGTTGTGTTCTCCCGAGGCGTTGAGCCACCGGCGGCCGCCCGCGCGCACGGTGAGGTCGACGTGCGGCCCCGCGAGTCGCAACTCGTCCTTGGACTCGAGCAGCTTCACGATCCGGTCCTGCTCGGCGCGGATCTTCTGCCACGAGGCCACCGGATCGGGATGGTCGAGGAGTCCGGCCCGGAACACAAAGTCCTCGTACTCGCTGAGCGACATCTCCGCATCCTGCGCGTCGGCCTGCGTGGGGAACTGCGTGCCCACCCACTTCAGCGCACCCGTGCCCGCGCGCTCGAGGAATCGCTGGCTGATTGGCCGCGTGGCCTCGCGCCGCGCAGCCTGGCGCTTGGGATCGACGCTGGTTAGCGCCCGGGTGTTGTAGTGCGCCCAGATGCCGAGGTGCGCGTCGAGTCGCTCGATCTCGAACGCGGTGACCGGGGAGACGAATCGCAACTGCTCGTCGCTCGCGTGCTTGAAGAAGATCTCCTGGGTGCCGTCCACGCTCACGTTCGTGTAGACATGCGCCCCCGCGGCCAGCGCCTCGCGGTAGGCCTCGGTGATGAGCGGCGCCGCGAGCGCGGGACCGTCGATGCGTACCAACTGTCCTGGCTTCACCGCCAGGGAGTACTGCACGAGCACCCGCGCGAGCCTGGTCAATCGAGGATCCGTCACCTGCACGACCTCCTGAGGATTCTGCCTCCCCACACTAGCCTGGAGCCGCCGTCATGTCGAGCACCCCTCACGTCAGTTGCCGCCAGACCCGCGTAACCCCGGCGCGGTCCAGAAGTGGAAGCGCCGGATCTCCCGACCGCGGACGACAATCGGGACCGATCCCCGGTTGGTCGGCGTCCGGAAATACGTCTCCGGTGGCGGGATGGTCCATCCCGAGGCGATGATCCATATGAATGTGGCGTCCGCGAACTGCGCCGGTGCCGGCCACACCGAGCCTTTGAGCGGCTCCGGCATCAGCGTCACCGGATAGCGCCGGCGCGTGTAGTACGTGACCTGCGCCGCGCCTTCGAAGTGTGCGAGCGGGATCGCCAGGACGACCGGTGGGCGCAGGTCGCGCGCCAGTTCGTCCACCCGCTGCGCCACCTCCGTCCAGCCCGCCACCGACTCCACCACCGGCGCCGGCGCGGGTAGCGACGGGATCAGGGGGGTCAGCGTCGCGTAGGCCATCAGGGCCGCGTTCAGACTCATCGCCGTCGCGGCGACGCGTCCGGGCCACAGCGCGCCCATCACGACCGCCAGACCCAGGTAGGCCGGGCCGATCCAGTATCCGTGGGCGCCGCCCCGGAAGAACACGACCGTGGCCACGAGCAGCAGTGTCGGGACCGTCATCCACAGGAGAAACGCGAACCGCTCATCGCGGCGCCGGCGAACGGCCGGACCGAGCATCCAGAGCAGCACGAGGAACATGACGCCGGTGAACGCGAGTTGCTCGAACGTGATGGTCCAGAGACCGGCCAGGCCCGTGGCCACCTGCTGCGAACGCTCGTGCAGCGCGTACCTGAAGTTGGCCCACCCGTTCATGACGTTCCAGATCGGCACGGGCAGGAAGAGGACCACGGCGACCGCCGCGCCGAGATAGCACCAGGCCCTCCGCAGCACATCCCGCCGTCGGGTCAGCACGAACCCCAGCACGCCAATCGGCAGCGCGATCATCGTCATCTTGCTGAGCATGCCCAGCCCCATCGCCACCCCCGCCGGCACCCACCAGCGGTCGCCCTCCCACAGCGCGCGCCGAACCCACAACAGGGCGAGGCTCCACCACAGGAACAGCGGTGCCTCCGGCGTGGCGAACAAGCCGGCGCCCGCGAGCAGCGGGACGACCTGATAGGTGGCGGCGGCGATCAGACCGGCCCGTGCGCCGAACATCTCGCGCCCGAGCGTGCACAGCGCCAGTGTCGTCACGACTCCACCGATGAGCGGCCCCAGACGCAGGAGCACCTGGTGGTCGCCCGCCAGCGTGGTCAGGCGGATCATGTATGCGACAAACGGCGGGTGGTCAAGGTAGGATAACGCGAGGTGCTTCGACCACACCCAGTAGTAGGTCTCGCCGTCCAGGAGCGGGACGGTGACCGCCCAGACGAGCCGCGCGAGGAGACCGACGCCTGCAACGATGAGGACACTTCGTGATTTGGTCCAGAAGGGGCGCAGGTGCGTCACGGGACGGCGAGAGCCAGACTCGAACAGATCACTGCAGCAATGTGGTGGGCGCTGCAGGGCTTGAACCTGCGACCTCATCCGTGTGAAGGATGCGCTCTTCCACTGAGCTAAGCGCCCACGTCGGACGGCACAGGCTATTATAGAGGAAGACGATGGCCCCTTCAACGCCGCTTGCGTCGCTGAACGCCAGGATCATTGCCTGCCGCCGCTGCCCGCGTCTGGTCGCCTACCGCGAGGCCGTGGCGCGCCGCCGCAAACCCCAGTTCGCCTCGTGGGAGTACTGGGGGCGTCCGGTTCCCGGCATCGGCGACCCCCGCGCACGCGTGCTGCTGGTCGGCCTGGCCCCGGCGGCGCACGGCGCGAACCGCACCGGCCGGATGTTCACCGGCGACGGGTCGGGCGACTTCCTGACGCCCGCGCTCCACCGCGCCGGATTGGTTTCGCAACCCACCTCCACGCACCGTGACGATGGCCTGCACTATCGCGGCCTCTACATGACCGCGGCCGCGCGGTGCGCACCGCCCGACAACAAGCCGTCGCCCGAGGAGCTCGCGCACTGCCGCGAATACCTGGTGCAGGAGCTGGTCCTGCTGACGGACATCCGCGTCATTGTCGCCCTCGGGAGCATCGCCCACGCCGCGGTGTTGAACGCTGCGACGGTGCTCGGCTGGTCCGTCCCGAAACCACGACCGGCCTTCGCGCACGGGGGCCGAGCGGTGCTGGTGCGGCCGGACGGGCGCGCCGTGATGCTGCTGGCGTCGTACCATCCCAGCCGGCAGAACACTCAGACCGGTCGCCTGACCACGCCGATGCTCAACGCCATCATGCGCACGGCCGTCAGGCTTGCCGGTCTCGCGCCCGGGGGGCGCCACCCGCGCCGGTCGTGATGCGCCAGCCGTCCGGCACGAACCCCGCCCGCGCACTGCTCGCGATCCTGACCGCCGGCACAGTCGTGCGCCTGCTGGCGGCCGCGACGATCCCGCTGCTCGATGACGAGGCCCACTACTGGGTCTGGTCGCGTCACCTCATGTGGGGATTCCCCGACCATCCGCCCATGATCGCCGGCCTGGTGTGGCTGGGCACGCGCCTGATCGGCGACTCGATCCTGGGCATCCGCCTGATGCCCGTGGTGTTCGGCACCGCCACGACCCTGGCGGTCTACGCCTTCACAAGCCGGGTGTTCTCGGCGCGGGCCGGGCTGCGCGCGGCGCTCCTGGCGCAGGTGATCCCGGCGTTTGCGGCGAGCGGGATCATGGCGGCGCCGGACGCGGCGCTGGGTCTCTACTGGATGCTGGCTATGCTGTTCGGGTGGATGGCGCTTGTCGAAGAGCGGCGCTGGGCCTGGGTACCGGCCGGCGTGATGACCGGACTGGTCGTTCAGTGCAAGCTCGCGGGCGGCGCGCTCGCGCTGTCATTGGCCGGTCTTGTGCTCTGCTCTCGGGAGTATCGCCGCTGGTTGCGGACGCCCGGGCCATATCTGGCCCTGCTGGCCGGTGCGGTCGTGGTCGCACCGCTCGCGTGGTGGAATCTGACGCACGAATGGGCGACGGTGCGGCGCGCGTTCGTCATCGACGCCTGGGTGCACCCGACGGGCATCATCGGGAACGTGGCCACGTTCGTGGGCTCGCAGTTCGTCTACTACGCGCCGTTGGGGTTCCCGATCCTGGCCGCTGGCCTGGTCGCCGCGTTTAGGCTCAGGCGCGATGCCCGGCTGCGCTACCTGTGGTGGTGCGCGGCGCCGACGCTCATCGTGGTGCTGTTCGGCAGCCTTCGTGCCCTGGCCAAGCCGCACTACACGGGACCCGCGCTGATCGCCGGGTTGATCGCGGCGGCAGCGCTGTGGACGTCGTGGTCCTGGCAGCGGACATTGCGGCTCGGACTGGTCACCAGCGCGGGACTGACGATCCTGGTGCTGGCGGTTGCGGCCGTACCCAATCCGCTGCTCCGGCAGCTCCACGAGGAGTCACGTGGTTGGCCCGACGTCGCGCGTGAGGTCGAGCGCGTCCTGCCGACCCTGGGACGTCCGGGTGAGACGTTCGTGCTGGCGGAAACCTATCAGGCCGGCAGCCAGCTCGCCTTCGCCACCCGCAACCGCGTGCCCGTGGTCGTCCCATTCAGAGGTTTCGACCTGTGGGAGCCGCCGACAAAGTGGATCAACCGGAACGGTCTGTTGATGGATCATTTGGGCGGACAGGCGTTCGCGAGCATGGCGGCGACGTTCGAGCGTCTCGAGGTACCGTACCCGGTGCGACTCCGCGCCGGCGCCGAGGTCCGCCTCTATCCGGGCATTCGATTCCAGGGGTTCGCGACGAGGCGCTAGCGAGACGGGACCTCGGCAGGCGGGGTGGCGGTCGCGCCAGGCATTCCGGCGCGCGCGAGGTTCGCCTTCTCGATCGTGACGGTCTCCAACGCGCGCGCCAATTCCTCGACACGCTCGGCCACGACCGTGCACAACGCCCCGGGATGGTGGCGAACCGGCGCGCTGTGGCCGTACGGCGCGTCCACGGATGCCGCGTCGCGCGCGCCGAGCACGTCGCGAAGGACCTCGAGCGCGGCCAGCACCACCTGGGCGGCCTGCTCGACGGCCGCGTGGCCGGCGCGGAGCGAGGCGACCTGCGCGTGCCCGTCGGCCGCGACCTCTTCGCGAGCGCGCTCGTCCGCGCCCAACTGGGTGTTCTTGACGGCCGCCTCGACATCGCCGAGCGCGGCCAGGAGTGCGGGTGCGGGTTCCGGTCGGGCTCCGGTCATGGGATGATAGGTGAGCCCCCGGGCATGGCGACGGATGACAACGGCGGCCTGCCGCAGGCGTCCGGCCAGTGCCATGGCGGCGGCCGCTCTCGTGTCGGGGAAGGTGTGCGTCATGCGCGAGGACCCGAGGTATCGTATCACCGGGGCCCGGCAATCGGCAACGCCTGCATGCGAGCAGGAGGGCCCACCGGCCCGTAGAAAGGGCCACGGCACATCATCCGGAGGGAGACATGGCCTGGACACAGACACTGGAGGCGTGGGACCTTCTCGACTCCGCGCACGCCACCGGCGAGCGGGTTGCGGCCGCGCTGCGCGCACGCGGCGCGGAGTGCCGCGTCGTAACGATCACCGGCGAGCGCGGATCGACTGATTTCATCCGGATCTTCTTTCCGGGCTCGCGCGGCAAGACCGCCGGCGGGGCGGCGCGGACGCTGGGCATCATTGGCCGCCTGGGCGGCATCGGCGCACGACCGGACCGGCTCGGTCTGGTCTCCGACGCCGACGGCGCGATTACCGCAGTGGCCTGCGCGCTGAAGCTCGCGGACATGCGGAAAGAGGGCGATACCCTGCCGGGCGACATCATCGTCGCCACGCACGTGTGTCCCAACGCGTTCGTCCATCAGACGCCGACAGTACCCATGATGATGTCGCCGGTGGATATCGCCACGATGAACACGCACGAGGTCGACCCGGCGATGGATGCCATCCTGTCCATCGACACGACTCGAGGGAACCGGGTCGTCAACCACAAGGGCATCGCGATCTCGATGCCGGTCAAAGAGGGGTACATCCTGCGGATCACCGACGGGCTGCTGGACGTATATCAGTGGGTGACGGGGATCCCGCCGGTGATCGTGCCGCTGTCCACGCAGGACATTACACCTTACGGCACCGGGCTCCGTCATATCAATAGCATCCTGCAGCCGTCGGTCGCGACCGGTGCGCCGGTCGTCGGCGTGGCGCTCACGGCCGAGGTGCCGGTCCCGGGGTCGGCGACCGGCGCGAGCCAAGCGATGGACATCGAGGCCGCGGTCCGCTTCTGCCTCGAGGTGGGGAAGGGGTATGGGGAGGGCAGTATCGAGTTCTATGATCAGAAGGAGTTTGAGGAACTGATCGCGCGGTACGGGCCGATGCGCCACTTGCAGACGCACGGCCATGCCGTGGCACGATGACCACGACGGTCGCAGGTGAGTGATCGATGGCACGCTTTGTCCGTTGGATCTTGCTGCTGGTCGTGGTCGCCGTGGTTGTCGGCGGCGGGATGCGCTGGATCGCCCGTCGGCCCGCTGCCCAGGAAGCGACGCAGCCGCGTCCCAGGCCGGCGCCGGTCGTCAGGACGACGGTCGTTGACCCGGTGCGACTCGTGGAGCAGGGGACATTCCCGGGCGACGTGCGGGCGTCGGCCACCGCCGACGTCACCTCGCGCATCGCCGGCCGATTGGGCGCTGTCCTGGTGAGGGAAGGCTCGTTCGTGGGCGCCGGCGGCCTGGTCGCCCGTATCGACGACCCGGATCTCGTGCTGGCCGTCAGGCAAGCCGAGGCCGCCGTCCAGGTGCAGCGGGCGCGGCTCGCACAGTTGAAGGCCGGGCCGCGGGCGCCCGAAGTGGCGCAGGTCGAGGCGCAGATCGCCCAGCAAGAGGTCGCCCTGGCCCAGGCGGAGCGTGAACTGGCGCGGACGCAACAACTCTTCGCCGACGGCCTTGTCGCGCGGGCGGCGGTCGACCGCGCACAGACCGACGTGGAGCTGGCACAGGCCCGGGTGCGCGCCTCGAAGGAGCAACTCGCGATCGTCAGGCAGGGACCGCGTCAGGAGGATCTCGACGCGCAGATGGCGCAGGTGCGGCAGGCCGAGGTCGCGCTGGAGCAGGCGCGCGCGCGGCTGCGCGACCTGCGCATCACCTCGCCCATCGCCGGCGTCGTGACCACAGTCAACGTGGAATCCGGCGCGGTGATCTCCAGCCAGACGGTGATCGCGACGGTGGCGACAATCCGGCCCATCGAGGTACACGTACCGCTGCCCGAGACCGACCTGCCGCGGCTGCGCCAAAGCAGCGTCGTGCGCATTCGCGTCGACGCGCTCCCCGACCGACAGTTCGAGGGCACCATCGCCCGCGTGGCGCCGGCGCTCGACGCCGGCTCGCGCAGCGCGCGCCTGGTGGTAGTCGTTGCGAACCGGGACCTCGCCCTGCGGCCCGGCATGTTCGCGCGGGCAACCGTGGTGTTTGACGAACGGCAGGCGGTCGTGATCCCCTCGGACGCCATCGTGCGCCGCGGCGACGCGACCGTCGTGTTCACCGTGAAGGGCGACACGGTTGAGGAGCGGACCGTCAAGATCGGCTACGTTGAAGGCAGTCAGTCCGAGATCGTCGAGGGACTCACCCCGGGTGAGGCGATCGTCACCGCGGGCCAGCAAGGCCTCCGCGACGGGATGCAGGTGCGCACCGGAAGCGGAGGGCCCGGAGGCGGCCCGCCGGGGAGTCCAGAGCAAAGCGGACCGGCCGGTCCGCCGGTGCCGTCGCCCACTCAAGGAGCGCCGCGGCCATGAACCTCTCGCGTTTCGCCATCAACAAGCCGGTTACGACGGCGATGACCTTCATGGCCATCGCCTTCCTGGGGATCATCGCGTTCGGCCGGCTGCCTATCGACCTGCTGCCCGACATCTCCTTCCCGACGCTGAACATCTCCACCGAGTACAGTGGCGCCGGCCCTCAGGAGGTGGAGCGCGAGGTCACGATCCCGATCGAGAACGCGATGTCCACCGTGCCCGGCGTGACC
>JAVKJV010000089.1:0-9138 GCA_031458775.1 Candidatus Fervidifonticultor quartus | reverse complement strand
AGTAGGTCATGCGGTCCGCCCAGACGGTTCGGTCCCGCTGCTTCACCACCACGTGGTCCTCGGCCTCGCCTTCGTTGACGTCCCACCGGAAGACGATGCGGCCCGCGGTGACCGTCGTGGCGTCTCCGGCCGGGTGGCCCGCGGCCCGGTCGGAAGACCCGCCGGCCGGGTCGCCCGCGCGCACCAGCGTGGCATCGTCCCGGACGTCGGCCCGCCTGGCGCTCAGGTTGGCCCTCAGCCGCCGCCCCGTGAGCCTGGTGCCAGGCCGGCTCACAACGATGCCGCCGTCGGCGGCCACCTCGCCGGTCCGCGCCTCGAATCGCACCGCGGGCGCGTTGAGCCTGACCTCTCCCTGCACGACTTCGACACCCCCTCCCGCTTCCGTAACCTCGGCGCGCAGATCGAAGCGCACCCGCGGGGCGGTGATCGTCGCGCCCTGCTGTTCGAGGATCACGCCGCCCGCGGCCTCAGCGAGTTCGGTATCGAACTCGTAGCGCAGCGACGGCGCGGCGAGATGCGTCTCCCGCGATCGCACCCTGACGGTGCCCTCGGCGACGGCGACCCTGGGACCCTGCTCGACGCGGAGCCGGTCGGCGCGAATCTCAAGATCACGCAGCGCAAGCGAGACGTTGCCCGATGCGACCATCACCCGGGCGCGCAGGTCGTAGCGGATCCGGTCGGCGCGAAGCCGGCCCATGCCGTTGAGCCCGGCCGGGTCTCGGGGTGACGGTGAGGACGCCGGGCTCGGCGAAGGGGCCGCGCTCCCAGACGGCACGACCTCGACAGCGGCGAGCAGACCCGCGGCGAGTAGCGCCACGACGGCGACAACGACGGGCTTCATCGCGTCAGCCTGTAGGGGAACGTCACGTCCACGTCGCCGGCCAGTTCGATGACCTGCGACTGCGGGTCCCAGATCGCCGTGCGGGCGGCCAGACTCGCGCCCTCCGGCGTGGTCAGGCGCAACCCGCCCTCCGCGCGCACGGCCTGCGTCGGGCGATCGTAGACCATGCGCGCACCCGTCGCCACGAGTACCCGCCGGTCGCCGGCGTAAAGCACGATGCGGGGACGGCCGGTGAACGTCGTCGCGCGGCGGTCGGCGCTCACCTCCACGCGCTGCGCGGTGATCTCGGCGTACCGGATACCCTGGTGGCGCACGACCAGCCGGGCGTCGAGGAGCCGGGCCGAGACCGGCTCGCGCACCGGCTCCGCGACCGGACGTTCAGCCTGCATCAGCGACCACGCGGCCAGCGCCGCGACGCCGACGGCGAGTGCCGTCAGGACGCGCTTCATGACCGCGCGCCTGCGGCGCGCACCGCGGCCGGCCGCGGGAGACCGAAGCGGGCTCCGCCGTCGACCCGGACCACGAGCAACACGCCGGCTGCGACGAAGACCAGGTTTGGCGTCCATGCCGACAGCGCCGGCGGGAGCACACCGGCAAACCCCAGCGCCCGCGCCACGGACATCACCACATAGTAGGCGAACAGCAGCGCGATACTCGCGCCGACGCCGACAAAACGGCCGCCGCGCGCCGCCAGCAGGCTGACAGGTGCGGCAACGAGCGCGAAGACGACGCTGGCGACCGGAATGGCGAACTTGCGGTGGTACTCGAGCGCGACCCTGGGCGACAGCCCGGCGCGGAACAGATCGATCTGCGACCGCAGCTCGCGGACGGTCATCTCCTCAGGCGTACGCTGGCCGTCGAAGAACGTGGCGCCGTCGAGCCCGGTGTTGATCCGCATCACGGCAAACGCGGCTTCGTAGGTCGTGAATCCGGCCGCGTCGAGGTCGCGCGTCACCCCGTTGCGGAGCACCCAGGTCGTGTGCGACCACGTGGCGTCCCGCGCGGCGATCAGCCGCGGCAACGGGCCGTCGGATTCGAAGATCATGACGTTGTGGAGCCGCCGCGCCTGATCGTCCACACGATTGACGTAGAAGACCCGGTTGTCGGGGCCCCGCAGGAAGACCTGCTCACGCACCTCGGGGAACGCCTCGCCGAGGATCGCCCGGCGGATGAGCCTGTTGGCGCGCTGGTTCGCCCACGGCGAGACGACCTCGTTGGTCAGGAACGTCACGCCGGCGATCACCAGGCCGAACGCCACGACCGGCGCGAAGAGTCGGGGCAGGCTGGTGCCGACCAGCCGCAGCGCGTCGAGCTCTCGGTCGCGGGCCAGGCGTCCCAGTCCCAGCAGGGCGCCGAAGAGGGTCGAGACCGGAAAGGTGATCACCATGATGGCCGGCATCTTGTACGCCAGCAGGCGCATCACGATGCTGACGGTCACACGGCCGGTCACGATGTACTCGGCCAGCGTGTAGAGGATGTCGCCGATCAGTATGACGAGGAAACCACCGATCCCGAGGAGGAACGGAGGGAGAAGCTCACGCAGGATGTATCGGTCGGCGATCCGCATACCAGTCCGCTGGCGCGTGGGGGCGCGGCCAACTCTTCAGCTTCCCGCGAGGCCGATCCTGCCGGCCGTCCTCGGGCCCGCACCGTCGTGCACATTACGCGTATGCCCGTCACCACGGTACGAAACCGCAAGGGGACAGGTTCCTCGAGCGCCCAAGGAGTGCCCGGCGGCCGCCCCGAACCCTGTCACCCGATGACGCGTGCCGGCTGCGCCGCGCGGCACCAGCGCGGCATGACGATCCTCGAAGTCCTCGTGGCGACGATGATCATCGGTGTGATGGCGCTCGTGATCTTCGCGTCGTTTGGCATCGGCCTGCGCGCGGCCGCGCTCGCCAGCGGCCTGAACACCGCGACCGGATTGGCCGAGGAAACACTCACCCGGTTCACGGCGTCGCCCTGCGGCGGCTCGTTCCAGGAGGCGATTCCACCCGAGTTCGAGGATACGAGCCTGGCGCGGTACCGCCGCGAGGTGAGCGCACGTGCGACCGCCACGCCCGGGCTGTGGGAGTTGAGCGTGACGGTCTCGTGGACACAGGAACGGCGGCCGCGGAGCGTGACGCTGGCCACCCTGCGGTACGTCTCGGCCGCGTGCCGGTTCGTCACACCGTGACGCGCCCCGCCCGGCGCGGCCTCACGCTGGTCGAGACCATCATCGCGCTCTCGCTCATGACGATTGTGTTCGTGCTCATCGGTTCGCTCTTCGTCGCCAGTCTCTCGACGTGGCGGCGGGGCGCGGACCTGCGCCTGGCGCAGGTCGAGGCCAGCACCCTGGTGGACCTGATGGCGCGGGACATCCGCAGCGCCAGTCAGGCACCCGGGCCGGAGTCGGCGCCCGCGGCCGCTGAGGAGGACGGTGAGCCGGCGCTGTCTATGCTCGTCACCGGATCGCCTGCGACCGGCGCGCAGTGGGTCGTGTACGCGTGGCGCGCCAGGCTCGGCGAGGTCACGCGGCGGACGTTTACCCCGGCACCCGACGGCCGGCCCGTACGCGGTGACGTGCGCATTGTTGCGACAGGCGTGGAGCAGTTGACCGTCACGCGCATCGGCGATGGCCTGTCGATCGAAGCGCGCGTCCGGCGCGGTCGGGACGTGGCGACCAGCCGGGCCACGGCGTCCCCCCGCAACCCGTAGCCGTGCCCGCACGCGGTCGCCCGTGTCTCCCGCAATGACCCTCGTTGGGCACCTGCGGCGCGAGATCCACCGCGTGGTGGCGCCGTTGTTCACACCCGGGGAGGCATGTGCCCTGATCGACTTCCCGGTCGCGGCCAACGCTGGAGACAGCGCGGTCTGGCTCGGTGTACGGGCCACCCTTGCGCGACTGGGCGTCCGGGTGGTCTACGCGTCGGACATCGCCGGCTTCGACCGGGCGACCATGGCCGCGCGGCTTGGCGGCGGCACGATCGTCTTCACCGGCGGCGGCAACCTCGGTGACGTGTGGCCGCGGCACCAGGCGTTCCGCGAGGCAGTCGTGGGGGCGTTTCCACGCAACCGCATTGTCCAGATGCCGCAGCATGTATGGTTTCGAGACCCGGAGCACCTCGCACGCGCCCGCGAGGTCTTCAACGCGCATCGCGACCTGATCGTGCTCGTGCGCGACGCGCGCAGCGAGGCGCTGTGCCGCCAGGCGCTTGCGACAGACGTCCGCCTGTGCCCGGACATGGCGCTGGCGCTCGGAGACGTGCCGCGTGCCCGCGCCGCGACCCGGAGCATTGTGTGGCTGGCCCGCACGGATCGGGAGACCGCCTGGCCCAATCTCCGCGCCGCCGTGGGCGCGCACCGGCGCGTGGACTGGCGCGATGGACCGGACTCCTCCGTTGTGCGACTGCTCGGCGCGCTCGTGACGGCGGCGGGCCGCTGGGGTCGCGCGTCACCCGGTCGCGGACGACTGTGGCTCTACGACGCCCTCGCGCGTCGCCGGGTGGCTCACGGCGTCGCGATGCTGAGCGCCGGCTCCGTGGTCGTCACCGACCGGTTCCACGCGTTCATCCTGTGCCTGCTGCTGGGCATCCCCCACGTCCTGGTGGACACACAGTTCGGCAAACTGCGGGCGTTCTACGAGACGTGGGTGCAGCGGTGCGATTTGACGCATTGGGCAGCCTCGCACGACGAGGCCCTGCGCGTCGCCGAGCGCCTGCGGACGACCTAGCGCGCCGCGAACCCTATCGTTGCCAGCGATACCGGTGCGGCGTCCACCGGGTCCCCCACTTCGCCTCGAACTTCGCGCGATTGGCCTCGAAGAGCCGCACGTAGGCGTCGTCGCCCAGGCGCCGCATGGTGGCGCCGTGAAAGTGGTGAACGAACGCGGCGTCGGTGCACACGACGCGATAGCCGGCCTGGCGCACGCGAAGGCAGAAGTCGTCGTCCTCGAACATCCCGAGGCCGAACTGCTCGTCCAGCGGGCCGACGATCTGCCACACGCGCCGCGGCATCACCACGCAGAAGAACGCGAGCATCTCCAGGTCCCGGGCCTGGTCCGCGTGATCGTGCGTGTACCGCGCGGCGAAGGCTTCCATCTCCTCGATATTCGTATAGTCCACCATGACTCTGGCTTCGTTGCCCACCTGATTGGTGGCCGGACCCACGAGCCCCACGTCCGGGTGCTGCTCCAGGTAGCGCACCAGCGTGCCGAGCCAGCCGCGGGTGACGATCGTGTCGTTGTTGAGCAGCACCAGGTACTCGCCCGACGCGGCCGCCAGGCCCTGGTTGGTCGCGCGGGCGAATCCCTCGTTGCGCTCGTTGAGTATGCACCGCACGCGAGGGTCCCGAGCCTCGTGATCCCGCAGGAAGTCTCCGGTCCCGTCGGACGACGCATTGTCGACAACGATGACCTCGTAGTGCGGCCACGAGGTGTTCCGGGCAATGCTGTCGAGGCAGAGGCGCGTCAGGTAAGGATTGCCGTGCGTGGGGATCACGATACTCACGCGCGGGTACACATCGCGGATCGCGTCGGCGAACTGGCGGTAGCGCGCGTCCCAGGTGTGGCGTTCCGCCCATCGGCGGCGCCTCGCCGCTTCGGCCGGCGTGTCCGTCGCGAGGGCCCGCTCCACCGCCTCGAGGAACCCCTGCGCGTCGTCGGCGAATGCGACCAGGCCCTCGGCCGCGTGCGGCTGCAGCTCGGGCAGGGTGACCGAGACCACGGGCTTGCCCGCGCTCAGGTACTCGTAGAACTTCACCGGGTCGGTCGCGTCGGTCAGCGGCGACCGCTTGAACGGAATCAGGCAGACGTCGAATGCGTGCAAGAACGCCGGCAGCCGGGCATACGGCTGCTCGCCCGGGAGATAGACGTTGCGCAAGCCGGCGAGCGGCTTCATGTTCGCGGTGTACATGCTCCCCACGAGCACGAAGCTCCACGACGGTCGTCCCCGCGCCATCTCGGCGACCAGCGCGGTGTCGAACCACTCGGCGATCGCGCCATGGTAGCCGACGACCGGCCGCGGCAAGGATTGCAGCCAGGGCGGCGCTTCGCCGACGAACACGCTGAAGTGATCGACGTCAGCGGCGTTCGGGATGCGCACGCACCGCGGGGTGCGGGACCGGTGCTCCTCGTACAGCGCCTCGGAGGTGACCGCGACAAGATCGCTCTCTGCGAGCAACCCTGCCTCTTCGTCAACCATGGCCGCCCGATTCGTGGAGAACTCGGCATGGCGGTCCAGGCAGTCGTAGACCAGCCGCCATCCGAACCGCTCCCGCAGCCGCGTGGCCAGCCCGCGCCAGAACGGCAACTCGACCAGGCTGACGGCGTCGGCGATCGCGTGATCACGACGAAGCGCCTCGAACGCCCGGACCTGCCGGTCGAGCACGTCCGGCCGGACACGGTCGTGGTACACGTTGAGGCGCGGCGGGCCAGGCAGGCGCACGTCGTAGATGTCCCGCGCGATCCGGCTCATGCGGTACGGCGCCGGCGCACCGGGCGCCGACATCTGGTCATCGAACTCCACGCTGACGTAGAAGACACGGTGCCCGTGCCGTGCGAACCGGCGCGCGAGTTGCTGCGGCCGCTGGATCCGAAAGTGCCAGTTCGTCACCGGGAAGACAATGACGTCGTACCGCGTACGCGCCGGCGCCGCGGTGGTCCGCGCACCGACAGGGTCAGCCGCTGGCGCAGCCGGCGGCGTCTGCGCGGCCCAGCCCCATCCGGGGGGGACCGCCGGCCCGGGCTGCCGTAGCACCACGCGCTTGATCCATCGTTTGGTGCGCAACGGCAGGATCCCACGGAGCCAACCCTTGACGCCGTCGACGACATCGAGCGGCAGGTCGCGCGCGCGATCGCGCACCGCGGCCGCGAACGCCCATCGCGTTGGCGCTGCCGCGCCGGCCTGCCCCGTCGCCGCGACCACCCGTGGCTCCGCCGCGCGTCCAGCGCGCGCCTTGACCAGACGAGCCACCTGGTCGGTGCGCTTCTCCAACTCCTCACGGTAGAAGACCGCGTCGCGCCACACGGCGTCGCGCGCCAGCGCCAGCACACCCGCGTGCGGAGATTCGCCGGCGCCCGAAACGGATGGCCCGGCCGGCGCGAATGCCGTCGGCGGCACGAGTTGCGCCAGGAGACGGGAACCGACCAGGTTGAGGACCCGGGCCAGCATGGGCAAGTCCGCGGCCGAGAGACCGAGGTCCCGGGCAACACGCTGCAGGGTCGCCTCGCCGAACACCCGCTGCGCCTCGGACAGTGTGTGGTCGGCCAGAAACAGCAGGCACTCCGCTGCCCGCGGCTCCCGGCTCTCGGGATCCCCGCCCGCCTCCAGCGACGCGATGCGGTACGCCATGCGGCCGAAGATCGAGACCTCACCCGCGGCAAGCCCGAATGTATCCACCAGCGCGGCGGCCTGCCGGAAGTCAATCTCCGCGCGCGTCATCATCTGGATGAACGCGTCGCGGGGCAGCTCGAACAGCGCCGCGATCTCCTCGTCACTGCGCACACGCCGGGCCTGCACGGCCCTGCGCTTCTCCAGCAGCCCCGGCAGGCTGCGCACCAGCGCCATGGCTGCGGCGACGCCGGCCACGGCGCCGCGCGGCGCCACCACGGCCTCCCGCGCCGCGCCGCCCTGTGGAAACGCCGCGGGGTCCATGCCGAGGTACTGCCCGGTCCGCTCGATGATCCACAGCAGCATCAGCGGGAAGACGCGCGCGAGCCAGGCATCGCCGGCGTTCTTGACCACCGTGAACAGCGCGTTCCGCTCATTCAGGAAATGCAGCGCGGCTGGGTCGCCGCCGCCGGACGCGCCGGAGCGATGGTAGACGGTGGCGGTCGGCACGTAGAGCACCTTGTAGCCCTGCAGCCAGAGCCGCCACCCGAGATCAACGTCCTCGTGATACATGAAGTAGTCGGCGTCGAATCCCCCGACGTCGAGAAAGACGTCGCGCGCCATCGCCATCGCGCCGCCCGAGGGAAACAGCAGGTACTGCGGCGTGACGTAATCGCTCGGACGCCGGAACGCACGATCGTCGCGCGCCGCGTATGGGGCGCCGAGCCACGTGGCGAACACCGGAAAGTCGAGACCCGTACCGGCCCAGTCGAGCATCTTGGACGCCGTCGCCGCCAGGCCGGGATCGAGGGTCCTGGGCGAGCCGGGGACCCCGCCCAGGGGCGCGACCAGTTCGGTGAGCCACTGCGGGTCGACGCGGGTGTCGTTGTTCAGGAAGACCACGATCCGGCCGTGCGCGGCGCGCGCGCCGTGGTTGCTCGCGGCGGCGAATCCCGCGTTGCGGTCCAGCACGATCACCTGTACGTCAGGAAACCGCTCGCGCACCCACTCCGGCGATCCATCCGTGGACGCGTTGTCCACGAGGATGATCTCTCGCCGCTCGGCCGGATACGCGAGCTGCGCCAGCGAGCCGAGGCAGTCCGGTAGGTGCGTGCGACCGTTGAAGTTGACGATCACGATCGAGACGAGCGGATCCGCCATCAGTCCAGGTAACCCAGCTTCCGCAGCCGCGCCTCGACCAGCGCCTGATCGTCGGCGGCGTACACGTCGTCGCCCGCGTCGCGGAGCGACGCGGGGCCGGGCATCCCTCCGGCGACCACCGCCGCGACACGATCCGCGCCGGGAGCCTCCGCGGTTACGATCGCCTCCGAGAAGATCTCGGTGAGCACGCGGCCGTCGGCGTCGGCCGGCACCGGCACACCCAAGAGGTGCAAGACCGTCGGGCAGACGTCCACGATCCGGGCCGCGACCTCGGCGCCCTGCCGAATCCCGCGTCCGCACGCCACGAAGATCCCCTCGGGCCGGTGCGTCCCGGTCAGATCGCGCTCACTCGCCACGCCGACGCTCCCCGGCACCGGCGTGGCCGCCGGTCCGGTCATGTGGTCAACTCCGCCCACGCCTTCCTCGAAGAGCGCGAGCAGATCGGGCCCCTCGTCGGCCCACGGACCGGCATAGAGCTCCTCGCGGCGGTACACGCGGCGAACCAGCGGCCGCCCCTGCAGGTCGCGCAGGGACTGCAGCCCGGCGACAATGCGCTGTCGCACCTGCTCGTACGCCGGGCCGGGCTCGACAATCCCGGCGGGCTCGCGGCCGCGCACGTTGAGCCGGATGCGACGCCCGACGGATGCATCGCCCTTGTCCAGGACAAAGGCCATCGTCCTGGTCCAGTCCTCGCGCGCCACCAGGGTCAGCGAGTCGAAGGTGACCTGGCCCGGCGTGTTGCCGCCGTACGTCGTCATGCCGACGAACAGATCCATGCGCGGCGTGCGGGGCTGGAACAACGCGGTGCCACGTCCGGTCGTCCGGTAA
>JAVKJV010000088.1:0-9292 GCA_031458775.1 Candidatus Fervidifonticultor quartus | reverse complement strand
GCCGACCCCGAACCTGGCAAGGCCGTCCGCGGGCGCCGCGGTCGGCTCGCGTCGATCAGCGGGCCCGCTCCAACGCGACGCGCGCCACGAGACTGTCCACCTTCACCTCCCGGGCCCCTGACCGCCCTCCCAGATCGCGCTCAATCGCCGTGCTCAGGGTCTCAGCCATGATGTAGTCGCGGTGGACGTCGAGCACTTGGTCGAGGCCCTGGTCGCCGGCGAGGTACAGCGTGATGCGGTCGCTGACGTCGAGCCCGCTATCCTTACGGAGCTGCTGCACGTGATGGACCAGCTCCCGCGCCCAACCCTCGCGCACGAGCGCGTCGTCCACCGTCGTTTCGAGGATTACCACGTGGCCGCCCTCGCCCTCCGCCGCGTAGCCGGCGGCGGTCCGCAGACGTGTCTCCACCTCGTCGGCTTCCAGCGACACCGGCTCACCGGCCACGGTCACGGTCGGGCCGCGGCCGCTCGCCAGCTCCGCAGCGACCTCGCGGCCTGGCAGCGCCCGCAGCGCCGCCGCGATCGCCTGCACGCGGCCGCCGTACTTGGGCCCGAGCTTGTCGAAGCGCGGCTTCACCTCAAAGCTCACGTACGCGGCGGTGTCGTCGATGAACCGTACCTGTTTGACGTTCAGTTCGTCGGCGAGCAACTCCACCAGTTCGGGCTCGGCGCGCAGGCGCCGGTCGTTGGTCGCGATCAGCACAGCAGGCAACGGCTGGCGCACCCGGATCCTCGCCGCGCCCCGCGCGGCCCGCCCGAGGGCCACGAGCGCGCGGACCACCGTCATCGCGGCCTCGAGGTCGGCATCGACGTGGGTGGCGTCGGGCTCGGGGTAGTCGCAGAGGTGCACGCTCTCGGGCGCCGCCGGCTCGACCGTCCGCACCAAGTTCTGATAAATCGCCTCGCACGTGAACGGGACGAACGGCGCCAGGGCCAGAGCCAGTGTGCGCAGGACGCGGTACAGCGTGTAGTAGGCCGCGCGCTTGTCGGCGTCGTCACCGCTCTTCCAGAAGCGGCGCCGGCTGCGCCGCACGTACCAGGTGGACAGGTCATCCACGAACTCCTCGACCGGACGGCTCGCGCCCGCGATGTCATAGTCGTCGAGGCGTTCCCGCATCGTCGCGATCAGCCGACCGAGCCGCGACAGGATCCACCGGTCGAGCAGGCGCAGCGGCGGCGGGGAGGCCTGCAGCGCCGCGAAGTCGAGCGTCTCAAGCGACGCGTAGGTGACGAAGAATGAGTAGACGTTCCACCACAGCAGCACGAACCGCCGGCGGACGTCGTCGGCCGGTCCGTAACCAAAGTTGACGTTCAACGCCGGGTTCTGGGTCGCATAGAGCCAGCGCACCACGTCGGCGCCGATCTTCTCGGCGGCCTCCTCGAACTCGATCGCGTTGCCCCACGACTTGTGCATCTCACGCCCCTGCTCGTCGCGCACCATGGCGTGGCCGAGGCAGACGAGGAACGGCGGTGCATTCTCGAGCACGGTGCTCATCACGAGCAACGCGTAGAACCAGTTGCGGTACTGGCCGGGGAACGCCTCGGTGATGAAGTGCGCCGGGAACCAGTCGCGCCAGTACCGCCGGTCGTCCATATAGGAGACCTTGCCGGTCGCCGGATCAATCATCGTCGAGAACGGCACGATGCCAGCGTCGAGCCAGGGGTTGCCGACGTCGGCAATGCGTGAGACCACCCCGCCGCAAGACCGGCAGCGGATCTGCACCGCGTCCACCCAGGGCCGGTGCGGCGAGTGGCCGTCGAAAGCCTCCCATCCCTCGACCGCGCGCGCCCGCAGCTCGTCCTTCGACCCGATGACCTCGAATGTCTCGCACGTCTTGCACTCGTAGATCGGCAGGGCGAGACCGTAGTAACGCTTCTTGCTGATCATCCAGTCGTGCATGTTGCGCAGCCAGTCCAGTTCGCGCTCCAGGCCGAACGCGGGGATCCAGCGGATCTGGCGGGTGACGTCCATCATCGCCTCGCGCACCGGATCCATGGCGATGAACCACTCATCCACCAGACGGAACACCAGCTCGCTGCCGCAGCGCCAGCAGACCGGGTATCGGTGCGTATAGCCTTCGGCGCGGTAGAGCAGACCGCGCGCGCGCAGGTCGTCCTCAATGGGCTTGGCGACATCGTAGACCTGCCGCCCTTCGAGCCATCCATAGCCCGGGCCGAACACGCCGAACTCGTCGAGGGGCGCGAGGGTCGCCAGCCCGAATTCCCGACCGAGGTCGAAGTCCTCGGCGCCGCACCCCGGCGCGATGTGGACGATGCCGGTGCCTTCCTCGGCACTGACGTCCTTCCACGGGATGACCCGGTGCTCGACGCCCTGCTGGATCGGCAGGTCGTCGAACGGCCCGGTGTAGCGGCGGCCGACGAGTGCGGCGCCGGGCATGGCCTCGAGCACGGTGTACGGGCCCTTGAGCGTGCCCACCGCCCCCTCGCACAGGTAGTACTCCTGGTCGCCCTGCCTGACCCGCACATAGGTCAAGTCCGGATGCACGGCGGCGGCCACGTTGCTCGTCAGCGTCCACGGCGTGGTGGTCCAGACGAGCAACGCGCGACGCGGTTCGTCGGGCAGGGGTAGGCGCACGGTGAGCCCGAGGTGCGTGATCTCTCGGTAGCCCTCGGTGACGATCTCGTGCTCAGAGATCCCGGTGGAGCAGCGCGGGCACCAGGGCATGACGTCGTGGCCCTTGTAGATCATCCCGCGCTCCCAGCACGTCTTGAGGAAGTGCCAGATCGTGTAGTTGTTCTCGTCCGACAGGGTGTGGTAGGAGTTATCCCATCGCATCCAGTAGCCCAGGCGCTGGGACTGCTGGGTGATGATGTCAGCGAACCGCATCACACGCTGCTTGCACAGTTCGACAAACGGCCCCACCCCGTACGTCTCGATGTCGCGCTTACTCTTGAAGCCGAGTTCTTTCTCGACCTCGACCTCCACCCACAGGCCCTGGCCGTCGAACCCGTTCTGATAGCGCTGCCGGAACCCGCGCATGGTCTTGTAGCGTTGCACCAGGTCCTTGTACGTCCGGCCCCAGGCGTGGTGGATCCCCATCGGGTTGTTGGCCGTGATCGGTCCGTCGAGGAAGACAAAGCGCTCGGCGGCGCGCTCGTTGCGGCGCACGTACTTGGCCGGAATGTCGTGTGCTCTCCACCACGCGAGCATCTCGCGCTCGAGCGCGGGAAAGTCCACCTTCGCGGGAACCGGCGCGAACCGGGCGTTCGGCATCGTCATGTGCTCCTTCGGAACCTGGCCCCCCGAAACGACGACATCCCGTCCGCAAGGGACGGGATGCACCCGTGGTACCACCCTGGCTTCGGACCCCGATGCCCCGCACGTCTGCCGCATGCGCGCATGGCAGCCGTGGTCCGACACTCTGGCTCCGGTCTCGGCGGAGCGGCCGGCGGCGCCTACTCGCGGAAGCGTTCGGGCCGCGGCTTCGGGGCGATCGGGCTCGGCGCCGCGGTCACCGGGCTCTCACCACACCCCGGCTCGCTCAGACGCGGCCGGCCGGCCGGTCCCCATCATCGCCACCATGCGGTTCGGCGGTAGTGTAGCACGCGGCGCGCGGCGCCGTCCAGACAAACCCGGCCTCGCGGGCCACTCGGCCCGCCATGTGGGTACAACCTCGCGTGGAAAGCAGGGCCGCTGTGGCACAACGCGAAGTCTCCGTATGAGACCGCAGCGGAGGGCCGGGGGAGGTCGCCGTGAGGGTCTGTCTGTACCTCGAACTCGAACACAGCGCGTCGTGGAGCGGCGGCATCTACCAGGCCTATCAGAACCATCGCCGGGCGCTCCGCGAGGCGGGGATCACCGTCACCGCCGATCCGGACGCCGACGCCGACGTCCTCCATCTCGAGACGCTGGGACCGCGCTCGTTCTACCTCGCCGAGAAGTACAGCGGCGTGCGGCCGCTCGTGATCCACGCCCACACCACCGCCGAGGACTTCGCCAACTCCTTTGTCATGAGCGACCTGCTGGCACCGCATCTCGGCCGGCTGCTGACGCGCTACTACAACAAGGCCGACCTCGTGATTGCGCCCACGGAGTACACCCGACGGGTCCTCGTGGAGAGTGGCGTGGAGCGGCCGATCGAGGTCATCAGCAACGGCGTTGACCTCGCGCGCTTCGCGTCGCTGCGGCGCGCGCGGTCACTGGGCCGGGGCCGCTACCGCCTGACGGGGATCGTGGTGTTCGCCGTCGGGCTGGTCCTGCTGCGCAAGGGTGTCGACGTCTTCGTGGACGTGGCGCGCGCCCTGCCGCACCTCACGTTCGTGTGGTTCGGCCGCATCCACCGCGCGGTGAAACCGGAGACGCTCCGCATCGTGGACGAGGCGCCGCCCAACGTGCGCTTCCCCGGCTATGTGGACAACATCAACGAAGCGTACGCGGCCGGCGACATCTTCTTCTTTCCGAGTGCGGTCGAGAACGAGGGGATCGCGGTGCTCGAGGCCGCAGCCGCCGGACGGCCGCTGGTGCTGCGCGACGCGGAGTGCTTCGCCGGCCGGTTCACGTCGGAAGTGAACTGCCTGCTGGCCGCCGACGTCGACGGCTTCTGCCGGCAGATCATGCGCCTGGCGAACGATCCCGCCCAACGCTGCCGGTTCGGCCGGGAGGCACGGCGGTTCGCGGAGCGGCGCTCGCTCGACCGCATCGGCGCGGCGCTCCACGCGGCCTACGGACGTGTCCTGACGACGCCAGCGGCTCGCGCGGCGGTGTAACAGCTACACCGATCCGGCACCTTCGTGGACGGTCTTGCGCCAGTCCTTGCGGCCGGTGACCGCAGTGTACACGTACCGCCGGATGGCCATCGGGACGATCACCAGCGTATGGAACGAGAACAGCGTCCAGCGCGCCAGCACGCCCAGCAGGCGCCAGGGCCGGTATCCGACCTCAGCGGTCATCGCGACAAGCAGCCCGCCGGTGAGCACACCCGACGCGGTCACCATGACCTGACGCGGAAGCTGCAGGAAGATCACTGCCTCGTGGACAACGCCGATCACGGCGTAGACGTATCCGGTGAGCGCGGCGAGCGCGCTCAGCAGCGAGCCGGAGAGGAAGAAGAGCATGTCGAGCCGGCGTAGCAGCGGCACGCGGCTGAACAGGATCGCCGGCAGGTACTCGCCGAGGCACAGCAGCGCGCCCTCGAACCATCGCTCCCGCTGCCGGATGAGGTCGCGGAGGGTCACAACACCCTCTTCCCAAATCTCGGCCTCGGGCACGTAGCGGATCTCCCACCCGGCCAGGTGGAGCCGCACCGTCAGGTCGATGTCTTCTGTGAGCGCCTCCTCGTTCCACCCGCCAAGCGCGGCGAGTGCCGAGCGCTTGACGATGAGCCCGTTACCCGCGAGACAGACAAACCCGCCCACGGCCTGGCGCGCCCGTTGCAGGAGCGTCTGGAGGACGCGATACTCGTCATCCTGCACGCGGGTCAGCCAGCTGCGCCGGGCGTTGTACACGAGCCGTCGGCCCTGCGCGGCGCCAACCTTTGGGTCGGCCAGATGCGGCACCATCCGGGTCAAGACGTTCGAGCCGAGCCGCGCGTCGGCATCGAACACCGCGATGAGCTCGCCGCGGCAGCGGGCCACACCGACCTGCAGCGCCGCGGCCTTGCCGATGGTCCCCGGCGGCGTGCGCACGACCTCGATGGGCAGTTCCGACTGAAGACGGGCCAGCAGCGCCGCGGACCCGTCGGTGGACCGGTCGTCCACGACGATGACCTCGAGCGGGCCGGCGTAGTCCTGCGCGCACGCGGTGCGCACCGCGCCCTCGATGACGCGGACCTCGTCTTTGGCCGGGATAATGATGCTCACCGACGGCCACGTGGCCCAGCGTCCCGGCCGCGGCCGGCGACTGAGCACTCCAAGCAGGAGGATGACGCCGCCGAAGACTGCGAGCACCAGAAAGAGATACTGCAGCCACACCAGGTCGACCACATAGTAGCGGAACCACAACGCGTCGCGATACGTAATGCTGCGCACCACTAATGCGCCCCAGCCCAGGGCCAGCGTGGCCAGCACCAGGTGGCGCGCGGTCGCGCTGCGCCCCCGCATCCTAGCGGCTCACCGTCACGCGGACCAGCGCCGCCAGGCTCTCCGCATACGGCGGCGCGGCGATCCCGGCTTCGGTCACGATCGCCGTGACCAGTCGGTGCGGGGTCACGTCAAAGGCCGGGTTGCGCACGCCCACACCCTCGGGCGCGATGCGCCGTCCGGCCACGTGCGTGACTTCGGCAGGCGGGCGCTCCTCGATCGGGATCGCGGTCCCGTCGGGCGTTCCCAGGTCAACGGTCGACGTCGGTGCCGCGACAATGAACGGCAGGCCGTGGAATCGCGCGAGCACGGCCATGGTGTACGTCCCGATCTTGTTCGCCACGTCGCCGTTGGCCGCGATACGGTCCGCGCCCACGATGACCCTGTCGATCTCGCCCCGTGCCATCAGGGCTCCGGCCATGTTGTCGGTGACCAGGGTCGAAGGAATCCCGTAGTGGACGAGTTCCCAGGCGGTAAGCCGCGCGCCCTGCAACACCGGCCGGGTCTCGCACGCGACCACGTGGATCCCCTTTCCCGCCTCGTGGGCGGCGCGCAGGATACCAAACGCCGTCCCGTACCCGGCGGTTGCCAACCCGCCGGTGTGACAGTATGTCAGCACACGCTCGCCGGGCGCAACCAGCGCTTGGCCGTGGCGGCCGATCGCCTCATTGGCGGCGCGATCTTCCGCCGCGATCGCGTCGGCCTCGTCGACAAGCCGCGCCGCGAGGTGAGCGCCGGACTCCGCGGCCGCGGCCCGCGCGACACCGCGCATGCGCTCGACCGCCCATCTCAAGTTTACCGCGGTTGGCCGCGCGGCCACCAGCACCGGTGCGGCGGCGTCGACCGCGGCCTGGACCAGTGCGACCGGGACCTGCTGGTCGGCGGCCTGCAGCGCGGCCAGCGCCACGCCGTACGCCGCCGCGACACCGATGGCGGGCGCGCCGCGCACGCGCAGCGCACGGATGGCCTCCGCGACCTCCCCCGCGGTGCGGCACGTCAGGATCTCGAGGTGGTCGGGCAACCTGGTCTGATCCACGAGGCGGACGGCTCCCGCCTCAAGCCAGACGGTTCGGATCACCACGACGTGAGCGAAGGAGGACGTCAGGCGATCACGCCATGGGGAAGAGCTCGCGATCACCCTCGCGGCTGCTCTCGGCCATGACCGTGACGGTATTCGGCGTGAACAGGAAGATCTCGTCACCGACGCGCTGCATGTGACCGTCCACCGCGTAAGTCACCCCGCACGTGAAGTCCACGACTCGACGCGCCAGGTCGCGGTCCACGTCACGGAGATTGACGATCACGGGTCGCCGCGCCTTCAGGTGATCGGCGCCGGCACGCGCCTCGTCGAAACTGCGCGGCTCGAGCACCACGATCTCCATCGGCCGGTGCGTGTGCAGGTTGAAGACCGGCGCCTTGCGCCTGACCGGCTCCGCAGCGTCCTGCGGGGCACCTTCGGACTCGTCCTCAGTGAACCCCAGGAACGTCCACAGCCGCTGCATTGCGCCCATCGTCCACCTCCTGCTCTCTCCTCCCTCCCTGGATGATCTGGCCTCTCCCGTGGCCGCTATCGCTCGCCGAAGATCGCGCGCCCGATCCGGACCATCGTCGATCCTTCTTCGACGGCGACCTCGAAATCCCCCGACATGCCCATCGACAGCTCGTCGAACCCTGGGCCGGCGGTCCCGGCCCGCAGCCGGTCACGCAGCTCACGCAGCGCCCGGAACACCCAGCGTACCGACTCCGGATCGTCGGTCAGCGGCGCCATCGTCATGAGCCCCACCGGCATCAGGTGCGCGCAGTCGCGGATCGCCCGCAGCAGATCCTCGACCGCATCCGGCGCCACACCGAACTTCGTGGCCTCGCCGGCCACGTTCACCTCGATCAGCACACGCAACCGTCGGCCGGCATCGCGCGCACCCCGATCGAGGGTCTGCGCGACACGCGCGCTGTCGAGCGAGTGGATCACATCGAACACCCGCGCCGCCGCCCGCGCCTTGTTGCGCTGCAGGTGCCCGATGAAGTGCCACCGCGGCCCCGGACCCACGGCCGCGATCTTCGGCAGCGCCTCCTGCACCCAGTTCTCGCCGATGTCGAGTAGCCCGGCGTCCACGGCCTCGCGGACGCGGTCCGCACTCACGGTCTTCGCGGCGCCGACGAGCGTCACCGACGCCGGATCACGGCCGGCCCGCGACGCGGCAACTGCGATACGAGCGCGGACCTCTTGGAGCCGTTTCTGCACGCCGGACACGCCAGACGCGGTATTCGGCGAGGGTCAACGAATCCCTCTGGATCGCGCGGCGCGAGCGGCATGCTACCTCTTCGGCACAGCGATCATCCCGGCCATACGACCGGTGCGGCCGTCGCGCCGGTGCGAAAAGAACACCTCCGCCAGACACGACGTGCACAGCGCGGAGGTGGTCACGGCCTCGGGCCGCACACCGGCCTCGATCACCTGACGCCGGTTCGCCTCCCAGAGATCGAGGACCCAGCGGTCGGGGCCGCGCGGCGCGAAGACCGCCTCGCGCCACGGCCAGCGGGCGAAACCCTCGCGCACCGGCGTGTCCACCTCGTAGCAACACGGCCCGATCGCGGGCCCGATGGCTGCCAGCAGATCGCGCGGCCGGCAGGCGAACGCCTCGACCATCGCGCGCACCGCGGCCGCGGCGGCACCGACCGCGGTCCCGCGCCAGCCGGTGTGGACCGCCGCGACGGCGCGGCGGGCGGGATCGGCCAGCAGCACGGGCACGCAGTCGGCGCAGTGCATCGCGAGCACGACCGACGGGTCGCGCGTCGCGAGGATGTCCACGCTCGGGATCTTGGCCCCGCGGTCCGCGGCCCCGACCACCGCGGCGGCGGCGCCGTGCACCTGCGATGCCTCGACATGATCGGCCAGCGGCCGATCGAGGGCCCCGAGCGCCCGTCGGCGGTTCTCCACGACCGCCTCGCGCGCGTCGCCAACGGCGCGGCCGAGGTTGAGCGTGTCGAACGGCGGCGCGCTGACCCCGCCGACTCGTGTGGTGAATGCGTGGGGTACGCCGGCGTCGTCGAGCAGGGCGGCGAGGAGCACCAGGACGCCGTCGCGCACCGCCCATCGCCAATCCGACGGCACGACCGGGACGCCAAGCGGCGCCGCAGGGCCGGTCGACACGGTCTCTAGCAGGGTGCTGAAGAATCGCGGGCAGGGTTGATTGCTCCCATGCCGTGGTCTCCGCGACTCAGGTTGAGACTCTTGACAGGAGGCGTCCGAGTG
>JAVKJV010000087.1:0-9337 GCA_031458775.1 Candidatus Fervidifonticultor quartus | reverse complement strand
ATCTTCGTCCGGGTCTCGACGCTCGCGCTCGCAATGTGGGGCGCAACGACGACGTTGTCGAGCTTCAACAGCGGGTGATCCACCGGAATCGGTTCCACCTCGAAGACGTCGAGACCGGCGCCGGCGATCGTCCGCGATCGAAGGGCCTCGACGAGCGCGTCCTGATCGACAATGGGTCCACGCGCGCTGTTGATGAGGATGGCGGTTTTCTTCATAAGCCTGAACTGCGCCGGCCCGATAAGGTGCCGGGTCTCCGCCGTCAGCGGTGTGTGGACGCTGACGAAGTCGGCGCGGCGCAACAGATCGTCGAGCGACGTGAACGCGATCCCCATCTCCCGCTCCAGGTCCTCGCGCCGGACCACGTCATGGTACAGGACGGTCATATCGAACCCGCGAGCCCGCTTGGCCATCGCGGCGCCGATGCGGCCAAGGCCCACCAGCCCCAGCGTCGCGTGGTGGACGTCCTGCCCAAGGAAGAGCATCGGCATCCAGCTCTGCCACTTGCCGTCGCGGGTGTAGCGGTCCGCTTCAACGACACGACGCGCGGCGGCCATCAAGAGCGTGAAGGCGAAGTCCGCGGTCGTCTCGGTGAGCACGCCGGGTGTGTTGGTCACGACCACGCCGCGGGCGGTCGCCGCGTCGACGTCGATGTTGTCGAACCCGACCGCGTAGTTGCTGACAACCTTGATCTTGGGGCAGGCGTCAAGAAAGGCCGCGTCGATCTTGTCCGTCAGCAGCGACAGCAGACCGTCACACGGCGCGGTCTCGCGCAGCAGCACCTCGCGCGGCGGCGGGACCTCGTCGATCCCCCACACGGTGAGGTCCGCGTGCTCGCGGAGCAGGTTCATCGCGGGATCGGGCAGGCGGCGGGCAACGTAGACACGCGGACGCGGCATCGTGACGCTCTCACCTCATCGGGATGGGGAGTACCGGATGCGTTCGCGGCGCGGACAGCGCCTCCTGCCGCCGGTCGCGGTCCCACGGCGGGCGTCTGCGCGGGAACCCCCGGTGACACGCCGAATCTTCCGTGTGATGCGGCGGGCCATCCTGTTGAGCGGCGCGCTGGTGGTGAGTCTCGCCACGGCCCTGGGCCTGCTGGCGTGGGCCTACCTGCGCGACTCGAACCGCGGCACTGGTCATTCCGCCGCACCCCTCCAGGGTCCCCCGTCCGTGCCGGCGCCGGGGGCTCCCGCCGCTGAACCGGTCGTGCCCGTCGATCTGCCTACGCCGGCCCCCGGCCTTGACCGCGCGCTCGCCGCCGACTTCCGCAAGGCGCTGGAGGGCCAGGGGGTCCGCGTCGCGGCGCTCACCATTACCGACACGCGGGCCACCGGCGGCGTTCGGCGCGTGGAGATCGTGTATCGCACGACGACCGGCCGCACCCTCGGCGCGCTCCGAACGGAGATCGTCCGGGTCGCGGGTCCCGGCGCCAACCCGAGGCTGGCCCTCGATCAGATCGCCGTGCGCGCGACCACGCCGTCCGGCAAACCGATCGCCGCGGTCGTGATTACCGTCGCCGACCTCGATCGCTGGTTGAAGGCCGAGATGACCGACGTCGAGTTCTACAGTCGCTGGACGGCGCCCCCTGCCCGCTGAGCGCCGCCATCTGCCTCAGAGCCACGTCGTGCGCTCAGCCGCAGGTGTCCGGCGCTTCTGAGGCGCACCGTCGGCGTACCCCGCGTACACGATGCCCAGAACCCGGCGATTGGGCTCGAGGCGGAGCAGGTCGCGCAGGTCCTGGTCGTGCATGACCGCGCCGGTGCGCAGGTATGTGCCCACACCCAGTTCGGTCGCCGCCAGCATGAGCGTCTGGATCGCCATGTAGGTGGCGGCGAAGTCCTCCTCGCGCTGGGCCTCGTCCGCGGCGACGTGCGAGGTGACGACGATCAGCGCCGGCGTGTTGACCGTATCCTGATAGACGCGCTCGAGTGCCTTCTGGGCCTCGGGCGTCGTGGAGTCCGGCAGTCCGGCCGCGCGCACACGGCGGCGGATCTCCGCAAACCGCTGCTTGGCCGTATCGCTGTGGAGCACGTAGAACCGCCACGGCTCGGTCATCCTGTGATTCGGCGCCCACACCGCGGCCTCGAGCATCTGCTCCAACGTCTCGCGGGGTACCGGGTCCGGTCGCATCTTGCCGATGCTGCGGCGGGTCTTGATGGCCTCGAGAACCGTCACGTCATGCCTCCTGATGTCGGTCGAGCACGGCAATCGTCTCGACATGATAGGTCTGTGGAAAGAGGTCGAATGGTTGGACCTCGACGACATGATAGCCAAACGGCAGCAGCTCCCGAAGGTCCGGCGCGAGCGTCGTCGGGTTGCAGGACACATAGATGACACGCCGTGCGCCGGTGCGGCCGATCTTGCGCATGACCTTGCCGCCCGCACCCGCGCGCGGCGGATCGAGGACCAGCACATCGGGCACACCGTGCTCGGCCACGACCGCGGGCAGCATCACGCGCGCGTCCCCGGCCACGAAGACGACGCCTGGCAGCCCGTTGAGCGATGCGTTACGCCGCGCGGCCTCGATCGACGCAGCCGAGAGCTCGATCCCGACCACGCGGGCACCGGCCGCGGCCAGCGGCAGCGAGAAGGTGCCAACCCCGCAGTAGACGTCAATCACCACCCTGTCGCGCGCCGGCTGCGCGCTGGCCACGACGTACTCGACCATGCGGGCGGCCTGCGCGGTGTTGGTCTGGAAGAACGTCTCCAGCCCGACTCGGAACCGAAGGCCGGCGAGGACTTCTTCGAGATACGGCCGGCCGTGGAGCGTCTCGATCTCCGTGATCGGTGCGCTGTCGGATGTGCCGCCGACGATACCACGCACCACGCCGGTCACGTCGGCCGCCGCGACCCGAACGACGTCGACGAACTGCGTCGCCGGAAACGGCCCGTCTCCGGTCACGATGCCGACCAGACGGTCGCCGGTGCCGCGGCCTTCTCTCACGACCAGACCGCGAAGGAGTCCGCCGTGGGTCCGCGGATCGTACGGCGCGAGCCCGGTGGTGCGCACAAAGTCCCGCACCGCGTTCACCAGCGCCGCCGACGTGGCCGACTGGAGGAAGCACGTCTCTACGGGCACCAGGCGGTTCCAGTCGCCACGTCGGTGGAGCCCGAGCGTGCCCTCGGGATGGAACGAAAACTCCATCTTGTTGCGATAGTACCAGGCGTCAGCCGCGCGCACGATCGGCCGCACCTCGATGCCGGTCAGCCCGCCCAGGTGCGCGAGACTCTCGCGGACGATGGACTCCTTGGCCTTGGCCTGCGCGTCGAACGCGATGTGCTGCCAGGCGCACCCCCCGCATGGACCGAAGTGCGGGCAGCGAGGGTCGGTTCGAGCCGACGATCCCCTCACGACCTCGACCGTCTCGGCCTCGGCGTACGAGCGATGGACCTTGGCCAGACGCGCAATCACTTCGTCGCCTGGGGCGGCGCCGTTGACGAACACCACGAGGCCGTTCGCCCGGCCCACCCCGCGGCCGCCGTAGGCCAGCCGGTCCACAATCAGGTGCAGTCGATCGCCCCGTCGCACCATAGCCCTCCGGCCGTCATCGTACCATCGTGCCCCGGGCACGGCACGCCGTGGACCCAGGCAGGCCCCGCCGGGTGTGCGCACGAAGTCGGCTCGCATGGACGCCTACCGCTGTATCGTATCGAAACGCGACCTGCGTACCTACGCCGACCGCGTCATCCCGCGCGAGACGCTGGCGCGCATTCTTGAGGCCGGTCGTCGGAGCGGGAGCTCGAGAAACCGGCAACCCTGGCAGTTCATCGTCGTGACCGACCGCGACCAACTCGCACGGCTGTCACGGACCGGCCGGTTCACGACCCATCTGGCCACGGCCGCGGTCGTGGTCGCCGTGCTCGTGGACGCGACCCGCGACCTCTTCGACGCCGGGCGCTGCGCGCAGAACATGATGCTGGCCGCCTGGAGCTTCGGCGTCGCGTCGTGCCCGACGATACTGCAACACGATGCCGAGGCTCGCGCCGTGCTCGGTGTACCGACAGGCCCGGTAATCGCCACCGCCATTGCCTTCGGGTATCCACACCCGGCCGGCCGCGGCCCCATCGAGCGCCTGGCGTTACGCGTCCTCACGGGGCGCGGCCGGAAGCCGCTCACGGACCTGGTACACTGGAACCGTTATGGACAGCGGGCCGTGTGAGTCAGGATGGCAGAGCGGTCCAGTGCGGCCGCGCCCAGGCCACGTAGCGCTCTGACAGCACCGTCAGCGGCTTTCGTGCGGCCGTGAACTCCTCGGCCAACCGCATCAGGATGTGCGCCAGCACCGGCTGCGACGAGAACAGACGGTCCGCGGCCATCCGGTAGAAACGGCGGCCCTCGTCCTCGTAATCCTCAATCCGCGCATGCCGAGCCACGGACGCCTGCAAGACCGACGCGCCGAATGGATAGCGCCGCTCACGGCCCACCGAGTCCGGGAAGAGCCCGGTCACGAACAGGGTGATGTCGCCGATGCGCCGGAACACCATCGGCTGCTGGGCCGGCGGCACGAGGCTCGCGAGTTCGAGCATGTCGTCGATGCTGATCGTCGAGAGCCGGCGCGCACGACGGGCCTGCGGCTGGTGCACCAGCACCGTTTCGACCCGCTCGAACGACACCAGGAGGTCCACCAGGTACTCGAGCATCTCCGGCGAGCGCAGCAGTTCATACGAGTGCCCGGCGTCGAAGACGACCACGCGGCCGTCGCTGTGCACGCGCTCGACCGTGTACGGCGTCTCGCCGAGATCGCGCCGGATGCGCCGGAGCAGGATCGAGAACAGGAAGCGCGGCGACAGCTCGAAGAGCATCTGTCGTTCGGCCATCAGCCGTCGCACCACCCGATCGTCTTCCAGATGATCGTCAAGCTCGTCGGGATGGTCGCGCCATCTCTTCAACAGGCGCGCCACGGCGTGCGCGTCGTCGCCCGCGATGACCGCGGCCAGAAATCGCACATCTCCGTCGGTGAAGCGCATCCCCACACCTCTGCCGACGCTACCTTCCTCTTTTCTCATGATAACGCAGATCGCAACCGGAGGTTCGGCCCTCGGCCGGTCTAGCCGCGGCTGAGGCACCCGCGTCTCTTCACGGATGCCGGAGCCGGGGCTATAATGCTGAAGCTATGAGACTGCCGCCGGAACGGCGTTGCCCCGCCGTGCTCGCGTCTGCACTCGCGATGCTCTGCCTGGCTGCGGTGCTCGCCCCGGTGACGGCGTCCGCGCAGCCGCTCACCGTGGATGTGCTACTCCAGCGCATCTTCACCGAGCCCAACCCGCAACCGTACACGATGACCGCGGACTTCGCGGCCGAGTTCCTCATCAACCTGCCCTCGGGCCGGTTCACCGTCCGTGCAGCCGGGACGATTGTCGAGTCGCGCACCGCTCCCGGTGAGCCGCGGCGCCGAAAGGCCACCGTCACGAGGCTCGAGGTCCCGCTCCTGCTCCGGCCGTTCAATAACTCGATCCGAAAGGTCGTCACCGATCTCATCGAGGCGGAACAGAAGCCCAACGAGATCCTGCCCGTGCAGGACATCTTCATCGCCGAGGAGCGGCCGCCGAACCGCTACCTCCTGGGCGGGGTGCGCACCGACATCGTCGTTGAGACGATGCGCAAGTACAACCAGGGCGCGTACGTCGACGACATCACGTCGCGGCGCGCGATCGCCAAGTGGCTGTGGTCCCCCACGCAGCGCGGCTCGATCGTGCGCCCGGGGCCCGGCCCCTACATGCTTGCGGCCCTGGTCGACGACACCGGTCTCCTGCACCAGCTCACGCTCTACTATGACTGGGGACAGGTCGGCAACAGCATCCGGTTCGTCACCGTCGGTGGGCGGCCGTTCTGGCGCGAGGTCGTGAGCGATACCGCCTCGGAGGTCCCGGGCCTGGGCCGCGTGGACGGCAAGATGGTGTTGCAAGTTCAGAATCACTGCCTGAACTGCCCTCCGCGCTAGCCCGGGCCGGCCGCCGGCTGACTATCCGGCGGGTGGGGTCACGTCGTCAATGCGTGCCAGGGCGCGCGCAAGCGCGGGCGCCAGCCTGAACCCGGACCGTATCCGAAACGCCAGACGCCCGCCGGGTCCCTCGTAGAACCGCGGCGGTGCCTCGCAGCCCAGGTGCCGCAGCTTGAGGGCAAGCCGTTCCTGGATTTGCCATCGCTCCACCTCGGTACGGGGCCGATAGGCTGTGGTGACCTCTGTCCAGAGGAAGATCTGTCGCACCGTGGCGATGGGTGATCGCCTCGCTCAGCGCCCGCGGCCAGGGGAACAACCGGCCCGGTCGAAACAGTTAAGATACGATAGGGTCCGACGTCGATGCCCCATGCGTATTGAGTTCCTCTACTGGGAAGATTGTCCTTCGCACGCCGAGGCGCTCGCGCGGCTGCGCCAGGCGCTCGCCGAGGAAGGCGTGCGTGACGACGTGCAGGTCATCCGCGTGGACACGCAGGAGGATGCGGAGCGACACGCCTTCCCGGGTTCACCCACCATTCGCATCGACGGCGTCGACCTGCAGCCGGAAGGTGTGCAGGGCCGCACCCTGCTGACCTGCCGCACGTACGTCACCGACGAGGGGCGGCTTTCGCCGCTGCCCACCATCTCAATGATCCGACGCGCGCTGCGCGCGCATCGGGGTCCGCACAAGGAGGTCAATGATGACACTCGCCCTGCGTGAGCGTCTGATCCCCTTCTCCCTGCCGACGACCGACGGTCACACGGTCTCGCCGGAACAGTTCGCCGACGCGCCGGTGTTGGGCGTCGTGTTCTGGTGCAACCACTGCCCGTACGTGAAGGCCTGGGAGTCCCGCATGATCGCGCTGCAGAAGGAGTATGCCAGCCGGGGCGTGCGCTTCATCCTCATCAGCAGCAACGACCCCGCCAAGTACCCGGAGGACTCGTTCGAGGCGATGAAGACCGTCGCACGCGAGAAAGGCTACCCGTTCCCGTACGCGTTCGACGAGTCGCAGGAGGTGGCGCGGCGGTACGGCGCGACACGCACGCCCGAGGTCTTCCTGTTCGACCGCAGCCGCACGCTGCGGTATCACGGTGCGCCGGACGACAACTTCGAGAATCCCGACGCGGTCACGCAGCGCTACCTGAAGGACGCGATCGACGCGCTGCTCGCCGGCGGCGAACCAGCCGTCACCGAGACTCCGCCGAAGGGCTGCACGATCAAGTGGAAGGGGTGACGCGGCACCGGCAACCGGCCGGCGGCCGCTAACCGTTCGGCCGCACGACCGCCGCGGCACGCAGTGCGCGGCGCTTCAGGCGCAACAGGACCTGGTTCACGTCGTCCAAGTCGACGATCTCCGCCTCGACGCGCACGCCGACCTGGGCGGCCAGCGCAAGAAACTCGCGCGCGTCGGCCCGCGTGAGATTGCTGACCGTTCGGAGCGCCCGCTCCCCGTACAGCGTCTCGTACGGCATCGAGGGGATCCGGTCGAGCGTGACCGCGTTGATCGCCACCGTGCCGCCCGGCCGCACGGCCCGCAGCGCCTCGACCACAACCTCGCCGGCGGGCGCGAACACAATCGCACGGTCGAACGGCATCGGCGGCGAGGATCCCGGTTCGGCCACCCACGTCGCGCCGAGCGACTCGGCGAGGGCGCGGTGGTGGGCGCCCCGCGTGACGACACCGACCTCGCACCCCCAGGACCGCGCGACCTGAAGGGCCAGGTGCGCAGATGCGCCGAACCCAAAGAGTCCCACGCGCGCTCCAGGCTCCACCCTCGCGACACGCAGCGCCCGATAGCCGATCACACCCGCACACAGCAGCGGCGCCGCTGCGTCATCGGTGAACTCCTCGGGGATCGGAACTACGAACGCGGCCTTGGCGACCGCGGCGCCGGCGAATCCACCGTCCACGTCGTAGCCGGTGAACCGCGCGTGGGCGCAGAGGTTCTCGTCCCCGCGCCGGCAGGCCGCGCACGCGCCGCACGCCCACGCCAGCCACGTCACACCGACACGGCGTCCACGCGTCGCCGGATCGACGCCGGCGCCGATCGCGTCGACCACCCCGACGATCTGGTGTCCCGGGATGACCGACGGCCGGCGAGGCGGAAGGTCTCCTTCGGCGACGTGCAGATCGGTGTGACAGACACCGCACGCCGCAACGCGTACCCGCACCTCGCCGGGTCCCGGCTCCGGCAGTGCCTCGTCCCGCAGCCGAAGCGGCGCGGTCTCGATCGGCGCCGGTACGTGGAGGCGCGCAGCCCGCATCGCGCTACAGGACCGCGGTCTGCGTGACGGTCCCGCCCGCGAAGCGTCTGATCCGCTCGGCGGCCAGGACCGCATGGGCCTCGAGCCGCGCAGGATCGTACCGCCACGGCGCATAGATGATCATCAGACAGCGGCGGGTGGCCAGTGTAATCATGGTGCGTTGCGAGTCGCTGGTCGGGCTGCCGCAGGCACCCAGGTCATCGGCTGCGGTCAGCCGACCTTCGACACTGTACCAACCCTTGCCAATGGCCTCGTATCCCTCGCCCGGACCGCCGCGCCGCAGCACGATCGCGCCGGCCGCCTTGTCCAGGTCGTGGAGGCCAATCGGCAGCAGGAACTCTAGCGAACACAGGTTGTTGATGTCCACCAACGAGTTGACCCTGGGCAACTCGTCGCCGCGCAGCACGCGGCGTAACAGCGCCTCGGACGACGGCCGCAGTTTCGTGGGATCCACGCCGATCCGGCGGTAGAGTTCGCGGGCCTGCTGGAGGCCCTCGATCTGCGCCGGTTCACGGCCCGCGTAGGCGGCGCGCATCCGGGCGCTCGCGGCCTCAATCTCGGCCCACAGGCCAGTGTCGTGCTCGACGACGGTCACGCCCTCGGCCTCGACGACCGCGACGCGAAGGTGCACGGCGACCGAGGCGTCGATCCTGACCTCAGTCATGTCATCACCTCAGACCCACGCGCCCAACAGTGCGCGCCGCCACCGGGTGTCGAACCGCCAGAGCCCGGCCCGTTGCGCGCAGGCGAAGGCTTCCTCGAGTTCCCGGCGGGAGACGCGGCGGTTGATCTCCCGGAACTTCGCCTCGGTCTTCACCCGGTAGGCCGGCGCATACTGGTCCATGATGTTGACGTAGGTGTCCGTGGAGAGCCCGGCCAGAAACACCATGATCTCGCGTGTGTCTCCTAGCATCCCCGGCATGACCAGGTGGCGCACGAGCACGCCGCGCACGACCAGGCCGTCCTCGTTCACCTTGAGTTCGCCGACCTGTTCGTGCATGGCCCGAATCGCCTGCCGGGCGGCGTCGGGATAGTCAGGTGCCAGGAGGAAACGCCGGCTGCGCTCACGATCCCACAGCTTAAAGTCCGGCATATAGACGTCGGCCACGCCGTCCATCAGCCGAATGCTGTGC
>JAVKJV010000086.1:0-10006 GCA_031458775.1 Candidatus Fervidifonticultor quartus | reverse complement strand
CCGCAGCGCAGGCACTGCAGCCCGCGAACCCGCGCCATGCTCACACCCGCCTCATGTCGCGACTACTTCGGGTGAGGACGCAGCAGCCGGCTTCGGTGACGACGACCGTGTCTTCAACCTGCAACCCACCGAAACCCAGCTCGTAATACGGCGTCTCCACCTCGAGCACCATCCCCGGTTCGAGCAACGTTGCGTCCCCGGGCCCCAGCAGGGGGTCGTCATAGATCTCGAGCCCGACGCCGTGGCCGACGTGCTGCCGCCGGTACCGCGGCAGGCCCGCGCGGCGCACACCCTCGACCGCCGCGTCAAATACCTCGGCCGCCGAGACGCCCGGTCGGATAACGGCGAGTGCCGCGTCCTGCCCGGCAAGAATCGCCCGGTAGGCGTCTGCCTGCCGCGCCGACGGCGCCCCAAGCACCGCGGTGCGCGCGATGTCGGAACAGTAGCCCTCATAGGTACACCCGACATCAAAGCGGATCAGGTCGCCACGCCGGAGGCGGCGAGCCCCCGGGACGGCGTTCGGGCAGGCGGCGTGCGCGCCAAACGCGATGACCGTAAACAAGGGGTGGCCGCCGCCGCGGACCACGGCGGTGTCGAAGACGTGCGCCATCTCCGCTTCGGTGATGCCCTCGCTCGCCGCAGCGAGCGCCGCCTCAGTCGCGTCCTCGACGATGTGCGTGGCCCGTTCCAGGCGCGCCACCTCCGCGTCGGTTTTCACGGCGCGGATGCGCCTCCACAGCCGCGCCGCCGGGAGGAGCTCTAGATCGGCGCAGCGGGCACGCACGCGGTGCAAGACATCGGGCGCAATCCCGATCTCGTCGATCCCCACCCGGCCGTGCCGCACACCGGCGGCCGACAGAGCGGCCACGAGGGCCTCCTCGGCCGAAGGAAGCGGCGTGGCCTCGACCCCGTAGCGCCGTAACCGCGCGTCCTCCGGATCGTCGGTGCCGAGGCGGCCTGGCTCGATGTAGAACGTGCCGAACGGGTGCAGCGTGCCCTGGACGGGGAACTGCGCCGCCATGTCGGCCTCGCCGATCGGATGGGCCACCGCGGGCCGGTCAAGTCCGTCTCGCGCCACGACGGCATAGACCTGCGTCGTCCGCAGGATCGGTTGGCCAAAGCTCCGAAAACCCGACGCATAGTAGACGTTCTGGTACGTCGTGGCCACCAGGGCCGCGAGGTCCTCGGCGGCCATCGCCGCCGCGGCACGATCTCGGTGGAGCATCGCGGGGGTCATGATCGGTCCCTCTCGGGGAAGGCGGCGACAATCTCGCGCCCGAACAGGCGCACGCTCTCCAGAAACTCCTCGACGGTGTTGGCAACAAAGAGCAGGCCCGCCAGGTGCGTGACCCCGGCGGCTTGGTACGCCTCGATCTGCGCGCTGATTTCGTCTGGCGTGCCCAGCAGATTCCGCGTGGCGAATGAATCGATCGCCCGGCCACGCATCGTCGAGCCCTGCAACGAGACCAGATGTTTGTACAGCTGCGAGGCTTCGAAGCGCGCCACCGCCTCGCGGCGTGTGGCCGCGATCGCAACACCGAGCTGTAGTGCGACGTCGAGGTGGTCGAGGTTCCGGCCCTCCTCGCGGGCGAGGGCCCGGATGCGCGCGATCCCGACTCGTACTTCATCAGGGGTCAGGGCCGCGGGCAGCCACCCGTCGGCGTAGCGCGCGACGCGACGGTGGTGGTCCGGCGCGTTGCCGCCGATGTAGATGGGCAGCGGCCGTTGGAGCGGTTTGGGATACATTTCGACGTCGGCGAAGCGGTAGTACGCGCCCTCGAAACTCGCGCGCCGGTCCTCGAAGAGGACGCGCAGCGCGCGCACGTGCTCGTCGAGCATGTCGCCGCGGCGCGCCCGCACGCCCGGCGACAGGGCCTCGAACTCCTCCCGATAGGCGCCAATGCCCACACCTAGCAGCACCCGTCCGCCGGAGAACTGGTCAAGGGTCGCCACCTGCTTGGCGACCACCACCGGCGTTCGCATCGGCAGGACCAGGACCCCGGTCATCAACCGGATGCGCGTCGTCTGGGGCGCCAGGACCGCATAGGTGATCAGGGGTTCGTAGAAGTTCGGTGGATCGCAGTACTCGGCGCGGACGTAGCGCTGGGTCGTCATATGGTCGTTGCCCATGACCGCGTAATACCCGAGTGCCTCGGCCTCGAGCGTGATGCGCACGACGTCTCCGGGCGACGCGAAGGGCACCGGGTACATCATGCCTTCGGTACATGTGGGAAGCCCGACACCGAATCTCATAGACGCTCCTCCGCAGCCTGGCGCAGCCCCGCCACGGGAGCAACCTCTTCGATGAATCGCCGAAGCACGCCGACGGCGTCGCCACCGGCAAGGGCCACCGGCCGGACAATGAGATGCGTGACGCCCGTGCCCACGATCTCCGCCACTTGCGCCGCCACCTGGGACGGCGTCCCCGCCACGGCTAGGTGCTGGACGTAGACGTCCGGGACGTGCGCGGCAGCCTGGGGAATCAGGTCGTACTGGCGTCGCCGAATGATGTCCAGCAGCGCGGCCGGAGGCGGGGGGATGTCGAGCGGCTCCAGGTAGTCGAGATTGGGGTAGCTAATCCACAGCGGCAGGGCGATCGCGGACTTGACCGCCTGCCGGGCCGCGGCCCCGTCGTCCGCGATACAGACGTCGACCCGGGCCACGACATCGAGCGCGGCCAGTGATCGCCCGGCCCGACGGGCCCCCTCCGCGACATGCGCCAGTGCGAACCGGAGCCCGCGCGACGACGCGTAAGGTGCGATGATCACACCGTCGCCGACTTCGCCCGCGGTGGCGAGCATTGCGCGGGCCCGGGCGGCGACATAGATTGGAAGGTTCGGTCGGGCGGGAAAGTGCAGGCGCCCGCCGCGGAACGTCACCGTCTGCCCCTCGAAAGTCACTGGTGCGCCGCGGAGCAGGTGCCGAATAAGCGTCACAGCTTCGGCGATCGTCCGGGAGGGCCGGGCGCGACGCACCCCCATGGCCGGGAAACCGCTGCCGCCCGCACCGATACCCAGGATCGCGCGCCCTCCTGAAACCTCGTCGAGGCTCGCGATCGCCATTGCCAGCAGCGCCGGATGCCGGGTGTACGGTTCGGTGACGCAGGTGGCCAGCCGCAACCGACGGGTGTGATGGGCTGCGACGGTGAGCCCCACAAACGGATCACGGTAGAACTTCTCGTCGGCCAGCCAGAGTCCGTCGAACCCCAGGGCCTCCGAGGCGGTGACCATACGTGCGAACGCCGCCGGGGAGTGCTCGCCCAGCACGAGCACACCCAGTCCCAGTCGAGCCATGGGTGAGGGTTATTAGACGTCTGACAACTTTAGCCCTCCTGCGCGTACGGCATCGCGGCCGCGACGCCCTCATGGAGCGGGCGCCCTGACCAATTTCGAGTGCCGCGCCTTCGGGCACACGGCGGATAGGGAATTCCTAGCGCGGGGAGAAAGAGGAGGCCAAGGGCGGATCAGGCGAGTCATGCGGTTGCGCGAACGGGTCGCCGTGATCACGGGTGGCAGTCGCGGAATTGGCCGCGAGATCGTGAGCGCGTTTGCGCGAGAAGGCGCCCGCGTGGCGTTCTCCTACCTGCGCTCCGACGACGCCGCGCGGCACCTCGTTTCGTCCCTCCAGGCTCTTGGAGCTGATGCCTTCGCCGTCCGCGCTGATGCCGCTTCCCCGGACGAGACGCGGGCACTGGCCGAGGAGGCGCGCACGCGGTTCGGTCGCATCGACATCTGGATCAACAACGCGGGCGCCGACATCCTCACGGCCCCCAATTGCAACCTGCCGACGCTCGACCAGCTCGATCTGCTGCTCCGTGTCGACGTGCGAGGCACCGTGTCCGGCTGTGCGATCGCCGCGGAGGTCATGGATCGGCAGGGCCGTGGGAAGATCATCAATATCGCGTGGGATCACATCTACCACGGCCTCGGGACGCCTCAGGGCGAGCTCTACGCTCTTGCGAAGGCTGCGGTGTGGGCGTACTCGCGGTCGCTGGCCAGACGGCTGGCGCCGGCGATCACCGTCAACGTTATCGCCCCCGGGTGGATTGAGACCACCTGGGGTCGCGGGCTCGACGCCGACACGCACGAACGCATTGCCCGCGAGACTCCACTCGGCCGGTGGGGGCAACCCGCGGACGTGGCGGCGGCGGCGGTCTTCCTGGCAAGCCCGGACGCAGACTTCATCACGGGGCAGACCCTCGTGGTGAACGGGGGTACCGTCATGCCGTGATCCAGGGGTGGCCGCATGGACAAGATCACCTTCGTCACGGGGCGTCTCGCGGAGCGCGCCCTGCGTGCGACCGTCGAGACGATGCGGGCGGAGTTCGAACGCAGCGTCGCCACCCTCCCGATTTCTGTCGCCGCGCTCATGACCACGTCGTGGATCGCCGAACGGCTCGTGCTGCCCGAAGGAACCACGAAGGTGATGATCCCGGGGCTCTGCCAGGGAGACCTCGGCATCCTCGAGAGCCGGCTCGGCGTGCCGGTGATTCGGGGCCCGAAGGACCTTAAGGACATTCCAGCGTACTTCGGACGACCGCAGGAGCGCCCGGGCTATGGCGCCTACAACATCAAGATTGTCGCCGAGATCCACAATGCCCCGGACCTGGATCGGAATGCGTTGCTCGCGCGCGCCGAGTACTACCGCCAGTCCGGGGCGGACATCATTGACCTAGGCTGCCATGTGGGCCGGCGGTGGACGCATCTCGGTGAGAGCGTGGCGTTTCTCAAGAGTCGCGGGTTCACCGTCAGCGTGGACTCGTTCGATCGGCAGGAGATGCTGGCCGGCGATGAGGCCGGTGCCGACCTCATCCTCAGTCTCAACGGCACCAACATGGACATCGCGAGCCAGCTGCACGCCCGCGTCGTGGTCGTTCCCGACGCCGAGGGCGGCCTCGAGTCGCTGGCGCGCAACGTCACGTCGGTGGAGCGCGCCGGGCTCCGCTACATCATCGACCCGATCATCAATCCCTTGAATTTCGGCTTTGCGCAGTCCCTCCGCCGCTTGATGGAGATCCGTGACCGCTGGCCTTCAGCGGATGTGATGATCGGTACGCACCACATCACCGAGCTCTTCGACGCCGATAGCATCGGCATCAATGCCCTGCTCACCGGGCTCGCCGAGGAGCTGGGAGTGCGCTATCTCTTGACAACAGAAGTCGGCCACTGGGCGCGTGGCTCGGTGCGGGAGATCAGCATCGCCAGGCAACTCTCCGCGTACTCGCACGCGATGGGCATGTTGCCCAAACACCTCGAAGAACGTCTGTTGGTCGCCAAAGATCGCGGCGGCCCCTCGTACACGACCGCCGAGCTGCGAGAGCTGCAGCGTGAGATTCACGACCCAAACTACCGCATCTTCCTGGCCGACGGACAGATCTGCGTGTTCAATGCCGAGCGCTTCGTCCAGGGCACGGACCTTGGACGTATCTTCGACCAGCTTGCCGTCGAAGAACCCTCCCATGCGTTCTATCTGGGAAAGGAGTTGATGAAGGCCCGCCTGGCGCTCGCCCTGGGCAAGTCCTACATGCAGGAGCAGGAACTACACCTGGGGTACCTGACGCCTCCCCCGGAACCAACTACCCACACCCGGCTCACACAACGGCTCTCGCGACGGCGGGGCCGAGGTCCGAGGTCCCCCGGAAAGCCCTCGTAAACGCGACCTAGACGCCCACGGCACCCATCCACGGCGGACTGTCAGGGGTGACGGGCGCTTCGTGCTTCATCCCGACAAACTCATAGGCGGCGACGACGCGCGCCGGAACGCTGCTGAGCTGCCTTACCGCTCCGCGAACCAGACTGATCGGCTCGTGTTCACAGACAAACACGGCGCCCTCAGACTCAAGGGTCCAGCGATCGCTGTGGCCGCAGAGATGGCAAGCCAGCAACTTCCCGTCGTGGTTGTACAGGCAGTAGGTGACGACCGCCCCGCGCGACGTCCCGATCCGGTCTGTGCGGCCGTCCGGCTTGCGGCCTATCTCTGCGGCATCTTGCTCGGCCATTGCGCACCCCCCGAGGCACGTTTCATTTGCGTATACCACATGACACTGCCGCGTGCAAGGGGGACCTGAGGGTCTCGAACCAGCGGAGCTGACCCGTAACGGACGCGCGAGTCGGCTAGGGCTGCGTGGCGTTCGCGTCGAGTCGTTCCAGCAGTTCCTCCTCCCTGTCCGCGTCCCCCAGGATGTCGGCCAGATCGATCCCGGAGCGCGCAGCCGCCTCACGCAGGCGCGCATCCCGTTCGGCCTCCACGCGCCGGGCCTCGTCGTCGGCCCACTGCCAGATGTGTAGCCACCGACTCATGCCCTCGCCTCCTCTTCCTGATCGGACACCCGCTCGACGGAGACCCGGAGACCTTTGGAGACAGGCATGCCGGTCCCCTCGGTCTCCCCGCTCATCAGACGACTCGTCGGCGGGCCGTACGGAACAAAGAGCAGCCCCTCAGGCACGTTGGCGTCGGACCGGCAACGAAACACCGCGTCGCCGTGCGCGGATCGCAGACGCACGCGAGCGTTGTCCGCGAGGCGCAGCCGGGACACATCCGCGGGGTTCATCAGGACCGTTCCCACGATCTCCAGGTACTCGGGACGATCCTTGCCGACGTTGATCTGTTGTCCCTGCCTGGTTGTCCGCCCCGGAACGAGCGTGAAGTCCAGGTTATCCATACAGATCCCTCCGTATCTCCTCCGCGCGAGCGATCAGCCCGGCGAGACAGGCGTCGCGGGTGCCCGCGTGGGCAAAGACCGTGCACACGGGGCGCCCCGCGGCGATCATCTGACCCGAGGGCGGGATGTCGGCGACCCCTCGGTCAAACCACCCGGCGGTGTCCGGCACACGCACATCGCGGTCCGCGAACAGGATCGCCTTTCCCCAGTATCCGTCTGCCGCCGGCCTCCACGCGGACCGCGGCAACACACCCTCCGACGCCCGAACGTGCGCGTCAAACACGCTGCCCCCTCCGGCTCGTTCGATGAGTTCCATCGAGGCCGTGTACCGTGGATTGACCTCCAACGGTACCACCGTCCCCGTCGGAGTGAAGATGAAGTCCACGCCGCCTACCCCAACCAGGCCGAACTCCTCGACGACCGCCTCCACCAATCGCTGCAGTGACCCCATGAGATCAGACGGCCGGAGAGGGGTGTGCAGCGACAGGGGATAGATACTGCCGCAGTACCGAAAGTGCGACGCGCCGAACTCGGGCCGCCCGATGAGCTGTTCGCTGACGCCCATCAGGCTGACACCGTGACCATCTGCCGCGAACGCCACCGAACAGGCGAGTCCGGCAATGTGCTCCTGCACAAGCCACCCCTTGGCGACCGGTCCTCCCCGCCACACATCAATCCCGTGCCCCCCGCCGCTCCGCCGAGGCTTTACCAGCCAGACGCCGGGCGGAACGTCTTCGCCGGCCTCGATGGTCCTGGGGAACTTGATGTCATGGCGCTCGACGCAGCGCGCCAGAGCGGCCCAGTCGCGGACACGCGCCACAGCCTCGGCCGAGCATCCGACCACACGGGAGCGCCCGGCGAATGCCGCGATGATCTCAGGGTGGTTCTCAAGGCTCGCCAGCCACACCACGCGATCGGCCGGTTCTCGGGTCGCGGCCGCAAAGAGTGCCTCAGCACTGTATGCGTGCCCGAGGTCGCGCTGTAGCGACAGATTGGGCGCGAGTCGCCTCAGGTCCTCGTCGCCGAAGAAGTCCACGGTCCTGATGGCATACCCCGCCCGCACCGCCGAGGCGGCCATGGCACGAGCGGAGACGCCCACGATGACACTGGTCATGGCGGGCCGAGGTCCACCTGATCGCATCGAGCGCCGGAGTTGACTGCGGTCGTGCAGGTGATGTCGACGGTTGCGTCCGCGGGCACTGCGGCCTTGAGGGCCGCCGCCAACGCCACCGCGGCGCTCTCGCCTTTCACCAGCCCGTAGACCGCCGGCCCCCACGAACTCTGCCCTGCGCCGTACGCGCCGGCGGCCAGCATGCGGTCAACCAGATGAGCCCCGAGCGTGGTGGAGAACCTGCCCCCCTGAATGGCGGCGAAGTAGTCGCCGACAATGCGCTGGATGGCCGTGAGTGCCGCGCCGAACTGCCCGATGTCATGCTCCACCACCGCGGGGAGCATTTGCATGACCAGGTGCCAGCAGATCCTGCCCACGTCGTGCGGGGACATCGGAGGCGCAGTCGCGAACGCCGCGTCTTCGTCCGACCCCGACAATCCACTCCCGTGGCGGGGCACCGCGATCACGAACCACCAGTCCGTGGGAAGGGCATGATGGAAGACGACCGGAGGGATTGACGTCTCTCCGGCATTCCCTCGCACGCCCCCGTCCACGACAAACCCGCCGTGGGCAAACGTGCCAATGCCGACACCGGACCGTCCGCCGCGCTGCATCATGCGGGCAAGGTCTCCGGTGGACACCGCGATCTGATGCAGCGTGGCGAGGGCCAGCCCGACCGCCAGCATGAGCTGGGTCCCGGATCCGAGCCCGACATGCGACGGAATCTCTTCGAGGACCTCCACGCGGCCGGCCGGTCTGCGCCCCACCACCTGAAAGAACCGGTCGGCGGCCCAGCGGACGCGATCGGCGGAGGCGCCCTCCACCTCAAGTCGGCCGGACGGCGTGGCCACCACGACCACGCGCGGGACCTGCACTGCGACCCCGATCGATCCGAACCGGCGCCCGAGTTCACCGCAGAGGTCGATCTGCCCGAAATGGAGGCGGGCGTGCGCGGTGACGCGGACGCCCGATCTAACCATCGCCGGGCCCCTGGTGAGCATCAAGGCGGGACTCCACGTGACGACGGATGAGCGCGAGCGCCTCGCGCTCCTGCTCCCCGCCCGTCTTGTCGACCAATGCGCCGCAGCGGTCGAGCTCCGCGCGGACCTGCGCCGGCGGAAGCCACGGGAGGCGTGTGGCGGCGATCGTGGCCTCGATCACCGCATGGCGGGCGCGATTGAACCCCAGGAACGGCCGATACTGCCGCGAGCACACGATCCGGCACCGGAACGTCTCCCGAGGCTCCGACGGCAGCACCTCGACGACTTCGACTTCGTACGCTGCGCACGCGTCTGCGAGGATACCTCCGGAGACGCTGGTTGCGCGGACCCACGGCACGGGCTCGCGCGAGAGGGCTGTCCTGGCAAACGTCAGCACATTGTCGGTGATGTTGACCACGCCTTGCCGGCGCGCGTGCAGATTCCGACATGTCGCGGTGTCGCGGTACGGACGGACGATCAGGATGGGCGGCGTCCACTCCACGCCCATCGGGGCGAAGCGGATCTCGCCGTTGAGGCCCATCGTGGACACGACGGTCTCCAGGATGAACGGCATACTCCGGCACCGGGCGCGTCGTCCGGAGATCAGGCGTACCGTCGGCGCACGTCCTCGCCTCCAGCCACACAAAGGTAATCCAGCGCCGTTCCCGCAGCCCCGCGGAGATCCATGGCGTCCACGACCGGCGCGTAGCGGCCCCCGGCCAGTCCGTCGGCCATGATGGCGGTGCCCTGGGCCGCTTCCTTGGCCACGCTGGCAATTCCCTGTACATAGTGCACGGGCGCGAACCGGGAGAGCCGGGACGTCAGCGCCTCCCGCACTTCGGGGGTGCGACACAACCGTCCGGACAGCAAGATCTCGCGCGCGTGCGGGACCACAGCCATCTCGGCGGCAACGCTCTTTACGACTCCCTCGAGCACCGCGTCCCAGGCATCACGCAGACCGGGGGTGTCGCGCGCCTGCGCCGCAAACGCTTCGGGGCTGAGTCCTCTGACCCCCGCGATGTCAGCCGCGCCTCCCGAGAAGAGCGTGGACTTGGTGAACCCGCCGAGCAGATAGGCGAGTTCGCCGTCCATGGCGCCCAGAGAGTAGTATCCCGGACCTCCGGTCGTGCCGCCGATCCCATCGACGACCCGACCCTCCCACACCGCCATGACCGCGGTGTACGCGCCGCCGAGCTCGACCAGCACGAATGAGGCCTCGCGGTACGCAATCCCGCGGCGGCGGCACTGATCCAC
>JAVKJV010000085.1:0-10078 GCA_031458775.1 Candidatus Fervidifonticultor quartus | reverse complement strand
AGGGACGGTTCTTCTCGGTCTTTCCGGTACGCGACGGCGACGACCTCCGGCGTCCCGTGAGCCCACGCGGGTCGTGCCTGGGATGGACGTGCCTGCGCGCCGTGATCAGGGATGCTGACGAAGCGCTGTTCTTCCTCCCGGCGCGCTATGCGCTGGAGCAGGTCAAGGTCCTGGAGGGCTCGGGCGCCGATGTCCGTGAGATGATTTCGTACGACGGGCTCTACGTGGACGCGTTCGACGAGGGTGCCAGGGTCGAGATGCGCGGAGAGGTGGAGAGCCTGCCCGACGGCGGCTGTCGACTCGTGGTGGGTGGCCCGTCAGCTGCCGGGCCTGCCTACGCGCGGCCGCTCTTCTGACTTGGAAGCGCTTTGGCTCGCCGCCCCAGACGCGTGCCGCGTGGCGTCGTGCTGTTGCTCGGCGACCTGCTTCGGCCAGTTCTCAGGCACTCCGCCGCACAGACACATCCGCGTCCACCCCCGATCCCCTGGTGGCACAACGATACCACAAGGTCGGCCGGACGCGGACCAGGGGTGGCTGTGAAGATTCTCGCCTATGAGCATCTGTGCAGCGGAGGTCTTGCCAGTGCGCCGCTGCCGCTGGGGCTGGCGGCGCAGGGCTTCGCCATGTTTCACACCGTCCTCGACGGGCTCCAGTGCCTCGGCCGGCATACCGTGTGTGTCCTGCACGACCGCCGGCTGGATCCCAGCGCCTTTCCCGGGCAGCGCCATGTCGCGGTCGGGCCCGATGAGGCATGGAGCGAGTTCGACCGGAACCTGCGCGCGGCCGACGCGGTCATCCTCATCGCTCCGGAAACCGGAGGCCTCTTATATACGCTGACGCGGCATGCCGAGCGCGCCCGCAGGCTCGTGTTGGGGTCCTCGGCGCGTGCGATCTCGGTCGCCGGAGACAAGGCGAAGGTCTATCGCGCCCTGCGCCGCGCCGGAGTGCCCGTGCCGCGGACCCGCGTGATTGGTCCCGGTTCCGACGTGCGCGCAATCGCGGCGGCACTGGGGATGCCGTTCGTGGTGAAGCCCGCGGCGGGCGCGGGCGGAGAGGGATCGATAATGGTGACCAGCCCCGAGGATGTGCAACCGGCGGTCACGAAGGTGATGACCGGCTTTGGCACCGCCGGTGGCGTGGCGCAGGAGTATGTCGAAGGACCCAGCGCCAGCGTGTCGCTGGTCACGGACGGCGCGCACTGCCAGGTCCTCTCATTGAACCGACAGCTCGTTGAGACATGGCCGGGCTTCCGTTACGCCGGCGGCGAGGTGCCCTTCGATCACCCGGAACGCGGCGCGGCCTGCGATGTCGCGCGGGCTGCGTGTCGGGCGATCGCCGGGTTACGCGGGTACGTGGGGGTGGACGTGATCCTATCCGCCCAGGGGCCGGTTGTCGTCGATGTGAACGCGCGGTGGACGGTCTCGGCGTGGGCGCTCCAGCGCGCCGCGCGCGCCAACCTGGCGGCGATCGCGGTGGATGCGATCCTTGGGAGGGGGATGCCGGGCACGCTGAGGATCGACCGGCGGGTGGTGTTCACAGTCGACGACCTTGCCGCGCGGTTCCGCGGGGCGACGGCCATTCGGGACGGCGAGTTGACGGGGGAGCCGGGCTAGCGTCATGGCATGTGTCGTCACCGGCTGGGATATTGGCGGAGCCAATGTCAAGGCCGCCCGCATCCGCCTCGACGGCGGCATCCCGGTGTTGCTGAGCGCGCGCACCGAGCCGTTCGAGCTGTGGAAGCGGCCCGAGGCCCTGCCGGATGTGCTCGCGGGTGTGGCGTCTCAGATCGGAGGGACCGCGGCGGTGGCCCTGACCATGACCGCGGAACTGTGTGACTGCTTTCCGACCAAGCGCGACGGTGTGCGCTTTGTCCTCGAGGCCGCCGGGCGTGCGCTTCCCGACGTCGGCATGTGGATACTCACCAACTCCGGCCGATGGCTGACTGGTCGCGACGCGCTGCGCGCACCGCTCCAGGTGGCCGCGGCGAACTGGGTGGCGACCGGCACGCTGGCCGGCATCCGGTACACCGACACCGTGCTCATCGATGTCGGGAGCACGACGACCGACATCGTGCCGGTCGTAGCCGGCCGGGTGCGCGCGCGGGGGCGCACCGATCCCTCGCGTCTGGCGAGCGGTGAACTGATCTACACGGGCGCGCTGCGGACGGACGTGGCCGCGATCGTCCGTCGCCTGCCGTTGCGCGGGCGATGGGTGGGTGTCGCCGCCGAACGGTTCGCCATTGCCGGCGACGTCCACCTGGTGCTCGGCGCCCTCAAGCCCGAGGACTACGCGTGTGAGCCGCCTGACAATGGCGAGCGATCGGTTGCCGGCGCCCGACGCCGTCTGGCCCGGCTCGTGTGCGCCGACGAGGAGTTGCTGACCTCGGGCCAGATCGACGACCTCGCGCGATTCGCCTGCCACCGTCAAGTCGTGATCATCGCCGAGGGGCTGGCGCAGGTGCTCTCGACGATGAGCCCTCGGCCGCACACGGCCGTCGTGACCGGGCTGGGCGCATTCCTGGCCAAGACGGCGGCCGATGCGTGTGGCTTGCGAGCCGTGGATCTGGGGGACGCGCTTGGTCTTCCAGATGCCGCGCCGCTGTCGGCCGTGGCCGTGGCGTGGCTGCTCGCTCGGTGGTTGGAGGGTAGCGACTTGCGCGGGCGCCCGCCGTGAGCATCACATGCGTGGCGAGGATCGGGGGCAGCCTGCTGCGCGCCGGCCGCGAACCGCTCTGCGCGCTGCTCGGCGCGCTCGCGCAGGTGCACACCGGAGTGCTGGTCGTTCCCGGCGGAGGCGTGTTCGACGCCCGAGTGCGACACGAGGCGGCGCGATTGCGGCTCGGCGACACCGCGGCGCACTGGATGGCGGTGCTGGCCATGGATGCCTATGGGTGGTTGTTGGCCGATCTCCTCGACATTGCACAACCGGTGACCGATCCGGCCGAGGCACGTCGTGTGGCCGCACAGCGTCGGTTGCCCGTGCTGCTCCCGTTCTCGCTCCTGCGCGCGCGGGACGATCTGCCTCACTCGTGGGACGTCACGTCCGACTCGATCGCCGCGTGGGTCGCGGCCGTGTGCGGAGCGAGCGCGCTGATCCTTCTCAAAGACGTCGATGGGGTATATCCTGCTGATCCGCTGCGCGAGAGAGACCTGGCGCTGCTGGATCACGTCGACGCCGGTGAAGCCGCACGCCTGGGGGTCGTGGACGCGTATTTCCCCCGCGCCCTCGCGCGGTTCTTCGGCGGTGGAGAGTGCTGGGTGCTCAACGGGCTTTGCCCGGAGCGGGTGTCGGGGTTGCTCAGGGGCGAGATACCACGGGGGACTCGCGTGCGCTGCTCACCAGCAGGCGCTTGAGTGCCGCCACGCGTTCGCAACGGATCCGCCCGCTCCATCGGTCGCCGTCGCAGGCGGCCCCCCGAACGCCGATGATGTCGGGGGCCAGCCGGGCGACCAGGTCGAAGTCCTCCGCCCCAAGCGAGCCGGCAAGCCCGGTGAGCATGCCTGCGCGCCGAGCGCGGAGGACGAACGCGGCCAGCCGGTCCTCCGAGAGCGCGTGCCGCAGACTGCGCCCCGGCAACTTGTCGATCGTGTCGAGCATGCACACCGCGGCTCCGGCTTGCGCGGCGGCGTCGACGACTTCCTCAGGCCCCAGTGCTCCGTGTGCCGGGCCGTCACCGAACCCCACGGCGACAATGCCGGGCGGGCTGGCCAGTACCGAGACAGCGTCGATCACGTGCCGGAGGAGCGCCGACGCGGCGGTGACTCCGTGCGGGGTCGCCAGGCCCACCTTCACGAACTGCACGCCGAGCACCGCGGCCCCAAACGCCGCCAGCGCGACCGAACCCGGCCGATTCGGCACGTCCCCGATCGTGGCGCTGAGTGGAACAGCGGCCGGCACCACGTGCCGGATGGCCTGAATGGCTGCGGGCGTCTGTGCCCCAAGCGGCCCCTCGTCTGGGTTCTTGATGTCGATGATGTCCGCGCCGCCGGCAACGGCCGCAGTGGCCTCTTCGGGGTCGCGCACGCTGATCAGGAGGCGCACGCCGCACCGGTTCCGCCCGCCCGTTGCGCTCTCGCGCGCGCGATCCGGGTGCGGATGGCCGATAGTACCGTCTCATCGGTTGGGTACACCGCGGGCAAGGGGGGGCGCAACGGGAGCGGCACATCGTCCATCCGGTAGACGGTTCCAGGAGCGCTGATTCCCGTCGCGGCTGTCGTCATGTGCACCGCTGCGAGGTGGCTTGTCGTTGACACCCGTGAGTCGAGCACGATCGTCGGCACGCGGCGCAAGTGGGCGATGGCCGGCCCCGGCATCGTTGCCCCCGGGTCGGCGCCCATGACGAGAACGGCGTCAACGTCGCCCCGGGAGAGGAGGTCGCAGGCGGTGAATTCCCCGGGGTTGTACCGCGGGTAGCCCCGACTGAAGTCCACGCCGAACGGATACCCCGTGGACCACCCGACCACCGTGTCCGCGCCTGTGACGTTGCCGTGACCCCGCATCGGCATGGCGACGAACTTGGTGTAGGCGTTCAACTCGGCGGCGAGTGTGAGAATCGCCGAGGAGTTCATGAACTTCCCTCGCGTCATCGTCAATCCCATGCCAAAGAACATGACGCCGAACCGGCAGCGCTTCATTCGGGCAGCCAGATCTTCGAGCACGGCCAGCGTGACGCCTGTCGCCCCCAGCCGCTGCCCGTCTACGCGATGTCCTTTGACGAGGGCGCGCAGCGCGGTGAGGATCTCGAAGTCGTGCCCGGGTCGAACCTGCAGGAACAGATCGGCTGCGCGCGCGCTCGGCGTCGGCCTCACATCGACCAGGACCATGAAACGGTCCTTGCGTCCGTTCGGCACGAACCGGCCGCGCGGCGTGAGGGTGTACCGGGTGAGGTGCCGGGGGTGACACTCGGCCGGGTTCGACCCCCAGTAGATGATGAGGTCCGCGCGATTCCTGACCTCACCGAGTGTTGCCGCAATCTTGCCCCCCAACTGGGTGGCGATCTCCGTGGGCCCGTGTCATATCGAGGTGTGGCTATCGATGACCCCTGCGATCAGCTCGGCGAGGGCGACGGCTTCCCGCTGTGCCTCGCACGTTGAGTTGCTCAGGCCGTAGATCAGCGGGTACGCCGCGCGGTCGAGGATCGCGGCAGCGGCCTCCACCGCGTCATCCACCGTGGCCAACTGGCCGCCGATCAGCGCGGCAGGCGCGCCGTTGCCGGCCCCGTGGTGCAGGAACCACGCCTCGCCCAGGCTGCAGGCGTGCCTGACCTTGGTGATGCGGTTGCCCTCCGTGGTGAGTTCGATGTCGTCGCAGGTGCAGCCGCAAAAGGTGCAGACCGCGTTCGTGGTCAGCATGGTCGGCCTCTGTGATCTACGGCTCGCCCTCCGGGCGAGCAGGCGTCCGATAGGCTCACCCCAGGACTCCGCGCCAGCTCCCGCGGATGCGATACGGGATCCACCGGTCGCCGATCCCTTCCCATGCCACAGCAGGGTCAGCGTGATCTTCGGCAGCCTCGCCGCGCGAGCCGTCTGTCGTCCGCGGCCGGCGTGCCGGGAGTTCGTCTGAGGGCTCTCGTCGGTGCACGTCCCGTTCGCTCATGGTAACGCCCGCTTGATCAGGGAGAGGAACTCCGCCCGTGTGCGCGCGTCGTCACGAAACGCGCCGCGCATGGCCGACGTGACAATTACGCTGCCGGGCTTCTTGACCCCGCGCACCGTCATGCACAGGTGCTCGGCTTCGATGACCACACCGGTCCCGTCGGCCCGCAGCGCGTCCATGAGAAGGTCGGCGATCTGGGAGGTCAGGCGTTCCTGCACCTGCGGCCGCCTGGCCAGTATCTCGATCGCCCGGGCGATCTTGCTGATCCCGACGATCCGACCGTTGGGCAGGTAGCCGACATGGGCCACACCGCGGAAGGGAAGGAAGTGATGCTCACACATCGACGCAAACGGGATATCCCGAAGGACGACCATCTCATGATGGTCCACGGTGTCAAACCCGACCGCCAGCACACGAGCCGGATCCTGATGAAGGCCCTCGAACACCTCGGCGTACATCTGCGCGACGCGGCGCGGGGTATCGACCAACCCCTCGCGGGCCGGATCCTCACCGACGGCTTCGATGATCCGCCTGACGGCGTCTTCAAGGGCCGGGCCGTCGAAGGCGGAGCGCGGCGAGGGGCGGCGGGCCGCTGCGCCGCCAGTCGTCTTCGGACGGATCGTGGCTCCCTGCATGCGCGCCCCCGGACATCTGCCTGCGGCTTCGGGGCGATGGCAAGTTGACTCTAACAGGAACCACCGGCGTGAGTCATCAGGCCCCGACCCGATCTGCACCATCACCGCATGGGCCGGGGGTACGGATACGGGGCTTCAGGACGATCTCGAAGCCGTACTCCAGGATTGCGGTGAAGAGTGCGGCCGCGACGAGATCGGCGGTCGTGCCGGGGTTCAGATGATTGCCGTGCCGGCGCAACCAGGTGTCCATGCGCGCGAGGCGTCGGTGCCCCTCTTCGGTCTGCACGCCACCCGCGTCCAGGCACCGCCGTGCCACGCGCGACACGGCCGCGGCGGTCAGCGCGCTGGTCTTCCTCGCCACAAGGGTGTCGGGCACATCGGACAGCACGGTGAGGTACGTCTGGACGACTGCGAGCCGTGCGGGCAGGCGGCCCGACCAGTGGAGCCACGCGGGGAGGGCGACGCCGAACGTCACGGCGAAGTCGGTGACATACTCCCTCGCGATGGTGTCCCGGTCGCGCGCGCTGGCCATGGCGTCGCGGAGGCTCACCGCGACGGGGGCCCAGACATCATGAGCCGGAACCTGGCCCAGGCCGCCGGGCCGCGCGAGCCGTATGGCCTCGTAGACGTCTCTCGCGTCGTCTTGCGTGAGCGTGCTCAGCACCGCGCGCAGGGCGTCGCGCAGGGGCTCGTGACCGTACGCGCGGGCAAGCGGGCACAGCAGGAGCACGGTTCCGAGGTTGGTGTTCGTGCGGGTCCGCCGCCGTGTGGCGCGGACGCACTCCAGGACGCAGGCGCCCACCGACAAGCGGTCCGCCGCCGCAATGACCGGGCCGATGGCGAGCGCGCTGGCGACAAAATCCTCGAAGCGCGCGTCGGCGAACTCGGCGTCTGGCGTGACGTTGCCCGGTTTGGGGGCGCTGACTTCGAGCAGGCACGCGAGCTGCGCCGCCTGCCCAACGTCCTCTCTCGTCAAACGCGGGGATCCGGCCCCGACAGCCGGCATCTCAGGGTGTGGCCGCAGGGATGAGGGCGTCGACAAGGGTCTGCGCGACGTTCACGTGCGTGGCAGCCTGGAGGCCCTGCCATCCGGGAATCCCATTGACCTCGACGACGTACCAACGGCCGTCCGGGTGCCGGAGGAGATCGACGCCCGCGTAGACGGCCTCCACCGCGGCCGTAGCCTGCACACTCAGGCCGGCCACGACGGGGTCCGGCATCCAGGGCCTGGCCACTGCGCCTTGCGCGAGGTTCGTCTTCCAGCTCGAGCCGCTGCGGGTGATGCCGGCCACGACGGTTCCGGCGATGACGAGCACGCGCACGTCCTCGTGTCCGTGCGGAATGAACTCCTGCACATAGTAGATGGCGCGTCCCACCTTGAGGGCCTTGAACGTCCGCCAGGCCAGATCGGGATCCGCCACCCGTACCATGCCCACGCCCTGGCCACCGAACAACGGCTTCACGACCACGTCGCCCATGGCATGGAACGCGTCCATCGCCTCGTTAACCGACTGCGCGACCACCGTGCGAGGGGTGGGAATCCCCCGCATCTCCAGCAGTTTGGAGGTCAGGAACTTGTCGACGGTGCGTTCGATGCTGCGAGGCGGATTGATGACGCGGACGCCCATGGCCTCCAGTACATGGAGCGCGTCGACGCGGAAGATGACCTGCTCGAGTGAGCCGCCGGGCACGGAGCGGACAAGCACGAGGTCGGCGTCGTCGAGCGCGATCCCCGACCCGCTCAGCGCCGGTACCCCACCGACCCTTGCCAGCAGGGTGGACGTCTCGACGACCGTGGCGGTGATCCGGCGGGTTGCCAGCGCTCGCGCCAACTCGCGGACGTGCCAGTTGTCCTGTGGCCCCAGCACGCACGCTTTCATGGTGCGCCAAGCAGGCTGGCTCGTAGCACGCGGTGGTTTGTCCCGCCCGCGCGGAACGTCCGGCCCGAGCGCTGGTTGGTGATGACGATCTGGGCAACACTGAAGAGCAGCGGATCCACACGGTAGAAGTCGCCAGCCTGTCGCAGGAGGTCGGCGAATGGCAGCCCGTACGCCGAAGACGCGCTGGCCGGCAGCAGCGCCAGCACACGCTCGATGGCGGCGTCTTCAACATCCACGGTGTACCAGGCCTGGCCAGCGTACAGCAGGCAGTCATTGACCCGGCCCATAGTCTGGCTGTCGTCGGCCCCGACGGGCGCCACCGGACAGACCCCGGCGGCGGAGCGCACGGCCTCTGGCGGAAATCCTACCGTCTCCATCTTGTGGAGCCCGGCTTCGACCGACCGAGCCGCCACCTGCACGGTCCCGACGATGCTCGCCGTGGGGGCGATCGCCAGGGTGAGGCCTGATGGTTTGACCCCGCAGCGCGCCGCGATGTCGCAGGCCACGTCGTCGTCGGGCAGAGCGCGACCCTCCAGGAGCAGCGCCGCCACTTCCGAATGTTCCTGGTAGGGCATCGCGTTGATCAGGGCCTCGACGCGAGCAAGCAGACGAGCCGGCCCCGACCCCATGGCGGAGAACGCGCCCGCGCGGATCCGCCATCCCGCGTACTGCGAGCCGAGGCAGGCTACATGGGGATGCGCCACGGTGACGACAGCCGCTACCAGTGGCAGGTCGGCGACGACATCGCAAGGCGCCAGCGTGACCGTGCCCAGCCCGCCCAGGCAGGCCTCGGCGAACAAGACACCCGCCTCAAGGCTTCCGGGGGCCTCAATACCGGCGTCGATGAGCGTGGCACCGTGGGGGAGAGACCACACACGCAGGCCGAGCCGGTCCGCGCGGCCCACCATGCCCTGCAGAATGGTCCGGGCGGTTTCGTTTAGCCGCAGGCCCCCGTCCAAACGAGGATCTCTCCCTTGCCGTCGTCTGCGTGATCGCCGGAGTAATGCTCGTAGGGTGTGTCGACCGCGCCTTCGGGGATCTGGACACCGAGCCTCGTGAGGACGTCGAAGTACAGTCGCAGGAAGACGGGGACGTACGAGCAGTTGAAGATGAACGTCGGCAAGGGGGTGGGCGGGACGAACGTCACGATGGTGCCCCGGCGCATCCACGCGCCGAGTCGCGACCCGGGTCGGCCCGTCAAGACGAGCGTGCCTCCGCGCATGCCCGTTCCGGCAAAGTCACCGACCGCGCCCCGCACGGCGATCAGGCCGCCGCGCATCCTCGCGCCAAGCTCGCCGCCCGCGTCGCCGTCCACGACGATCGTGCCCCCGCGCATGCCGGTCGGGCTGCCGCGATATGCCGCGCCTATTTGATTGCCCGCGTTCCCGTGGATGAGGATCGTGCCCCCGGTCATCTCCGCGCCAACCCAGTCGGTGGCGTCGCCACGCACTTCGATGGTGCCCCCGCGCATCTGCGCGCCCAGATGGAACCCGGCGCGGCCAACCACAGTGATCCGGCCGCGCGTCATGCCGCGCCCGATGTTCTTGACACGGAGGCAGTCGCCGTGAACCTCGATCGTGTCGGAACCGTCACCCTCGACCCGAAAGAACGCGTCGAGACGCTGCCGTTGGTTTCCGTGGTAGACCGGGAGCGCCGCGATCTCCTCTCGGGTCAGGGGCGCGAGGACATCTGGTGTCAGCACGTCACATTCCAGGGGTACCGACGGGGGAGACGTGAGCCGAAGCACGGTCGACGCCATTAAATATAAATTATACCAGACACATCGCGGCGGCGGATCGGGGTCACGCCCGATTGACAGCGCCGCACCCTCTTCGTAGCGTTGTCATTGCAAACAATAGGCGACAACTAGGAACAACAGGCGACTCGGCTTAACGCGACGGATAGCTGGCGGCATCCGTCGCGACCTGTCCCGGGGTGAAGCGTCGGAAGGGGTGTGGCATGACGCCG
>JAVKJV010000084.1:0-10205 GCA_031458775.1 Candidatus Fervidifonticultor quartus | reverse complement strand
GTCGATGAACCTCCAGCCGAGACGGGTGGCGAGAACCCGGCCCACCGCGCTCTTGCCGCAGCCTGTGGGACCAACAAGCGAGATCGTGCGCATTGGGAGTCGCGCTGCCAGTCCGGCTCTCGGTCTATGTCCCCGTGCCGAGGGGAGCGTCCACCGGTGTGGCGTGGTCGCGCAGGACGCGCGCCACCAGTTCGATGGGCACGTCGCCGCGGACCTCGCCGTGTCCGATGCCCGTCGGCAACACGAAGCGCAGGCTGTCTCCCTGCCGCTTCTTGTCCCGCCACAACGCTTCCACGAGGCGCGCCGTCGCCACGCCGGAGAAGTCGCAGGGCAGGCCGAACCGTCGGAGCAACGTGGTCTGCCGCGCCTCCAGCGAGGCCGGTGCCAGTCCCATGGCGGCCGCCACCCGGGCGGCCAGCGTCATCCCGATGGCCACGGCCTCGCCGTGCGTGTAGCGGTGGAATCCGGTCGAGGCCTCGATAGCGTACCCGAATGTGTGGCCATAGTTGAGAAGCATGCGGCGGCCGGCACTCACCTCATCCTCTTCCACAAAGCGCGCCTTGATCCGAAGACACCAGGCCACCAGTTCCGCGAGCCGGCGCCCGTCGGCCGCGAGGAGACTCGTCGCGTGCGCCTCCAGAAACCCGAGCAGTTCGGCGTCTGCGATCACGCCATACTTGACGGCCTCAGCCAGCCCGGCGCGGATGGACCGGGCCCCACTCGCTCTCGCGGCCTCCACGTCCACGACAGCCAGCCGCGGGTGATGGAGGAGCCCGATCAGGTTCTTGGCACGGACATGGTTAAGGGCCACCTTCCCGCCGATGCAGGAATCGAGCTGAGCCACAAGGGTGGTGGGAAGGTGGACGATGGGAATGCCGCGCATGTAGGTGGCGGCCAGGAATCCGCCCACGTCGAGCGTTTCCTCGCCGCCGAGTGCCATCAGGCATCCCGTGCGATCGATCTGCTCCTGCACGAGCCTGCCGCAGAGCCGCCCTGCGGTCTCCCATGTCTTTGCGCTCTCTCCTGAAGGGATCTCGATGAGTACGGGTGCAAACCCGGAGCCCTGCAACGCATCGCACAGTTGCTCACCGTACCGTCGATTGGCCGCAGGCGATGCCAGAATGCCGACCCGACCTCCCAGCCCGGCCTCCTGCGCGTAGTGCCCGGCCAGCCCCAGGATACCCTCGCCCACCACCGCACGGTAGGACGGCGCATGGGCGGGCCGGACTTCGACCGAGGCTGCTGGCTCCCGCTGGGCCAGGAAGGCGAGGATCTTCCGCACCACGCCTTCCACATCGTCCTGTCCCACGTCCACCACAAGGTCGGCGGACCGATACTTCGCCTCGCGCCGCGTCCACAAGCGGTGGAGGTTCTCGATCACGCCGCCTCTCAACAAGGGCCATTGATCGGCCCGCCCCACCCTGGTCGCGAGGACCTCGGGCGACGCGACCAGCGCGACGATCCATCCCCAATCTCTCAGGACTTGCATGTTGTGCTCGCTCTCCACCACCCCGCCGCCGGTGGCCACCACGCCTGGCGCTCTTGTGACCTCCGCGATCAACGCGGCCTCCAGCGCGCGGAAGCTCGCCTCGCCGCGCGTCTCAAAGATCTCCGCAATCGCGGCGTCTTCGCGGCTTTCGATGATCTCATCGGTATCCGAGAACGGCAGGCCGAGGACCAACGCGAGTTGCCGGCCGACCGCGCTCTTCCCGGTCGCAGGCATCCCGATGAGCGCAACACTTCTCACGTCAGAAACTCCCTCCTTGGCCGGGTTCCTCTCAAGGATACCGTCGAGGATGCCGAGCCCGGCATGCCGCGGGCACGCATGGCGCCCCGACGCGATTCGTGGCCGGTGCTGTTGACCGATAGCCTATGCGGTCTGACGGTGTGGTTCAAGCACCAGTTGTGTATGACCGGGGCGGAGGCCCTTCGTAAGTGTAGCCCACCTGTGGCGGCGTGGGACCCTTGAGGCGCTCGCCCTGGCGCGTCTGCTCCCAGGCATGCGCCACGATGCCTACGGCTCTGGAGAGGATGAAGAGTCCCCGTCCGAGGTCTGGCGGGAATCCCAGTTCGCAGAATACCACCGCCGTGGCGCCATCGATGTTCATCGGTATCAGACGCTTCCGGCGCTGTTCCAGCCAGGCCTCGGCCGCCCGGCCGATGGCGACGAAGCGGCCGGAGACCACGCCCGCCTGTGCCGCTTGCTCAACAAGCCCAAGCAGCCGAACTGCCCGGGGATCCACCGGGTGGAACCGGTGGCCAAAGCCGGGGATGAAGCCGCGCACCGCGCCCAGGTGCGCGTCGACGGCGCGTTCCAGCGACGCGCCAGCATCCCACGCCTCGGCCACCGCGTAGTAGAGCTCCATGCACTGCTGGCCGGCCCCACCGTGAATGTCGCCAAGCGCGTTGACGCCCGCCGCCACCGCGCCGTTCAGTCCGAGCCCGCAGGTGGCGGTCATCCGTGCGATCGCGATGGACGGCGCCTGCGGACCATGGTCGACCGCGGCCACCAGTGCCGCATCCAGCAGCGCCGTCTGGGCATCGGTTGGAAGTTCTCCCCTCAGCATGAGCCAGATCATCGCCGGGAAGCGGATGCCCCCGACGAGTTCTTCGATCGGGTAGCCCCGGATGCGGATGACCCCCGGGGCAACATCAACGATGGCCGTGCGCCACCAAGCCCGAACGGGATCGGACGCCGGATCGCTCACACTGCCCCCTCCCGTCGAAAGCCCTCGATCTCGCCGTCATCAAACCCCAACCCGCGCAGGATCTCGTCGGTGTGTGCTCCGAGCCTCGGGGGCGGTCCCGGGGCCCGAGGCCGTTCTCCCGAGAGCCGGAATCCCGCCGCCGTGACCTTCACGGCCCGCCCGATGCCGGGCACGTCATCGAAACACTGCACCAATCCGCGCTCCACAATCTGGGGATGTGCGAGGATCTCCGGCACGGAGAGCACCAGCCCGGCGGGTACGCCCTCCCGATTCAGGAGCCGCTCCCACTCAGCGGCCGGTCGCGCCGCAAGCGCCTCTTCGATCTCCACCGTCAGCGCCTCTCGGTGGCGCAGCCGGTCTTCGCGTCGGGCAAACCGTGGGTCTTCGATGAGGTCGGGGCGGCCGATCAGCCGGCACAGGCACTCGAACTGCTCCTGGCGGTTGGCGGCGATGTTCAGGATCCCGCTCCCGGTGCGGAATGTGCCCGAGGGGCTGGCTGTGAAGTTCTCGTTGCCCATCGGTCTCGGGATTTCTCCCGCGATGAGATAGTTGGAGACCACCCAGCCCATGGCCGTCAGCGTGGCTTCCAGCATGGAAACATCGATGAAAACGCCTCGACCCGTCTGCTGTCGCTGTCGCAGGGCGCCGGCCACGGCGAACGCCGCGGCCATCCCGCCGATGGCGTCGCAAATCGGGAACCCCACGCGCAGCGGCCCGGTCTCGGCGCTGCCTGTGACGCTCATGACGCCGGCCAAACCCTGGATGATCTGATCGTAGGCAGGGTTGGCGCTCAGCGGACCATCCTGTCCGAACCCCGAGATGGCGCAGTAGATGAGGGACGGGTTGATGGAGGACAGATGCTCGTATCCCAGGCCGAGGCGGACCATCACGCCTGGCCGGAGGTTCTCGACCAGCACGTCGGCGGATGCGACCAGGCGCTCGAACACGCGGCGGCCGGTTGGATGCTTGAGGTTGATCGTCACCGAGCGCTTACCGGCGTTTTGCGCCAGGAACGACGAACCCATGAGCGCGCGGTTCAGTGCCGGGTCAGCGCCGAGCTGGCGCGCGAGATCCCCTGTGCCCGGCGTCTCCACTTTGATGACGTCGGCGCCCAGCAGTGCGAGTTGGAACGTGCACAGCGGTCCGGCAAGGACGTTGGTGAGGTCCACGACACGGACGCCGTCAAGCGGTACAGGCATGATGCCTGATCCTCTCGTCAAAGGGTCGCCGGTCGCCGCCGAGCGCCGCGGTGAGTTCGGCCGCGGCGCTGAGCACCACGGTCTCGAGGCGGGCGGCGACCTTCGGCGAGAACCGGTACACCGGCCCCGACACCGAGAGTGCCCCGGCCAGCTCCTGACCGCTCCGGAACACCGGTGCGGCGACGGCTGCCGTCTCTCGATCGCGCTCGCCAAAGGTGGCCGTCACATACCGGCGACGAACCCGCGCATAGACTTCGCCCTCCTCTCCGCTGAACGCGAGGAGCACGCGGCCGGCGGCGCCCCTGTCGAGGGGAAGATGGTCGCCCTCGCGCACGTGTTCGCGGACGGATCGTGGTGAATCCACACGGTGTAGACACACACGGACGGTCCCTTCCCGCACGTAGAACGACGCGCTCTCGCCGCTGCGGGCAACCAGTTCGCGCAGCACCGGAAGCACCAGATCCCCCAGACCGAAGGACCGCTGATACAGGCTGGCGAGTCGCATCGGTGTGGGGCCGAGGCGGTAGCCTCCTCCTGCGAAACGGTGCAGGTACCCGTGGCTCTCCAGCGACCCGCACAACCGAAGAATCGTGCTCTTGTACATCCCCGTGCGCTCCGCTATCTCGGCGAGGGTGAGCACCGTGTCGCCTTCCCGGAACGCCGCGAGCACCTTCAGGGCGCGGTCGACCGCCGCGACGCCCGCGGCTCGTGCTGGCCCTCTTGCCGCGCGGCCGGTCACCATTGGTAGATGTCGTTGATGTCCCAGTGGCCGGCCGTCGGCACGGGGTCATTGGTCATTGGCACATCCAACACGGCCGGCCGGCCGATCGCCAGCGCACGGCGCAGCGCCGGTGCCAGGTCTTCCGCCCGATCGATCCGCACGCCCTCCGCGCCGTAGGCCCGGGCCACCGCTGCGAAATCCGGGCTGTACGGCTCGCCGTCCCTCTGGAACTCGCATCCCAGGCAGTGTCCGTAGTGATGGCCCATGAGGCCCGCGATCGTGCCGTGGGCGCGGTTGTTCATGATCACCCACACCGCGGCAATGCCCTGCTCCACGGCGGTCGCCAGCACCGACGGATTGGCGCTGAACGCGCCGTCGCCCACCATGGCGACGCACGAACGATCAGGTCTGGCCAGCTTCGCGCCCATCACGGCAGCGGGGCCGAAACCCATCGTGGCGAGCCCGCCGGGGGTCAGGTGTGTCCGCGGGAGATAGATCGGGAACTGCTGGCCCACGCCGTTCTTGTTCCACCCCACATCCGTCACCAGGATCCCGTCCCTCGGCAACGCGGCCCGAACGTCGGCCAGGATCCGCTGTGGAGCCATCGGGAACTCGTTGGAGCGCGCCGGTTCGGCGATGCGCTGCTGCCACGCCTGCCGCTCCTCTTGAATCTCACGGAGGTCCGCACGGCCCTTCACACCCCCCGGCGCCAGCTCCTTCAGCGCGGCCAGCACGGCCCGCAATCCCGCGCGGGCATCGGCAACTGCACCAATGGTAGCAGGGAATGACCGCCCAATCTCCGCCGGATCTGTGTCAATGTGGATCAAATCGGTCGGCGGGATGGCAAACGTAAAGCGGGGGTCCCACGAACTGGCGTCCGCCTCGGCGAACCGCGTGCCGACCGCAAGGAGGACATCGGCTTCACGGGTCACGCGGTTGGTGAGCTCCGTGCCCCAAAAGCCGGTCATGCCGAGGATCAGCGGATGGTCGTCCGGCAGCGCGCCCTTCCCCATCAGGGAATGCGCCACCGGAGCGTTCAGATGCTCTGCGACCTGGCGGAGTTCTTCGGCCGCATCCGCGGCAATCACGCCACCGCCCACGTAGATCACGGGGCGCTGGGCGCGCAACAGGCGTTCGGCGATGCGCCGGGCCGTGGCGGGCTCGAGGCCCGGGCGCGCGGGCGGTGTCGGGGCCCGGGGATCAGAATCCACGGCCGGCATTGAGAACACGTCCATCGCGATGCTGATGAGCACCGGTCCAGGGCGGCCGCTGATGGCCAGCAGATATGCCCGCTCCAGGATTCGCGCGAGTCCCTTGGGGTGCGTCACTCGCCAGACCCGCTTGACAAACGGCCGGTAGACCGCCGACTGATCGCCGTCGGCGTGATACTGGATCTCCTGATGGGGATGGCGTCCAAAGAAGTACCCCGGCACATCCCCAGCGATGACGAGCATCGGAATCGAATCCAACGCGGCGTTGGCGACACCGGTGGCGGCGTTCGTCAGACCCGGGCCGAGGTGGGTCAGCAGCACTCCGCACTCCCCCGAGACCCTCGCATACCCGTCCGCCATGTGCGCGGCAATCTGCTCATGACGGTTCATCACGAAGCGCAGCCGGCTGTCCCGGAAGGCATCGAGCATGGCGATGACCGTGTGACCGCAGAGGCCAAACACATACCGGGTACCGATCGCCTCCAGGAACCGGGTCACTTGATGCGCGACGTTGTGCGACTTAGTTCCCACGACCGCTCACCTCGCTCAAAGCCCGGCGCGAACCGCGCCGCGCCACTAGCTCACCCGAATGACGGCTTTGCCCGTCAGCACACCGCCGGCGGCGACCAGCGCTTGCTCGACCTCACCGATGGGAAACTCTCGCTCGACCAGATGCCCGACCCGCATGCCGTCCTGCACAAGCCGAATGGTCCGGCGGAAGTCATCCGGGTGGTCGTAGATGATCGAACCGACAACGGTGATACCCTCGCGGACCACTCGCAGCGGCTGCAGGGGCACCTTCTCGACCACAAGCCCCACCAAAACTACCGTGCCGCCCCGTGGCACCGCATCCAGGCACCATGCAGCGCCCGAGCCGGCGCCGGAGCACTCGAAGACCACGGGCCAGGCGGCGGTCGCCCGCAGACGCTCGGCCAGACCCGCCGCGGCGTCGCCGGTCATGACGATCCCTTCGACCGCGCCGGCGCGACGGGCGGCCTGCACCCTTCGTTCGTCCAGATCGATCACGCACGCGTTGACGCGAACCGCGGCCAGCAACTGCGTGAGCAGGAGCCCGATTGCCCCACAGCCCAGCACGACCGCACCGTCTCCCGGCTTGAGCCCGGCGACCGCGAGCGCGTGGACCGCCACAGCCAGCGGCTCGATCAAGACCGCCTCCTGCCACGGGAGTTCCTCCGGGACCGCCCAGGCGTGACTGGCGGGGAGCGTCACATACTCGGCAAAGGCCCCTGGCACGTTCACCCCCAGCGATCGCTTCGCAGGACAGATGGATCCGCGTCCTCGCCGGCACCAGGCGCACACCCCGCACGGCACGTTGGGCTCCAGGACGACGCGCTCGTTGAGCCGATCGCGGCTGACACCGGGGCCCACGCCTTCAATCCGCCCCAGCCCCTCGTGTCCCATGATCAGCGGGTAGGGCACCGGGCGATCTCCCAGAAACAGATGGACATCGCTTCCGCAGACCCCGATTCTGTCCACGCGGACCAGCACTTCACCCGCTTGCGGCACTGGCGGAGGCACCTCATCGACCCGTACCACTCGGGGCGCATGCAACCTGGCGGCCCGCATCGGCATCAGCGTGCCTCGGCCGCGGCGCCCGGAGCATCGGCCAGTCCCAGGGCGCGCAGGCCCTTGCGCATCAGATCGAGATCCATCTGGCCGGGAGCCGAGGCCTGCACCCCGACAGCAAAGGTCAGATCGGATCCAAAGTAGCCACCGAAGCGACTCACGCCTCCCAGCGCGCCCATGGACATCAGGACACAGGGGATGTCGAGAAACGTCCTGCGCGCGGCCAGGCCGGCGCCCAGCAGGGCGAGCACATCTTCCGGCATCCGCGGGGTGACCGCGACCTTGGCCACGTCGGCGCCGGCGTTCAGCATCGCGCGGAGCCGCTCACGCAGCATCTCTTCGGAGGGCGTGCCGGAGAAATCGTGCCACGACCGCACGACCGCCACGCCCATCCGGCGTGCCGCCGTCTCCACCGTGCGGGCCAGCGCCGGGTCCGTCGCGAGCTCGACATCCACCATCGCAGGCACACCCGTGCTGGCTGCGGCCTCGAGGATCGCCGCGCGGCGCCCCTCATCCTGCGGCCTATGCCCGCCTTCGTCGTGGAGACGGTTGGTGAACAGCAACGGGCAAGCCGACGCGGACGTCAATGCGTCCAGCAGTTCTGGCACGTTGCCGGGTTCAAGATCGTCGAAGAAGTCCGCGCGCCACTCGATGCAGTCCGGCCGCAGAGCGCCTAGCCGGGCCCCTTGCTCGAGCAGCGTGTGCCGGTCCGCGGCCAGCAGTGGAACGCACGTGAGCACTGTCGGCCCGCCCAGCAGGCGCTCGCCCACCTTGACGGGCCGTTTGGCCTGAAGCCGCATGGTGGCCTCCTCGTCGTGCGCCGCGTGCCGTCAGCGCGTCGGGTTCTCTCCCGGAGGCGTGTAGCACCAGAGGAGGACCAGCGGTTCCTGGCCGGTGTTGACGTGCTGGTGCAGCAGCCCCTTGGGCACGAACATCATATCGTGCGGGCCGAAGGACTGGCGGCTGCCGTCGGCGCCGACGACCTCCCCGTGCCCTGACAGGACGACGTTGATCTCTTCGGACTCGGGGTGATCGTGCAGCGAACTCGCCTCGCCCTGCGGAAAGATCGTGATCCCGGCCACCAGGTGCTCGGATCCGCACAGCTCCTTGTCCACGGTCCGGAAGACCTTGCGACGATACCCGGGGTTGTCGAGTCCGATCCAATATGCCCGACCATCGGCGTACGTCCGGACTACCTTGATACCGGCCTGCTGCGTAACGCTCATCGCGCACTCCTCCTCGTCACCATTCCATGAACACGCTCAGGGCTCGCTGTCCTCAGGCTGAGCGCCCGCCTCAAGGACAGACCGTCAGTCGACGGGCGTCCCATAGAACTCACCGAAGAGTTCCTGCTCGGACGGCCGATCCTCGGGGATCGGACGGCTCACCCAGGTGGTGTTCATGTAGTGCTTGAGGTGGATGTTCTCCGAGGTGATGTTGCCGCCCCAGGTGCCGCACCCGAGACTCGAGGTCATCGGCATCCCGTTGTTGAAGGCGCCGGCGTTCGCTTTCGACTGCGGCTGGCGGACCATGATCCGGCTCACGGGCGCGACGCGCGCCAGCCGGTCGATGTGGTCGTCGTCGAACGAGTAGATGCCGCAAGAGTGGCCCTTGCCGCCGACCTCGAAGATGGCCGTGACCATCTCGAGCGCCTGGTCGAAGCCGGAGTAGCGGAACATCGACAGGACGACGCCGAGCTTCTCTGCGCTGAACGGGTTGTGCCGTCCGATCTCCGTCTGCTCGACGATGAAGAAGCGCCGATCCGGTGCGATCTCGAAACCGGCCTTCTCGGCCAGCTTCTGGGCCGAGATCGCGATCGTATCCGGCAGACGGCGGCCCTCGGCATCCCAGAGGACCACTCGCAGCCTCGCGGCCTCCTCGGGTGTCGCGAGGTGGCCGCCCTCCGCCACGAGGCCGTCGCGCAGCGCCTCGTAGATGCGGGTCTCGACGATGAGATTGCCGTCGGCCGAGCAGCCCGAACCGAAGTCGGAGGTCTTGCTGATCCGGGTGTTGCGGGCCGCGTCGGCGACGTCCGCGGTCTCGTCGATGACCATCGTCGAGTTGCCGGCGCCGACACCGTAGGCCGGCGTCCCTGAACTGTACGCGGCCTTGACCATGTCGCGCCCGCCGGTGGCCTGGACCATGTCCACCTGGGTCATCAAGTACTGGGCGGCGGGGATGCTCGGACGCTCGAGGCACTGCAGCAGGTCGATCGGCGCCCCTTCGCGGGCCAGGGCCCGACGCATGATCTCAACCGTCTCGCGGGTCGTGTTCTTGCTCCGCGGGTGCGGGGAGAAAATGACCGCATCCCGGCACTTGACGGCGAAGATGGCCACGCCGGGCGGCGTCAACTCGGGGTTGGTGGTGGGGACGAGCGAGGCGATGAGGCCCACCGGCTTGCCGTACTTGACGATGCCCTTCTCCGGAAGCTCTTCGATGACGCCGATGCTCTTCTGCCGCAGCACGTCCCGCAGGATGCCCATGATCTTGAAGCGCTTCCCGACCCGGCTCTCGGGGTCGCCCATGCCGCTCTCCTCGACCCCCATGTGGGCGAGCCGCGTGAAGGTCTTCTCGTTCGCCACCGCCCACGCCACCGCCCGGCAGAGCCGGTCAACCTGTTCCTGCGTCGCGCCTTCGAACGCCTGGAGCGCCGCGCGCCCGCGGGCCACGAGCTCGTCGACGTGCGCGGTCTCTTCGGGAGTGATCGGTCGAGCCATCACGCGTCCTCCCTCTTTCCCAACCGCAGCAAACGCCGCAACCGGCTCGTGGTCACTTCGGG
>JAVKJV010000083.1:0-10479 GCA_031458775.1 Candidatus Fervidifonticultor quartus | reverse complement strand
CCTCCGTCGAGGGTGTCCTCCGGTGTCTTCGCAGCGCGTGTCGCGGTCGCCTGCAGCGTGGTTGACGCTGCTTCAGGCGCGCACCTATAATCCGACTGATGGGCCGTGACGCCCATCGCATACCGGCAATGATCGGGAGCAGTAGGCCGGGGCGCTGTCGCGGAGAGAGTCGGGGAGTGGTGAGAACCGACGGGCAGCGCGGCCGAACTCGTCCGAGAGCCGTGGACACGACCGGCGCAAGGCGCCGCAGTGTCCACCGTCGGCCCACGATACGGGAGCGAGCGGACAGGCGCGTGGGCCAGTAGCTCAGCGGGAGAGCGCCCGCTTGGCGTGCGGGAGGTCAGGGGTTCAATTCCCCTCTGGTCCACCACGTTTCCGGCGTCTGTCAACCGGGGTGGTACCGCGGAGGCCGTCTTCGTCCCTAGGACGAGGCGGCGTTCTGTCATTCAAGGGGGGGACGCGGGTGAAGGCGTCGAGTCGCATCTGGATGGACGGCGCGCTCGTCCCATGGGACGACGCGAAGGTGCACGTGGCCGCGCACGTCGTGCACTACGGGTCGAGCGTGTTCGAGGGCATCCGAGCGTACGCGACCAAGACCGGTCCGGCCGTCTTCTGCCTGGACCCGCATGTGCGGCGCCTCGAGGACTCGTGCCGGATCTTCCGGATGGCGCTGCCGTACACGCGGGACGACATCGCTCGCGCGATCCTCGAGACCGTGAGCACCAACGGCCATCGCGCGTGCTACATCCGGCCGGTCGTGTTCCGGGGCGTCGAGTCGCTGGCCGTGGATCCGCGCACGTGCCCGGTGCATGTGGCGATCATCACGATCGAGTGGGGTCGGCTCCTCGGCCCCGAGGCCGTGGAACAGGGCGTGGACGTCATGGTCAGCTCCTGGCGGCGGATGGCGCCCGACACACATCCCGGCATGGGCAAGATCGGCGGCAACTACGTCAACTCCGCCTTCGTCGTGATGGAAGCCGCGGACAACGGCTTCGCCGAGGGCATCGCCCTCGACGTCCACGGGCATCTCAGCGAGGGGAGCGGTGAAAACCTGTTCGTCGCGCGCGACGGCGTGGTGTACACGGCGCCCCTCGCGGCCTCGATCCTGGGCGGGATCACGCGTGGCGTGGTCATGACGCTCTGCCACGATCTCGGCATCGAGGTGCGCGAGATGGCGTTGCCCCGTGAGTTGCTCTACGTCGCCGACGAGGTGTTCTTCACCGGGACGGCGGCGGAGATCACGCCGGTCCGGTCGGTGGACCGGCAGCCGGTCGGTGCCGGCCGGCGCGGCCCGATCACGCAGCGGCTGCAGGACGAGTTCTTCGGGATCACGGAGGGCCGGATCCCGGACCGGCACGGGTGGCTGACGCCGGTGCCCGCGGCGGTGGCCGGCGACTGAACCGCCCGGCGCGCGACGGAGGGAGAGGCGATGCGGTACGAGGCCGGGTCGATCGAGACCAAGTGGCAGGCGAAGTGGGAAGCCGACGGGCTACACCACGCCCGCGACCACGATCCGCGGCCCAAGTTCTACCTGCTGACGATGTACCCGTACCCGTCGGGCGACCTCCACGTGGGCCACTGGTACCCGATGGCGCCGTCCGATGCGATCGCGCGGTACAAGCGCCGGCAGGGATTCAACGTGATGTTGCCGATCGGCTTCGACGCGTTCGGCCTGCCCGCGGAGAACGCGGCCATCGAACGGGGCATCCACCCCTACACCTGGACCATGGACAACATCGCCCGCATGCGCCGACAGTTGCGCTCCATGGGCGCGATGTGGGACTGGGCACGGGAAGTCGTCACCTGCGACCCCGGCTACTACAAGTGGAACCAGTGGTTCTTCCTCAAGATGTACGAGAAGGGCCTGGCCTATCGGGCGCTCGCGCCGGTGGACTGGTGTCCCAAGGACAACACGACGCTGGCGCGGGAACAGGTCGTCGGTGACGAGCGCGTCTGCGAGCGTTGCGGCACGCCGGTAGTCAAGAAGAACCTGGAGCAGTGGTTCCTGAAGATCACGGCCTACGCCGACGAACTGCTCGACTTCTCGAAGATCGAGTGGCCCGAGCGCGTACGGGTGCTGCAGACCAACTGGATCGGCCGCAGCCAGGGCGTCGAGTTCGCGATCCCCGTCGCCGGCCGGCCGCACACGTCGTTCCGCGTGTTCACGACGCGGCCCGACACCGTGTTCGGGATGACGTTCTGCGTGCTGGCGCCGGAGCATCCGCTGGTTGACGAGCTGACGACCCCGGAGCACCGGCGTGCCGTCGAGGCCTACAAGTTCAAGGCTGCGCGCGAGTCCGACATCGAGCGGCTGTCCACGGAGAAAGAACGCGACGGGGTCTTCATCGGGGCCTATGCGGTGAACCCTATGAATCAGGCCCCGGTGCCCATCTACATTGCCGACTATGTCCTGGTGACCTATGGCACCGGGGCCATCATGGGCGTGCCGGCGCACGACGTCCGCGACTTCGACTTCGCACGCAAGTACGGCCTGCCAATTCCGGTGGTCATCGCGCCGCCGGGGTGGGATGGGCAGTCGCTGCGTGAGGCCTACCTCGGCGAGGGCACGATGGTGAACTCCGGACCCTTCGACGGGCTGTCGTCGCAGGAGGGCTGGCAGCGGATCGCCGACGAGATGGTGCGTCGCGGCATCGGCGAACGCCGGGTCAACTACCGGCTGCATGACTGGCTCATCAGCCGGCAGCGATACTGGGGAACGCCGATCCCGATCATCTACTGCGATCGGTGCGGGGTGGTGCCGGTGCCGTACGACGACCTACCGGTGCGCCTGCCCGAGGACGCAGAGTTCCGGCCGACCGGCGAGTCGCCGCTGCGCTATCACGAGGGCTTCCTCAACGTCAGGTGCCCGCGGTGCGGCGAGCCGGCGCGGCGCGAGACCGATACCATGGATACGTTCATCGACTCGTCGTGGTATCAGTACCGGTACGTGAGCCCGCACTACGACGCCGGCCCGTTCGAGCCGGAGAAGGCCCGGTACTGGTTGCCCGTGGATCAATACACCGGCGGGGTCGAGCACGCCGTGATGCACCTGCTCTACACGCGATTCTGGACCAAAGTCATGCGCGACATGGGCCTGGTCGCTTTCGATGAGCCGATGATCAGGCTGTTCAACCAGGGTACGATCCTGGGGACCGACGGCAACAAGATGAGCAAGTCCAAGGGCAACGTCGTCAATCCCGACGATGTAGTTCAGAAGTACGGGGCGGACACGCTGCGCGCCTACCTGATGTTCATCGGCCCCTGGGACGAGGGGGGACCGTGGAACACCCGCGGCATCGATGGGATCGCGCGGTTCCTGAACCGCGTCTGGACTCTCGTCGCCGAGCCGCCCAAGCCGGCTGCGGGTGCCGGCGATGCCGGCCCGAGCGAGCGCGAGTTGGATTACTGGATCCATCACACGATCCGCCGGGTCACGGACGACCTGGAGGCTTTCCGGTTCAACACCGCGATCGCCGCGCTGATGGAGTTCAGCAACGTGCTCCAGCGCGCCAAGGGCGGGCCGCTGGCCGACGGACCGCTCTGGCAGGAGGCCCTGCGCACATTCGTCTCGCTGCTGGCGCCGCTGTGCCCGCACATCGCCGAGGAACTCTGGGTCGAGCACCTCAAGCAGCCCTACAGCGTGCACACGCAGCCCTGGCCGGCCTACGATCCGCAGAAGGCCACCGCTGAGCGGATCACCCTGGTACTGCAGGTGAACGGGCGCGTGCGCGATCGCATCGAGGTGGCCGCCGGGATCTCCGACGCCGAGGCCCGCGAACTGGCGCTGGGCAGCGCGAAAGTGCAGCAGTATTTGAACGGCAAGAGCGTGGCGGACGTCATCGTCGTGCCCGGTCGTCTGGTCAACGTCGTCGTCACGTAAGCCCGAGTCCTGCACACCGCCTTCGTCCGTGCCGATGACCCGGCGGGAGGGAGGGCGGTGTCGTTACGCGACCTGCGGCGGCCGGAGGTGCTGGCGCTGGGAGGACTCGCGGCAGCGGGCGCGCTGAGCGTCGTCAGTGTGCTGTGGGCGCACCGCGTGCCCCCGCCGGTTGCGATCTCGTCGCCGCCGGCGGCGACGATGATCAGCGTGCACGTGGTTGGAGAAGTCGTCTGGCCCGGGCTCTACGTCCTCAAGGCCGGCAGCCGGGTACAGGACGCCGTCTTTGCCGCCCACGGGCCGACGCTGATTGCCGACCTCAAGAAGGTGAACCTCGCCGCCGTGCTCCGCGACGGCGACCGCGTGGTCATTCCGCGGATCGCGCAGCCCCCGTACCCGTACGCTGAGGCCATGGCGGCCGAGCGGCAGGCCATGGCGGCCGCGCGCGCCGCTCGTCCGTCCGGAGCCCAGACGGCCCCCGAGGTCCAGGCGCGACGCCGCGTCAACCCGGCGGCGCAGCAGGGAGCCCAAGGCGCGGCAGGGGAGACGGCCGTGACGGTGAACGTCAACACCGCGACCGCAGAGGACCTTGAGCGTCTGCCCGGGGTCGGACCGGTGCTTGCGCGCCGGATCGTGGAGTTTCGCGAGGCCAGGGGCCTGTTTCGCCGCCTCGAAGACCTGCAACAGGTCCAGGGCATCGGTCCGAGGCTCTATCGCCGGGTCGAGCCGTTCGTGCGGCTCGATGACGGAACTCCATAGACCTCAGCGCCGTACCAACACTTGAGGGATCCCGGCGGCCGCAGGTGGCGCGTGGCAGCAAGCCGGCAATCAGAGCGGCCAGCCTACTCGGAGGACGATCGGGCCCAGTTCGAGCGGCTGGTCGCACGATACAGTCGCCACGTCTACGCGATCGCCTACCGGATGACCGGGAGCGAGGCCGATGCGCGTGACCTGTCGCAGGAAGCGTTCATCCGCGTCTGGCGCGCGTGGCGCCGGATCGATCCCGAAGCGCAGCTCGAGGGATGGCTGTATCGTATCGTCTCGAACTTACACATCGACCTGTTGCGGCGCCGGCGCGGTCGGCGTGTGCACTCGCTCGATGAACCGCTCACGACATCGTCAGGAGAGCTGGTCCGCGAGCGGGCCGACCCGGAGGCCGACCTCGAGCGCGCGGTGCTGGACGCGCAGGTCGATCGCCGTATCCAGCAGGCGCTGCTGGGGCTCTCGCCGGACCTGCGGATGGTCATCGTCCTGGCGGACGTCGAGGGATACGCGTACGAGGAGATTGCGACGATGATGCACGTGCCGATCGGTACCGTCAAGTCGCGCTTGCACCGCGCCCGCCGCGCGCTGCGTGACGTGCTGGCGCCGATCCGCGCAAGCCTGGCGGAGGGATGAGCCGCGTGGACCGCATCGCCCGTCAACTGTCTGCCTATCTCGACGGTGAACTGACGCCGGACGAGACGCGCACGGTGCGCGAGCACCTGGACGCCTGCGCCTCCTGCCGCACCGAACTGGAGGCGCTGCGCGACACGAAGCGCCTGTTGGGTCGGCTGCGGGACGTCGAGGCGCCGCCCGACCTTGAGGCGGCCATCCTGCAGCGGCTCGAGCAGCCGCGGCCACGGTGGTTCACCTGGCCCCGGCCGGTCTGGCCCCGGCCCGCGCTGGTCGGCGCCACCTCGGTGCTGGTCGCGATCCTGGTTGCGGTGCCGGTCGTCAACGGCTACCGTGACCGCCTCCGGGCGGCCGAGGTGAGCCCTGACGTGTTCATTCGGTCCGCGGTGCAGTCGGCGGCCGACGACCCGTTCATGGACCGCGCGTACATCAGCCTGGTCTCTTCCGACGCCAATCTGCGATTGATCGGGGAAGAGCCGAGGGGCCCGGTCCGATGACGCGTCGGCCCGTCGCCGTCCTGGTGCTCTGCCTGGCCGCGGCGCTGCCGGCGGCCGCCGGACCGCCGCCGCCGATGCTGTCGCCCGAGGTGCGGCCGGCTGTGTTGGGCGGGGTGACGGTCCACGAGGTGATGCGCCACGCGGCCCTGTCCCCGCAGATTGTCGATTACGAGGGAACCAAGATCCTTTCCGTGCTGCGCGGCAGTCTCATGGAGACCATCACGGTGAACGAGGCCCACAAGCGGCCCGGCCGCACCCGGCTGGAGTTCCTGTCGCCCGACGGCGTGGCCGGACGGCTCATCATTGACGACGGGGTGCGCACCTGGCATTACGAACCCCGGCTGAACATGGCGTTCATCGGGCCGACCATGGCGGTCCCGTCTGACGCGCCAGCCAGGCTCCCAGCCGATCGCTACCGCGTGCGTGTGCTGGGCACCGAACAGGTCATCGGCCGGCCGACGGTCGTGCTCAGCCTCTGGCCGCACCGTGGCCGGCGCGAGCGACGCATGTGGATCGACCGGTTTACCGGCGTGCCGCTTCGATCCGAGGAGCGCGATCCCGACGAAGGCTTGATTGCCACGGCGTACTTCACGCGCATCAGCTTCGTGCTGAACCTGCCGACCGCGCTGTTCCAGCCGCGTCTGCCTGCCGGCGCCCGCGTCATTGGGCAGGAGTTGCCCCCGTCCGCGCTGCTCGCACCCGCCGCGCTATCCGAACAGGTCGGGTTCCCCGTCATCGCGCCAGCCGGCCTGCCCGGTGGGTTTGCGTTGCTCGGCGGCGCGCCGATCCGCGACGGGCCGGTGACGGCCGCACACCTGCACTACTCCGATGGCGTCAGGATCCTGGCGCTGTTTCTGGCACCGGCGTCGCGGCTCGGGCCGTCGGGACGGGGTGACCCGGTTGTCGGCCTCTCAGCCGACGCGCGTACGATGGTGGTGGGCGCCATGCGGCTGTTGGTGTGGCAGTCCGGCGGCACGCGGTTCACGCTGGTCGGCCCGCTGTCGCTCGCCGAGTTGACCGGGGTGGCCTCGGCGCTGCGCCAGGCGCGGCCGTGACCCTCCGCGAGTTTCAGCAGGTCATCGACGCGACTTACGGCTCCCGGGACCGGGCGCGGGGGATGGACGCGACGTTTCGCTGGTTGGTGGAAGAGATCGGCGAACTGGCGAGGGCTATTCGCGACCGCGAGCCTCACCGGCTGACCGAAGAGATCGGCGACGTCCTCGCCTGGACCGTAACCGTGGCCTCACTCTGCGGTGTTGACGTCGAGCGCGCGGCCGGTCGCTATGCCTTCGGCTGCCCCAAGTGCGGCGTCAGCCCGTGCGCGTGCGAGTCGCCCTGAGCGCAGTTCCCGGGGGATCGTCCTCGCCTGGGGGACGTGTCCGGTCAGCGCGCGAAGGCCAGCAGCATCTCCCGCACGAGCCACGCCGCCAGCATCGCGGTCTGGCCCGAGGGATCGAACGGCGGGCAGACCTCCACGACATCGCAGCCGACCACGCGGCCCTCGCGCATCACCGAGAGCACTGTGATGAAGTCGTCCACAGTGAGGCCGAGCGGTTCGGGGTTGCCGGTACCCGGCGCCAGACTGGGATCGAATCCGTCAACGTCCACGGACAGGTAGAGCGGGCGATCGCGCAAGGTCCGCCAGACCTCGGTGGGGAGGGCGCCGGTCCGACCGCAGTACCGCAGCGATGATGCGACGCCCCATTCGTCGCGCGTTCCCGACCGGGCGCCGAGCACGACGATCCGGTCGAGCCCCAGGCGGTCGCCGATGCGCCGCAGGGTGCCGGCGTGGGACCACCGCTCGCCGCCGTAGTCGTCGCGCAGATCGAGGTGCGCGTCGAGCGCCACGAGCGAAAGCCCCGGATGCCGGTCGGCGAGCGCCGACACCGCGCCGACGGTGACCGTGTGCTCGCCGCCGAGCAGGCAGGGGAGCCCCGTCGTTGCGGCGACCGCGTCGCGCACCCGCTCGACCATCGCCGCCGGCGCCAGCGTGGACAGGTCGAGGTCGCCGGCATCCGCAAGCGCCAGGTCGTCGAGGTCACCGTGCTGCACGGGACTGTACGTCTCGATGCCGTCCGAGGCCCAGCGGATGGCCGACGGCGCCAGGCGCGCGCCGCGCCGGTGCGTGGCGGTCCGGTCATATGGCGCACCGAGCACGACCGCGGCTGGCGCGCGATGGGGGCGGGCGGCCAGAAAGGGCATCGTGCGCGACCCGGCTAGTCCAGACCCAGGTCCGCTCTCAGGAACGGCGGCAGGTCGAACAGCCGGGCGTGGCCGGCCGGCGTGTAGTACCGGGTGGCCACACCCCGGAGTCGCGCCGCGATCTCATCTTCCGTCAGACTCACCGGATCACGGGCCTGCGAGCCGATGGTGAACGTCCAGAGGACGCCGGGATAGGTCGGCACCGTGCCCAGGTACGTGCGCACGAACCGGAAGTGCGGCGTCATGTTCTGCCGCACCATCCGCACGAGATCCTGCTGGTAGAGGGGCGAGCCGCTCTGCACCGCCAGGACGCCCGCTCGGCCGAGTACGCGCGCCATGTTGCCGTAGAACTCGGTGGAGAACAGGCCGAGCGACGGACCGCTGGGGTCGGTTGAATCAACCATGGCGACGTCGAAGCGCTCCGCGGTCTCACGCACGAACACGATGCCGTCCTGGATCAGCAGGCGTGCGCGCGGGTCGTCGTAGACGTTTCCCGGGACCGACGGGATGAACCTCAGTGTGGCGTCCACGACCGCGCGGTCGAGTTCGACCATAGTGGCGTGCTCAAGTGGCTGCCGGAGGACTTCGCGGAGTAGCCCGCCATCGCCGCCACCGATGACGAGCGCGCGTTTCGGCGCGGGGTGCGTGCACAGGGGCACATGGCCCAGCAGTTCATGGTAGATGAAGTCATCGCGCTCGGTGGTCTGCACGGCCTCATCGAGGATCAGCATCCGCCCGAAGTCGGCATTCTCGATGACGCGGACACGCTGGTAGGGCGACCGGGCGTCGTGCAGGAGCCGGTCCACGCGGTACACGTGCGCGAAACTCTCCCCGCCGATGTCGGTGATCCACTCGTGGTCGGGCACCGTAGCGTCCTCCATCAGTCCGGCCAGAACAGCACGGCGGCGACGACGCAGCCCATGCGCTTCACGACGTGATCCTTGCTGGCGATCACGATCTCCTTCGTGCGCAGCCCGCGCGCGGCCATGCCCTCGGCGACCATGGCGCGAACGATCTCTTCGGCGTTGTCCGCGCTGCCGGTGTGCGAGTGCTCCATGATGAGCCCCCAGCCCTCCTCACCGATGCCGACGCCGACGGCCGCGGCGATGCGCTCCCCCGGCGTGTGCCGGCTAATCCGCGCGTAGACCGCCGGCATCAGCAGGCCGGGAGTGAAGGGTCGCATGGGGACGACTTTCGCCCCCATGGGGAAAATACTCGTGACGCGCAAGAAGTTCAGATTGGCGATGCCGGCGTCCATCAGCGCATGGTCGAATGCGTTGAGGTCGGTCGCGCCCTCGCCCGCGCCTGCGACGACCGTGATGGCACGCGGGAGTGTCCACATCGTGAGCCTCCTCGAAGAACCTGCAGATGACAACAACAAGGCGCTTCTATTCAACCCGTCGCCACGCCTTCCTCTCCGCGAGGGACCGTCCGCGAGGGACCGGCGCCGGCACGCCGAAGTGCACGGGTTGTGTCTGCACCCCAAGCGCCTGGGAGACCACTGGGCATGCTGGCCGTTGTCCTGCTGGCGCTCGTGGTGGTTGTGCGGCCCGGCTTGGGCCAGCAGCCCGCGGCGCCCAGCGCCCCGGGCCACCCGGCCGTCCCGGCGCCGTTGGGCACGATTCCGCAACTTGGGACGGCCTCTCTGGACCCGACCCGCCCCGCCGTGCCCGCGGCCAAGATCCGTGCGGTGAAGATTCTGGCCGACTGGAGCGTCATCGAGCCGCAGCGCGGCCAGACGTCGTGGTCGCATCTGGACCGCCTCGTCGCCACAGCGGTCCGCGAGCGGGCGGCGCCGGTAGTGGTGCTCGCGCATACGCCGCGCAGGGCCAGCATTGGTAGCGGCGCGGACCTCACCAGGCCCGACGTCTACTCGCGTCAGCCACCCCGCGACGTGCAGGACTGGGAGCGGTTTGTGACCGCCGTCGCGGAGCGTTACCGGGGTCGCGTCTCCGAGTGGCAGGTCTGGCCGCAACTCGGCCTGCCCCAGTTTCGCGGCACCGGGTCGGAGTACGTGGCCTTGCTGCGCGCGGCTCGCGGCCGCCTGCTCGCCGTAGACCCACGCGCGCGGGTGGCCATGGCGACACCCTCGGGCATCGACCTCAGCTTTGTGCTCCGTGTCGCGCAGAGTGCGCCGGGCGCCTTTGACGCCGTGTCCCTGACGCCGCGTGGTGTCGAACCCGAGAGCCTGCTGCGACCGCTCTCGGTCCTGGCGGTACGCTTGAAACCTCTGGGCAAGGCGATCTGGCTCGACTGGGGCGTGGACCCCAGTCGCCGAGGCGACCACGCGTCCGGCTTGTGGGCGCGGGTCTTCGGCGTCGCGCAGGCGGCCGGCGTCGAGCGAGTCTTCGCAGAGGACGTCGGGACGCCCGTCCTACAGGCGGCTGAGGTGACCCTGCGACAGCCGTTCACCGGCTATCTCGTCCGAGACCCGGACGTCTTCGCCCTGGTGTTGGGCACCGGTACCGGCGCGGTCCTCCTGGCGTGGGCGAGCGTCGAGGGACGCAC
>JAVKJV010000082.1:0-10730 GCA_031458775.1 Candidatus Fervidifonticultor quartus | reverse complement strand
CTGGTGCCGGTGAATCGGAACGTGCGGTCGGGCAGCCGCTCGAACGAGCGGATCTCCTCATTGAGGACGACGGCCGGCTGGTACTGCATCGCCTGCTCGACGAGGTTGGCGACCAGCTCCTTCCCGAGCACCTTGGGGAACCCGGGGACGTCGTAGATGTGCTTGTCGGGATAGAGCGCCGTCACCTGGCCGCCGAGGTCGGGCTGGCTGTCGATGATCTTGACGGACAGGCCGCGGAAGCCGGCGTAGTACGCGGCGAAGAGCCCCGACGGGCCGGCACCGATGATGGTGACGTCGTACATGGAATCCACGCTGGCCTCCGGCACGTGTGCCTCGACGATCGTGACCCATGATAGCATTGTCGCCGTCGGTTGACACCCCGCACACCCCATGGCACGCTAAGGAATAACGCGCACAGTTCCCGCGTCATCGCCACACAGGGGGATCGGCATGGCCATTCAGACCGAGCGGACCTCTGCGCCGCTGTTGAGCAAGGAGCAGTTCACGCGGTATTCGCGGCAGATCATTCTCGACGAGATGGGGATCGCCGGGCAGCGGCGTCTGCTCAACAGCAAAGTGCTGGTCGTCGGCGCCGGAGGACTGGGATCCCCGGTCTCACTGTACCTGGCCGCCGCCGGCGTGGGGACGCTCGGCGTCGTCGACGGCGACCGCGTCGAGCTGTCGAACCTGCACCGCCAGATCATCCACTTCACGCACGACATCGGCCGTCCGAAGACCCAGTCGGCGCGCCGGACGCTCGAAGACGTGAACCCCGACGTCACGGTCGTGCCGTATCAAACGACGCTCTCGTCAGACAACGCCCTCGAGATCATCGGTCCGCACGACGTGGTCGTGAACGGCACCGACAACTTTCCGACGCGCTACCTGGTCAACGATGCCTGCGTGATGCTGGGGAAGCCGCTTGTTGATGCCAGCATCCTCAAGTGGGAAGGCCAGGCCACGACCTTTCTGCCCGGTCGAGGGTGCTATCGCTGCCTGTTTCCCACCCCGCCGCCGCCCGGCTCGGTGCCGTCGTGCGCCGAGGGCGGCATCGTGGGCGCGGTGGCCGGCTTCATGGGATCGCTCGAGGCCATGGAGGCGATCAAAATCCTCCTGGGCGTCGGCGAGACCCTCGCAAACCGGTTGATGATCGTCGACGCGCTGGCCGGCGAGGTGCGCACGCTCCGCTGGCACCGCAACGCGGCGTGCCCGGTTTGCGGCGACCAGCCGACGATCACGCACCTGATCGACTACGAGGCGTTCTGCGGGCTGCCCGGGCGTACGGAGCACGCCGCCGCACCGGTTGAGACCACGGTCCCCGAAGTCGATGCAGACGAGGCGCGGCGTCTCATTGCCGCTGGCGCCCAGTTGATCGACGTACGCGAACCCTGGGAGTGGGCGGCCAGCCACATCCCGGGCGCGGTGCTGATTCCCCTCGGCGATCTGTCCTCGCGGATGTCGGAGATCGATCCCCGGCGCGATGCCGTGATCTACTGCGCGGTCGGCGGCCGCAGCGGGCGCGCGGTTGAGTCGCTGCAGCGGGCCGGGTATACGAAGGTCCTCAACCTCTCCGGTGGAATCATGGAGTGGACGAACCGGCGCCTGCCCACGGAGCGCGGCGCCGGCTCGTAGTCACCGGGCACCAGCGGTTGCATGCGACAGGCGATACTGCGCGGGCCACGCGCGCTCGATCTCATCGAGCTCCCGGTTCCTGTTCCCGGGCCCGGTGAAGTCGTCGTCCGCATCCGGGCCGCGCTGACCTGCGGCACCGATCTCAAGACGTACCGGCGGGGCCACCCACGGCTGGGGTTCGGGCCGTTCGGTCACGAGGGCACCGGCGACATTGCCAGCATCGGTGATGGCGTGGAGGGCTTCGCGCCCGGCCAGCCCGTGGTGTTCGTGCCCACCGCGGGATGCGGGCGGTGCGGCGCATGCCGTCGAGGGCACGACAACCTGTGTGAAACCCAGTTCGACGAGATCGCGCTGGGCACGTACGGCGACTACCTGCGATTGCCGTCTCGCATCGTGCGGCAGCATCTCTTCCAGAAGCCCGAGCACCTCTCCTACCTCGAGGCCGCGTTCCTGGAGCCGCTGGCGTGCGTGTTGCACGGATGGGCCCGGCTCGGGACGGTGGACCGCGGCGTCGTGGCCGTGGTGGGTCTGGGGACGATCGGGCTCCTGCACGTGCACGAAGCCCGGCGGCGCGGGCTCGACGTGATCGCCGTCGGCCGTCGCCCGGAGGGGCTGACGCGCGCGCGGCAGGCCGGCGCGACCGCCGCGATCAGCACGCGCGACGGCGACGTGGCGGAGGCGCTGCGACACATGACCGAGGGCGGTCCGGACGTGGTGATCGAGTGTACGGGGGCGATGGACGTCTGGCGGGCCGTGCCGCACTGGGTCGCTCCTGGCGGCCGCGTGCTGCTGTTCGGCGGGCTGCCCGCCGGCAGCGAACCCGCATACGACGCCACCCGGCTGCACTACAGCGAAGTCGACCTGGTCAGCGCGTTTCACTACACGACGTCGGACGTCCGCGAGGCCCTGCGACTCCTGGCGTCGGGCGCGGTCAGGCCCGCCGATCTCATCACCGGGCTCCGGGCGCTGGCGGGCATCCGACAGGTCTTCGATGACCTCGACCGTGGCGCCGGGCTGAAATACGGGGTGTTGCCGGACGGCGAGGCATGGCTGTAACCGCCCCGCGTTTCGCCCGGGCCGTTGTCTTCCACGCGCCGCGCGATCTCCGCATCGAGGACGTGCCGCTACCCGCGGTCGCGGCCGGTGACCTGTTGCTGCGCATCACCGCGTGCGGGCTATGCCCGGGCGAGGTGATGGACTGGTACGTCGCGCGCAAAGCGCCGGTGCCGCTCGGCCACGAGGCCGTGGGCGAGGTCGTCCAGGCCGGAGCCGGCGCGCCGTACCGCACCGGCGACCGGGTGTTCGTGCACCATCATGCGCCGTGCCTCGCCTGCCGGGCCTGCCGGCGCGGCGACTACGTGCAGTGCGCGGCGTGGCGGCCGCGACGGCTGATTCCGGGCGGGCTGGCGACGTACGCCGTGGCCAATGCCCGCGCGGTCGCCCACGATACCCTCGTTGTTCCGCCCGAGGTCTCCGACGAGGTCGCGACGTTCATCGAGCCACTGGCCTGCGTTGTGAAGTCCCTGCGCCGCGCCGCGCCGCGGCGCGGCGACCGCGTGCTCGTGCTCGGTGCTGGCGTCATGGGACTGCTGCACCTGATGCTCGTGCGCGCGCGATACGAACCGTCGCAGGTGATCGCCGCCGATCGCGTGCCGGCGCGCCTGGAGGCCGCTGCGCGCTACGCCGACGCCGTCGTCGATGCCGGGAGTGTCCCGTTGGCTGACGGCATCCGCGAAGTGAGCGGCGGCGACGGCGCTGATGTGGTGGTCGTCGGTCCGGGCACGGTTGACGCGCTCAACGCGGCGATGGCGTGCACCGCGCCCGGCGGCACGCTGGTCGTGTTCACGCCGGCCCCCCCGGATGCCCGATGGCCGCTGCCGGTACACGACGTCTTCTTTCGTGAGATCACCGTGGTGCCCAGTTACTCGGCCGGACCGCCGGACACGCGCGAGGCGCTGGCCCTCCTGCGCGCCGGCCTGCCGGTCGAGACGCTGATCACGCACCGGCTGTCGCTGGCCGAGGCCGCCCATGGCTACGATCTGGTGCGCGCCGCCGGTCCCGCGCTCAAGGTGATCGTGCGGCCGCTTGCCTGATCGGCTGCGGCTGTGTACAATTGATCACGAAAACGGTCAAGAATTTGCGGAGGCGCCATGATCAGCATTACGTCGCAGGCAGCGGCCAAGCTCTCCGAGATTCTCAAGACACAAGACGATCCGAGCGCCAGGCTGCGGCTGTTCATCACCAAGGGCGGCTGTCACGGATACTCGTACGGTATGGCGTTCGACTCCGAGCAGCGCGACGGCGACAAGGTGATCAGCCAGCACGGCGTCGAACTGGTCATCGACCCCATGAGCTCGCGTCTACTGGCCGGCGCGCAGATCGACTATGTGCGGTCGGTGGCCGGTGAGGGGTTTACGGTGCGCAATCCGAACGCGGTCGAGACGTGCGGCTGCGGGCACTCGTTCCAGACGAGGGATGGGTCCGGCGAGCCGGACCCCTGCGACGAGTCGGTGAAGAACTAGGAGGACACGGTGATGGCCGACCAACTCGGGACACAGCAACAGACGGGCGACCTGCGCGATCGCGTGGAGAAAGTGCTCGATACCATTCGGCCCTACGTGCAGGGCGACGGCGGCGACATCGAGCTGGTCGATGTCACCGATGGGATCGTCCAGGTCCGGCTGGCCGGCGCGTGCGTCGGGTGCATGCACTCGATGATGACCCTGCAGGCCGGCATCGAGCGTATGTTGAAGCAAGAGATTCCGGAAGTCCGCGTCGTGGAGGCGGTCCCCTTCTAAGCGATCGTCCTTCCTGGTGGCCCGGGCCCCCCATGACGCGCAGGCGGGGCCTTTTTTCTTGGCCCGCCGGCGGGGCGGGTGCGTGATGTCGACCGAGTGGACGCACATCCTCAAGAAGATCGACGACTATCGCTGGGAGATCCCGGCGACGTACAAGGCCGGCATGCGCGTCCCCGGGCTGATCTTCGCGGACGAGCGCATGATCCGGCTGATGGGCGAGGAGCAGGCGTTCGAGCAGGTCGCCAACGTCGCCACCCTGCCCGGCATCGTCGGCCGCTCGCTGGCGATGCCGGACATCCACTGGGGCTACGGGTTCCCGGTCGGAGGCGTCGCGGCGTTCGACGTCGAGGAGGGCATCATCTCGCCCGGCGGGGTCGGGTACGACATCAACTGCGGCGTCCGGTTGTTGAGAACCGATCTCACCGAGGCCGACCTGCGGCCGAAGCTCGACGATCTGGTGGACACGTTGTTCCACGCCGTGCCCTCGGGCGTGGGTGTGGGCGGACGGGTCAAGGTCGGTATGGGCGAGATCGACCAGGTGCTGAAGCGCGGCGCGCGCTGGGCCGTGGCCCAGGGCTACGGCGCCGCCGACGATCTCGAGGTCATCGAGGCCGGCGGTGCGCTCGACGCCGCCGATCCAGACGCGGTGAGCCACGAGGCGAAGCAGCGCGGGCGGGGGCAGATCGGCACGCTCGGGTCGGGCAACCACTTCCTGGAGGTGCAGATCGTCGATCAGATCTTTGACGCAGCGGCCGCGCGCGCTATGGGCATCGACGACCGGGGCCAGGTCGTCGTCTTCATCCACACCGGCTCCCGCGGCCTCGGACACCAGGTGTGCACCGACTACCTGCGCGTGAGCGAGCGCGCCGGCCGGCAGCACGGCATCCACCTGGTGGACCGGCAGCTTGCCTGCATGCCGCTGCGCTCGCCGGAGGGCCAGCGCTACTTCGGCGCGATGTGCGCGGCCGCCAACTTCGCCTGGGCCAACCGCCAGTTGATCACACACTGGGTACGCGAGGGGTTCGAGCGCATGTTCGGGAAGTCATGGGAGCACCTGGGCATCCGGCTCGTCTACGACGTCGCGCACAATATTGGGAAGATCGAGCAGTACGAGGTCGAGGGCCGCGCGCGGCAGGTCTGTGTTCACCGCAAGGGTGCGACACGCGCCTTCCCGGCCGGTCACGCCGAGGTCCCCGCGCGCTACCGGCACGTCGGTCAGCCGGTGTTCGTGCCGGGCGACATGGGGCGCTACTCGTTCGTGGCCGTGGGATCAGAGGCGGCGATGCGCGAATCCTTCGGATCGACCTGCCATGGTGCCGGCCGCGTGCTGGGCCGCAAGGCGGCGGTGCGGCACCTCGCCGGTCGCGATATCGCCGACGAGTTGCGCCGCGCCGGCATCCGCGTGCGGGCGCGCGACCGCGGCCTGCTTGCGGAGGAGGCACCGGTCGCGTACAAGGATGTGGCCGATGTGGTCGGCGTGTGTCACGCGGCCGGGCTGAGCCGGCGTGTGGCGCGAATGCGGCCGGTCGGCGTCGTCAAAGGATAGCGCGCGAGGGGAGGAGGCGCGGCGTGCAGGCGCTCGCATCGGACGAGCAACGGCTGCTTCACCAGACGATCCGCGCGTTCGCGCGCGAGGCCCTGCGACCACACGCGGCGGCGTGGGACCGCGCCGGCCGGTTTCCGATCGAGTTGATTCCACGGCTGGCCGAACTCGGCCTGCTCGGTATGGCCGTACCGGTCGAGTACGGCGGCACAGGCCTGTCGATGCTGGCGATCGCGACGGCGATCGAGGCGCTGGCCTGGGGCGACGCCGGGGTGACCCTATCGGTCGCCGCCCATAACTCGCTGTGCGCCGGTCATATCGCCGCCTTCGGCAACGGCGAGCAGCGACGCCGGTTCCTGCCCCGGCTGGCCACCGGTGACGCCCTGGGCGTCTGGTGTCTGACCGAGCCCGGCGCAGGCAGTGACGCGGCGTCCATCACCACCCGGGCCGAGCGCCGCGGCGATCGCTGGCGGCTGAACGGCACCAAGAGCTTCGCCACCAATGCCACCGTCGGCGGTCTCTACGTCGTGATGGCGCAGACCGCCGCGGGCGCGGGGCGCCGCGGGATCACCGCGTTTGTCGTCGAACGCGCCGCGCCCGGGCTGGAGGTCGGCAAGGAGGAAGACAAACTCGGCGTCCGCAGCAGCGACACCGCCGAGGTCCGGCTGGTGGATTGCGAGGTGCCCGATGATCAGCGGCTCGGCGAGGTCGGCGACGGCTACCGGCAGGCGATGCGCGTGCTGGAGCGCGGTCGCATCGGTATCGCGGCGATGGCGGTCGGGATCGGCCGGGCGGCGCTGGACGCCAGTCTGGACTACGCGCAGACGCGCCAGGCCTACGGCAAGCCGATCGCGGACTTGCAGGCGATTCAGTTCATGCTCGCCGACATGGCGACCGAACTGGATGCCGCCTGGTTGCTGACCGAACACGCGGCGCACCTGGCGGATAGGGACCGGCCGTTCAGGCCCGAGTCATCCATGGCCAAGTTGTACGCGTCGGAGGCAGGGGCCCGCGCCGCGGCGAGGGCGGTGCAGATCCACGGCGGGTACGGGCTCGTCAAGGACTATCCGGTCGAGCGCTTCTACCGCGATGTCAAGCTGTGCGAGATCGGCGAGGGCACCAGCGAGGTCCAGCGGGCGATCATCTCGCGGAGCGTGCTGGAGGAAGGCGGGGCGCGCCCGTGACGGCCGAGTCGCATCCGTTCCTTGCCCGGCTGGCGGACCGGCCGCTCGTCGCCGATGGCGCGATGGGCACGATGCTCTACGCGCGTGGTGTGCCCTACGATCACTGCTTTGAGGCCCAGAACCTCAATCGGCCGGATCTCGTCCGTGCGATTCATGTGGCTTATCTCGAGGCCGGCGCCGAGATGCTTGAGACCAACACCTTCGGCGCCAACCGGCTGAAGCTCACCGGCCATGGTCTCGATGATGAGGTCGGAACTGTCAACGCGGCGGGTGTACGCCTCGCGCGCGAGGCGATCGCGCAGGCCGACCGGCCGGCGTGGGTGGCCGGGTCGATCGGCCCGCTCGGCCGTCAGATGGCGCCGATCGGATCCCTGCCCGAGGCCGAGGCGGTCGCGGTGTTCGCGGAGCAGGCGCGGGCGCTCGCCGAGGCCGGGGCCGATCTCATCGTGCTCGAGACATTCTCGGACCTCAACGAGATCGCGGCCGCGGTCAGAGCGGTGCAGCAGGTCACCGGCGTGCCGGTCATCGCGCAGATGACGTTCGCGCAGGATGGCCGGACCCTGCTGGGTTATACGCCCGAGGAAGTCGTGGCGCGGCTGGAGCCGCTCGGGGTCGCGGTCATCGGCGCCAACTGCAGCGTCGGACCGCAGGGCATCGTGGACGTCCTCGAGCGCATGGCCGCGATTAGCCGCGTGCCGCTCTCGGCGATGCCGAACGCGGGCCTGCCGGCGTACGTCGGCGGCCGGTTCGCCTACGTGTCGTCGCCGGGCTACATGGCCGAGCACGCCGCGGCGCTGGTGGCCGCAGGCGTGACGATCGTCGGCGGTTGCTGCGGGACCACGCCCGAGCACATCGCGGCGATGCACGTGGCGGTCGCCGGACTGCGATCGGTCGGCGTGCGGGTCAAGGCGCCGGTGATGCCCGCGCCGCCTCCTGTGCCGGCCGTCGCGGCCGAACCGGCCGGGAGCCTCGCGCAGAAGCTCGGGCGGCGCTTCGTCATCACGGTCGAGGTCTCGCCGCCCCGGGGTGCAAACGACGCCGAAGAACTGGAGCAGTGCCGGCGGCTGCGCGCGGCCGGCGTGGACGCGGTGGACGTCGCGGACAATCCGATGGCCCGGCTGCGCATGAGTCCCTGGGCCACGGCCGCGCGGATTCAGCGCGAGGTCGGGATGGAGACGATCCTGCACTTCACGACGCGCGATCGCAACCTGATCCGGCTGCAGTCCGATCTGCTCGCGGTACACGCGCTCGGCATTCACAACGTGCTCGTGCTGCGGGGGGACCACCCGCAGGCCGGCGACTACCCGCAGGCGACCGCGGTCTCCGACATCCATCCCTCCGGGCTCGTGCACATGATCAAGCAGTTCAACCGGGGCCGCGACCTGGCCGGGAACGCGATCGGCGAACCGACGCGCTTCCTGGTCGGGATCGCGCTCAACCTGGCCGCCCGCGATCCGGGCCGGGAGATCCGGGGACTCGAGAAGAAGCTGTCCGCCGGCGGAGACTTCATCTGCACCATGCCGATCTTCGAAGCCGAGACGCTCGACGCGTTCCTGGCCCGCTACGGCCCGCTGCCGGTGCCGCTGCTCCTCGGCGTCCTGCCGCTGTACAGCTCGCGGCACGCCGAGTTCCTGCACAACGAACTGCCCGGCATGGTGGTGCCCGAGGGCGTGCGCGCGCAGATGCGCGCCTCTCGCGACGGCCGGGATCTGGGCCTGCGCCTGTCGCGCGATCTGCTGCTGGCCGTGCGGGACCGCGTCCAGGGCGCGTATCTGGTGCCGTCGTTCGGCCGTTACGGCCGCATCGTCGAGCTGGTGCGCGAGGTGCGCGCGGCGTCGCCCGCGAGATAGCCGGAGACGATCGTGGATCGCGAGATACGCGTCGAAGGGCACCGCGCGATTCGTGCGCCGCTGCATCGGGTCTGGCAACTGCTGAGCCGCCTCGAGTCGCACCCGCGGTATGCCGGCCTGTGGCTGACGGCCGACCTGCTGGAGCGCTCGCAGGCCTCAGCGGTCGTGGAGTTTCGCGGGTTCTTCGGAGGCTTGCCCGTGACGTCGGTGCAGCGCGTCGTGTTGCGGCCGCCGAGTCGCATCGAGTTCAAACAGGTCCGCGGGACGCTGCGCGGGCTCTCCGGCCTCTATGAGATGAAGGACGTCGACGGCGACACGGACCTGCGCGCGCAGATCGCGGTCGATCCCGGCATCGTGTTGTTCTCGGAGACCGCGGTGCAACAGATCCTCGCGGCGCACATCGACGGCACGCTGTCGAAGATCAAGGCCTCGGCGGAGCGCGATCTCGTGCGTGTCGTGCCGCGGCGCGCTCCCGGCGCGGCCGAGGGGCGCGTTGCGGCGAGGGCGGCGGGTGCGGCGGTGGACACCGGCGACGAGGACGAGCGCGAGGCCGATGATGGCGAGGAGGGCGTTGGCGAGGCGGACGAGGCGTCCGCGAGAGCCTCCGAGACGAAGGCTCCGGACGCCGCCGCGCCCGGCGAGACCCGCCGGCGGCGACGCCGCCGGCGGCGCCGTCGCGGCGGCGCGCCGCGTCCGCCCGCGCCGGCCGCATGATGCTACACTGAGGACGCGCTTACCGAAGGGGGCACGCGATGGTTCGCCGCACGAACGGCCCGACCAAGGAGCAGGTGCTCGACGCCCTGCGCGACGTGGAAGATCCGGAACTCCGCAAGAGCATCGTGGAACTCGACATGGTTCGGGACGTCACGGTCCGGGACGGTCACGTGACCGTCGACGCCGTGCTGACCATCAGCGGCTGCCCGCTGCGCGAGACGATTGCGACGTCGATCACCGACCGGGTCAAGGCGTTGCCCGACGTTCACGATGTGACGGTGAACCTGGGGGTCATGAGCCCGGAGCAGCGGCAGAGCCTGATTACACGGCTCCGCGGCGGTGAGTTGCACCCGCAGAAGAAGCCCGCGTTCCTCACCGCGGAGTCGCCCACGCGCGTCGTCGCCATCGCCAGCGGCAAGGGCGGGGTGGGCAAGTCCACGGTGACGGCCAACCTGGCGCAGGCGCTGGCGCTCGACGGGCGCATCGTGGGGGTCATTGACGCCGACGTCTACGGGTTCTCGATCCCCCGAATGCTCGGCGTGTCGGGGCAGCCCACGGCGATCGACAACATGCTGATCCCGCTCGAGCGCGACGGCATCCGCGTGATGTCGATCGGGTTCCTCCTGCCCAACGACGGTGAGGCCGTGATCTGGCGTGGTCCGATGCTGCACAAGGCGCTGGTGACCTTCATCCAGGAAGTCCACTGGGGCGACGACCTCGAGTACCTGCTCATCGACCTGCCGCCCGGCACGGGCGACGTGTCGCTCTCGATCGCCCAAACCCTGCCGCAGGCGAGCATGTTGATCGTCACGACGCCGCAGCCCGCCGCCGCGGCCGTGGCGCAGCGCGCCGCGCGGATGGCCGAGCGTGTGAACATGGACGTGATCGGCGTGGTCGAGAACATGTCGGGCTTCACGCCGACCCCCGGCGGGCCGACGATCGACGTGTTCGGCCGCGGCGGCGGGCTGCGGCTCGCCGAGCAACTCGGCGTCCCGCTGCTCGGTGAGAT
>JAVKJV010000081.1:0-10752 GCA_031458775.1 Candidatus Fervidifonticultor quartus | reverse complement strand
CTTCTCCGGGTCGGGCACTGGTCATGGGGTCGCCCGTGATCAGCACGAGGATGCGGCGATCCGGCATCAGTTGAACGCGAGAAAGCGGTCGCAGCCGCTGATGATGTCCGAGAGCACGACCAGGCCGCAGAACGTCGCGCGGTCGTCGATCGGCACGCCCATCTTCTGCGCTCCGAACGCGCACACGAAGAGCTTGGCCCCTTGGCCCGGTAGGCGCTGGATGGGCGGGGTGTCCAGGCAACGCGTGCCCTCGTCGATCAAATAGAGATACACGTCGTCGCCGTGGCGCAATGCTGTCTCCGACAGGCGAGTGACGGTGTCGAGGTTGGGGTGCTCGGGGCCGGTGGAGAGGAGGAGACCGAGTTTGCGGCGAGTCGTAGACACCGGCCGATGCTAGCACCGCGCCGGAGCGCGCGTCAACGCGACGAGCGGCTGCCTCCTATCCCAGCAGATCGCGGGGCTGCCGGGATTGCGGTCGATGATTGGTCGGCCCTTGACTCGTGAACAAGTGTTCACTATAGTGTCGCCGTGAAATCCTCTAGTCGGATCGGCCTCACCAAACGGCAAGAAGCGTTGCTGCGCTTTATCCAGGAGTACATCCACACCCACCGCGTGCCGCCCACGGTGCGGGAGATCGGGGCGCGGTTCGGCATCGGACCGGCCGGGGTGTTCGGTCATCTCAAGGCGCTGGAGCGCAAAGGTCGCATCCGCCGCGCGGCTCGGGGGTCGCGGGCGATCGAGATCGTGAGCGGGTCCGGCAGGGCCGGGGCCGTGTCGTGCCACGGCGTGGCAGTGCCGGTGGTGGGGCGTGTGGCGGCTGGGCAGCCGATCCTGGCCGAAGAGCGGATCGAGGACCATGTGTGGGTCGACGAGCGCCTGGCCGGCGGCGCGCGGCTCTTCGCGCTTCAGGTCAAAGGCTGGAGCATGGCGGGGGCCGGGATTCTGGACGGCGATTGCGTCATCGCCAGGCAGCAGCAGGCAGCGAACGATGGCGAGATCGTGGTCGCGCTCATCGGGGACGAGGCCACGGTCAAACGGCTGCGGCGACGGAAAGGCGGATGGCAGCTCGACCCCGCGAACCCGGACTACGAGCCGATCCCCCTCGCCGAATCCACCATGATTCAAGGCAAGGTCGTTGCCGTGTATCGCAGGATCGGTTGACCCCTGGTACGCAACCATGTCGTCCCTCACCGTTCGTGCCGAGCTCGAATCCTTGTTGCGCGCGGAGGGCTTCGCCCATGCGCTGCCGTCGCGGACCGTGCTGGAGAATCCGGGGAGCGAGCGCCTTGCTCTAGGCATCCCGATATTGGATGTCCGGCTGGGGGGCGGCGTGCCGGTGGGCGCCGTGACCGAGGTGACGGGCGTGCCGTCGTCCGGTCGGACCGGCCTGGTCCTGGCACTGCTGGCGCAGGTGACGGGTCGGCAGGAACTCGCGGTGTACGTGGATGCGACGGACGCGTTCGACCCCTGGTCAGCGGCGCGGGGCGGTGTCGGGTTGTCGCGGGTGCTGTGGGTCCGGTGCCGCGGCCAGGTCGAGACTGCGTTCAAGGCTGCGGACGCGGTGGTGCGGGGCGGGGGGGCGCGCGTGGTCGTGCTCGATCTCGCGGGAGCGTCGGGCTCGCGCTTGCGGCGCATGCCTGTTGCGGCGTACCTCCGCCTGCAGCGCGCGGTCGAGCGCACCCCCACCGCGCTCGTCATTCTGGCTGATCAGGGCCTTGCGGGAACCGCTGCGGCCGTCACCATCCGGCTGTCGCGTGCACGAGCCGTCTGGGTGGGTCGTCACCCGGCGTGTCGACTTTTGAGCCATCTCGGTCACGCGCCGGCCGTCATCGGCGGGCGAGGCGCGGTGGCGCGCCGCGCAGGATGAGGGGGCATGCGCCATCGGTATGCCAGCCTCGTGGTGCCGTCGTTTTCCGCGGCCGCGATTCTTCGCAGCCGCCCTGAGCTCCGTCACCATCCGCTCGCGGTTGTCGCCGGGCGGTCGCCGGCTCTGACCATCGTCGATGCCAACGCATCCGCCCGGCGGGCCGGTGTCCGTCCCCTCATGGCGGTTGCAGAAGCGCAGGCGCGAGCGCCAGGTCTCACGCTTGTTGCGCGAAGCCCCGTGTGCGAGGCCTCGGCGCAGGCGGCACTGCTCGACGTGGCGCTGGGCGTGTCGCCGCGGGTGGAGGACGGAGGCGCCGGCGCGGTGTGTCTGGATGCGACGGGGTTCGGCCTGCTGTATCGGGATGAGCGCCGTGTGGCCGAGGACCTGGCGGCGCGCGCCGAGGCCGCGGGCCTGCCAGCGTCCGTGGCCATCGCATCCACGCGAACCGCGGCGCAGCTCGCCGCGTCGGTCAGACCTCTGACCGTAATCCGTCCCGGTGGTGAGGCGGACGCGCTCGCCCCGCTCCCGCTCACCCTTCTCGCGCTGTCGGACGACTTGTCCGCGGTGCTTACCCGGTGGGGCATCCGCACGTTGGGCGAGGTGGCGGCGCTGCCTGATGCTGCACTCATCGAACGGTTGGGCGTGGAGGGGCGACGGGTGCAGCGCCGCGCGCGAGGCGAGGACCTTGGACCGTTGGTCCCGTATCGGCCTCCCGCGGTAGTGGAAGAGGCCGTGGACCTCGAGTGGCCGATCGACAACCTGGAGGCGCTCGCGTTCGTGCTGAGCGGGGTGCTGGATCGGCTGGTCGCGCGGCTGGCCGGCCGCGGGTGGGCGCTCGGCGCGGTCCATCTCACATTGGGATTGGCTGATCAATCGGCCAAGGCGTTTCCATTGTCCCCGGCCTCACCACTGACGGACAGTCGCGCCATCCTCCCCCTCCTGTTGCAAACCATCAGATCGGCTCCTCCGCCCGCAGCGATCGCGCGGGTGGCGGTCCGCGCCGAGCCGGCTGTTCAGCGGATGGCGCAGGCCGCGCTCTTCTCCCCGTCGCTGGTAAGTCCGGAACAGTTGGCGGCCACGCTCGCGCGTCTGGAGGCGTTGGTGGGGCGCGACAACGTGGGAAGCCCTGAATTGCTCGATACCCATCGTCCGGACGCGTTCGTGACGAAGCCCTTTGAAAGATTGCCGTCTCATCCTGCGAGGTCTTCCTCCCCCCTTGCGGGGGAGGGCTGTGGCAGGGGGAACACGGGACCGGTGCTGCGCCGGGTCCGTCCGCCGGTCGCTGTGGAGGTCGGGACCACACCGGATGGTTTGCCGACGCGGATTCTCGGTGGGCCCTGGCAGAACGATGTCTGCGTGGCCTCGGGGCCGTGGCGCTCGTGCGGGGAGTGGTGGAGCGAGACCGCGTGGTCGATCGAGGAGTGGGACGTTGAGACGGCCGGTCGGGCGGTGGTGCGGCTCGCGTTCGACCGGCTCACACGCCAGTGGTCCGTCGAGGGGGTCTACGACTAGGTCCACCATGGCCTACGTTGAATTGCACGCCAAGAGCGCGTTCAGTTTTTTGGAGAGCAGCGCGTTGCCCGAGACCTTGGCCGACCGCGCGGCGCGGTTGGGGTATCCCGCATTGGCCGTGGTGGACCGCGACGGTGTCTACGGTGCGCCCAGGTTCTACCAGGCCGCCAAGGCCCTCGGGCTTCGGGCCATGGTGGGAGCGGAAATCGCGCTGGAGGGCGGCGGCCGTCTGCCGTTGCTGGTGGAAAATCGAACCGGGTATCAGAACCTGTGCGCGTTGATCACCGCGACGAAGCTTCGCGCAGCGAAGGGCCGCGCCGCAGCCACGTTGGATGATCTGGCAGCGCACGCAGCAGGGCTGGTCTGCCTGACCGGCGGGGACGAGGGGCCGTTCGCCGCACGACCGCCCTCAGCGTGGACTGCCCTGTTCGATCGTCTGATCGGCATCTTCGGCAAGGCCAACGTATTCGTCGAGCTGCAACGCCATCAGACTCGCGAGCAAGAAGCCCGCAACCAGGCGCTGATCGACGCGGCCGCGCGGGCCAGCCTGCCGCTGGTGGCCACCAACGGCGTCACGCACAGTTGGCCCGAGGACCGCCCCTTGCTCGACGTGCTCACCAGCATCCGCCACGGCGTGCCGCTCGATCGCGCGGGACGGTTGTTGGCGGCCAATGACGAACGTAGCTTGAAATCGCCGGCCGAGATGGCGCGGCTGTTCGTTGATTACCCCCAGGCCGTGGCCAATACAGCGGCATTGGCCGACCGGCTCCAGTTCACGCTTCGGGATCTCGGGTATCGCTTTCCCGACTATCCCGTGCCGACCGGCGAGACCATGGATTCCTACCTGCACGGCCTCACCTGGAGCGGGGCGAGGGACCGCTACCGGCCCCTGCACGAGAAGGCGCGTGGTCAGATCGAGCGCGAGCTGGCCTTGATCACCAAGCTCGGCCTGGCCGGGTACTTCTTGATCGTGTGGGACCTCGTGCGGTTCTGCCGCGATCACGGCATTCTGGTGCAGGGCCGCGGGTCAGCCGCCAACAGCGCGGTGTGCTACAGCCTGGGGATTACGGCGGTTGATCCGGTGGGGATGGACCTGCTGTTCGAGCGGTTCTTGTCCGAGGAGCGCGGCGAGTGGCCGGATATTGATCTGGATCTGCCCAGCGGCGAGCAGCGCGAGCGCGTGATCCAATACGTGTATCGTCGCTACGGCGAGCGTGGCGCAGCCATGACCGCGAACGTGATCACCTACCGCGGACGCAGCGCGGCGCGCGACGTGGGCAAGGCGCTCGGGTTTCCACCCGATGCGCTGGATCGCCTCTCCCGGTTGGTGAGCCAGTGGGGGGATTTTCAGGCGCCGATCGAGATCGACAGGCGATTGTCGCAGGCCGGGCTCGATCCCACCCATCCCAGGGTCCGGCACTTTGTGACGCTGTGGCGACGGATTCAGGATCTGCCGCGGCACATCGGGCAACACTCGGGCGGGATGGTGCTCTGTCAGGGCCGGTTGGACACCATCGTGCCGCTGGAGCCCGCCACCATGCCGGGTCGCGTGGTGGTCCAGTGGGACAAGGAGGATTGCGCGGAGCTGGGCATCCTGAAGGTCGACCTGCTGGGGTTGGGCATGATGGCCGTGCTGGAGGAAAGCCTTGCGCTGATCCGTCAGCAAGGCGGCGACGTGGACCTGGCGCACCTGCCGCCGGATGACCCCAAGGTCTATGCCGCGCTGCAGAAGGCCGACACCATTGGCGTGTTCCAGGTGGAAAGCCGCGCGCAAATGGCCTCGCTGCCGCGGATGAAGCCCCGGCGCTTCTACGATCTGGTGGTGCAGGTGGCGATCATCCGGCCAGGACCGATCGTCGGCCAGATGGCGCATCCCTACTTCAACCGCCGCGCAGGGCGCGAACCCGTGACGTATCCCCATCCGTCGCTGGAGCCGATCCTCAAGCGCACGCTGGGCGTGCCGCTGTTTCAAGAGCAACTGTTGCGGATCGCCATGGTCGCCGCGGGTTTTAGCGGCGGCCAGGCCGAGGAGCTGCGCCGGGCCATGGGGTTCAAGCGTTCCGAGGTCAGGATGCGGGAGCTGGAGGCGAAACTGCGAAGCGGGATGGATCGCAACGGGATCGTCGGGAAGGCGCAGGACGAGATCGTGCGCGCGATCACCGCGTTCGCGCTGTACGGGTTCCCCGAATCGCACGCCGCAAGCTTCGCACTGCTGGCCTACGCGAGCGCGTACCTGAGGACGCACCACGCCCCCGCGTTCTACGCCGCGCTCATCAACAACCAGCCCTTGGGGTTCTACCACGTGTCCACGGTGGTCAAGGACGCCCAACGCCGCGGCGTGCGGATTCTGCCCGTGAACGTCCAGCGCTCGGCCTGGCGCTGCACGGTGGAGGAGGGCGGCGTGCGGCTGGGGCTGGTATGTGTCAGAGGCCTGCGGGCCGAGATCGGCACGAAGATCGAGGCGGAGCGCGCGCAGCGGCCATTCGCCACGATCGACGATTTCGCGCGCCGAACCCACGCGAGCCAGGAGGAGCTTCGGGTGCTGGCCGAGATCGGTGCGTTCAACGGCCTGGCGCCCGAGCGGCGTGCGGCGCTGTGGCAGGCCGAGCGCGCGGCGCGTCCGGCGGGACCGCTGCTGGACAGAATTTCATCGCATGCCCAGGCGTCACCGCTTCGTTCTATGACGGCGCAGGAGCGCTTGCTCGCTGATTATCGCGGCACGGGCCTGACCATCGGGCCGCACCCCATGACGTTCTGCCGGCAGGTGCTTGCAGCGCAAGGCATCGTCGCGGCTAGAGACCTGGCGGCGGTTTCCGACGGATCGTGGGTCCGGACCGCTGGCATGGTGATCGTCCGCCAGCGGCCAGGCACGGCCAAGGGGTTCTTCTTCGTCAGCTTGGAAGATGAGACCGGGATTGCCAATCTCATCTTCACCCCGCAGATGTTCGCGCGCGACCGCGTGGTGCTCGTGACCGAACCCTTCCTGTGGGTCGAGGGCGTGCTTCAGAACCAGGATGGCGTGGTGGCGATCAAAGCGCGCCGCGTGCGGCCGCTCACGGTCGGTCACGAGGTCGTGCCGTCGCACGATTTTCACTGACAGCCGTCTCAGGCCGATGCGCGATCGCGTTCATCTGGGGTATGATGCAATCCCTTCAGCAGGAAAGGAGCGAGCCATGAACATTTTGGTCACCGGCGGCACCGGATACGTCGGCAACGCCGTGGTCGCGGCCTTGTGCCGGGCGGGGCACGACGTGGCCGCCATTGTGCGGTCGCGCGACAAGGCGCGGCTTGTCGAGCGCTTCGGTGCGCGGGCCGTGGACGGCGACATCACGCGTCCCGAGACCCTGTCGGCGGAGGTCAAGCGATCGGACGCGGTCGTCCACACCGCGGCCGAGGCGTCGGTCAACACTGGGACCATCGACCGGCGGCTCGTCGAGTTTCTCCTCGACGCCATCGCACAGTCGGACGGCCTGCGGCGCTTTGTCTACACCAGCGGCGTGTGGGTGTTGGGGGACACGGGAGGCAAATTCGTCGACGAGACCGCTTCGACCGAACACCCGGCCGCGATCGTGGCGTGGCGACCCGCGGTCGAAGAACTGATCGACAACGGTATGGCGCGCGGCATTACGGCGTGGACGATCCGTCCCGGCGTGGTGTACGGCGGGTCCGGCGGGATCACGGGCATGATGTTCACCTCGGCCGAAAAAGAAGGCGCGGTGCGCATCATCGGCGACGGCCGCAACCACTGGGCGATCGTGCACCGGGACGACCTGGCCGACCTCTACGTCCGCGTGGTGGAGCAGGCGCCGGCCGGCCACATTTTCAACGCCACCGACGGATCTCGCCTCACCGTGCGGACCATGGCCGAGGCCTTGAGCCGGGCCGCCGGGTGCGGGGGCAAAGTGATCAGCACGCCGCCGGATGAGGCCCGCAAAGGTATGGGACCGTTTGCCGACGCCCTCGCGCTTGATCAGCACGTCTCCGCCGTGCTCGCCGAGCGGCTGCTCGGCTGGGAGCCCAAGCACCGATCGCTGGTGGGTGAAGCGGAGGCGCTGTGGCGCTCCTACAAGGCGGGCGCATAGCGCCCGCCCTGTTATGGGGACTGGGCGGTTGCGAGAAGCGACTTCAGGTCGAACGCGGGGTCGGCCAATTGTTGCCGGGCGTGGTCGATGCGGGTTTCTTGTTTGATCAATTGGCCGATTGTCACGTTGTCTTTCGGCGCGTTCAGGACCGCCGCGCCCTTGATGACGCCGTCGCGCACGAACAACCGGGCGTAGCTCCCGCGCTCGGGCACCCTCCGCAAGATGACCTCGGTGCCCGGCTGCGAGGCGGGGTCGCCGACAAGTCCGATCGCGAGCCCGAACACCGTGATCACGTAGGTGCCCACGTACCGGTACGGGGTGCGTTCTCCCGTCATGTTCAAGGCAGCGACTTTGCCTTGTTCCATGGCGTTGGACCAGTTTCCGATCTGATTGCTCTGCCCGCGCGTGAGGTCGAAGTACTCAGCCGCGTCGCCCGCGGCAAAGACGTGGGCGTCACTGGTCCGGAGGTACTCGTCGGTCACGATCCCTTTGCGCGTATCCAGCCCCGCGTCTTTGACGAACGGGTGGGTCGTGCTGATCCCGATTCCGACGCCGAGGATGTCGCAGGGGAAGGCGAGGCCACTCGCCATTACGGCTTCACGGCGCTGGCCGGTACCGCGGATCGAGTGCAGTTGCTCGCCATAGCGCACGTCCACACCGTGGCCCCGCAGCGTGCGTTCGAGCATGCCGCTGGCCGCCTCGTCGAAGAACGACGGCCAAAACCGGGGCTCCATCAAAACCAGGGTGACTGCGCGGCCGTGTTGCGCAACGCAGCGGGCCAGTTCCAGCCCGATAAATCCGCCGCCGATCACGACGGCGCGCTGGGATGCCGGGATCGCCGCCCGGATCCGGTCCGCGTCGTCGATCGTCCGCAGGTAGTGCACGCCGTCCCAGTCCGTGCCGTCGCAGGACAGATGCCGGGCCGCCCCGCCCATGGCGAGCAGGAGCGTGCCGTAGCGCACGACCGAGCCGTCGGTGAGGCCGACGGACTTGTCGGCAAGCGAGAGCTTGGCGACGGTTCGCTCGCGAAGCAACTCAATGTGACGGTCGCGATACCAGGCCTCGTCCTTTATGAACACGCGCTCCCGGGGAATCTGCCCGGCAATGTAATCGGGCAGACGGACGCGAGAGTACAGGGTGTGCGGCTCGTCCGTGACAATCATCACGGTGCCCTCGGATTTTTTGCGGATGCCCTCGGCCGCGGTGGTCCCGGCGATCCCGCCGCCGATAATCAGGTAGTCAACCGTGCGTGTGTCCGGCATGGCCTCCTCGAATCGCGTGAAGGAACGCAAAATGATGTCACGTCCGAAACCGGTGGACAGCCAAGCCGTGAGTATACCGTACCACGCCAATCCCCCAGCCTCCTTTTGACAAATGGGGGGGTAACGCGCGAGTCACGGGATCAGCCGTGGGATTTTTGGTGCGGCCGCGATGCTTCGGGTGGGACGGCTGTGCTATGCTCCGGCCGTTCACGCGGGCGGCGTCCAACGTGCAGCGATCGGTTCAGCCGGATGGGGTCCGGACAGCCATTCCAACGCCGCTCATTCTCTACGATGGCGTGTGCCGATTGTGCACCGGCACCGTGCGGTTCGTGATCAAACGCGACCGGCGCAAACGCTTTCGCTTCGCGTCCATGCAATCGGCGTTGGGGCAGCAGCTCTTGCGGCGCTTCGGGCTGCCCCCTGATGAGCTGACGACGTTCGTCCTGGTCGAGGCGGACGGGCACTTCACCAGATCCACGGCCGCCTTGCGCGTCGCAAGGCACCTCGACGGATTGTGGCCCGCGCTGTACGCGCTGATCGTGATTCCCAGACCCTTGCGAGATCGCGTCTACGATTGGGTCGCGAGACATCGCTATCAATGGTTCGGCAGACTCGAAACATGCCTGGTCCCCACTCCTGACGTTCGGGATCGATTCGTGGATGCGGGTTGACTCTGTTCCCATGCTCGGTTTATCACCAACGGACGAGCGAGGCGTACCGTGACCAACGCCGAAATCGCCCGGATCATGCGCGAGATCTCCATGTTCCTCGACATGGAGGGCGACAAGTTTCGGCCGCGGGCGTACGAGAAGATCGCGCACGCGATCGAGTCGCTCGAGGAGCCGGTTGCCGAGATCTATCGCCGCGGCGGGATGAACGCAGTCGCGGAGATTCCGGGCGTGGGCAAGAGCACGGCCGAGAAGATCGCGACCCTCATCGACACCGGCAGCCTGCCGTACTACGACGAACTGCGCAGCAAGACGCCGGTCGACATCACGAACCTTGCCGCGATCGAAGGGCTCGGCCCCAAGATGATCAAGGTGCTCTACGAGCATCTCGGCGTGAAGACCGTGGACGATTTGGAAGCCGCGGCCAAGGCCGGCAGGGTCCGCGACCTGCCGCACTTTGGCGAAAAGAGCGAGCAGAAGATCCTCAAGGGCATTGCGTTCCTCAAGAAGAGCAGGGGCCGGGTACCGCTCGGCGAAGCCCTGCCGCTGATCTCCGGGCTTGCGGAGCGGCTGGCCAGGGTTCCCGGCGTACAGCGTATCGAAGTGGCGGGATCGATCCGCCGGCGCAAGGAAACCATCGGGGACGGCGATCTGTTGGTCGTGTCCGGCGAGCCCGAGCGGGCCATGGACGCCTTGGCGGGTTTGCCCGAGGTCGCGGACGTGGTCGCGCACGGCCCCACCAAGACCAGCGTGAAACTGCGCACCGGCATGGACGTGGACATGCGCGTCATTCCGGCCGAAAGCTTCGGCGCTGCGCTCCTGTACTTCACCGGCAGCAAGGCCCACAACATCGCGCTGCGAAAACTGGCGATCGCCAAAGGGCTCAAGCTGTCCGAGTACGGCGTGTTCCGCGGGGAGCAGGCGATCGCGGGGCGAACCGAGGAAGAGGTCTACGCCGCGCTGGGGCTGCCCTACATCCCGCCCGAGCTGCGCGAGGACCTGGGCGAGATCGACGCCGCTATGGCCGGGACGCTGCCAGATTTGATCGACTACCAGGACCTGCGAGGCGACCTGCAAACGCAGACGAACTGGACCGACGGCGCCAATTCGATCGAAGAGATGGCGCGCGAGGCCAAGCGCCACGGCCTGGAGTACATCGCCATCACGGACCACACCAAGAGCCTGGCCATGACCAAGGGCTCGGACGAGAAGAAACTGCGCAAGCAAATGGCCGCGATCGACCAGCTCAACGCCAAAGGTCTCGGGATCAAGATTCTCAAAGGCGCGGAGGTCAACATCAACAAGGACGGCACCCTGGACATCGACGACGAGACGCTCGCGCTGCTCGACGTGGTGGGCGT
>JAVKJV010000080.1:0-10914 GCA_031458775.1 Candidatus Fervidifonticultor quartus | reverse complement strand
CGCCCCGAGCGCGCTCGAGATTAGCCCGTCGATGCCACTCGCGCCCCGATTGCCGAGAATCCGGATGCCGGCCGCACTGCCCGGAAAGAACGAGTCGAGGTCGCGCACGGGCATGCTGTTGCCGACATAGAGCAGCGCGCCGTCCGGCAGGAGGCGGGCCAGTTCGGAGAACACCTTGCCTTCGAACGGCTCGTCCACGCCGCGAAGGGCGCGCTCCAGACCGTCGCGCGCCGCGCCGGCGAGGCGTTGCCACTCGGCGAGCCATCGACCGTCCCGCACCGAAAGGTCCCGGGCAGTGCCGGCGGCCGCATCGGCGAGATCCAAGCAGACACGTGACGCATCCGCGCGAATGAACTCTCCCGCCAGACGCGTGGGATCGTTCCACCCACCGTCGTCAAGCACGATCTGACGGGCACTTGCGTGCCGCTGCAGGTACTGCATCAATGGCTTGGAAACCGGCACACCGCCGATCCGCACGATGACATCGGGCGCAAGTCGCTCGACCACCCTGCCGACGCGCAGGAGAGGATCGTAGACGTCGATCACAGTCCGGCGGTCGTGTCGCCCGCAGCGCACCTGCGACAAAGGATCGGCGAGCACCGGATAGCCCAGCGTGCCGGCCAGCCGCACGACGGCGCCCGGCAACCCGGGACGGTCGGCCGGCCCGCATACGATGACGCCGCGCGGTGCTGTCTGCAGGTCGCGCGCAAGGCGTTCGATGAGGCCGGCATCCGGCACGCGACAGCCGGGGTGTGCGCGCGCGTAGGGCACGCCGCCGGCGCGGCCCTCCCACGCCGGTGCCGCGCGGTCTTCAAGGGGCGGCAGGTCCTCGGGCGAGGGCACCAGGGGCTCGCGCAGCGGGAAGTTCAGATGCACCGGCCCTTCGGGCACGTCCAGCGCCGTGCCGACGGCCTGTCCGGCGACCGTCCGGACGTAGCGAAGCAAGAGGTCGGCGGCCTCGGGCAGCGCGACGTCCACGAACCACTTGGCGTGCGTGCCGTAGAGGCGGTTCTGGTCAATGGTCTGCGGCGCGCCGCTCTCTCGCAGTTCGTGCGGGCGGTCGGCGGTTAGCAGGACGAGCGGCACGCGGCTGTAGCGCGCCTCGACGACGGCCGGCAGGAAGTTCGCGGCCGCGGTCCCGGAGGTCGAGAGCAGGGCCACGGGCGCGCGGCGGCCACGCGCGAGTCCCAGGGCGAAGAACGCCGCGGACCGCTCGTCAATGAGCGTCCACGTGGTCATCTCCTCGTGCCGCACCGCGCTCAGCGCAAGCGGTGTCGAGCGCGATCCCGGGCAGAGCACCAGGTCTTCGACGCCGCAGCGCACGAGCTCATCGATGAACGCGCCGACGTACGCGTACGCCGCGTTCTCAGGCTTCATCGCCGGCTCCCAGCGCCGACAGCATCGTGCGCAACTTGAGTTGCGACTCCGCGTACTCCGCGTCGGGGTCCGAGTCGGCGACGATCCCGCACCCCGCGTAGAGGAGCGCTTCGTCCGGCCCGACCAGCGCCGACCGGATGGCCACGGCAAACTCGCCGTCGCCCCGCGCGTCGACCCAGCCGAGCGGTCCGGCGTACCATCCACGGTCGAGCCGTTCGTTCTGCCTGAGCCACTCGAGCGCCGTCGCGCGCGGGACACCGCCGACGGCCGGCGTCGGATGGAGCCGGCCGACCAGGTCGAGCACCGTGTACCCCTGACGCAGGCGCGCGGCAATGGGGGTGTGCAGGTGCTGCACGTTCGAGAATCGCAGGAGCGACGGCGCGCCGGCAACGGAGATCGCCTCGCAGACATCCGACAGCGACGCCCGCAGGGTGTCCACGACGACGGCGTGCTCCACCCGATCCTTGGCGCTCGCCACGAGGGCCTCGCCCAACCGCCGGTCATCGGCGTCGGTACGCCCCCGTGGCGCCGAGCCCGCGAGGGCCATCGCACTGACCTCACCTGCTCTGACCCGCACGAGGCGCTCGGGCGTCGCGCCCACGAACCAGCGCTTGCCGCGCGCGACCGCGAAGATCGCGCACGTCGGGAAGCCCTCCCGCAGCCGGCGCAGCGTCTCAAGGGGATCGAACGCCGCGCTCGCCACGCGCAGCGAGCGGGCCAGCACCACCTTGAGGAGCTCGCGGTCCTGGACGGCCCGCGCGGCCCGCGCCACCAGGACCTTCCACTCAGCCGCCGGCACCGGCTCGTGTGTCGTGATCAACGCCCGCGCCGTGCCGCCGTCCGACGCCGGATCTGGGCGGGCGCCCGTCAGGACGCGCCGACGCGACAGGTCCGAGAGCCAGACCGTTACTTCGCCGGCCACACGCTGCCCATCGTCGTCAGATTGATCTGGTTGGACAACCGCGCTGATGATGACGCGGCTCAACCCGCCGCGCGTCACAACCCCGAGTCGCGGCAGCACCAGCGACGACGCGCCGAATTCGCTCCACGGCGGCTGCACCGGGTCGTCGGAGTTGAACGCGAACCCGCCCGCCAGCACCGGCGCGACAGACCACGCCCCGTCTGGGGACGCTGCGTCGGAGTCAGTCGCCTCGGTCACGGCGTGGTGGCGAAGGTCGTCCCAGGCATCGCGCGCCGCCTCGAAGCGCGTCGCGCCGGCGGCATCGCACGTCCAGGCCCGGCCAAGCCCGACGAAGGCGAACCCCTCGGCCGGCCGCGTCCAGAGCACCGGCTCCACCGACCGCGACATCGCCCACGCCGCGAGGTCGAGGGGGTCGACGGGCAACGCGGAGAGCGCCATCCAGGCGAGGACCGGCCGCGCAGCCGCGCGGGCGCGCGCCCCCGCGGTGCGAACTACGGCGGCGAATCTGCCTGCGGCATCCGCGACGGCACCCGCCGGAACCACCCCGTCGACCAGCGTGCGAGCGTCAAGGCGGAGCCCGCGGCTCATGGCGTCCCACCCGCGCCGATGCTTCGCAGCAGCATGGCCCGAAGCGGCGACAACGCCTCCATCAGGTCGCCCCCGTTGGCGAGTTGCTGCGTGACGACCTCGTTGATCGCGCCGATCCACGCCCGCGCGGCGATGCGCGTGTCCTGATGCGCGATTGCGCCATCGGCCACGGCCCGATCGAGATGACGCTGGATGAGGGCAGCGAACCGGCGATGGATGCCGAGACGGCTTTGTTCGAACTCCGGACCGAGGGCGGCGGCCTCGATGAGCAGGATGCGGGCGAGATCCCGGTGTTCGGATGCCACCTCGAGCACCACGCGCAGCGCCGCCTCGACCTTCGCCAGTGCACCCTCTTCGCCGCCAATGGCCGCCTCGACCCCGGCTTCCACCATCTGCACGAGTTGGTCGAGGAGGCGCAGGAAGACGTCTTGCTTGCTCGAGAAGTAGTGGTAGAAGGCCCCCTTCGACGTGTCCGAGGCCGCGACGATGTCGTCGACCGTTGCGCCGTGGTAGCCGCGCTGCGCGAAGACGTCCATGGCCGCCCGAATGAGGCGGTCGCGGGTTGGCGTGTCGAGTGTCGCGCGCCGTGGCATTGGCGAGTTCCGGCTATGAAGTCTGCGAACAGACCGACGCGTCGGTCTACAGGCCAGTCTAGCATGGCCTGACGCCGGGGTCAAACCGGCCGCTGTGTTCCACGGAGAGACGGTGTATCTCCGTGAGCGCCTGAATCGGGATCGCGGCACCTATCATCCCGGCTCCGCCGATGACGGCGCGACGCAGGTCGCGGCGGATGGAGCCAGAGCAGGCATCGCCGTCTGGAGTATCCAAGAATCCTCCGAGGCATTTCTCGCAGCGACGGGAGGGCACGTGGCGAACAGTGTCGACCGCGAACGCAGCATCGCCGCATACGCCGGAGAGGTGCGGGCGTTCCACGCCTTCTTTGGCGCGGTGCTCATCCTGCTTGCCGGGCTGCACCTCTTCGTCCTCCTGCCGTACATGCAGTTGCGCACCGCCGCGCCCGTGCTGGCGACGGCGCTGACCACGGTTGAGCAGGAGACCGCGGCGATTGACGAGGCCGAAAGGGCCGTGGCGGCGTCCACCGCGGCCGCCGCGCAGTTCGGACGGATCCTCGACGCCGCGCCTGCCGACCTGCGGCGTGCGGTCGGCAATCTCGTGGCCCGGGGACGGCTGGCGAGCGGCGCAAACGGCGACCCTTACAAGGCGACGATCCGTCTTCCGCGCGAGGGCGGTCCGTCCGCCGGCGCCGGTGATGACGAAGTCATCACGACCGAGGAGGCGGTGCGCCGGCAGATCGGCCAGCAGATCGAAGCGCTGAGCGTCGCGTTCGATGCCGCGCTCGAGCCGTTGAGGTCCCTCAAGAACCCGCCGCCCGAGATCACCGATGTCGTGCGCACGGCCGAGGAGGGCCTGGGCCGCAACATCCTGGCCCTCAATGACGTCCTCCGAGAGGCGTTCACCGCCGATCCCGGGTTCTGGGAGCGGCTCGACGGCCCGTCGTTTGCGCCCGCATCGGCACGCGCCCAGGAGTGGACAAAGGGGACCGCCGAGGCCCAGCGTCTCTTCGAGACGAGGCTGGCGGCTGCGGCCGGCACGTTGAAGAGCCGCATCCGCACGGTGCGCGCGCGGGCGGCCGTCCTCCAGGAACGGCATGCCGAGCTCGACACCCGCTTGAAGGCGTTTGCGACCAGACTCTCGTGGCTCCCGCTGGGCCTGGAAGGCTGGACTCGCCTCTACCCGCTCATCGCGGGCGCGCTCGCCCTCACCGCGCTCTTCCGGCTGCGGCGCATTCTGCTGTTGCGCCGGGCGCTGCCGGGGATCGACCTCGACGTGCTCGCACCATCATGGATCGTCGGCACGTCAACCGCGCCCGGGCGGTGGTGGACGCTCGTCCTGATCGCGCTGCCGGTGGCGGCGACGGTCCACGCGTCACTCGTGTCGCTCCGCGATCCGGGGCTGTATACCGGGCTTCTCGGTGAGCCGAGGGCGTCGAAGGCGGTCGCGTACGGCGCGCTCTATGCCGCGATGTCAGGCGCGGCGATCTGGCAGCTTGTGCTGGTGGGTCGGGGGATCTTCTCGCGGCCGCCCGCGCGCCAGCACCTCAACCATCGCCGGGTGTAGCGGCCCGTTCGACGCGAGCAGGCGGCCCCCGAGCGTCGGGAGGGGGTCTCCGGACCAGTCGGTCACGCGGCCCCCGGCTTCCTCCACCATCAGGATCCCGGCCGCTACGTCCCACGGCGCGAGCCCTGGTTCCCAGAACGCGTCGATGCGGCCGGCGGCCACGTAGGCGAGATGAATTGCCGCGGCGCCCATGACACGGACCTCGAGCGACTCGAGCATCAGCGGCACGATGGTCGGCACGTGCCACTGGCGATCGGGCTCGCGCGGCAGTCCGGTGGCCACCAAGGCGCGGTGGATCTCAGCGGTCGGCGAGGGTGCCAGCGGCACGAGCCCGCCGTCCGCCAGCACCTGAAACGCGCCGCGGCCCCGTTCCGCGACGAAGAACTCGCCGAGCGGCGGGACTGCCACCACCCCGCACTGCACGCGGCCCCGATCCTCGAAGCCAATCGACACCCCAAACCACGGGACGCCGTGCGCGAAGTTCGCGGTGCCGTCCACAGGGTCGATGATCCACCGCGGGCCGCCCGCGGACGGCGCCGGCCCGCCTAGCCCGATCGCCTCCTCGCCAAGCACACGGTGCCCGGGGAACCGCGCGTGAATGCGCGAGGTGATGAGGTGTTCGGCCTCGTGGTCGGCGCGCGTGACCAGATCGGTCGCGGTCTTGTGCCGGATGTCCTTGGCGTCGCGCGGTTCCGGCAGGATGCGCATGAGAAGCGCAGACACGTCCTGAGCCATCGCCAGCGCAAACGCCGCGGTCTCCGAGAGGATCATGAGGACTAGTTCGCTACGCCAGGAACGGCACCCGCTCGAAGTCTGCGCCGAGGATCTTGGCCGGCTCGGCGCCGAGCCAGCCCTCGAGCACGGTCGCGTACACCGAGCGAAAGTCGATGTGGTGCCTGAGGTCGCCGTCGTGGAGATCGGTCAGGCTCGGCTGCCGGCCGTGGAATCCCGGTCTGATCCGCTTGCCGAAGACGAACATCGGGGCCGCGGTGCCATGATCGGTGCCGTTGCTGCCGTTCTCGGCGACGCGCCGTCCGAACTCCGAGAACGCGATCACGAGCACGCGGTCGGCGTTTCCCTGCGCCTCGAGGTCACGATAGAATGCCTCCACGCCGGTCGAGAGTTGCTCCAGCAGCGTATCGTGCACGCCCTGCTGACCGGCGTGCGTGTCGAACCCGGTCATGTGGGCGTAGTACACCTTGGTCGGCAGCTTGCCCGCGATCATCTGGGCGATCAGCCGCATGCTGGACGCGAAACGGGTGTTGGGATAGTTGATCCCGCCGCGGTACTGCCGCATCGCGTCGCGCACGCGCTCGGACGACAGCACCGCGTTCATGGCTGTGTGCCGGAGGAAGTCGATGGTGCCGGGCTCGTTGGGCGCGGGCGCGTGGATCATCTTGAAAATCTCCCGTTCCTCGCGCGCGCCGATGCCGTCCAGGCTCGGCATCCACTGGAAGGCCTCGGGGTTGTCGAGCGTGACGCCCTGGCCGCTCTCCGATCGCATGGCGAGCGGCATCGTGGGGCCGACGTTGACCCCCACCGTCGGCTGCTCACAGACCGGGCACTTGCTGTCGAAGTACCGGCCGATCCACCCGACGCGCAGGGTACGGCCCTCGGGATCCGCGGTGTGCCAGATCTCCATGGACTTGAAGTGCGAGCGGTTGGGATTCGGGTAGCCGACGCCCTGGATCACCGCCACGGTGCCGCGGTCGAACATCTCCTTTAGCTTGGCCATCCGGGGATGGAACCCGAGGTCACCATGGGCCCTGATGACGTCGTGTCGTGGAATCGCGAGCCTCGGCCGCGCGCGGTAGTACGCGTCGTCGGTGAACGGGACCACGGTGTTGAGCCCGTCGTTGCCGCCCCCCATCTGCACGACCACCAGGACGTTCTCGTCGGGCACGCCCAGCCGGCTGGTCACCTGCGCGACGTCGAACGGGTTGCCCATCGCCAGCGCGGTGCGCGTGAGAAAGGTCGGTGCTGTCGCGCCCATCGCGACGATCGTGAGCCCCTTCTGGAGAAACTCGCGCCGTGTCATCCCGTGGCTCATGCGGCCGCTCCTGTGCCTCGGCTCTACGCCAGTTGATACTCAGGACTGCACATCAGCAGGTGTAGCGCGCTGCGGAACTTCGCCTCATCGCCGGCGCTGGCGGCCGAGAACCCCGCCTGCGGCGAGGACGCGCCGAGTACCTTGAGCAGCGCCGCCTTCTTCGCATCGCCCATCGCACCGTCCACCAGCAGGCCGGTGATTCGGTCCACCGCGTCGCCGGCGGTCTGCGACACCGTCGCGGCCCGCAACGCCTCCGAGGGCAGCGCCGGCCGAGCGGCGGGTCGGCGGGCCACGCCGAACATGCCGCCGGTCAGGACCAGGCTCGAGAAGTTGTAGCGGGTGAGAATCGTGCTCGTCGTGATCCAAGATTCGCCGCGGGGCCAGCCACCCACGTTCGGCGGGACGAAGAGCGCCTGACCCATCAGGTCCATCGCACGGACCAGTTGCGCGACCGGGACCGCGTCGACGCCTAGCCGCCGGGCGGTACCGACGACGAGTTGCGCCGGCGACTTGATCTGGGTGCGGATGGCCTTCGGCGAGTAGAAGGCACGCGACGTCAGGATGGCGCGCACCACCGGCGCGACCTCGAAGTGGCTCTGGCGGAAGACCTGGGCGAGTCCGTCGATGATATCGTCCTCGGGCCTCAGGTAGCCAAAGTACTCGAACAGGCGTCGCGGCAAGTACCGCGCAGCGGCCGGTTGGTCGAAGATGATGTTGATGACGTCGCCGCCGTCGAGATTGCCCGTGCGGCCCATGAACGTCTTCGGCCCGTCGTCATGCTGTCGCGCATCGAAGAAGAACTCATAGCCGCGCCGCGTCCACCCGGTGAACGCCCGCGCGGCCTCCTTGACGTCCTGTTCCGTGTAGTGGCCGACGCCGATCGTGAAGAGCTCCAGGAGCTCACGAGCGAAGTTCTCGTTGGGCCGGCCCTTGCGGTTGCTCTCGTTGTCGAGGTACTCGAGCATCGCCGGGTCGCGCGCGACCGCCAGAATCAGGGCCTTGAAGTTGCCGAGCGCGTTGCGGCGGAACAGTTCGTTCTGGTTGTAGAGGTTCTCGGTGAGCCTCGCGTCGGGCCGGCCCGAGACCAGCAAGCCGTGCCAGAAGAGCACCATCTTCTCCTGCAGCGGCCGGCGCGTCTGGATCATGCGGGCCACCCACCACTCGCGCAATTCCTGCAGCTTCTCGTTGTCGGCCCGCTGCGCGATCACCCGCGCTTCGAACCGTTGCCGCTCCGAGGCGTTCGACCGGTAGAGACCGGCGACGGTCTCCCAAAGGTTTCGCAGGCTGGTGAAGTCCGGAGGCGTGACGCTCTCGGGCACGCGGTCGAACGCCATGAGGGCGTCAACCGCCGCCTCGGGCCCGAGGCGAAAGACCCTGTCCGTCTCTTCAGGACGGCCGCCAAACCCTGCGCGGTTGAGCAGGTGGGCGGCTTTGATCCGATCCCAGGGATCAGACGCGCTCGGGACGTACTTCGCAACAACCTGCTGCATGGCGCCTCACGCTCCGGCGTCGCAGGTCTCGCGAGAGACCTTCCCTGCCGCTTAACCCGATAGACGAACCCGGAGGCCCTGCGGTTTAGTCGCTGGCGCGTGCGCGCTCAGGCCACGGCAGGTCCGACGGGCGTCGGCCTCGAGGGGGACGCCGGGGTCCGGCGCTGCCACAACACCAGGATCAGTGCCCCAAACCCGACTGCCACCACCAGCACGCGCAGGACCCACCCGATGTACGGAAGATTGGTCGCGATCGCGATGATGCCGATACCGATCGTGGCCTCGGCGTAGGGCGACTGCAACCGCGGCGCCACGGTCTGCCCCACGGCCAGCCCTGCGGCCGCATGACCGGCAAACAGCCCGAGGAGGTGCGCGAGGACGAGCAGCATCCCGGCCGGAATGCCGAGGACGGTGATCATCAGCGCCACGATCGCCAGCGGCACCGTGAACAAGAAGAGCAGGCCCCAACCCAACGAGGCGCCCGGCCGCGTGCGTGCCACGTCGGCCGTCACCTGCACCCCGCGGGGCGTCACCGCGATGAGCACCAGCGTGACGACCAGCATCCAGAAGAAGTCGGCGATGCCGAAGAAGATGCGCAGGCCACGAAGCGCCTGCCGCGACGGCATCGGCCGGATCGGAAATGCCTCCTGGGTGACGGTGCCGGCGACCCTGGCGCCCTCGGCGATCTGAATCGGACGCTCACTGCTGTAGGTCAGGTTGCCGCGAACGACGGCCGTTGGCAGCAGATTGATCTCGCTCGCCCTGATCACGAGGTTGCCGCCTATGGCACCGCTGATCTCGACCCGGCTCCCCGCGATCCAGGCGTTGCGACTCGCAGATCCGAGGAACCAGACCTCGCCGCCTGCCAGCGCCATATCCCGGCTGATGCGCGCGGACTGATCGACCGACACGGTGCCGCCTGCGGCCAGGAGGTCGGTGCCCACGGTCCCGCGCACCACCACCGTGCCGCCCATGACTCTGACTGCGCCACCTACCGGTCCGGCGACGTCGACGGTGCCGCCGGCCAGCAGCAGATCACCGGTCGTCTGTCCGCGCACCGTCACCGCCCCGCCGGCCGCGGCGAGGTCACCCCGGACCTGCCCATCAACGGACACGTACGGCCCGGCCATGTAGAGGTCGTCGGCGATCGTCTCATGCTGGAGGATCCTGGCCGCGGGCCCCGCGCGCAGATCCATCGCGGACGAAGGCGCCGCCAGCCCGAGCACCGCGGCAAACACGAGCAGCGACCACATCCGTCGCCTGAGCATCGGACACCTCCCTGAGGGCTCCTGCCCCCGACATTAGCAGGACCGCGGCTCCAGGGCATCAGGCGGCGTCCGGAGGAGTCTTCCGGCCTCAGCAGAACCCTCCTGAAGAAACCCAGGACGCGTCCATGGCGATCCCCCGGGAAGTGTCCCTGACCCACCACGCTGGCAACATGATCCGGCCCGCGACAAGCGCCGATATCCCGGAAATCGTCGCCATCTGGGGCGAACTGGCGTTCCATCACGCGCGACTCGACTCCGCGTTCGCGCCATCCAGCCGGTGGCAGGAGGAATACCGGTACTTCGTGCGCGGCCTGCTGGGCCGCGACGACGCGCTCGCCGTGGTGGCGGTCGAGGGCGACCGGGTCGTCGGGTACGGTGTCGGCCGGATCTCGATCCTGCCGGGGTTCTTCGAGCGCCGGCGCCGCGGGTACATCCATGACGTCGTGACCCGCGAGACGCACCGCCGGCGCGGAATCGGCCGCCGCCTGGTCGAGGCGCTGTTGCGGTGGATGCGCGAGTCTGACGTGTCGTCCGTGGAGTTGACCGTCGCGGTGCGCAACGCGGGCGCTGTCGCGTTCTGGGAGCGGATGGGCTTCACGACGTATATGCATCACATGAAGCGCGACCTCGAACCCTGAGCGGCCAATCACCGTGGGCGTCCAAACCGTCGAAGCGATCCAGACCCGGTTGCTGCTGCTCTGCCGCGGCCCGGTGGACTGGACTCAGGCGTCGGACGGAGACCCGCCGCTCGCGGCGGCAGGCGCGCTGGACGCCGAACTCACGGCCGGCGCCCTTCCCCACTTTGACGTGATCGTCGCCAGCCCGCAGCGCGCCAGCCAGGAAACCGCCGAGGCCATCGCGGCGCAGCGCCGCGTGGCGATGGACCTGCGGGACGGCCTCGACGAGATCCGGAGCGCCACGACCGTCAGCGACGCGGCGGGCTACATCGGATGGCTGGACGACCTGTTCACCGCGCACGCCCCGCTGGGGGCCGGCGAGTCGCTGGCTGACGGCGCCGATCGCCTGACCGCGGCGCTGCGGGCGATCGGCGACCGCTACTACGGCCGGGCCACGCTGGTC
>JAVKJV010000008.1:0-92163 GCA_031458775.1 Candidatus Fervidifonticultor quartus | reverse complement strand
CCCCGGCCATGGCCTTCAGGACTCGGTTGGAGGCTCAAAGTGCAAACACCTAGTCCGAACTTGACACTCTAGCCCGCACCATCTCGCTCGCGCCCCCTGCGCCCCGACACCGGACTACATGCTCGCGAGAACCTCGACGAGGAATCGCAGCCGGGCGGCTCCCGCGTCGCCAATGACCTCGACGTCGAACCACCACGACCCGGCCTCTGGGAGCATCACTGCACCTTGATGGCCGCCACCGCCTAACAACTCCAGCACAACCCGCTGGCGCAATCCGGTTTCGGAGCCGGCTGTTGTGGCGACAACGGCTCCCCGAATCGGTGCGCCCGCAATCTCATTCACTTGCACGTGGATGGTGCTGTGGCCCACGCGGGGCGGATCGGGCGTGAGGCGCAGGGTCACGAGAATCGGGCCCACGCCTGGGAGTTCGCCGCGGAGGCTCCTGGCCGGCGCGTCGCGGGTCGTGCGGATCAACGCCAGCACGACCAATCCCGCAAGGACCAGGGTCATCACGATGATCCAGGTTCTTCGCGTCTGGCGCGCACGCATCGTGGCCTCGATGCTTCTGCGATGCGGCGCGCGGTTCCTGTGCGACGCGTCTGTTACCATGAGGACAGGTGATCACTTCATGAGAGCAATGGTGGTCCATCTCGACGGTCTCCTCTCCGTGCTGGGCGCGCATGGTGTCGAGAAACACCTGAGGCGGCATCCTGGGATTCATCGGATCGAGGTCAACTTCATGAACGGCACGGCGACCGTGACCTTCGACGAGACGATGATCACCTTGGCCGAGATCAAGAGTCTCATCGCCGAGTGCGAGTGTCATTGCACGGGAGAGGCGGTGCCGAAGCATGTCTGCCATCCGGAAGACCCACCCGCAGACACTCTGAGCGCGTCCGCGCGCGGCTCATGTGCACGGCGCCCCTGCCGCCGCTGCGCCCGCGGCCGAGATGGCCGGAGTGGAGCACGCCGGCCACGGCGTGATGTCCATGGAAGGAATGGCGCGCGACATGAGCCGGCGCTTCTGGATGGCCTTTATCCTCGCGATCCCGATTACGCTGTACTCGCCGCTCGCGACCGAGGTGCTGGGCCTCCGGCTGGCCGTGCCGTTCGGCATTGACCTGAACCTGTTGATGTTCGTCCTGACGACCCCGGTAGTGTTCTACAGCACCCGGCCGTTCTTCGTCGGCGCGGCTCGAGCCCTGCGCCTGCGCACCTTGAACATGGACGTGCTCGTGGCCCTCAGTGTCGGTGCGGGCTACCTCTTCAGCGTCGCCGCGACATTCCTCTTCGAGAGCGAGGTCTTCTACGAGGCCGCGGCGGTGCTTGCGACCTTCATCCTGTTCGGTCACTGGATGGAGCTACGGGCCCGCGCCGGCGCCTCGCAGGCGATCCGCGCGCTGCTCGATCTGGCCCCGCTGATGGCCCGCGTGGTCCGTGACCTTGCACGTCCGCAGGTGGAAGGTTCGCGACGATCTCGGCGGCCGGGAGGTCGAGATTCCCACAGCCGACGTCCTCGCCGGCGATCTCGTGGTCGTGCGGCCCGGTGACAAGATTCCGGTGGACGGCGAGGTCGTCGAGGGTGCAAGCGACGTCGACGAGTCGATGATCACCGGTGAGAGCCTGCCGGTGAAGAAGCGGCCGGGCGCCGCGGTCACCGGCGCGACAATCAACAAGACCGGCGCATTCCGGTTCAAGGCCACCAGAGTCGGCGCCGACACCGCGCTGGCCCAGATCGTCAAACTGGTCCAGATGGCGCAGAATTCCAAGGCACCGGCGCAGCGCCTGGCCGACGCCGCCGCACAGTGGCTGGTCGCCGCCGCGGTGATCTTTGGTTTGGCGACCTTCGTCGGGTGGTACTACGTGGCGGAATCGTCACTGGTCTTCGCCCTGACACTGGCGATCACGGTCGTGGTGATCGCGTGTCCGGACGCCCTGGGTCTTGCCACACCGACCGCGGTGATGGTGGGGACGGGGTTAGGGGCGATGCACGGCATTCTCTTCAAGAACGCGACGGCGCTCGAGCAGGCCAGCAAGATCCAGGCGGTGATTTTCGACAAGACCGGCACCCTCACAAAGGGAGAGCCGCACGTGGTCGACGTCATCACCGACGGCCGTGTCACAGCGGATCCCGAGATTCTCGCGCTCACCGCCGCCGTGGAGCAGGGCAGTGAGCATCCGCTGGCGCAGGCTATCGTCGCGTACGTGCGCGGGCGCGGTGTGCCCGTCCCCGACGCCACAGGATTCGAAGCGATCCCTGGACACGGCGTGCGGGCGCGTGTCAGAGGCCGTGAGGTGATGGCCGGCAACCGCAAGCTCATGCAAGACCGCGGCATCGGCCTCGACGGGTTGAGCGACCGGGCGGCGGCGCTGGAAGGTGCGGGTCGCACCGTCGTCCACGTCGCGGTCGACGGCCGGCTTGCCGCGCTCTTCGCGATCGCCGATGCCGTGCGCGAGACGTCGAAACGTGCCATTCAGCGCCTCCGTGAGCAGGGCGTGCAGGTGGCTATGCTCACCGGCGACAATCGCGCCACCGCGCAGCGCATCGCCGACGAACTGGGCATGGACACTGTCTTTGCGGAAGTGCTGCCCGGGCAGAAGGCGGACAAGGTACAAGAGCTGCAGGCGCAAGGCAAGAAGGTCGGCATGGTCGGGGACGGCATCAACGATGCGCCGGCGTTGGCGCAGGCCGATGTGGGCATCGCGATCGGTGCCGGGACGGATGTGGCGATGGAAACGGCCGACGTCGTCTTGATGCGCAGCGACCCTTACGATGTGGTGAAGGCCATCCGACTGAGCGAGGCGACTGTCCGGAAGATGAAGGAGAACCTGTTCTGGGCGGCCGGCTACAACACCATCGCCTTCCCGATTGCGGCCGGGCTGTTCTATGAACCGTTCGGCCTGATCCTGCGGCCGGAGATCGCGGCGCTCTCGATGGCCGGCAGTTCGCTGATCGTGGCGGTCAACGCGCTGATGCTGAAGCGCGCGAAGATCTGAGTACCCTGCCGTCCCGAATCCGTGGCGCCGCTCGGCCACAACCTGCGACGTATACAGTCCCCTCTGCTGCGGCGTGCCGAGCATGGGGAACAGATAGCGATCCAGCCCATAGTACCTGGCCACTTCTCACGCCAGGATCAGGAGCATCGTCAGCGGCGGCATCACCCGACTAATGCTCACGTTGCTTCCCTATGATCCTCGCCACGTGGCGACACGGGTTAAGCGGGCGTCAGGGTACGCTCTCGACCAGCATCCATGGGAGCAGTCAGGAGGCCGGTTTCTGCGCCCGATAGAGCGAGAGCGGTCCGAACAGCGTGGCAAATTGCGCGGCCTCTTCGACCATCGCGAAACCGGCTTCCGCGAACATCCCCGGGAGCAGCCCGTCGAAGTTGTCGGCAGTCTCCTCCAGTCTGCGCATGATCGCGGCGGCCAGACGCATCGGCCTGCTGCGCGGCGGCCCGAAGTCCACGACGTGCAGCCCGCCGCCGGGCCGCAGGACGCGGAAGACCTCGCGCATCGTCTGCTGCTTGTCGGCCCGCGTGAGGTGGTGCAAGACGAGACTCGAGACGACGTGGTCGAACGCCCCGTCGGAGTAGGGCAGGGCGTAGGCCATGCCGAGATCCAGGTGGATCGCGGCACCCGCCGCGGCGGCTTTGGCCCTGGCGATCTCCAGCACGCCGGCGTCTCCATCGAGACCCACGACGCGCGCCTCTGGGTAGGTTTGCTTGATGAGGATGGTCAGGGTGGCCGTTCCACACCCGAGATCGAGCACAGACTCACCGGGTTGGATGCCAGCCTGCCTCACGAGCATGGGCTTGAAGACAGATTCGCGCATGGTGAGCCGCATCAGCGGATCGTAGAGCGGCGTAAGCCACCGGCGATTCAGCGCGTGGATGTAGTGGTGTGGTCTCCGCTCATGCACCACCGAAGCCCTCCAGGTGAACCCTTTAGGATGGGATCCTCGGACCTGATCGTCCGCTACAACCGCTTCCGAGAGCTTAACAACCGGTCAAGGGTCGGCCCGTGGAGGAATTGCTTGCCCGAAACCCAAAATACCTGTCCCATGTCGAGCGGGTCAGCCAGCATGGCGCGCCGGTGGCGTGGGCAGGCGCTGTCGTGGGCCTACACGCTCGCGCTGGGGTTCGTGCTCCTAGCTGTGACGGTCCACACCCTTCCTGACGTTCACGTTGACGCGTCCGTCGCCTGCTGCCGTCCCATCGCGAAGTTGGATCACCGTGCACCCGTCGCTCCTGTCGCCGCCGCGATGCCGAGCGTTGCCGCCGGCGATGCAGCGGCCGGTGTGGTCGGGGTCAGTTGGACGGTCTGGAGCCTGCTGGAACAGCCGCGAATTGTCACACCGTTGCGCATCTAGGGCCGCCGCCCTGGCATAGGCAGTGGCGTGCTTGGCGCGGGACGTCGGGGCGCCCCGCCATACGTGTGGGGGAGGCGTCATTCTGGAGCGCGAGACCATGACGATCGCGATCGACCCGGTCTGCGAGATGGAAGTCGAGGAGGCCACGGCCGCCGCGACCTCCGAGTATCAGGGCCGCACCTACTACTTCTGCGCGCCGGGCTGCAAGGCCGCGTTCGACGAGGACCCGGAGCGCTACCTGCGCAGACCGTCGGGGACTGACGCGCCCCCTGATTCGGTCGGCGACTCGGTCATGCCGGGGACGGCGGGGCCGGAGGCGGCCGCCGTCACGCTGGTGGAGGCCGTCATCAAGAGCCGCCGCAGCATCACGCGGATGCGGCCCGACCCCGTGCCGCGCGAGGCGATCAAGCGCATGCTCGACGCCGCGGTCTGGGCGCCCAACCATCACCTCACCGAGCCGTGGGAGTTCATCGTGCTCACCGGTGAGGCGAAGCGCCGGTTCGCGGAGATCCGGCGGGAGTTCAGACGCACGCTCTTCAAGGATCCGGCGGCGCCTGAGATCCAGCCGGCGCTCGACAAGGTCTACCGCGACGCCGTGGCCACGCCGGTTGTCATCGTGGTGACGACGACCGCGCCCGACGACCCGGACCTGCGCGACGACGACTACGGCGCGACGATGTGCGCCATCCAGAACATGCTGCTCGTGGGCACGGCGCTGGGACTGGGGACGTATCTGCGGACCGGCGCGCTCATCCATTTCCCGCCGCTCCACGAGTTCCTCGGGCTGCCCTCGGGCCGCCGGATCGCCGGTATCGTCTACGTCGGCCACCCCGATCACCGGCCCGCGCGGCGGCGCACGCCGTTTCGCGACAAGACGCGATGGCTCGACTAGCGCGATCAGCCGATGAACCGGTCGAGGGCTTCCTTGAGCTCGGCGACGGCCGAGGCCACGTTGCCGCGCGTCTTGGCTTCGACGACGCAGTGCTCGAGGTGGTCTTCGAGCAGCACGCGCGCCGCCTGGTCGAGCGCGCTGCGGGCGGCCGCGATCTGGATTAGCACCTCCGGACAGGCCCGGCCGTCGGCCACCATGCCGCGGATGCTTCGCACGTGGCCCTCGATGCGGGCCAGGCGATTGACCACCTGCTTGGTCTTGGTGTGAGGCATGGGTTCCTCCCACGGGGATTGCGCCCGCAGTATAGCATCGGGTTTCACCGGGCGACCAGGGGAGGGCCGGGGTCGTCGCGTATAACCCCCCAGGGGGGATCATGCCGGACGCGGAGGCGCCTGTGGTGCAGACCGGATCGTCGGGTACGCTGCTCGTCCTCGCGACATACGGGCTGGAGATCGTGGAGGTCGGCGGCGCAATTGCCTGCCACGTGCGGGCCGGCGGCCGCGCGCACGCGACGGTGACGCTGGCAAGGCCGGAGGCCCGGGAGCAGATCACGCGGGCGGCCGCGATCCTCGGCGCGACCGTGCAGTTCATGGACTTCGCCATGGGAACCGTGACCCCGGACGTCGAGTCGAAGAAGCGCTTCGTCCGGGTGCTGCGCGAGGTGCGTCCCGATGTCGTCATCACGCAGGATCCCGAGCACTCGTTCCACGACCTGGATCCGGACCGGCGGCAGGCGATGATCCTCTACCTCGAAGCGATGGCGCTCGCGGGCCGCGACTTCGCGCCCGAGCAGCTCACCGAGCTCGAGCCGCACCGCATCCCGACGATCTACTACATGACGCCCGAGCGGCCCAACTGCGTCGTGGACATCACGGAGGTTGCCGAGACGAAGGAGCGCGCGCTGGCCGAACTGCGCAGTCAGCACGCGTTCAGCGCCAGGATGATGCGCCAGCGGGTTCCGGCCGGCGTGCTCGCACGGATCGCGGGCGTCGCCACGGAGGCCGAGGACGAGACCTTGGGGCTGGCCGTGCACCGCCAGACCGACCGCGCGCTGCACCTGTATCACGGCCTCATGAGCCATTCGGCGAGGGCGGTCCTGGCCGAGGCGTATCGCCGCGACGGGCTGTTCACGCTGTCTCAGCTGATACTCTGAAGGGCGCACCCTGGGCACTCGCGTCCGGGTGCGGTGCACGCGTGGCGGCAAGGCCAACTTCATCGGAGGTGAACGGATGCGTACACTGTTCCGCGCCGCGGTCGTGCTCGTGCTAATGCTGGCGGTCGCGCTGCCATCGCCGGGCCAGGCTCCCGCTCAGGTGCCCACGCTGCGGATGGCGATCACGCGCGACGAAGGCTCGCTGAACCCCTACACGTATCAGACGGGATATCCGGGCTGGAATCTGATGACCCTCGTCTACGAACCGTTGTTCACACCCGACGCCGACAACATCCCGCAGCCGTGGCTCGTGCAGCGGTACACGGTGAGCCAGGACGGCAAGACGTGGCAGTTCACGCTGCGCCCGGGGCTCCGCTGGCACGACGGGCGCCCGTTCACCGCGGACGACGTCAAGTTCACGTACGAGTACGTGCGGCGGCACGCGCACTCGCGGTGGACCTCGCAGGTGCGGGGCATCGACAGCATCGACGTCGCGGGGCCCACGGGCCTGACGATCCGCCTGTCGGCGCCGAGCAGCGGGTTCGCGGCGCAGCCCCTTGCCGATCTGCCGATCCTCCCCAAGCACATCTGGGAGAGCGTGACCGATCCCCGGCGGTTCAACGACATGATCGGCAGTGGGCCGTACAAGGTGGCGGAAATGCGCGAAGGGCAGTTCTACCGGCTCGTGGCCAACGATACGTACTTCGCCGGCCGGCCCAAGGTGCGCGAGATCATCCTGCCCATCATTCGTGACGCGACGGTCACCTTCACGGCGCTGAAGGCCGGGGAGATCGATACCACGGTGCGGCCGCTGTCACCGGAGCTGGTGGCCGAGTTCGAGCGGGTGGCCGGGATGAAGGTCGTGCGCGGCGCCGGGTACGCCAGCACGATCCTTCAGTTCAACCTCGAGCACCCGCAGCTCAAGGACGTGCGCCTGCGGCGGGCGATCGCGAATGCGATCAACACCCGGCTCATGGTTCGGCTGCTACTGTTGGGGTACGGCGTGGTCGGCAGCCCCGGGTACATCCATCCCGACTCGCCCTTCTACAACAAGGCCGTGACGTTCAATGCCAGCAAGACCAAGGCGGTCCAGCTCCTCAACGAGGCCGGCTACGTCGATCGCAACAATGACGGTATCCGTGACGCCTCCGATGGGACACCGCTCCGGTTCACGCTGCTCACGCTCGCGGGCAATCCCATCCGTATCCGCGGTGCGGATCTCATCCGCACCTGGCTGCGCGATGTCGGCATCGACGCGCGGGTTGTCGCGCAGGAGGACGCCAGCATCATTTCGCAGGTGTGGCCGGACTTTGACGTGTGCAAAGGCCGGAAGTTCGACATGGCCGTGTTCGGCTGGTCCGCGCCGGTCATGAACCGTGCCACCGTCCTGCGTGACCTGTTCCACTCCGACTGCCGGTTCGGCACGATCAACATCGGCGGCTACAAGAACGCCGAGGTGGACCGGTTGGGCGGGGAACTGGCGGTCGCGATCGCGCCGGAGAAGCAGAAGCAGATTCTCTTTGAGATGCAGAAGGTCATCGCGGCCGAGGTGCCGGTGCACGTGCTGTTCTACCAGGACGGCATCTACGCCTACCGGGCCGACAAGCACACCGCCTGGGTCTACCAGAAGGGCCAGGGGATCGTGAACAAGCTGTCGTTCATCGACCCGCCGAGGCGCTGACCCCGGCGCGCGGGAGCCGCGGCCGCACAGGCGGAGGACGGGGAGCATGTGGCGCTTCTTCGCAGGCAAGGGCGCGCAGTATCTCCTCGTCCTCGTGCTGACGATCGCGCTCAACTTCGTGCTGCCCCGCATGATGCCGGGCAGCCCCCTGGTGTTCCTGGCGGGCGAGGACGTCGGGTTCCTGACCCCGGAGCAGCGGACGCAGCTCTACGCGCTGTACGGGCTCGACCAGCCGCAGTGGAGGCAGTTTGCGACCTACGTTGCCAACCTCGCGCGAGGCGAGCTCGGGTACTCGTTCCAGCGGGGCCGCCCGATCGCCGCGATGATCGGCGAGCGCCTGCCCTGGACGCTGCTCCTGGTCGGCATCTCGCTGGCGCTGGCCACGCTGGCCGGCGCGGCGCTGGGCGCGATCGCGGCCTGGCGGCGCGGGAGCGTTTACGACCTCGGTACGCTCGGCGTGGCGATGTTCTTCGAGTCGGTGCCGTCGTTCTGGCTCGGGATGATCCTGATCGCGGTGTTCGCCGCCGGGCTCGGGTGGTTTCCGATCTTCGGCGCGGGCACCGCGGGCGTGGCCTTGAGCGGCTGGCCGCTGCTGCTCGACCGCGCGCGGCACCTGGTGCTGCCGCTCGTGACCCTCACGTGTATCACCGTGCCGGGCACGTTCCTCATCATGCGCTACTCGATGCTCTCGGTGCTGGGCGAGCGCTACATCACGACCGCGCGCGCGAAGGGCGTCGCCGAGCGCGCGGTGCTGCGGCGCCACGCGGTGCGCAACGCGCTGCTGCCGGTGTCCACCGTGTTCATGCTCAACCTGGGGTTCATCGTGGGTGGGGCGACGGTCATCGAGACCGTGTTCTCCTACCCCGGCATCGGCCGCCTGCTCTACGAGGCCGTGCTGAACCGCGACTACCCGGTGATCCAGGGCACGTTCTTCATCATCACGATCAGCGTGATCGCCGCAAACATCGTCTCCGACCTGCTCTACCCGCTGATCGATCCACGGGTGCGCCAGCGATGAGGCGGCGCGGGCGATGACCGTGGTCACCGCGGCGCTCCCGCAGGCGCCGATGCGCCGGCGCTTCTCGCTCGGCGCGGTGGGGTGGACGGGGGTGCTGCTCCTCGTCGTCCTGACCGCGGCCGCGGTCTTCGCGCCGACGCTGAGTCCGTACGACCCCGAGGACACCGTCGCCGATCCGTTTCAGGCACCGAGCCGCGCCCATCCGCTGGGCACGAACGACGTCGGCCAGGACATCCTCAGCGAGCTGATCTTCGGCGCCCGGATCTCGTTGACGATCGGCTTCCTCGCGGCGGCCATCGCCATTGGGATCGGTACAGTCGTGGGGCTCGTTGCCGGGTTTCTGGGCGGCTGGGTTGATGTGGTCCTCATGCGCGCCGTCGACCTCGTCCTGGTCATCCCGTTCTTGCCGCTGATGATCCTACTGGCGGCCTATCTGGGCCCGAGCTTCTGGAACATCATCATCGTCATCGGCATCCTTGTCTGGGCGCGGCCGGCGCGGGTCATCCGGGCGCAGGTGCTCTCGGTCAAGTCGTTGGACTACATCGAGGCCGCGCTGGCGCTCGGGAGCCGCACGGCGAGGGTCATCGTTCGTCACGTCCTCCCCGCGGTACTGCCGCTGGCGCTCGCGCAGTTCATCCTGGCGGCGAGCAACGCGATTCTCATCGAGGCGTCGCTCTCGTTCCTCGGCCTGGGCGACCCGACGGCGAAGAGTTGGGGATCGGTGCTCTACTACGCGCAGGTCCGCAACGCGTTCATCAGCGGCGCGTGGGTCTGGTGGGTATTGCCGCCGGGGTTCCTGATCACGGCGGCGACGCTCGGGTTTGCATTCGTGGGATACTCGCTCGAGGAGATCTTCAACCCGAAGATGCGGGCACGGCACGGCCCGGGGGCCGGCTGAGACGACACGATCGGAGGAGAGCCATGCACGAGGGCGACCACAACATCCTGGACGACGAGCACGACCATCATCACCCGCACGGCCACGACCGCAAGCACGGGCACGACCACACGCATGCACCCGAGAAACCCAAGACGAATGCGCGGCTGATCGCCGGCGTCATCGTGGCTGCGGCCGTGCTGCTGTTCATCATCTGGCGGTTCGTGTAGCCAGCACCGGCGGCATCCGACGATTCGGAGGGGAGCATGGAGATGAGGACTCCGGGGTACCGGCGCGCACGCGCATCGGACATTGAGGCATTCCAGCACGCGCGGGACGACTACTGGTACCGGCCGCTGGTCTTTGGCAGGAACCTCTTCACGTACATCGCGTACGTGCCCCCGGCGGCTACATGCCGCCGCACGGCCACGAAGACGATCCGTACGAGTTGTCGTTCTTCATGCTCGACGGTGAGTTGGAGATCATGCTCGACGGCGACACCTTCACGGTGACGCCGGGCGAGGCGATTCACATCGATCCGACGGTGTCGCTCGGCGTGCGCAACCGCGGGACCCGGGTCGCGAGCTTCCTGCTCACGTTCAACCCGCCCCCGCCGATCACGTCGCTCGACGCGCTGCGCGAGCGTTATGCGACCCGTGGCGACGGGGTCAAATCCGCCGCCGACATGGAGGCACTGCTGACGCGCTAGGCCCGCCGTGGTTTGACACCATCGCGCGGCCAAGGTACCATGAAAATATCCCCCCAGGGGGGATACCGTCGCCGGGCGCGTGTGCGGCCTGGCGACCGCGGAGGCACCCGGATGCACGAGGGGGACCATCACATCCTCGATGATCATCATCACGAGCACCGGCACGCGCCGGCCGCCCCGGCGACGCCTGCGGGCCCGCGGGCGGGCGCGAGCGTCGCGGCGGCGCCGGGTGCCTCGGGCCCCAGCCTGGCGCCGATGTGGGCGCTCGGCCGTGAGGTGTGGCGGCGGGCGCTGCTCCCCGGCGGCCTGCTGCTGCTCATCCTCATCGCGCTCGTCCCGGGCCTCGACGACCTGGCCGGGTTCGACGTTGCGGTGCTCCCGATGCTGCTGGGCGCGGTGGCGATCGCCTATCCCACGCTCGTGACGATGATGGAGAAGCGGAAGATCACCGCGGGTACGCTGGTGGTCATCGCCATCGCCGGCTCGGCGTACGTCGGCGAGTATCTCGCGGCCGCGGTGGTCGCGCTCATGATGCTCTCCGGCGAGTTCCTTGAGGAGATCACGCTTCAGCGCACGCGCAACGCCGTGCGTGAGCTGGTGCGTCTCACCCCGGATGTGGCGACGGTTGAGCGCGACGGCGGGTGGATCCAGGTCCGGCTGCGCGACGTTCGTGTGGGCGACCGGGTGCTGGTCCGGCCCGGCGACCGCGTACCGGTTGACGGTACGATCCTCTCAGGCGAGGCCTCGCTGAATGAAGCCTCGATCACCGGCGAGTCGATGCCGGTGGACAAGACGACCGGCGCGAAGGTCTTCGCCGGCACGACGAGCCAGAGCGGCGCCCTGGTGGTGCGGGCCGACCGTGTCGGACGCGAGACCACGATCGGCCGGATCATCCAGATCGTGCGCGCTGCGCAAGAGCAGAAGGGCGCGGTGCAGAAGATCGCCGATCGCTTCGCGGCGCACTTCACACCTGTCATCTTGTCGATTGCTCTCGTGGTGTACCTGTTGACCCGCGACCTCTACCGCGTCATGGCGGTGCTGGTCATCGCCTGCCCATGCGCCCTGGTGCTGGCCACGCCCACGGCGGTCGTGGCCAGCGTCGGCAACGCGGCGCGCCGGGGCGGCCTGATCAAAGGCGGGGTGAGCCTCGAGACGGCCGGCCGCGTGACCGCGGTGGCCTTCGACAAGACCGGCACGCTCACGCGCGGCCAGCCCGTCGTCGTGGCGGTCGAGCCGTTCGGCGGCCGCAGCGCGCGCGATGTGCTGCAGATGGCCGCGGTCGCCGAGGTGCGGTCCGAGCACCCGTTGGGCCGGGCCATCGTCGAGTATGCCCGGGCCGAGGGTCTCACCCCGGACGATCCGGAGCAGTTCACGATGACGTTCGGCCGCGGGGTCGAGGCCGTGTGGAACGGCCGGCGCCTCGAGGTCGGGAACCAGCGCATACTGGGCGAGCGCGACGTGGCGCTGGACGCACTGGTCGCACACGAGCGGCGAGGACGCACCGCACTCGTCGTGCGGGTTGACGGCGAGCCGTGGGGCGTCATGGCCCTGGCGGACGCCGTGCGGCCGCACGCCAGGCTCACCGTCGAGCGGCTGCAGGCGCTCAGCGTGCGGCGGATCGTCATGCTGACCGGTGACCACGCGGTGACCGCGCAGGCCATCGCGCACGAGGTCGGCATCACCGACGTGCGCGCCGGATTGCTGCCTGAGCAGAAGCTCGACGTCATTCGCGAGTTGCGGGCCTCCGGCGAGGTTGTCGCGATGGTGGGCGACGGGGTGAACGACGCGCCAGCGTTGGCCCTGGCCGATGTGGGTATCGCGATGGGCGCGGCCGGGACCGACGTCGCGCTCGAGACCGCGGACGTGGCGCTCATGGGCGACGATCTGAGCCTGCTGCCCGAGATTCTGGCGCTGTCACAGCGTGCGCTGGCGATCATCCGCCAGAATATCTGGGGATTCGCGGTCGCCGTGAACCTCATCGGCATCGGGCTGGCCGGCAGCGGCGTGCTGTCCCCGATCGGCGCCGCGGTCGTGCACAACGTCTCGTCCCTATTCGTGGTCATCAACTCCGGCCGCCTGCTGACGTTCCGGGCGCGGCACGGCCGCCCGTCGCCTGAGCCCTCTCCGGTGCTACACCCGGCCGGATAGCGAACCTGCCCCACCGTACAGTCTGCGGCTGTGCCCGCGGCGGTACAATGTGAGCGTGCGGCCCCGGAGTTTCGTACTCGGCCTGGTCGCGGTGGTGCTGGCGGTTGCGGTGCCGCCTGCCCGCGCACACGGCGTGCTGGAACGTTCCCTCCCGTCGGCCAACACCGTCATCGAGTCGGCACCCGAGCGGATCGTCCTCTGGTTTTCCGAACCGGTTGATCCTCTTTTCAGCCGCGCGGTGCTGACGGACGCCGGCGGCACACGTCGAGGCGGATCGCCGGTGGTGTCGGCCAACCGACGGCAGATCACCGTGGCCGCCGGTGCGTTGCCGCGCGGGGTCTACACGGTCACCTGGCGGGTGCTGTCCACGTCCGACGGCCACATCACCACCGGAGCCTTCGCCTTTGCGATCGGGACCGCGCTGCCCGCCGGCGCCGCGCCGGTGCCCGCGGCGTTCCCGGGGCCCGCACGGGTCGTCACCAGGTGGTTATCGTTCCTGGCCATGGTCGCCCTCGCCGGGAGTGTGCTGTTCGAAGCGGCTGTGTTGCGCCCGGCTGTGCGCGGGTTGTCCGCACAGCGCGCGCCCCGCTTGCCCGGACCACTGGACCACGCCCTCAGCCGACTCGGACGCGGCGCGGCGATCGGCCTGCTCGTCGGGCTCGTGTTCGAGTTCGGCGCAGCGTCGGCTGCGCTGCTCGATGCGCCAGGTGGGATTGCCGCGCTCGATGCCGCCCCGGCGTTCCTGGCCGGGACGAAGCCCGGCTGGAGCCTGCTGGTCCGGGCAGGTCTGGCCGCCGCGCTTCTCGCGCTGCTCTCGACGCGCCCCCGTCGCACCGGTACGCACACGGCCGTGCTCTTAGCGGCCGCGCTGCCCGCCGGATTCACACTGGCTTCCCATGCTGCGGGCGCCGGCGCTGTCGCGGTTGTTGCGGACTGGCTGCACGCGCTCGCGGTGGCAGTCTGGATCGGGGGACTGCCCAGCCTGCTCGTCGCGCTCCGGACACCGTCTGACCTCGACCGTCCGCTTCTCTCACGCGCGCTGGTCGGCCGCTTCTCAACGCTCGCCGCGTTCAGCCTCGGCGTCGTTGTGCTCACCGGCGTCTTCAGCGCGCGGCTCCATGTCCCCGATGCGGCTGCGGTTCTGGCGACGCCGTACGGCCGGACGCTGCTTGCCAAGGTCGCGTTCGCCATTGTGCTAATTGGACTCGGCGGCGCGACCCGGGTCATCGTCCATCGCAGAGTCCTGCGCAACCCGGACGCCTCTGCCCCCGCCCGGCGCTTCCTCCGTTTGTCGATTGGTGAGGTGTCGGCCGCCGCGATCATCCTGCTCGTCGCGGCCGCGCTCACGCTGACGCCGCCTGCGACGTCCGCCAGGCTGGGCGGGCAGCCGGCGCGGGTGCTCCTGGCCGGCATCGCCGGAGACATGAAGGTGGGCCTCACGATCGCTCCGGCGGTTCCCGGGTGGAACCGCCTCGAGGTGACGACGCGAGGCGCGGACGGTTCTTCCGTTGAGGTGCCGGACCGCGTGCTGGTGAGGCTGACGAAACTGGACGAGCCGCTCGACCTCAAGACCATCGTCTTGATGCCGGTCGCTCCGGGGCGGTTCGCGGCCGAAGGCGGCGACTTGGTTGCGGAGGGCTGGTGGCAGGTGGGCGTGGTGGTGCGGCGCGCCAGCCGCCCGGATGTATCCACGACATTCCCGCTCATGCTGGAACGTCCGGTGATCGAGTGCCGGCCGCCGGAGGCATTCGGGCCGGACGACCCCGACGCGTTGACCCTGCTCTCCGATGCGCGGGTTGCGTGGTCGCGCGTGCGCACCTGGCGCGAGGTGCAGCAGCTCACCGACGGCGCGGGGAGCGTGTATCTGACCTGGGTCGAGGCCGAATCCCCGGACCGGCAGCACTTCCGCACCTCGACCGGCGTCGAGGTCGTCGCACTCGGCGCGGTCCGGTACCAGCGCTCGGGCGGCGGGCCCTGGAAGCGCTACGAGTTCGCGTCGCCGGTGCCGGTTGAGGGGCCGATCTACTTCCTGCGGGGCGCGCGCGACGTGCGTCTCGGCCGAACCGGACAGTGTGAGGGCGAGCCGTGCCGCGTGCTGTTCTGGGCCTCGCCCGACCGCGGGGCGAAGTTTGCCGCCTGGGTCATCACCGGCACCGCACGGATCCACCGGCTGCTCATGCTGGAACCGACCCACTACATGACGCTGCAGTACGCTGACCTCAACGCGCCGATTCGCATTCGGGAGCCGAGGTAGCCGCGCTTCCCTGGTGACGGGTTCCTCTTTGTCCGCTTGACAGACGGCCGTTGTCCCCGTAGTTTTATCTTTAACTAAATTAGTTGGGGCTAATTCGTCCCGACGGGGGGAGCACCAGTGGACGGTTTGGTCTCACGACGCGGCTTCTTTCGCACCGCGGCGCTCGGCGCCGCTGGTCTGCTGACCGGCAAACTCATCCAGGCCAAACCAGCCGGCGCGGCCGCTACGCATGGGGGGCACGCGACCGGGTTGGTGCCGCAGGCCGCCGCGGCCACGGCCGCGCCGCACGCGACGACAGCACCCATGCACACGACGGACCTGGGGGTCGTGGGTGAGATTGATCTGACACGCGCCGGGGTCGATCCGATGCGCTATCTGACGCACTTTGACTGGGGCAAGACCACGCCGCTGCGCGGCGGCCGCACGCTGCGCGAGTACCGGTTGGTCTCGCAGGTGCGCGACATCGAGGTCGCGCCCGGCGTCATGTTCCAGGCCTGGACCTACAATGGGCAGGTGCCGGGGCCGACGCTGCGGGCCCGCGAGGGCGACCGGCTGCGGATCCACTTCGTCAACGGCACGCCGCACCTGCACAACATTCACTTCCACGGGTTCCACGCGGCCGACATGGACGGCATCGAGCCGATCGCGCCGGGCAAGTCGTTCACGTACGAGTTCGACGCCGAGCCGTTTGGGTTGCACCTGTACCACTGTCACGTGCAGCCGCTCAAGCGCCACATCCACAAGGGGCTCTACGGCACGTTCATCATTGATCCGCCGAAGGGTCGGCCGCCGGCCCGCGAGCTCGTCATGATGATGAACGCCTTCGATACGAACTTCGACGGCGAGAACGAGATGTACGCCGTCAACACGATCCCGTTCTACTACATGCGGCATCCGATTCGCATCAAGCAGGATGAGCTCGTGCGGGTGTATCTGGTAAACATCACCGAGTTCGACCCGATCAACTCGCTGCACCTGCACGCGAACTTCTTCCACGTGTACCGCACCGGCACCAGCCTGGTGCCCGGCGAGTTCACCGATATCATCAATCTGGGCCAGGCCGAGCGCGCGATCCTCGAGTTCCGCTACAAGCGGCCGGGCCGGTTCATGTTCCACGCCCACCAGAGCGAGTTCGTCGAGCTGGGATGGATGAGCTTCTTCGAGGTGACCGGCAATGGTGCGGTCTGAGACGCGCGGGCTGATCGTTGCCGGCCTCGGGCCGGTCGCGCTGCTGGCGCTCTTCGTGGCGCTGTTCCTCGCGTACGGGCCGCTCGGGCTCTTCGAGGCCGCGTTTCCACCGGTCGAGGAGTTGACCGTTGACCGCGTCATCCTGCGCCCGGGCGAGATGGTCGTGGCCGTGACCAACGGCGGTCCGCAAGAGGTGACGGTCGCCCAGGTGATGGTGGACGACGCGTACTGGCGGCACACGATCATGCCGAATCGGACGATCCCGCGGCTGGGCCGGGCGACGATCACAATCCCGTATGAGTGGATCGAGGGTGAGCCGCACCTCATCAAGTTGCTCACGAGCACCGGTCTGGCGATCGAGCACGAGGTCGCGGTCGCGGTCGAGACGCCGAAGCCTGACGCGCGATATCTGCTGACGTTCACGATGATCGGCGTCTACGTCGGGGTCGTGCCCATTGCGATCGGGCTGCTGTGGTTCCCATTCCTGCGGCGTATCAGCCGACAGTGGCTCGGCTTCTTCCTCAGCCTGACCGGCGGTCTGCTCGTCTTCCTGGGGTTCGACACCCTGACCGAGGCGCTGGAGATCCGCACCCAGGTCCCGGGCGCGTTTCAAGGTACCGGGCTCGTGACGCTTGGTGTGCTCGGGACGATTCTGGCGCTCACGGTGCTCGTGCGCCGGACGACCCGCGGGGCAACCGATGGGGCCCAGAGCCGCCTGGTGCTGGCGTTCCTCATTGCGCTCGGCATCGGGCTCCACAACCTGGGCGAAGGCCTGGCCATCGGCGCGGCCTACTCGCTCGGCGAGGTGGCGCTTGGCACCTTCCTCGTGCTCGGGTTCCTGATTCACAACACGACCGAAGGCCTGGGAATCGCCGCGCCCATCGCGAGCGACCGGCCGGCGCTGTCGCAGTTCGCGCTGCTCGGTGCCGTGGCCGGCCTGCCCACGATCCTCGGGGCCTGGATCGGCGGCTTCGTCTACTCGCCGGTGTTCGCCACGTTGTTCCTCTCCATCGGTGCCGGCGCGATTTTTCAGGTGGTGTACGAACTGGCGCGGATGATGGTGCGCCAGTCCGGGGACGACGTGATGACCGCGGCGAACTTCGCCGGGTTCATCGCCGGGCTGCTCATCATGTACGTGACCGGGCTCCTTGTGGCAGGATGAAGACAGCGCCATGCCCGCGCCGCTGAGTCAGGCCATCGAGGACTACCTCAAGGCGATCTACACGCTCGCCCGGGCCGACAAGCGCGTGACGACCAACGACCTGGCCGATCGGCTCGGCGTGTCCGCGGCGTCGGTGACCAACATGATGAAGCGGCTGGCGCGGTTGCGGCTGGTGCGCCACGAGCCGTACCGGGGGGTCGAGCTCACCGAGGCGGGGGAGAAGGTCGCGCTGGAGATCATCCGGCACCACCGGCTCCTCGAACTCTACCTGAGCCGGCACCTGGGCGTCAGCCTCGACCGCGTCCACGGCGAGGCAGACCGGCTCGAGCACGTGATCTCCGAGGATCTCGAGGAGCGCATCGCCGCGGCCCTGGGCGAGCCGGTGCTCGACCCGCACGGCGACCCCATTCCGACGCGCGACGGCGCCGTGGCCAGCCGGGCGGTGCAGCCGCTGGCCTCAGTCAAGCCCGGCCAGCGCGGCGTCGTCGCCAGGGTCAGCGACGATGACGAACACGCGGTGCGTGACCTTGAGGCCGCGGGGTTGCTTCCGGGCGTTGCGCTCGAGGTCGTGTCCGCCGGGGCGCGCCAGATGGAGTTGCTGATCGAGGGACGCCTGCGCCGCGTCGCCGCATCGCTGGCCGATGCGGTCTACGTGGCGGCCGACACGGGCTAGTCAGTGAACCGGGCCGCCGAAGTCGCCCGGCTTTACGTGTTCGAGGAACTTGCGGAACTCCTGAGGGTCGAGCTCGTCGGTCGCGTCCTCGAGTGTCTCGCCGTCGCCCGTCCTCTGCGCACGGCTCTTCTGGAGCGCGATCCCCTGGGCGGCGACCTTGTCCTCCACCAGGATCGGCGCATCCACGCGCAGCGCCAGGGCGATGGCGTCGCTCGGTCGCGAGTCGATGACCAGCGCGGTGCCGTTGCGGGCCAGGTGAATTTCCGCGAAGTACGTCTGATCGCGCACGTCGGTCACGACGATACGCGTGACAGTGGCCGAGAGCTGTTCGAGGATGGTCTGCAGCAGGTCGTGGGTCATCGGCCGGGGCGGCTGCACACCCTGGAGCCGCATCGCGATCGCCATGGCTTCGGCCTGGCCGATCCAGATCGGCAGGGCGATCGTCTCTTCCTCGTCGACCAACAGCACCACGGGGTTGTTCTGCTGATCGAGGGCGACCCGGCGAACCTTCATCGTGCGCACGACAATGATCCTCCTTCACCGATCGGCGCAAGAGGCTGTGTGAGCCATTATACCAGACCCTGCCTAGGGGATTCCCCAATCGTCGAAGAACCAGTACCAGGATTGTCATCGCCGCGACGCGCGAGGAGGTGGCTGCGTGCTCTGGATCCTCGGGATCGTCGTCCTGCTGGTCCTGTGGGGGATACTGCTGTACAACCGGCTGGTTGTGCTGCGGAACCGGATCGACAACGCCTGGTCGCAGATTGACGTCCAGCTCCGGAGGCGCTACGACCTGATCCCGAACCTGGTGGAGACGGTCAAGGGCTATGCGACGCACGAGCGCGAGGTCTTCGAACGGGTGACCGAGGCGCGAGCCCGCGCCATCGCCGCCGGCACCGTCAAGGACCAGGGCCAGGCCGAGAACATGCTGACCCAGGCGTTGCGCAGCGTGTTCGCGGTTGCCGAGAACTACCCGCAGCTGCGCGCGAGCGAGAACTTCCAGCAGCTTCAAGAAGAGCTGAGCGGCACCGAGAGCAAGATCGCGTTCGCCCGCCAGTTCTACAACGACACCGTACTCCGGTACAACAACACCCGGCAGGCGTTTCCGGCCGTGCTCATCGCCAACAGCATGGGCTTCGGCCCACGGGAGTACTTCGAGATGGAAGAGGAGGCGCGCCAGCCGGTCCAGGTCAAGTTCTAGGCCCATCGCGCCGGATCCCGGGCGATGTACGACGCCATCGAGCGCAACATCCGCGGCACCTGGCTGCTGTTCGCGGCCTTCGCGGCAGTCGTGGTCGCACTCGGCTACGTCTTCAGCCAGGCGCTCGACTACGGCTATGCCGGCGTGGCGATCGCTGCGGTCGTCGCCGTCGCCGGGGCCTGGGGGTCGTACTACTACAGCGACCGGCTTGTGCTGGCGGTCAGCCGCGCCCGCGAGGCGCCGCGCGATCAGTATCCCTATCTGTTCAACGCGGTTGAGGGACTGGCGCTCGCCGCCGGCATCCCGGCTCCCAAGATCTACCTGATCGACGACACGGCGCCCAACGCGTTCGCCACCGGGCGCGATCCCGAGCACGCGGCCATCGCGGTCACCACCGGCCTGCTGGAGAAGCTCGACCGCCTCGAGCTCGAGGGTGTGCTGGCCCACGAGATGGCGCACATCCAGAACTACGACATCCGCCTGGCCACGATCGCGACCATCCTCGTCGGCATGGTCGTCATGATGAGCGACTTCTTCCAGCGGAGCATGCTCTACGGCCGGCGGTACGGCCGGCGCAGCGACAGCCGCGGCGGCAGCGGGATCATGGTGCTCGTGGGGCTGGCGCTTGCGATCCTGGCGCCCCTGTTCGCGCAGCTGCTGCGGCTGGCCATCTCGCGCCGGCGGGAGTACCTGGCCGACGCATCGGCCGCGATGCTCACGCGGTATCCCGAGGGGCTGGCCAGCGCGCTCGAGAAGATCAGCGCCGATCCCGAGCCGCTGGAGGTCGCCAACAAGGCCACGGCCCACATGTACATCATTAACCCCCTGCGCGAGTGGGGCGGATGGGCCAACAGTCTGTTCAGCACCCACCCGCCGGTCGAAGAACGCATCCGGCGGCTGCGCGAGATGGAAGGCGGCGCGGGGCAGGAGACTAGTACGCCGACGAGAAGGGAATAGCACCTGGCGAGTAGGCCGGAATACTCTGCAGGGGGTTGGCGTGCGGGGTATTGCAGCCTCGGTGCTCGTCGTCGCGTTCGCTGTCCTGCTCACCGCACTTCCAGCCGCGGCGTCACCGGCGCAGAACACAGCGACCACAGCGTACAGGATCCAGGAAGGCGACACGCTCTGGAGCCTTTCGCGTCGCTTTGGCACGACGCCTGAGCGATTGGCCGCGATGAACGCGATGTCCGTCGAGGCCACGCTGTCGATTGGCCGGATGATTCGGGTACCGTCATCGCGGGCCGTCGGGTCGCGCACCGTGTCCGGCGCGGTCGGCCGGCCCTCCGCGCGGACCCAGGCGCCGGTCGCCACGCGCGTGCACCGGATCCAGCCGGGGGACACCCTCTGGAGCCTGTCGCGCCGTTACGGCACGACGCCGGAGCGATTGGCCGCGATGAACGGCATCACCCTGACCACGACGCTCAGGCTCGAGCGCCCGTTGAAGGTGCCGGGCACCGCCCCCTCGGTCAGGCCGGCCGGCGCGGTCGAGCGGGTCGATCCGGCCGAGGCGGCCGCCAGGCGCGAGGCGATCCGGAAGCGGCTGGCGACGCTCCCGTCGCGGGGCGAGAAGTGGACCGATGACCTGCTGACGCTCTCGCGCCGGTACCTGGGCGTCCGCTACCGCTGGGGCGGTACCACCCCCCGGGCGTTCGATTGCTCGGGGTTCATGTACTATGTGTATGCGCGGATGGGTGTGTCCCTGCCCCGCACGACCTTCGAGATGTACGATGCCGGAGTCCCGGTCCCGCGCGAGGAGCTCAAGGCCGGTGATTTGGTGTTCTTCCAAACGATCAGTCCGGGTCCGTCGCACGCCGGGATCTATCTCGGCGATGGGCGGTTCATCCACTCGTCATCCGGTGCAGGCCGCGTGCTCATCAGCACGATGCTTGACGGCTACTACGCGCCGCGGTATCTGGGGGCCCGCCGCTTCTAGGCCCGTCGGGACCGCCTGTTCGACAGCGCCTACCCATGCGTGACGCGGCCGCCATCGCCGCGGCGCGGGCCGCGGCCTTGACCAGTCGGGCGCTACGCGTCGGCGGCGGCACGACGCTGCCCGGCCGTCTGGCCATGTCCATCGCGCCCGGGATCATCGGTCGCCTGGCGGGACGCCTGACACGCGGCGTGCTGCTCGTGTCGGGTACGAATGGCAAAACGACCACCGCACGCTTGCTGGGCGGTATCTTCGAGACTGCCGGCCTGGATGTGGTGCACAACAGGGCCGGCGCGAACCTGCTCTCGGGCATCGCCTCGGCCCTGGTGGCGTCCGGCGCAGCCGGCGGCCGGCCGCGGGCCCCGGTCGGACTGTTCGAGGTCGACGAGTTCACCCTGCCGGCCGCGGTGGAGACGACCCGGCCCGGCGTCGTGATCCTGCTCAACCTGTTCCGCGACCAGCTCGACCGCTACGGCGAGATCGACATCATCGCCGACCGCTGGCGCCGGGCCCTGGCGATGCTGCCTGCGGGCGCGACCGTGGTCTACAACGCCGACGACCCGATGATCGCCGAGGTCGGTGGTGCCGTCGCCGGCCGCTCGCTCATCTTCGGCCTGGAGGAGGCGCCGGAGCACGGTCACGACGCGCGGACGCTCGAGCACGCCGCCGATGCGCGCTACTGCTACCGCTGCGGCCGGCTCTACGAGTACTCGCTCGTGACGCTCGGGCACATGGGGCACTACCGTTGCCCGCAATGCCACACGGTGCGGCCCGCGCCCCAGGTGCGGGCGATGGACATCCGCCTGCACGGTGCCGACGGGTCCAGCATGACCGTTCGGTTCGAGAAGGTGTCCTTCCACGTGGACACCGTGCTGCCCGGGCTCTACAACGCGTACGACGTGACGGCCGCGGCAGCCGGTGCGCTGGCCATGGGCGTTGAGCCCGCCGCCATCGTCCAGGGGATCACCGCCACGCTCCCCGCGTTCGGTCGAGGCGAGCGCGTGCTCGTCGAGGGCCGCGAAGCCCTGTTTCTCCTAGCCAAGAATCCGGCGGGGTTCAACGAGGTGTTGCGCACCGTGCTCCTCGCCGAACCGGCGCCGGTCATCCTCATCGCGATCAACGATCTCATCGCCGACGGCCGCGACGTGTCGTGGCTGTGGGACGTGGACTTCGAGATGCTGCGAGAGCGCGCCCGCGCCGTGGTTGTCAGCGGCGTACGCGCCGAGGACATGGCGCTGCGGCTCAAGTACGCCGGTCTGGATGCCGGCCGCGTGACGCTCGAGAAAGACTGGTGGCACGCGTTGACCCGCGGGCTCGGCCACGTGCGTGACGGTGAGCGGTTGTACGTCCTGCCGACCTATACTGCAATGCTGCAGTTGCGCGACGCGTTGGCGCGCCAGGGCTATGTGCGCGGATTCTGGAAGCAGTAGGCGCGCCATGGAGCTGCGGATCTGTCACCTCTATCCCGACCTGCTCAACCTGTATGGCGATCGCGGCAACATCGCCACGCTGGTGCGGCGGGCGCAGTGGCGGGGTCTGGCGGTTCATGTCGCCGAGGCCCGGCTGGGCGATGCGATCGATCCCCGGGCCAGCGATCTGTACTTCATGGGCGGCGGCGAAGACCGACAGCAGCGGCTGGCCGCGCCGGATCTCTGCCGGACGAAGGGCCAGGCCCTGCGTGAGGCGGCCGAGACCGGCGCGGTCGTCCTGGCGGTGTGCGGGAGTTATCAACTCCTGGGCCACTACTACCGGCCCTCCGACGGTGCGGACCTTGAAGGCCTCGGTCTGCTCGATCTCGTCACCGTCCACCCCGGCCCCGCAGCCCGCCGGCTGATCGGGAACATCGTGATCCACCACGCGGCGAGCGGCCGTATGATCGTCGGCTTCGAGAACCACGGCGGCCGCACGCGCCTCGGGCCGAACGCCCGCCCACTGGGCCGAGTGATCACCGGTTTCGGCAACAACGGCGAGGACCGCACGGAGGGCGCAGTGTGGAAGGCCGTGTACGGGACCTACCTGCACGGCCCGCTGCTGCCCAAGAACGCCTGGCTCGCCGACCTGCTGATCGAGACCGCGCTGCGCCGGCGGCACGGCGAGGTGACGCTCCCGCCGTTGTCTGACGGCGAGGAGGAGCGGGCGGCGGCGGCGGCGGCCGCGCGGGCGGGTGTGACCGGTTGAACGACAACCCGACCATCTGGCGCATCGTCGCGATCCTGGGGCTCGCGCAACTCGGCTTCGCCACGATCTTGCCCTTGCTGCCCCTCTACTTGACCGAGCGCCTCGGTGCCAGCGTCAAGCTCGTCGGGCTGGTAGCCGCGACCTTCGCGCTCACCGAGACGTTCTTCAAGACGGCATGGGGCGGCATCGCCGATCGATGGGGCCGCAAGCCCGTCATGGTGATCGGGCTCGCCCTCAGCGCGCTCGCACCGCTCGTAATGGCGGTGCTGCGCGCGCCCGTCCTCTTCGTGCCGCTGCGTCTGGTGGACGGCATGGGATCCGCGGCGCTGTGGCCGTCATCGGCGGCCGCGGTGGCCGACGTCACAACCGAGGATCGCCGCGCGACCGGCATGGCGATGCTCAATATGGCCTTTCTCGGAGGGCTGGCACTGGGGCCGTCGCTCGGGCTGTTCGTGGCCGGGTTCGCCGGCGATGCGCGAGCCGGATTCTACCTGGCGAGCGCGCTGATGGTCGTCGCGGCCTTGACCGCGCTGGCGGCCTTTCCGAAGGATTCCGGCGCAGGACACGGCGATCCGGCCGGGAGCCCATACCACGCCGATGTCCGGCCGACGTACCTGAGCGCCATCGCGCAGAGCGTCCGCGTCGCACCGACGCTCTTCATGCTCTACTTCATCGCGTTCGTGCAGATGTTTGGCATCGGCTTGCTGGTGCCCATTGCCGCGATCTACGCGAAGCAGATCGTCGGGCTGACCGAGCACGCGATCGGCCTGCTCTTCCTCGCGGTGACGGTGTCGGTGGCCCTGGCCACACTCCCGGCCGGGCGCATGGCCGACCGCCTGGGTCGCGACCGGCTGGTGATCGCCGGCATGGTCTTGGGTGCGCTCGGGATGTGGATCATCCCGTTCAGCCGGCACCTGAGCTGGCTCATCGCCGCCGGCGTCCTGCTGGGCGGGAGTTACGCGCTCGTGATCCCGGCTTGGCTGGCGCTGGTGACCGACCTCGCGCCGCCCGGACGTCTCGGCCTGGCGGTCGGCGCCTCGGAGACCGTGCAGGGGTTGGGCCTTGTGCTCGGCCCGCTGCTGGGCGGGCTGTTGTGGGATAGTCTCGGTCCGCAGGCTCCGTTCCTGGCGAGCGCGGCCGCGCTGACCGCCGGCGCCCTGCTCGCCGCGGCGGTGCTGCGGCGGAGGCGGGTTCGGGCATTAGAATAGTGGGGAGAGCTGCTTGGTCGGGGGGCGGGCCACGATGAGGCGGCGAACACAGGGGTCGATCAGCAGAGCAGTCACCGCGTGGTGCGCGGCGGCGATGCTCGTGGGGTCTATGCTGGCAACACCCGCTCAGTCTTCGTCGTCGGCCCAGGGGTCGGCACTCGTCGCGCAGGCCGCGCCCCGGTGTCAGACAGAGACCGCAGCGCTGGCCGCGACAGGCGCCGTGCACACCCGAGCGGTGCCGTACTACGTTGAGGTCGAACTGACGCTGGCGAACAAGAGCCAGGGCCGGCTTCGGCTCGACCCGGCACGCTTTACGCTGATGCCTGAGCAAGGCAACTCCATTAGTGCAGCAGCCCGCGACGACGTCGTCTACACGCTGCGTACCGCCACCGCGTCGTACGCCAGCGTCTACGGTGTCTTCCAATCCGGTTCGTTCGGTGTCGCGGTCGGCCTCGGCCCGTTCGACCTCCAGAGCCGGGCGATCGAGTCGCGGCTCCTCAGAGCCGGCGATCTGGCACCCGGTGCATCGGTCAGGGGCTCCGTGTACTTCCGGCCCACGGCGTGGCCGGCTCGGTTCTCCGTAGTGCTCGACGGACTCACCACCGAGGTCGGCACGCCGCTCCCGCCGGTCGAGGTGCGCAACTGTCAGATGTCGTTCCGGCCCGCCGAGCCGCCGGTCGGTTTCGCGCCGCTCCCGCCCGGCCTTCAAGCGTTTCCCGTGAGCGCCCGCGCCGAGACCGGCCCGATCGCGGTCAGCGTGTCGCGAGCGGAGTTCATCAAGGACGCGACCACGCTCATCGTGACCGTTGAGAACACGGCTGCGACGCCGGCCGAGCTGTTCATGGCCATCGCGGACGCGCGGCTGACCGATGGCACCGGGGTGACGTACGCGGTGCGGGTCATGCGCAGCGACTTGCCGAACCGCGTCGAGGCACGCGGCCAGGCACGCGGCCGGTTGGTCTTCGAGCCGCTGCCGTATCCGCCGGCCGTGACGTCGGCGCGGCTGACCCTGCCCGGGATCCGCACCGGCGGCGTGCTCTACGACGTGGACGTGGCCCTGCGGTTCTAGTCGCCGGAACTTCCCACTCGCGTCTCTTCGGCTGTCAGGATCAGGCGCACGGCGCGCTCATAGAAGAAGTAGTCCCACGCCCAGTTGATCAACACGACCAGGCGGTTTCGGAAACCGATCAGATTTACCAGGTGGACGCCGAGCCAGAGCACCCAGGCGGGGAAGCCTGTGAACCCGCGGCCCCAGACGTGCGCGACGGCCGCGTTCCGGCCGATTACGGCCATCGCGCCCCGGTCGCGATAGCGGAACTCGAGTGGCGCCTCGCCACGCAGTTGTCGCGCGACGTTGCGGCCGGCCGCCTCTCCCTGCTGAATGGCCACCGGCGCAATCATCGGCAGCGGCCGGCCATCCTGTTCGACATGGGCCAGGTCGCCCACGACATAGACGTCGGGATGATCCGGCACCTGCAACGTCGGCAGCACGGTCACGCGTCCGGCCCGGCTCGTTGGTAGCCCCCAGGCCTGGGCGAGCGGCTCGCCGCGCACCCCGGCGGTCCACACCACGGTCCGCGCCGGGATGATCGTGCCGTCCCTCAGGCACACGGCCTCGCGCCTGATCTCGCCGACCGCCGCTCGCACCCGCACGTCCACGCCCATCTGGCGGAGCCGTGACAGCGCGTACGCCTGCAGCCGGTCAGGGAGGCCCGGCAGCAGTCTCTCCACGGCTTCGAGCAGGACCACCCGTACCTCTTGGAAATCCAGCCCAGGATAGTCCTTGACCAGTGGGCCGCGGATCAGCTCCGCGAGCGCGCCGGCGAACTCGACGCCGGTCGGGCCGCCACCGACGATGGCGAAGGTGAGCAGCTCCCGGCGCAGCGCCGCGTCCGGTTCGTGCGCCGCGCGTTCAAAGCAGCAGAGGATGTGATTGCGCAGTGTCCCTCCCTGCGGGAGCGTCTTGAGCGGGAACGCGTGTTCCGCCGCGCCGGCCACGCCGAAGAAATGCGAGACACTGCCCGCGGCCAGGATGAGGAAGTCATAGGGCACACGCTGGTGCTCGGTCGCGATGGTGCGGGCGGCGAGGTCCACGGCTTTGACATCGGCCATCATGAAGCGGAGGGACCGCTGTCTTCGCAGAATGCTGCGGATGGGGTACGCGATCGCCTCGGGCTCCAGTTCGGCGGCGCCGACCTGGTAGAGCAGCGGCAGGAACGTGTGATAGTTGCACCGGTCGATGAGCAGCACGTCGGCCGGACCCCCGGCCAGCGCGCGGGCCGCCCACAACCCGCCGAACCCTCCGCCGACGATGATCACCCGGCGGCGATCAGCCATCCATCTCCTTCACCCGAGGCGCCTCGGCCAGCGCCAGATTTGCTCACCTTGGACCAGCGCCACCCCGGCGATGACCAGCGCCGCGCCGATCCACTGGGTGATGCCGAAGGCCTCCCGCAGCACCAGCGCGCCGGTCAGCGCTGCGACGACCGGCTCCAGGGTCGCCACGACGCTCGCCCGACCCGCCTCCACCCACCGCAGGCCGCTGATGTACAGCACGTAGGCGACTGCCGTTGGGAACGTCGCGATATAGGCGAGCGGCAGGACCCCGCCTGGCGGCAGCGCCGGCAGCCCGCCCGAGAGAGCCGCCAGGAACAGCGCGCCGAAGCCGAGCGTGTACGTGACGGTTGTGAGCGGCGACAGCCGGCGCAGCGCGGTTTTGCCGAAGATGCTGTACAACGCGTAGGTCAACCCCGCGCCGAGTCCGGTCAGGAGTCCGGCGGGTGCCAGCCGCACCGCGCCCGACCCGACCGCGCCGATCACGAGCACGCACCCGGCGAACGTCAGCATGACGGCCGACGCCTTCATCGGCGTCACGGGTTCGCCGAAGACCGCGCGCGCGAGCACGACCACCCATGCCGGCGCCGTGTAGAGCAGCACCGCGGCCGTTGCCACGGTCGTCAGATTGATCGCGGCGAAGTAGACGGTCATGAATCCGGCCACGCTGACGGCGCCGTAGGCGCCGAGCAGCGGCAGGTCACCGCGCCGCACGCGCAGCGCGTGGCGGTCCGCCACGAGGCAGAAAACCAGCAGCAGCGCGAACGCGCCGGCGGCCCGCCAGGTGGCGCCGTTCAGTGGCGTGAGACCGGCGGCGAAGGCGCGGCGGGCGGCGAGCCCAATCGTGCCCCACAGGCACGCCGCCGCTGCGACCTGCGCGTAGCCGCGAAACAACGGATCAGGGCTCGGTGACCGCGAACAGCTCGTTTTGCCGCAGGAAGCTGTGCAGGAGCAGGCGCAGATACGGGCTGTCGAGCTGGCTACGGTAGTGGCGCATGGCGGCCTGCTTGGTCGCGAGTTCCTCGGACGTCAGCTCAAGACGCACCCAGCGCTCGCCGTCTTGGAGCGATCGGGGCGGTAGCAGCGGAAGATCCGGCGCGTAACGCAGCGGTCGGGGGTAGTCCCACGCGTGCACGAGGTAGGTGAAGAGCTGCGGCCGGTAGAGCTGGCCCCGCTGCTCGAGCGAGCGGATGGTCTCGCGCACGAGCAGGTTGAGCGCCTGGTGGTCGCTGTGGCGGTCTCTCTCGTGATGGGTGAGCACTACGGTTGGCCGGGTCTGGAGCACGACCGCCTCCAGATCGCGCAGGAGATCACTCCCGGTGTAGGGGGCCTTGGGCCTGAATGTCAGACGGTACGGTGACGCCGACGCCTTTGTGAACGGTGACGTATAGGGCTTCCCGGGATCGCGGCGGACGGATGCCAGCGCCATCAAGCCGCGGTCCGGATACCCGAGGAAGATGACGCGGTCCGCTGGCAGGCCCAACCGGTTGAGCACCCGGTACGCTTCCTGCTGCCGTGCCTCACCCTCGGCCACGTAGTCCGCCGGTCTCGGCAGCAGCCGCTTGCCGCTGATCGAGGCCGCGAACCGGTTGGCGTCACCGTTCGTTACAAACACGACCCAGACATCGGCGCCCGAGGCCAGCGCGCGCTGAATCAGCCCGCCTGCGGCCAGGAGTTCGTCGTCGGCGTGCGCGGCAACGACGAGGAAGCGGTCACCATAGACCGGGTCTGGGAACACGTCGAGCGCGCTCCCCACTGCGCGTTTCGCTGAGAAGAGTCCTATGCCCACGTAGGTCACCATCGCGATCAGGCTGGCCACGGCCAGAATTCGCGCCCGGGGTCTGGTCGCGCCGTTACGCCGCCGTCGTCGCAGACCGAGCACGTCGAGGGTCATGGAGACCTTTCCCCGGTACGCCTGGACGAGGTTGTGCTTCTTCTCCTTGCGGAGGTGTACGACCCCGGTGAATGGCGCCCGCGCGACCTTCCATTTCAGCTTGCGGGCCATTTCGGTGAGCGCCATCTCGATCCCGTACCCGGTAACGGCCAGATCGGGACGGCTGAGCAAGGCGTCGCGACGGATCACCCGCAGCCCCGACAGAATCGGCAGGACGTTCTGGACGAGGTCCTCGGCCATGACACCGACCGCCATGTCGCAGATGCCGCTGAGCACCGGCCGGACGAGACCGCTGATCTCAGAGGGCTTGAGGTTCTCGAGGTCGGCGTCCAGCAGCAACAGCACGGGCTCGGTCGCGCGCCGGGCCCCGGCCATGATGGCGCCGCCCTTCCCGAGGTTCTTGGGGAGCTGCACGATCAGGTCGGCACCTGCCGCCGCCGCGACCTCCGCGGTGTCATCGGTGGACCCGTCCGAGACGACGATGATCTCCGAGACCTCTGGGACCCGCCGGACCGCCTCGATCACCGAGGCGACGGTGCGGGCCTCGTTGTACGCGGCGATCACACACGACGCCTTCATGCCTGCGTCACCCCGACGCCGCGCCGCGCGAGGAAGTACCGACCCGTCTCCACGCGGTGCGTTTCGACGCCCTCACAGCCCAACGCCCGGAATTGGCCGGCCAGCGAGCGGACGATCCATGGGAAGACCGGACCACCCGCCGAGTAGCAGAGAATCACCCAGCCGCCGGGCTTCGCCACCCGGACGAGTTCGCGCGGCACCGGGAACGCGTTCTGCACGGTCACCAGGTCGAACGACGCTGGCGGGAATGGGAGACGCGCCGCGTTGGCCGAGGCAAATCGCGCCCGCAGCCCCTCATGGCGTGTGTTGCGCACCGCGCGGGACAGCATCGCCGGTGAGAGATCGACCGCGAAGGCCCGGCACGACGGGAACCGGCGCATGACCGCACTGATGACCGCGCCGGTCCCGGTGCTCACGTCGAGCGCGGAGGCCGGCGGCGCGGGTAGCCGACTCAGTGCCGCTTCGAGTGGCGCGAAGTACCCGGCCTGAGGGATGACGTCGGCGTCATAGTGGGCCGCGAGGCTGCCATACCGGCGCCTTGCCAGCGCCTTCTGCAGCGGCGAACCGATGAAGCGGGACGTGAACGCGCCGGCGGCGAGATAGATGGTGTCAGTGACAAACGATCCCAGCCAGATCGCCCGCATCGAACGCTCCGTTTGAGGGCCTTGTTACAGCGTCCCCTGACGCGGAGGACGGAAGCTGGCGCGTCGGCCAGACCGGAGAGCGGTGCAACAGCAGGTGCTCCGGTGTGCGGTTGTAGATTCTCGGCCCGCCCAGCACTTCCTGCCCTCCGGCGCGTCGGGCGGTGCCCATCCAGGCCATCACACGGCATCCTGCCGCCGCTTGAGGTCCTCGAGCAGGCCAGCCGCCGCCGCCAGCACGAGAGATTCTGTCTCGGGCGCGACCCGGCTCCAATGAGCCAGGCGCGTCTCGTAGCCGCCTTCGGCAAAGGCCTCGCGCGGGGGGACATACCCAATGCCGCCGCCCGCGTAACCGACCACCAGGGTCTGCGGAAACGGGGACATCGCTTTGAGCCGCAGTCCGGACTCGGCGAAGAACTCGCCCGGCAACGCGACCAGCGCGAGATCCCCGATGGCCAGGGCCTGGATCTCGGCGCGCTCGGTCTCTGCCGCGGGCCGCTCCTCAGCCCACCGCAGCGCCATCTCCGCGTACAGGACCTCGAGCTGCGCCCCGGCGATGACGTCAGGGTCGGCGCCCGCCGCTGTCGCCCGCCGCAGGTCCTGCCGCCGTTTCTCAACGTGGGCACGCGCCGCGGCTGCCGGCGGCGTCGCCCGCAGCGGTACGTTGATCGCTCGGCGCGCGGCGGCCAGCGCCGTCGCGTGCTTGCCAGCGGCGGGCGCAAGCAGGCGTGTGTCCTGTGACGCCCGAACCGCTGCAGCCGCGATCCGCAGGCCCAGGGCTTCCGCGCGCTCGAACGTGCGTCCGGGCAGCGGCAGTCCAAGGGCTGAGCGGTCGGCTGAGTGCCCGACGTTCACATCGCCGCAGGCACCGTTGACGAAGGCGGCGCGACCGCCCGTGGCACGCTCGACGGCATCCACGGCAAAGCCGACGAAGTCGCGGGAAATCAGCAGGTTGTCGGGTCCCAGCACCGTTGGATGGCATGCATAGTGCACAAGCAGGACAGCCGGTCCCGCACTACGGTCTGCGCGGACCACGCTCACGGTGGGATCGACCGGACCATCAGGCCGGCGGCGATTCCGCGCCACCGTCTCCTCACGCCCGCTGCCGAAGGAGAGCGTCGCGGGGCCGGCATCCTCGACCGCTGCGACCACGGCGCCGGCGACGCGATCGGCAAGGCCCCTCAGCCACCGGGGATCGGGCGGCTCACTGTAGAGAGGGAACGTTGCCGGCGCCGCGTGCGTGTGCGTGGCGGCGACGATCAACTGGTCAGGGGCGATGCCGACAGCGGTCTCCACGCGGTCGCGGACCGCGGCCACGAACGCGGCATCGATCTCACAGAGATCGCAGACCAGGAGTCCGGACCGCGTCCGGCCGTCATCGAGCACCACCGCGCGGGTGAACAGATCGTCGTGGACCCCGCGCGCCGGACTGGTTCGAGCACCGAATCCCGCCAGGGAGATGCCGAGGGGAGGCGTGATCGCCACCTTGCCAAATCCGACCCGCACGCTCGACATGGCGTGTCCGTTGATGGCGTTCAGCCCGTTGCCGGTGCCAGCGCGATGGGCCGCACCGGGCTGGCGGCATCGTCGCGTTCAGCGTCCTTCATCGGGTCTCCATGGCCGGTAACGCATGATAGCCTTCGAGCGCCCTGGCGATGAAGACCTCCGTGCTCCCGAGGTAGCCGGACAGGTCGAACGCCCGCGCCATGGTCTCGATGGAGAGCGAGGCGCGGACGCGTGCATCAGCCGCGGCAACGTCGGCGAGAGGCCTCCGTTGGGTCGTCGCCTGGCTCGCCAGGTGCTGCACGAGGCGGTAGGCCTCGTCGCGGCCGAGCGCCGGGGCGAGCGCAGTCATCAAGGCTTCGGACATGATCAGGCCGCATGAGGCGTCCAGGTTCGCCTGCATGCGTGCGGCATCGATCTCCATGCCCGCGAGGGCGTGGTGCACCCAGTGCACGGCTGAAGCCGTGTGGCCGAACAGCCTGGGGAGCGCGTCCCACTCCACCTGCCAGGCACCGGCCGCGCGCTCGTGCTCCTGGACGAGTCCGGCCATCAGCGCCGGTACCACACTCAGCGCGAGCCGGGCCGCGGCAATCGCATTCGTGGCTTCTGCAGGATTCCGCTTGTGCGGCATCGCGGACGAGCGTGCTGCGCCGGGCTCGTGCGTCGAGACTTCCCCGACCTCGGTCTGGCTGAGCAGGACGATGTCAGTGGCGACTTTCGCCATGGCGCCGGCGACGATGCCAAGCCGCGCGGCGACCTCGGCCACGCGGTCGCGTTCGGCGTGCCACGGCAGGTCCGGAACACCCAGCCCGAGCGCCCGGGCGAGTTCGTGCATGACCCGCTGGCCGTTCTGTCCCAGGACCGCCAGGGTTCCGGCCGCCCCGCCGAACTGCACGACCAGCGCGCGAGGCCGTACCTCGCGCAGCCGGACGATCAATCGCGTGGTAAGGGCCAGCCAGCGGGCCGCCTTCAGGCCGAACGTGATCGGCACCGCGTGCTGGAGGAGCGTGCGTCCGGCCATGAGTGTGCGGCGGTGCCGGTCCGCCATCACCGCACAGCGGCCCGCCACCTGCCGCAACGCGCGCTCCAGGAGGTCCAGGCCGTCCCACATCTGGAGGACGAGGGCCGTATCGATGACGTCCTGGCTCGTCGCGCCCCAGTGGACGAAGCCCCGCGCTGCGACGCCGGCGCGCGCCGTCAGCATCTGCACGAGGGGGATAGCGGGCGTGCCCGATGCGGCGGCGTCGCGCGTCAGCGCGTCCAGATCGAACAACTCCACGCGGCAGACGACGCGATCGCCTCTGCGGCCTCCGGCGGAATCACGCCGACCAGGGCCTCCGCGCGGGCGAGGGCTTCCTCGAATTGCAGCATCCGCTCGACGTGCGTCCTGCCGGAGAAGATCGCCGCCATCTCCGGTGCGACGAACATCGCCTCGCCGACGGTCGTCACGGCGCAGGCGCCGCGGAGCGGGCATGGAGGTCCCGCAGTGCCGACAACTCTGCGGCCGTCGCCGCCCGCTCCAGGCAGGCGCACGCGCGGCGACGCATAGGGGCCGATGACCGTGGTGTGGTGCTCGATGTCGTCGCGACTCCGGGTCTCGAGCACGACGGACTCAATGCCGTGGAGGTGCAGGAGGTGCGACAACACCAGTCCTGCCGGCCCGGCGCCAACAACGCCCACCTGCGTGCGCATCTCGGTCAGCCTGTCATGAGAGATCGCGGCGTCTCGCCCAGACCTTCGCGACCGCGGCGTGGACGTCCGCCACGTCCTCCTCAGATCCCAGGAGTACATTCTGCGGCAGCCAGATGCCTTCGTCGGTCCATACCCGGTCCGTATGCGGCAACCCGGCCGCCCCGCCGGCCCGCATTCGAAGACCGCGATCCGCGAGCGCCTGGCGAATCGCGTCCATCGCATGCAACGGCGGATAGCCTGGCATCGCCGGGATCCCCTCGGCCGCGAGCGCCTCGATGAACCGGGGTTTGGGCAGGCCGCCAAACGCCGACGGCCGGTAGCGGAAGACATAGAGGTAGCGGGGATGCCGAGTGACCCCTGGGACGACCGACAGCGGCGCGATGCCGTCGACCTCTCTCAGCAGGGTGTCGAGGCGCGCGGCGTTCATCTCACGCCGGAGGATCTGTTCGTCGAGGCGGTCCATCTGAGCGAGCAGGACCGCGGCCTGGAACTCCGTCATCCGCAAGTTCCAGCCGAGGCGGTGGTGCTCGTACCAGGCGCCGCCGGGTACGCGCCCGACGTTCTGGAGCGACCAGACGACATCGGCGAGCCGTGATCGGTTGGTGACGACCGCGCCACCCTCGCCGGCGGTGAGCACTTTTGTGGATTGGAAACTGAAGGTGCCCAGGTCGCCGAGCGCGCCCACACGCCGGCCGCGCCACTCGGCACCTGCGGCCTGCGCCGCGTCTTCGACGACCGCGATGCCGCGCGCCGCGGCGAGTGTCAACAGCCCGTCCATATCGGCGGGCGCGCCAGCCATGTGCACCGGGATGATCGCACGGGTCTTCGGTGTCACCGCCGAGGCGGCCGATGCGGGTGACAGCGTGTACGTGTCGGGGTCGATGTCGGCGAAGACCGGGACGCCGCCCAGGTGCAGCACCGCACTCGCCGTCGCGATGAAGGTGTAGCTTGGGACGATCACCTCATCGCCGGGACCCACGCCCGCCGCGCGCAGGGCCAGCTCCAGCGCCACGGTCCCGTTCACGCACGTAATCGCGTGTGCCGCCTGCTGATACGCGGCGAAGCGGCGCTCAAACGCGTCGTTGAGACGCCCGGTCGTGCGGCCCCAGTGCCCGCTGCGCAGCGCGTTCACGACCGCCTGCTCCTCGGGCATGCCAGCTTCCGGCCAGGCGGGAAACGGTCGGGATCGTACCGGCGTGCCGCCCAGCAGCGCGAGTGTCGGCATGTTACCGGCGACGCCGCTCCGGAACGGCGACGCCCAGATCTACCAGCATGGCCTGCCAGCGCTCCAGGCAGAGCATGCTTGCCTCCAACCCCCCGACGGAGAAGTCCCCGCCGCCGGGCAACCGCGCCGCCTCGGCACTCAGCGGTCCGGCCGCGCGATAGTGCGTCTCGAGCGCGACGAAGCGCTCGTACCCGTCGTCGAGCAGCCGCCGGAAGATGTCGCGGTACGGCACGTCGCCGTCACCCAGCACCACGGCCACCGCGGGACCGCCGGCCGCGTCTCGCCGCGCATCCTTCACGTGGACGTGCGCGAGATACGGCTTCAACGTCTCGTAGCCGTCAGGATACGGCGGCTCGGGTTCCGGGCCGTAGAGGGCATTACCCGGATCCCACACCGCGGCCAGCAACCGGTGCTGCACGCGACGGAGTAGTTCGGCGACCCTGGCGCATGTCGAGGCATAGACGCTGGGCTCGTTCTCGACCGCGAGCGTGACGTCGAAGCGTTCCGCGATCTCCGCGGCGTGGGCGATGCGGTCGGCGATCGGGGACAGCGCCTCGGTCCACGGCCGCTCCAGACCGGCGTCGGCCGGTGCGCCCGGCGCGCCTGGTCTCCAGAACGTGAAGATGCGCGCGAGCGGCGCGCCGAGTTCGCCGCAGAGGTCGAGACAACGCCTCAGCATCTCGTCATGCTCTCGGACCGCGTCCCGGTCGCCAAGCGCGCACTTGAAGACCGGCGTCGCCACGCCGCAGACAGCCAGGCGCGCGTCACCGGCCATGCCGCGGAGCGTGCGGATCTGCTCGCGGGACAACTCGTGCGGCCGGCGGTCCCACACCGAGCGGATCTCGATCCCGTGCAGCCCGAACCGCTCGGCGAGCCGGATCGCTTCGGCCGGGTCCTGCGAGACCTCATCGGTGATGATCGCGCGCTTGAACATCACGGCGTGGTCGCCCGCCCGGTTCGGGACGACTCGTAGATGGCGAGCACCGCGGCAACTGCGCGCCGCGCTTCGTCGCCGCTCACCGGCGGCGGCGTCCGCGCGCGCAGGCTCGCGACGATCGCCCGGTACTGCGCGGCGAACTCATCCGTACCGATCGCGGTTGGCACGCTCGCGGCGCCGGTGGTCGCCGGCGGTGAGGCCTCCCGCGGCGGCTCGCCTTCGATCTGCCACTGCACGATTCGGGTCTCTTCCAGCACGATCGAGCCCCGCTCGCCGTGGAGCGCCAGCCGGCGCGGGAGTCCGGGCGAGACCGACGTCGTGCCTGTGATCGTCGCCAGACACCCGCCCTCGAGTTCGGCCACGGCTACGGCCGTGTCTTCCACTTCGATCTGCCGCGCCAGTGTCCGCGCGTAGCCGTAGATGGTTCTCGGCGCGCCCGCGAGCCACAGCAACAGGTCGATACCGTGGATGCCCTGGTTCATCAACGCGCCGCCCCCGTCCATCGCCCACGTGCCGCGCCAGCCGGCCGAGTCGTAGTACGCCTGCGAGCGAAAGTACTTCATCGAGAGGTCGGCGAGCAGCAGGCGTCCCAGCCGGCCGCCGGCAACGGCCCGCTTCGTCTCTACGACATCGGGCGCAAAGCGCAACTGCGAGATGACCGCGAGCGTCCGGCCGGTCTCACGGGCCGCGGCCAGCGCCGCATCGGCCTGTTCCAGCGTGATGGCCAGCGGTTTCTCGACCACGACGTCCTTGCCGGCACGCATCGCGGCAACGGCGATCTGACTGTGCAGGCCGCTCGGCGTGCAGATCGTCACCGCGTCAACGTCGGGACGGCGGAGCAGCGAGGCCAGGTCGGGCTCCCAGGCGATGCCGCGGGTTTGGGCGAACGCCTGCGCCTGATCGGCCCGCCGCGAGGCGACCGCCACCAACCGGGCGCCGTCGACGCGTCCGATGGCCTCGGCGTGCCTCGGCGCGATCGTGCCACACCCGACGATCGCGAACCGTACGCTCAACGGTCAGCCCTTCATCCCGGCCAGTGTGACGCCCCGGATGATGCTGCGCCGCAGGATCAGGAACGCGACCAGCACCGGCAGCACGGTGATGACCGAGCCGGCGGTGATGCGTCCGTAGTCCACGGTGAACGCCCGCTGGAACATGGCGAGGCCGAGCTCCATCGTGAACAGACTGCGGTCGCTCGTGACGATCATCGGCCAGATGAAGAACGCCCAGGCGTTCTGCACGGCCAGGATGGCCAGTGCGCCGAGGGCCGGCTTCGACAGCGGCAAGATCACGCGCCGGTAGATGTAGAACTCGGTGGCGCCATCGATGCGCGCCGCGTCGAGCAGTTCGTCAGGGATCGTCATGATGCTCTGGCGCATGAAGAAGATGCCGAAGCTCATGATCAGCAGCGGCGCGGCGATCCCCTGGTACGTGTTGATCCACCCGAGCGCCTTCATCTGCAGGTAGAACGGGATCATGTATGATTCGAACGGGATCATGGCCGTGCCGAGGATGATGATGAAGAGCAGGTTCCGGCCCGGGAACCGGTACTTGGCGAAGATGAACCCCGCGAGCGACGACGTGAGCAGGATGGCCAACGCCGACGCGGTCGAGACGACCAGCGTATTCCAGAAGTACTTGAGCCACGGCGCCGCCTGCACCACCTCGCGGTAGTGCTGCAGGGTCGGGTTGTCCGGCCACAGGCGGAGCGACGGGTTGAGGATCTCCGACGACGGCGTCAGCGACGTCGTGAGCATCCACAGGAACGGCAGCAGCATGAGGAGCGCGGCGGTGATCAGGATCATGTGCAGCGCCAGGCTCCGGAGGTAGTGGACGCGCCCGACCATCTTAGCGATCCTCCCGGAACAGGCGCATGTGCATCAGCGTGAGCATCAGGACGATCAGTAGCAGCAGCGCGGCCTCGGCGGACGCGTAGCCTACCTTGAAGTAGCGGAAGCCGTTCTCCCACATGTCATAGACCAGCGTGCGCACCAGCTTGGCGGCCGCGCCCTGGATGTCGCTGGTCATCATGAACACCGGCGTGAACACGTTGAACGCGTTGATCGTCGAGATGACGACGACGAACAGCAGCATCGGCCGCAGCAGCGGCAGCGTGATGTAGCGGAAGATCTTGCCGCCGGCGGCGCCGTCGACGACCGCGGCCTCGTAGTACTCCTGGGGGATGTTGTTGAGGCCGACGAGGAACATGATCAGGTTGTAGCCCAGCGTCTTCCAGACCATCACGATGAGGATCGCGATCAGCGCCAGTGTGTCTTCCACCAGCCACGCTTGCGGCGGCAGCCCCAGGGCGACCAGCGCGGCGTTCAGCGGGCCGAAGCGCGCGTCGTAGATCCACTTCCAGACCACCGTCACCGGGACCCACGGCGTGACGACAGGCAGGAAGTAGATCAACTGGTAGATCGGCGCGCCGGTCACCCGGGCGTTCACCGTCACCGCAAGGGCCAGGGCCAGGACCGTGCCCAAGATGACGCTGCCCGCGGCGAGGATCGCGGTGTTCGACAGCGCGTTCTGAAAGTTGGGATCGCGGAGCAACTCGACGTAGTTGCTCAGGCCGACGAAGACGCGAATCGGCCGGATCATGTCCCAGTTGTAGAACCCGGCGAACAGCGTGGTCACGATCGGGATGACACGCAGGTACAGGAATAGCAACAACACCGGCGCGAGCCCGAGGTAGCAGAAGAGATACAGACCCAGCGTGCGCCGGCTCACGCCCGGCCGGGCGACCGCGAGTTCAGCCGCGAGCTGCCGTGCAGGATCGTCGACCGACGCCATGTTCACTCGCGCCCGTCAGGTTCGCGAGGGGCCAGCCCGTCCCGGGCTGGCCCCTCGGCCGCCTGCTCGAGGTCCTGGCTCAAGCTAGTCGCCGTACAGATTCTCCCGCCGCAGGATCGCGTTGGTCTCATTCGCCATCTCTTCGATGACGCGGGCGATGCCGGCCGGGTTGTCCACCAGCGATCGGTCGGCGTACGCGCGCTCGAGCCGGGCCGCCAGCTTGGTCAGGATCTCGTCGAACGGCCCGATCGGCAGGTACCAGTAGAACCCGTAGCCTTCCGGCGCCTCGAAGAACGCTCTGAACTGCGGCGCCTTGCGAATCTGCTCGACGTAGCTCACGTCCTGCCGCGCGGGCATCCAGCCCGTCATCTCCAGCAACTGCTGCTGGTTCTCGGGCCGCAGGATGAAGTTGACGAAATCCCACGCCGCCTCGGCGTTCCTCGACGAACGCGTCACGTAGAGGTTGACGGGGTTGATGATCGTGCCGGCCCGCCGGTAGCGCGGCAACAGGGCCGTCGTGTACAGCAGGCCGGGATTGTTCTGGCGCACGAAGCCGATGACCCACGACTCGCGCGTGAACATCGCGGCCTGCTCCAGCGCAAACGCCTCGGCATCGCGTTTGAGCGTCGGGTCGTCGCAGCGGTACTTGTGGACGAGATCGACATAGAGCTTCAGCGCGTCGCGGCCTGCCTGGTTGTTGTAGCCGGCGCGGTACTTGCCGCCCGACCGCTGCTCGATGATCGTGCCGCCCGCGGGATAGAGCCAGAACCACCACTTCTCGCCCACGCCGCTGCCGCCGCCGAACAACCGGAGGCTGATGCCGGCGCGCGTGAGCTTCCCCGAGGCGTCCTTCCTGGTCAGCTTCTGGCAGTACTCGATGACCTCATCCCATGTCTGCGGCGCGCGGGAGAGCCCCGCCTCCTGAAACATCTTGATGTTCCAGAACAGCACCTGGCGTCCTTGGAAGAACGGCACGCCGTACGTCTTGCGCTGGTACGTGTTGATGAGGCGCATTGCGTCCGGAAACGCCTTGCCCTGCAGGAACGTGTCCTGGGCCGGCGGGTTCGGTGGGATGAACCCGGCCTCGATGAATCGCTGCAGCGCATACGTCGAGATCTCCAGGATGTCGGCGGCGCTGTCGGCCGGGATCGTCGCGGCCAGTTTGCGCTCGAAGTCCCGCAGCGGGTGCGTGAGGATCGAGACCTCGACCGACGGATTGGCGCGGCGGTAGTCCGCGGCCATTTTCTCGTAGAACGGCCCGATCTCCGGGAATCCGCCCCAGAGGTTGAGCCGGACGGTCGGTGCGCCGTAGGCCGGCGCGACGGCAAGGAGAGCGGCGGCCAGCAGGGCGCAGAGCCCCAGGACGCCGGCGTGCCGAGGTCGTCCCGTACGCATGCACACTCCCCCTCAACCCAGGATCAGACGCGACGATCCTTATAGCTCGGCTTCGCTTTGACCGGGCCGACTCCCTACCGGCAGGAGGCCGATGGACACCGGGAGGAAGTCAACGATACCAGGCCTGAATGCTGAGAGGAGCACACCGTTGAAGATCAACTGCTGCTGGCTTTACGCGATCAACAAGTATGGCTACCCGCCGTCGATCGCCGATACGCACAAAGTCCTCGGCGAGATGGCCGCGCTCGGCTTCGATGCCGTCGAACTCGAAGGCGTCCGCGAGGAGAACCTCAGGGCCGTCTGGTCCGCGCGGGCGGACCTGCACCGCCGCTGCGACGATCTCGGGTTGCGCATCATCAACTTCTGCCCGGTTCTCCCGGACCTGGTGAGTCTCGACGACGCGAAGCGACGGGCGGCGATCGATCTGTTCCGGCTGGCCGTGGAGGCGACCGTGTATTTCGGCGCGCCGACCGTCCAGGTGGACAGCTATGCCGCGCCGGTCGAGTACGTGACGCACCGGCCGTACGCCGATACCGTCGAGTTCAAGCGGCAGTTCGACGTGCGGATTCCCGAGGGATTCTCGTGGGCGCGGACCTGGGGCACACTGGTCGAGACGATCCGCGCCTGCGCCGCGATCGCCAGGGACGCCGGGCTCCGGCTCTGCCTCGAGCCCCGGGTGGGGGAACTGGTCAGCAACACCGACGCGCTGATGCGGCTCTCTGAGCACGTCAACGATCCGGTCTTTGGGGCTGTACTGGACTGCGGCCACCTGCACGCGCAGAAGGAGATCTTGCCGCTGTCCGTCGAGAAGCTCGGCTCGCGCATCTTCTACGTCCACGCCTCGGACAACGACGGCCGCGACAACGAGCACCTGGCGCCCGGACGCGGCACCGTGGATTGGGACGCGCTCATCGCCGGGCTAAAGCGCCACGGCTTTGCGGGCTACATCGGAATTGACGTGGGCGGGGTGCCTGATCTCGACGCCCAGTACCGGGAGGGCTTCGCGTACATCCGTGGCGCGCTTGAGCGCGCCGGGGTGCGGTGACGCGCGTGACGCCGCAGACCCTGGCGGGTCGGGACCCGTGGCGCGGCGTCCCGGTCGAGATCACCGTCGAAGGTGACCGCATCGCGCGCGTCCGTCCGATTGCCGACGCCGAGGTGCCGGCTGGCCGCTGGGTGCTGCCGGGCCTGGTGGATGTCCAGGTCAACGGTTTTGCCGGCACCGACCTGAACGGCACGGAGATCGACGTGGCCGGGGTCGGTCGGGTCGTGCGCCGCCTGCAGGCGGTTGGCGTCACCCGCTTCTGCCCGACCATCTGCACGCAGAGCCACGAGCGCATGACACGCGCGTTGCGCGTCATCGCCGACGCCTGCCGGACGCACCTGTGGATCGCGCGCGCGGTCGCTGGCATCCACGTCGAGGGGCCGTACCTCTCGCCGGAAGACGGCCCGCGCGGTGCGCATCCGCTTGAGCATGTCCGGCCGCCGGACTGGGACGAGTTCCAGGCCTTTCAGGATGCGGCCGGCGGACGGGTCCGTATCCTCACGCTCTCCCCGGAGTGGCCGCAGGCGCCGTCCTTCATCCGGAAGGTGGCGGGAACCGGCGTGCTCGTGGCCATCGGCCACACCGCCGCGTCGCCCGAGAACATCCGCGAGGCTGTTGTCGCAGGTGCTCGCCTGTCCACCCACCTGGGCAACGGGTCGCACGCGATGCTGCCCCGGCATCCCAACTACATTTGGGAGCAACTGGGCGCTGACGAACTCTCCGCCAGCATCATCAGCGACGGCCATCACCTCCCGCCGTCGGTCGTCAAGACCTTTGTGCGGGCCAAGGGCGTGGAGCGGACAATCCTGATCAGCGACGCCGTGGCGCTCGCCGGCATGCCGCCGGGTGACTACGACTGGCTGGGGTTGAGGGTGACACTCTCGTCCAGGGGCCGCATCAGCCTGACCGGCACGCCGTACCTGGCCGGTTCGGCCCTCGAGCTGGCATCGGCCTTGCCGAAGGTGATGGCCTACGCTGGCGTGAGCCTCGCCGATGCGGTGACGATGGCCTGCGGCAATCCGGCACGGTTGCTGGGTGTTGACCCCGGCGTGCTCGCCGAGGGGGCGCGCGGAGACGTGATCGAGATCGACTACGAGCTCGGATCGGACCGTGTCGGGATCCGGCGCGTGGTGGTCGCGGGCGAGATGATGGCGGAGAACGTGTAGCCGAGGAGGGAGCCTTCCGTGGGGACGCTCGATGAGAAAGTGCGCGACTTCCTGGCACAGCCCCGCATTGCGGTCGCCGGCGTCTCGTGCGTCAGTATCCGACAGCCGGAGTACGACGGGTCTGGATGCATCAATCCATGATGCGCGCCGGCACCAGTGTGTCGCCGGCCGCGGTCGAGTTCTGCGAGCAGCACGGCATTACGGTGATCGCCGGCGGATGCCCGCTCATGTTCGGCAAGACCGCGGACTTCGGACACCGCTGCATGCGGTGGGTGCTCGGCCTCACGAGAGGTCTGCCGGCGTAGACGCGGGGCGCGGCTTCAGGCAGCCACCGCGTGTCTATCCGTCCCAGAAGATCTCTCCCTCGCCGACGATCACGACCTGGCCGCCGATGCGCAACCCGGTGACCGCACTGCCGTCGTGGTCCACTTCGATGTGGATTTGGCTAGGTCGTCTCATCTCAACACCTTGCTCGCACACGAAACGCCGTAGCGTCTCCTTCGAGAGCATGCCGTAGCGGAACAGGTACGCGCCGAGCGGCCCGGCGGCCGCACCCGTCGCTGGGTCTTCCGGGACAGCACCCTTCTGCCGGACGAACATGCGGGCGTGTATCTGCGCGTCGGGGGATGTCGTCTCCGTTGAAAATACGTACGCGCCCTCCGGATCCACGCCGTCGTAGAGACCGACCAGGCCCGGGGCGCTCGGCGCGCAGCGTTGCACCGCGGCCAACGAAGCCAGCGGCACGAAGAGGAACGGCGTGCCGGTGGACACGACCTGCGGCGGGCATGTCGGATGCAGGTCACCGACCTCGAGGCCCAGCGCCGCCGCCAGTCGCGTGCGGTCGGCGAACACCTCGCCGAACTCCGAGCTGCGATGGCTCATCCAGACGAACCGTACCCGGCCGTCCCGCTGCTCCAGCGTAACCTTCACCGGCCCGATTCCGAGTTGCAGGATCGCGTCGGTCCTGGCGCCGGCCATCGGCAGAAGGCCCTGGCTTGCCAGCACAAACGCCGTGCCCACCGTTGGATGCCCGGCCATGGGCAACTCCCGGGCGGTGGTGAAGATGCGTACACGGCGCGCCGCGCCCGGGATCTCGGCGGGCAGCACGAACGTGCTCTCCGAGAAGTTCATCTCCAGGGCGATCGCCTGCATTTCCTCGCCGGTAAGGCCGCGGCCGTCGAGAAAGACCGCGAGCTGGTTGCCGGCAAACGGCCGGCTCGTAAAGACGTCGGCTTGGACGAACCGGTAACGTCGCACAGATGCCCCCTCTGAGCTCGACGGACGTGCTCGCTTCACGCGCTGCCGGCAGACGCCAACAACCGCCGAATCTGCCGGTTCGCGCCCAGATGGTACGCGCCGTGCCCGATCAGCGCGAGCGCGCCCTGAAAGAGCATCGGGTCGTCCCACCGGTCGCGGCCGCGGACCGCCTCGAGCAGTTGCGTGTGCTCGTACCGCAGTGCCTCGCGCAGGCGGTTCCACGCCGCGGCATCGACCTGCTGCGTGCGCCAGCTCTCCTTCCTGTCGGCGTTCGAGTACGCGTCCTGGCCGCGGAAGGCGCGGTTGGCCAGCGTCAGGCTGAAGTGCAGGTGCGCGGCGTGCGCGGCGATCGTGTTCATGCCCGGCGCCCGAGACGCCATCTCCGCGGAGATGCCGGAGAGCGTGCCGAGGAAGCCCGAGTTTGGTTCGTTGCTCGTCATCCAGGTCAGCTTCGGATCAGGTGGGGCCACGTGCACTTCTTCCAGCAGGTTCGCCAGCGTCGCGACGAGTTGTTCCGATTTGATGACCGCCATGTCTGCCTCCGTGACCGGTCTGCGGACCATTGTACACGGGCGGCGCGGTGCGGGGACTTCCAGGCTCGCGCGGAATGCCCTATAATGCGTGAGCCGGTCGGTCCCCCGGTGCTTCGTTCGCGTGGCCCCATCGTCTAGGGGACCAGGACGCGGCCCTCTCAAGGCCGAAACGGGGGTTCGAATCCCCCTGGGGCCACCAGAGTCCGCGCCACAGTGCCCAGACAGCTCCTCCCACCTTGTCGGAACAAGGCTCGCGGCCGAGTGCCCACCGCAGCGTAGAGCGCTCCTCGCTCGAGAGCCACTGACGGTCACGGAGAACCGGCTCGGCGACTGGCGTCTGCTTGAACCCGACGGCGCCCAACGAGATCTGACCTGGCTGCGGCCAGTTGAGTTTGATCACTTTCGCTCGACGCCCTCCAGCCTTCACGCTTCCCCATGCACGGCCACGCTGCAACGTTGCGGGAGAAACACGTAGAGCCGCTGGCGCACACGGTTCTGACCGAACCGCCCGGATGGTGGGGCGCAATCGGAGTGGCTTCCAGGAGCATCAGACCCGTGGCTCTCAACCGCCCTGCGACACCCGGTGCTGGCACCACGCGTACAGCGCGTCGTACATCGGCGCCTCGACGCGCAGCTTCTCGTGGTCGTCCTCGCCATGCAGCATGGCGAAGCCGTAGGCGGCGGCCCGCAGCCCGGCGGCCTCGGGTTCGATCGTTAGCTCGGCCGGGATATCGGCGCCGTGCACGATACGCCCCAGCAGGCGCAGCGCCGGATCTGTGAGGTTGTACTTCACGAGGATGGATTCGAAGCTGCAGCGGCCGTCCACGTGTCCCAGTTCGGCGCCCTGGACGTCGAACGGAATTGCGCCTTCACGCCCGGCAACGCTCAGGACGTCCTCCGCCGGCACAAAGAGGAACGCGGGATGAGCATCGATAAACCGCTTGATGAGCCACGGGCAAGCCACGCGATCGACGTTGGCGTTCTTGCGGGTTACCCACTTCACACCGGACACCCCCTGGTTCGTGTGTCTTCGCGCAACATCAACCGCGCGGCCGTCGCTACCGGGGCCGCGCGGACGTCCGAGAGAACGCAGTGTAGAGGCCTTCGAACAACGCGACGCCGTGCGTCTCGCGGTCGCGATCCGGCAGCGCCCGCCAGCCGCGCAGGATGGCGTTGACGCCCGCGGTCTCGGGCCGTGCGTACCGGCCGTCGCGCAGGTCGGTCTCATGGACGATCTCGGCCATCGCGCGTAGCGCAGGGTCGGTCGGGCCGAACGCCTTCACCATAGTCTCAAAGGTGCAGAGGTTCCCGCGGTGGCCGCATGCGGATTGTAGCGCCGGCGGAGGCGCTCGAGCTCATCCTTCGCCCGTTCCGGTGCCTGCGCGACGCGGTGATCGTCGTCGTGTTCCCCGACCACGGCGGGCGCTATCTCTCCGCGCCGTTGTGGCGGTACGACGCCGCGGACGCGCCTATTGGGGGCAGCGGTTGACGTACGTCGTGCCTTCCCGCTCGCAGTTGCCGGGGCACGGATCCCAGGTGATGCGGAGCGTGTCACGATCGTAGACCGCGATCCCGTACCAGCGCTTCGGCGAGACCACCTCGACGTAGGCAGGCAGCGCAAGTCCATGCTGCCGCAGCGTCGCGCCGACCGCCCGGGCCTTGTCAATCGCGATGCGCCGGGCGACCTCGCGCCAGGTATCCTGCCGCAGTTCGATTGTCGCCCGGATCTGAGGCTGGCCGCGGCCCACGGCGGCCACGCACACCTCGGCCGGAACGCGCGGCGGGAGCGTCCTGGCGATGTCAGCCAGCACCGTCTCGCTCACCAGTGACGGGGGTGGGGGTGTCGGTGTCTCGACCGCGGTCAGCGATTCGCCTCTGACCAGGAATAGCTTCGAAAACAGGAACGAGACGACGAACAGGCCGGCCAACAACACGATGCGCAGGCCGAGTTCGACGTTTTGCTGGCGCAACCGGATCTCTTCCCGGGCGCGCTCGCGTATCTGGGTCCTGAACCGCTCTTCCTCGGCGATCCGCTGACGGACCTCGGGGGAGAGAGTCATCGTGCACCTCCTGTCCCGCCGTGGAGGTCTCCGGCCACGCCGCCACAGGAGCTGGCATATTGGCAGGGCGCCGCGTGGCGAACAACCGGCGCCTGGCTACCCGAGCTTGAAGGTGTACCTAAAATGTGCCCAAATCCGGGTGAGTTCAGGCGTTGCCGTCGAGCCTGAGGACCTGGTCCAACACGGCCTCGGCAGTCTGGTCGCGCCCGGTTTCCATGAGCGCGGAGACCTGTGGGGCGCCCAGCGCCTCGCGCAACCGGGTCATGCACCGGTCGTACACCGGCACCTCCACGCTCGTCCGCGGCGCCCCGATTGCTGTCCGCATCTGCTCGGCGCTCCCCAGGGCCCGGGCGGCCTGCTCGTGCCGCCCTTCTGCCGTGAGCACGCACGCCAGGCCTTCAAGACACTTCACGATGCCGAGACGGTCGCGATGCGTCGTGTGCAGCGCCAGGCTCTCCGCGTAGCGGCGGCGCGCGCCGGTCACGTCTCCCTGTGCCAGCGCGATCCCGGCGAGGATGCGCAGCACGTAGCCGATCGCCCACTGATCGTTGAGATCGCGGAAGATCGCGTGGCTCTCCTCGGCGTACTTCAGCGCCTGCGCGTGGTCCCCGCGGTGAAGCGCGGCCTCCCCGAGCACGCGCAGCGAGGTCGCGGCGCCGCGACGGTCTCCGATCTCGCGGAACCGAGCCACGGCCTCTTCTGCCAGGGCGACAGCGCGCGCCTCATCGCCCTCATGCAGCGCGGTCCGCCCGAGGGTGCCCAGGACTGCGGCAACGCCGAACCGCGAGCCGATCGCGCGATAGGCCTCGGCGCTTTCCTGCAGCACCTCTGTGGCCCGCGCGTAGTGACCCTGGCTGTCTTCGACGAGTCCCAGCACCGAGAGCACGTCGGCGATCCCTCGCCGGTTGCCCGCTTCACGGAACATCGTCAACGCTTCCTCGAGGACCGCCCGCGCTTGCGAATACTGGCCCTGGCGCCAGTGCAGAAACCCCAACTGCATCATCGACGCGCCCATGCCGGTTCGGTCTCCCAACTCCCGGGTCAGGGCCAGGCTGGCCGTCTGCACCGACACCGCGCGATCATAGTCGCCCAGCAACCGCGCCGCAAATCCTCTGCCGCGCTCGCTGAGCGCGACGCCCCACGCGTCGCCCACACGACGGAACAACGCCACGCTGTCACCGTAGACCGATAGCGCGCGTTCGTACTCGCCGCGGTCGAGCGCCACGTCGCCGACGACGGACAGGGCCAGTGCCTCGCCCCACAGATCGCGGGCCATCCGAAACGCGGCCAGGCTCTCTTCGACCAGGGTCGTCGCCTGCGCGCAGTCGCCGCGGGCCAGGTGTGCGACGGCGAGCAGCAGCCGCGCAGACGCCTCGGTGCCGATGTCGCCGAACGCCCGGGACGTCTCGGCGGCCCGCTCCGCCAACTCAACCGCCGGCGCATAGTTCCCTACGGCGAACGCGAGGACGGCCGCGCCGTTGAGGATGCGGGCCCGCGCCGCGCTCGGCTCGGCGCCCATCGTCAGGACCGTGCCGAGCCAGTCGCCGCCCACGGTGAGATGACCGCGGAGATACCAGAACCGCCAGAGCGCCGTGGCCAGGCGGGCCGCGGCGTCGGCCTCGCGGCCCTCGACCGACCACCGCAGGGCTGCCTGCAGGTTGTCCCACTCGCGTTCCAGCCGATCCAGCCATGCTTTCTGCTGGGGGCCGCGCAGGTGCGGCTCGGCCTCCTCGGCCAGCGTCAGGAACCAGTCGCGGTGCCGGGCGCGAAGCTCCTCGGCTTCGCGCGCGGCGACAAGCTTTTCTTGAGCGTACTGCCGGATGGTCTCCAACATCGCGTACCGCGTCTCGACATCGCCGCGCGGGTCTACCAGCGACTTGTCCACCAGTTGCGTCAGGCCGTCGAGCACGGCGTCTCGCGTGATGACGCCGTCCGGGCAGACCGCCTCGGCGGCTTCCAGGGTCCAGCTCCCGGCGAAGACCGAGAGCCGCCGCAGCAATGCGCGCTCCGGCTCGGACAGGAGATCGTAGCTCCAGTCCATGGTGGCGCGAAGCGTCTGGTGCCGCGGCATCGCGGTACGACCGCCTCCGGCCAGGAGCCGGAACCGGTCGTCCAGGCGCGCGGCGATCTGATCCACCGTCAGCACCGCGACGCGGGCGGCGGCCAGCTCAATCGCCAGGGGGACGCCGTCGAGCCGGACGCAGATCTGCGCCACCAGCGACGCATTCCGCTCGGTCAGGGCAAACCCCGGCGCGACGGCCCTGGCGCGCTCGGCGAATAGGCGTACCGCCGCGTTTTGCGCCAGCGTCTCGAGATCGGACACACCGCGTACATCGGGGAGCGGGAGCGACGGGATGCGCCAGACCTTCTCTCCGTTGATCCGCAGCGATTCACGGCTCGTGCAGAGCACGTGTACGTCCTGCGCCGTCGTCAGCAGCGTCTGCACGAACTCGGCCACCGACGCGACCACGTGCTCGCAACCGTCCACGATCAGGAGCAAGTGCCGCGTACTCAGGTAGTCGAGGATGCTGGCCTTCAGCGACAGGCCCGGGGACTCACGGACGCCCACGGCCGCGGCGACCGCCTGGACCACTTGTTTCGGGTCGCTCACGGGGGCGATCTCCACCAGCCAGGCGCCGTCCCGGAACTCGGTCAGCAGGTCGGCCGCGGCTTGAAGGGCGAGCCGCGTCTTGCCCGCGCCGCCGATGCCGACGATCGTCACGAGCGGCGCCGTGCGCACGAGGTCCTTGATCGCGGCGACCTCGCGCTCCCGTCCCACGAAACTCGTGAGCTTCCGCGGGAGGTTGTTGGGCAACGTGTCGATCGAGCGCAGGCGCGGAAAGTCTGCCGGCAGATCGGCGTGCACGACCTGGAAGAGGTGTTCCCACTGGTGCAGGTCTTTCAGCCGGTGCATGCCGAGGTCGCGCAGGGCGATGCTCTCGGGGATGCCGCTGTCGGCCAGCTGTTTCGTGACCTCAGAGACGAGGATCTGCCCTCCGTACCCTGCGGCCGCGATGCGTGCGGCGCGGTGCACGGACAGCCCGACGTACTGGCCGCCGGCGAGCGTGGGTTCGCCCGTGTGCATCCCCATGCGCACGCGCAGCGGGAGGCCCGTCGGCCACTCGTGGCGCGTGAGGGCCTGCTGGGCGGCGACCGCAAAGCGCACGGCGTCCGACGCGTGCTGAAAGACGAGGAAGAACCCGTCGCCGACGGTCAGGACCTCGCGGCCGTCGTGCCGCCGCAATGCCTCTCGAATCAGCCGGTGATGATCGGCCAGGGCGGCCTCGTACCGCGGTCCGAGTTCCTGCATGAGCCGGGTGGACCCCTCGATGTCGGTGAAGACGAGCGTGACGATGCCGGTGGGCAAATCACCGGCCCCGCCGTTCGCTGAGGCGAGTTCCTCGGGTCGCGCGTCGGGTGGGTGGGAGGACTCTTCCAAGTGCTCGGCCAGCATCACGGACACACGTGTTTCGGGCGACTCAGAGTTACGCGGGACGGCGCCGCTCTCCTCCTCGGGCTTGCTGGAGGCCGCGAGATTGTGGCACTCGGCCCGGTCAAGGGGGTGGAAACGAAATCCGGCGAGTCCGGACGATCCGGAGCAGCGCTACCAGTTCCCGGAGGCCTCGTACCAGAGGCGCGTCACGTACCCAACGTACAGTGCCATCGCCGCGAGGCTCACCGCGAACAGGACGCCGAGCATGACCACTGCTGCGCGAGCGTATCGCATCGAGTTCATCCCCTGATCTGTCCTCTCTGCCTATTATCCCCCGGAACGGCCGCTATGGTATCAGGTCGCCGTCGTACGCGTGGATGTCAGGGGCCGTACCCCAGCAGCGGCCAGTAGAACAACGCGGCGAGCCAGGTGAGAAGGATCAGCGCGATGGATGCCGGGATGCCTGACCGCAGATAGTCCGCGGTCGTGTGATACTCGTACCCCAGCGTGATCAGACCGGTAGGGCTCTGGGTTGGCAGCAGGAAGCCCGGGCCGGCGGCCATCACGAAGATCATGCCCGCCCACTGCGGGCTCAGGCCCCAGCCACGCGCGAGCGTGAAGATCAGCGGCAGCCCTGCGGCCAGCATCCCGAGGTTGTTGACAAAGCCAACGCGCATGAGCAGCACCAGCGGTGTGAGCACCAGCGCCACGACCACTGGCCGGGGGTGCCGGAAGATCGCCAGCGTCGCGTCGGTGAGCCACCTCGCGGCCCCGGAACTCTCGAGCGCGTTCGCGAGGGCCAGGGCGACCGCGAAGATGATGAGCACGTTCCACTTGACCGCGGCGACCGCGCGCTCCCAGGTGAGCAGCCGCATGCCGGACAGCAGCAGCGCCACTGCGCCCATCACCCCGGCTTGCGCGGTCGTGATGCCCCACTCGGGGCCGACAATCCAGAGGATGTACACGCCTGCGAAAACGGCCAGCATCCTGCGCTCGCCGCCGTTCAACGGCCCCAGACGCCGCAGTTCGGCCTGCACGTACTCGGCGCTGCCCACCAGGTTGGCCCGCTCCGGCGGGAAGACCCAGAGCTGCGTGCGCCAGAGCACCAGCGTGAAGAGGATTACCGGCGGGAGGAACGCGGTCATCCACGCCACGTAGGTCCACCTCACGCCGATCAGCGTGCCGAACGCGCCGACCGAGTAGACCGTCGCCCCGGCCGCGGTCGCCAGCCCGATGCCGGCCATGATCGACGTGTGCGAGACGCCGATCAGCACCGCCTTCGCGAAGTTCGACGGTCCCTGGATGTCGGCTGCGCTGAGAATGCCCAGGCAGATCGGTAGCACCATGGCGATGCGGCCGGCCGCGGTGGGCACCATGAACGACAGGACCAGGACGACGACGAGACACGCGAGCAGCACGGTGGACGCGTGGCCGCCCGCCATTCCGAGAATCCGGAGCGCGATGCGGCGGCCCAGCCCGCAGTCCTCCATCGCCTGTGCGATCATGAACGTCGCGGCGAGCAGCCACACGAACTCGGTGCCCAACCCGGCGGTCGCCTCGGCAAAGCGCATGACCCCGAGGGCCGAGAGCGCCGTGATGATGATCAGGCCGGTCATCGCCGGGTCCTGTACGCCGCTCGCCCAGAAGATGACCGCGGCCACCAGCCCGGCCATCGCCAGGGTGGCCGAGCGGGACAGCCCCGGAGGCAACGGCAGCAAGAGTGCCGCGGTAAAGACCAGCACCGCGGCGCTCCATACGGCCGAGTGCCAGCGCGGGCTGGCGAGGGAGGCGGAGCGATGCGTCGACACGACCGCTGGCGGCGCCTACTCTCCGGCGCCCGCTATAGGATCCCCTCCGCCGACGCCATTGCGACGATCATGCACCCCCAGGCCAGCTTGAAGGCGCGGACGTAGTCGGTGTCGGTGATGGCGATGGTGCGGGGACCCCGGCGCTCGACGCCGGGGAACAGGGTGGCCATGTGGGCCGGCGCGGTCCGCTTGAAGTCGATCTCGAACGTCACCGGCGACGGCGGCCGGCGTGCGACGATGCGGCCGGCCTGCACCGCGCGGACCGCCTCGGTGGCGCGCTCGCGAATCAGCGCCCGCGACCGCTCCGGTGTCAGGCTCAAACCCACGTAGCGATCGAACGCCTCCTTGACCGGCGCGGTGACGACGCCGGGGATACGGCGCTCGGCGTCTGCGCAGACGGTCTGATCGCCGGTCACCAGCGCCACCGGCACACCGAACGCACCGGCCAGCCCGGTGTTGACCGCCGCCTCGTCGGCCGGGTCGCCGTTGATGCGCACCTCGTAGACAACGCGGCCGATGAACGTGTGGTTCAGGATCCCATCGCCGCCGCCCTCGCGCTGGTGATACCCGACGAGGAAGGCCGCGTCGAACCCGCCGTCGATGCCCTCCATCTGGCCGAGCAGCTTGTTGCTGCCGCTCATCAGGCGCGCCGCCGGATGGAGCTCTTCGATCAAGAGGTTCGTCATCGGGCCGTGGCCGTCGCTCACCACGACCTCGGTCGCACCCGTGGCGAGCGCGCCCTCGATCGCGGCGTTGGCGTCCTGCGTCATCAGCTTGCGGAACCGATCGTAGTCGCGCTCGCCCGGCTGCACGTGCTTGGCGGCCGCCACGCCCGTGATGCCCTCCATGTCGACCGAGAGATAGATGCGCATGTGTCCTCCTTGCCTGACCTAGAGTCCGAAGCGGGCGGTGGACCAGATGACCAGCGCGAGCGTCAGGGCCGAGACGCCCAGAATCCACCATCGCATGCCCGGGGACGGCGGGCGCCGCCGCAGGGAACGCAGGTTCAGCGCCACGACGCCAATCGAGACCAGCAGCATCGCCCGGCGCACCATCGGGTAGCCCTGCATGAGCGTCGATCCGGCGCTGCCCGCGCCGAGCGCGATGATCACCATGTGCAGGTTGTGATGCTGGCTGGCCGCAAACGCCAGGAGCGCGGCCGCCAGGGAGGCGAGCCCGCGGCCAGTCGCGCGGCCGCGCGCCGGCGAGGTCTGCGGTGCCGTCACGGCATGCCCGGGGTCTTCGCGTCGCCTGCCGGTCCCTCTACGCCGTCGGCGCCCGTTCCGCGTCACGCAGACGCTGCGAGAGCGTGCGCATGATCTTGCCCGCCATCGGCGGTACCTCGTTCAACAGAGACCAGAACTCGCGGTGCCCGATAACCAGCAACGTCATCGGCGAGATCGCATCGACGTGCGCCGATCGCGGGCCACCGTCCACCAGGCTCATCTCGCCGAAGAACTCGCCCGGCTTGAGCCGCGCCGTCCGGCCGTTGGGAAGCCTGACGACCGCTTCCCCGCGTACGATGACGAACAGCTCGTGGCCAGTCTCGCCCGCCGTCGCGAGGCGCTTGCCCGCGGGAACTTCCACCTCGTCGGCCAGCCGGACCACCTGCTCCAGTTGGCGCTGCGAGAGCCCTCGGAAGAGCGGCACGTTGCGGAGCAACTCGACCTTGCCCGACTTGGACCGCCACAGCGCCACGCGGCTCACCCCCCTGACTGAACTGCTCCTGTGTTTCCTGCTGCCCGGGTCGCCTCCTTCCGGGGCGGCCGGCTCATGGCTGGCCGCCGCCGCTGAGCGGATCGCCGACACCGTTCGGGCGATATCGTCCTCGGTCGTCGACCAACCCGAGACCGAGACGCGCATGGCGGCCTGCCCGTGCCAGATGGTCCCGCCCAGCCAGCAGGTGCCGTCCCGCTGGACGCGCTCGACCACGGCTCGCGTGAAGGCGTCGGCGTCCTGCGCGTCGGGCGGTAGGAACCTGACCAGCACCTGATTGAGCACGACGTCGTTGAGGATCTGGACCCGCGGGGTCTTCGCCAGCTCCTCGGCCAGGCGCCGGGCGTGGTGGCACGATCGCTCGATCATCTCGGCGATGCCGCGACGGCCCAGCGAGCGCAGCGCGGCGTAGATGGCGAAGCCGCGCGCGCGGCGCGAGAACTCCGGCGTCCAATCGAACGGATCACGCTCGGCGCCCTCGGCCTGCATCAGGTAGGCGGCGGTTCCGGACATAGCCGCCCGGTGCGGCGCGGGGTTCGCGACGATGGCCAGCCCGGAGTCGTACGGGACGTTCAACCACTTGTGGGCATCGACGGCCCATGAATCCGCCAGCTCGCTTCCCCGCACCAGCGTTCGGAGCGTGGGTGACGCGGCCGCCCAGAGGCCGAAGGCGCCGTCGACGTGCACCCACGCGCCCTGCTCGTGCGCGGCGATCGCGATCTCATCGAGGGGATCGAAGGCGCCGGTGTTCACGTTGCCGGCCTGCGCGCAGACGATGAGGGGGCCGCGCAACTGCGGCAGCATCCGGCGAAGCTCGTCGGCCCGCATGCGACCCTGCGCGTCGGCCGGCACGCGATGCACCCGGCCCGCGCCGAGCCCGAGCATCCGCAATGCCGCCAGCACCGTGACGTGCACCTCGTCGCCGACCACTACGTGCACGGAGGGCGCGCCGATCAGCCCGTTCTCCTCGACCGCCCACCCCGCGCGGCGCAGCACCTCGTGCCGCGCCGCCGCTAGCGACGTGAAGTTGGCCATCGTGGCGCCGGTGACAAACCCGATGCTCGCGCCCCCGGGGAGGCCGAGCAGGTCGAGCACCCACGCGCCCGCGATCTCCTCAACGACCGAGGCCGCGGGAGACGACACGAACAAGCCGGCGTTTTGATCCCAGGCGGACGTCAACCAGTCGGCTGCCAGGGCCGCGGGGACGCTCCCGCCGATCACGAAGCCGAAATACCGCGGGCCGGCGGTCGCGACGAGACCGGGATCGGCGGCCTGCGCGAGGGCCTCGGTCACCCGCAGCGGGTCCTCGCCGCTGTCGGGCAGCGACCCGCCGAGCGAGGCGCGGAGCATCTCGCGCGTCGCCGTCGCGCCGACGCGGCGACCGGGCAGCGTGTCGAGGAAGTGCGTCGCCAGCTCGAGCGTGCGCCGGAGCAGCCGAGGATTCATCATCGGGCTAGGTCAGCCAGTACGTCACGATGCTGCTGATCGTCGCAGTCGCCCAGCGCTGGTGATCCGGCGGCCGGTTCTTCGACATCACGACCACGCTCGACGGGATCAGCAGGATGACGCTGATGAGCGCCGGCATGACCGAGCGAATCAACTCCCGCATGAGCAGCGGCGTCGGGGTGAGGGCGACCGCGGCCGGCGCGTCGCCCTGCCCGGCAGGCATGGGCGCGGGGGCGACCGACCCGGGCGCGGTGGCCTGCAGCTCGCGCATGACGATCTGGCCCGCGCCGAGGATGATCGCGACGAGGGCGACCAGGCCCAACACGACGGCGATGGTCAGTGAGGTTCGTGACATGAGCACACCCCTGATCCTAGAGCTGCCACTCGTGCTTGAGATTGAACAACCGGCGGTAGAAGATCTGGCCGCCGCCCACGTACATGAAGAACTCGATCTGATCAGTTGTCAGTTTCCCCTTCGGCGGGCTGTTCAGGCCATAGACGATCTCGAACTCCGCCGTGCCGTTGCTCCCGGTGATCGCGACGGGCCGGTAGCCGAACCACTTGAGACGGTTGCCGCCCGCCAGCACGTCGAGACCCATCCAGATGTTCTGCCGGCCGAGCGGCGACGCGTACGTGTACGCGGCGCTCACGCGCAGCCGGGTCGCGCTTGCGGCGCCGACGACGCAGTTCACGACATCATCGGCCGTCAAATTGGGCCGTTCGCCGACGCTCTGGGGCCGGCACTCGCCGACCGCCGGCGTCGGCCCGGCCCGCAGACCCGCGGGCACGGCGGCGATGACGATCAAGGTCAGCACGAGCGTCACGCGTCGCGTCTTCATCAGGTCACCTCTCAGGGCTCGGCTACGGCTTCGATTCGATTGCCGGTCATCCTTCGCGGCCGCTGATCACGTCCCGGATCCGCGCCAGCGACGCCGCTAGGTACTCGTCGAGCACGCCGGCCGAGCGGTCGTCTTTGATCGAACGGAACGGGTCGGGGCCCGGCGGCGTGACCTCCAGGACCGCCGACCCTTGATACCTCGCGTCTCGCAGCGCGGCCAGCACGGCGCCGAGGTCGAGATGACCGAGGCCCAAGGCCTGCCGGTTCGTGTCGGCGAGGTGCACGTGGAACAGGCGCGGGCCGGCGGCGCGGATCGCGCCGGCGACGTCGGGCTCTTCGATGTTGGCGTGGAACACGTCCACGGTCAGCCCAACCCACGGCGAGCCGACGTCGTGGATGTACGCCAGCGCATCGTGCACGGTCGTGACCAGGTAGGTCTCATAGCGGTTGAGCGGCTCGACCGCGATCCGTACGCCGCAGCGCGCCGCCTCGCCGGCGGCGCGCTGCATCGCGTCAACCGACCACCGCCATTCGTCGTCGCGCGCGGCGATCGGCGCCAGCCGGGTCTCGCCCGACGGTAACATCTGGACGAGTGGGACGCCGACGTCTGCGGCGAAATGGAGGCATTCGACAACATACTGCACGGCCTTCGCCCGCACACCGGGATCCGGATTGGCCAAATCTCGGGGCGTTTGGGGGTACATGCACGAGGCGGTCAACGCGAGCGGCGCCAGACCGTACCGCTCGAGCAGCCGGCGGACCTCGGCCGGCTGCCAGCGGTCCGGCTCGCCGGGCAGTTCGACGCCGTCGTAGCCCGCGGCCGCGATCCTGGCCAGCGTCGCGTCCAGCGGCGCTTTGCCGTAGATCCACGCGCAGACACCGAGCCGCATCCGCGTCATCCCTTGACCGCGCCGGCCGTCAGGCCGCGGATGAAATGCTGGGAGAGCGCCACGTACAACGCGATGACTGGCAGCGCGGCCAGGGTCAGGCCCGCGAACAGGGCGGCGTAGTCCGTGTAGTACTGCCCGAAGAACGTCGTCATGCCCAGCGGCAGCGTTTTCAGCGCTTCGGACTTGATGAACACCAGCGGGAAGAAGAAGTCGTTCCAGATCGGGATGATGTTGTAGATCGTCACGATCACGAGCGCCGGCCGCACCAGCGGGAGCATGATCCTGGTGAAGATCGTCCACTCGCCCGCGCCGTCGATGCGCGCCGCGGAGTCCAGGTCGGCCGGCAGCTGACGGAAGAACCCGGTCAGGATGAAGATCGCGCTCGGGAGCCCGGATGCTGCGTAGATCAGGATGAGCGACCACAGGCTGTCCAGCAGGTGCAGGTTGCGCATCAGGATGAACAGCGGAATGATCGCGAGCCGGATCGGCAGGAGCAGGCCGGTCAGGAAGTAGACGTAGAGCAGTTCGTTGCCCCGGAATGCGAACCGGCCGAGCGCGTAACTCGCCATGGCGCCGAAGGCGACGAGGATGGCGGCCGACGCGACCGTGACCACGACGCTGTTCTGGAAGTAGGCGCCGAACCGCGCTTCAACCCAGACCTTCGCGAAGTTCTCCAGGCTCCACGTCGCCGGCAGCCCGAATGGGCTCTGGAAGATCTCGCGGGTCGTCTTGAAGCCGGACAGGCCCATGAGGACGATCGGGATGAGCACGAGCGCCGCGTTGGCGACAAGCACCACGTGCATCGCGGGCGTCCACGGCGACCGGCGGCTCATGCCAGTTCGACCTCGCGGCGCCGCATGTAGAGGGCGCCCAGCGTCGAGACCGTGGCCATGAGGATGAACATCAGCACCGCGATGGCCGATCCGATCCCGATGTCCTGCAGGCCCGTGTCCACCTCGCCGAACGCGGTGCGGTAGAACAGCAGCCCGAGTACGTCCGTCGCCCGGTTAGGTGGCCCTGACACGCCCTGCACCACGTACGGCAGCTCAAACCAGTTGAACGACCCGATGAAGGTCAGGGTGACGATGATCGTCACCGCGGGCGCGAGCAGCGGGAAGATGATGTGGCGCAGTACCGCGGTCTCGCCGGCACCGTCGATGCGCGCTGCTTCGAGGTAGTCGTCGGGCACTGCATTGATGCCGGCGAGGAACACCAGCGTCGGGAAGCCGAGCCACCGCCAAGCGTTGACCAGCGTGAGCGTGACCAGCGCGGTCGACGGGTCGCCGAGCCACGGCCGCGCCAGGCCGCTCAGGCCGATGGCCGCAAGGCTCTTGTTCACGACGCCGAACACCGGGTTGAGGAACAAGGCCCACATGAAGCCAACGATCACGAGCGACAGCGTCACCGGCAAGAAAAAGATGACGCGGTAGGCGCGGGCGCCCCGCGGGCCGCGGGCGAGCAGGAGGGCCAGACCCAGGGCCACCACATTCTGGATCAGCATGGTCAGGACGAACACCACGACATTGTGCCAGAACGCGCCGGCAAGCAGCCTTGGGTACGGAAACGTCTGGAACAGCCGGACGAAGTTGGCAAGACCGGCGAAGCCGCGACGGCCGATGCCTTCCCAGGCGTAGAGGCTGTAGGCGAGCGCCGACAGGATCGGATACGTCACGAATACCACGAACAGCACCAGCGCTGGCCCGAGGAAGACAATGAGCCAGAGGCGGCGGCTGGCCCGCATGGAGAGCCCGCGCGAAGAGGAGGGGGTCACCGGCTGATGGACGCGCGCCGGGGCGGGCGGCGACGCCGCCCGCCCCGGCCGGCGCCGCTGCTAACGGCGGAAGCTGTCAACCCAGGCGCTCAACCCCCGGGTCACCTCGTCGCCGACCTGCGCCGGCGTCATCTGCCCGGCCATCATGGCCTGGAGCGCGCTCTGCAGCAGGGTGGAGCCGGTCGGCGCCTGCCAGCGGAAGCCGACCAGCATGATGTACGGTGTGGACTTGCGGTTCATCGCCTGCACCTGCAGCAGGACCGGATCCTTGATGACCACACCCGGCACGGGCGACATCTGCGCCAGCATGTCGGTGAACATCTGACCCCACTCCTTGGTGGCGGTGAAGCGGATGAACTTCATCGCCGCGTCCATGTAGGGGGTCTTGGCGTTGATCCCGTAGTTGCCGTCGTTGAACGACGACACCCACGGAATCTGGTCGGCCCGTTCGGGCGGCGCGGCGAAGACGTCGAAATCGAGGTTCTTGTTCTGCTGCTTGAAGAACCCGATCTCCCACGAGCCGCCGATGAACATCGCGGCCTGCTCGTTGAGGAACAACTGCTGCATCGTGGCGTAGTCCACGCCCATGAAGCCCTGCGGCATGTACGGCCGCAGGTCGAGCATCCTGGCGAGCGCGTTGGTATACGTCGGGTCGCGGAACGTCGTGTGTCCCCGCGTCACGGCCTCGTAGAAGTTGGTGCCGCCGTAGAAGTTGGGCGCGATGACGCCGGAGAGGATCTCGAGCGTCCAGCCTTCCTTGGCCCCGTTGGCGAGCGGTGTCACACCCTTGTCCTTCAGCGTCTTCATGAGGGTCAGGAACGCGTCCCAGGTCTTCGGGACCGAGACACCGTGCTGCCGGAAGATCTTCTTGTTGTAGAAGATCACCAGCGTCTGCGTGGCGAAGGGCACGCCGTAGATCTTGCCATCCTTACGGCTGCGGGCGCCGACCATCGTCTGGAGCGAGAAGCGCTTGAGCTCGGGAATCTGCTCCGGATCGAGCGGCGCGAGGTAGCCGGGTGCGGCAAACGTCCGAGGCCGCCGTAGGCCCGCAGGTGCAGGATGTCCGCGGCCTTGCCGGCGGTGAGGCCGGACGAGAGGATCGTGTTGTACTCGGTCTGCCGGAACGGGACGAACTCCACCTTGATGCCCGGGTTCCGCTGTTCGAACACCTGGATCATCTTGTCGTACGCCCACTTGTCCTCGCTGCGCCACGACCAGAACGTGAGTTTCACGGGCGCCTGAGCCCACGCGCCCGGCGGAAATGCCGTCGCGACGAGCACCGCTGCGACCATGAGCAGGATCGACCGTCGCCTCATAGACCTCCTCCTTTCGGCTGATCCTACCGTATGATGTTCCGCACGACGTGCTCCATATACCTTCGCCCGGCGGGTGTCACGCCGTTGTATGCCCACACGGCCTTCAGCCACGAACACGGCTGTTGCACGGCGTCACTGTAGGTGACCGGGTCGAATCCCTTCGACCGCAGGCACGTCCGGCAGTCGTATGACGCCGCCGCGGCCGTTGGGAATGAGCAGGGGCGGCGCTTGCTGAAGGCCGTGAATTTGTGGACGAACAGCCGGATCGCCGTGCGCAGGTTCGCCCCCACCGAGCTGATGTAGGCGGGCATGGGACGGGGCAGCGCCGAGACGTTCGTCGGGGTGTACTGCGTCAGGCCCCATCCCCGTGACCGCACCCAGGGCTCGGCCGCGCCCTCGACGCTGAAATTCACCGTCTCGCCGTAGTTGCGGCCCCGCCAGTCGATCCCAAATTTGACGTGGCCGAAGTGATCGAAGTGGTTGGCGCCCGACTCGACGCCAAAGATCGTCCACAGCAACTGCGCCGGGAAGGCGGTCCTGGCGGCTTCGGCGAGCAGGAACTCCCGCACCTTGAGGTCCGCGTCCGCGACCTCGTCGCGCGCCGGCGTCCGCCACGCCTCCACGCCGCGCAGTGTCCCGCCGGCGACCAGCGTTTGCAGACAGTCGGCGAACACGCGCGTGACCTCACCGGACGCGCTCAGACTGCCCGGGTTTCCCGCGCGGGGCGCGTACTGCAGGTCCTTGCGGGCGACGCCGTAGACCCTGACCAGGTCGTACTTGCACGCCAGCACCGCGCCCAGCGTGTTGCGGCCGTAGTCGCCGTCGAGGGCAAAGCGAATCCCGTAGTAGCCGAGCCGCAGCAGCGCGCGCTGCAGATCGGTCACCGCGGGGCCGCGCTCCTTGTGCGTCAGGCCGACCGTGTTCGCAAGATTCATCCGCCTCACCGTCCCTCTCAGCGTGGGCTCGGCAGCGGGCCTCCGGCAGGCCTCGCCCGCAACGCCTTGACGTACCATCGCGTGATCTCGCGCGGGTTCGTGATCGCGGTGCCGACGACCACCGCGTAGGCGCCCCGGTCCAGGGCCTCGCGCGCCTGCCCCGGTGTCTTGATGCGTCCCTCCGCGATCACCGGGATGCGCAGCCGGTCGGCGAGGGCCTCGACGAGGTCGAGATCGGGTTCGTCGGGCGGCGGCACCGTTGGGTCGAGGTAGCCCGACAGGGTCGTCGCCACCGCATCGGCGCCCGCGGCCTCCGCGGCCATGCCATCCTCGAGGCCGGCGCAGTCAGCCAGCACCGGACGGCCCAACGCGCGGTGGATCCGCGCGATGAGGTCGGGCAGCGCGACGCCGTCGGGTCGCGGCCGGGCGGTCGCGTCCAGCGCGATGATCGCGGCGCCGGCTTCTGCCACGGCCTGGGCCTCGGTGAATGTGGGCGTGATCTCGATCGCGTGGTCGCCGTGGCGACGCTTGTACAGTCCGATCACGGGCAGGGAGGTCACCGCGCCGACCGCCCGGATGTCGTCGGGTCCGTTCACCCGCAGCCCGGCAGCGCCGCCGTCCTCAACCGCCTGCGCCATCGCGGCCATGAACCGCGGGCCGTGCAGGGGATTGTCGGGGCGGGCCTGGCACGACACGATCAGGCCGCCAGCCAGGCGCGCCAGCGTCGAGGGCAGCGATGGGAACCGATGTGTCGTGAGCGACCCTCCCTCCGCGTGCCGTGTGTGCTTCAGTCGCCGTGCTTCTGCCGCAGCCGCGGCGACAACCGCAGCATCAACTGGACGCGTTCGATCTCGTCGAGCCAGTCAGCCGTGACGGCGTCCGTGTACGCGTCCGACGGCGGCACAATGCCGGTCGGGCACGCCGGTCCCAGACGCTCCTGCGCCATCTTGCGGTACATCGAGATCGTGCGATCACCGTAGCGGCCGCACTCCTCGAAGTCCTCGCTCAGAAACACGACGACCGGCACCCGCCGGCCCTGGTTGAGGACCAGCGCGTCCTGCACGTCGGCCCGCGCGTCGCGGTCGACGAACCGCAGCGCGACGGCCGGCGAGGCTTCGGCAATACGTTGCAGGATAGGGCCCTGCAGCACGCAGTCGCCGCACCATGCACCCGCCAGGCACAACAGATGCATCGTGCGCGAGTAGCTGCTCACCAGCGCCCGCTGCTCGTCGGTCAGCCGGATCTGATCGTAGATTCGCTGCCAACGTTCCTGGTGCCGCGGCTCGCCGTGGCGGCTCAGGAACTCCGCGTACGGCAGTGCGGCCGTCCACACCTCACGCCAGTCCATGCGACGCTCCCTCCGTCAGGCAGATCGTTTCGGCGTCAGTCCGTGCCATGCCCCTGAATGCGCTACAATATCGGCGCGATGGGTCTGTCAACCTCCGAGGCCTACGAGCGCATCGCGAAGGCCGCGCGCGCGGTCGATCCCGCGCTGGTCGTCGACAAGGGCTCGATCCACTGGCGCGATCACCCGGTGCCGGGCGTCGCATACGGGCTGGCATTGAAGGGCGCACATGCCCTCCTGTTCCTGCCCGCCGCCGACATTGCCGAGCCCGGGTGGGAGCAACGCCTGCCGTCGCGCCTGGACGCTGCGCACCGCTACCTACTCGGATTTCCCGGTCGCGCGCGATGACCGCGTCGTCCCGCGGACTCCCCGGCGCGATGGTCTATTCCGCGCGATGATCGTCGAGACCCTTCAACTCGGGCCGGTCGGCACCAACTGTTTTGTTGTCGGCGACGAGGCCACCGGGTGCGCCGAGATCATCGATCCCGGTGATGATGCACCCCGCGTGCTGACGCTGCTGCAACGGCTCCGCCTGACCGCCGACCTGATCGTGCTGACGCACGCGCACTTCGATCACGTCGGCGGCGTGCGCGGGCTCAAAGAGGCCACCGGCGCGCCCGTGGCCATCGGCGCCGCTGAGGCCCCCGTCCTGGCGGTGGCCTCAGAGCGGGCCGCGGCGCTGTTTGGCATCACCATCGCGCCGCCGCCGCCGCCCGATCGCCTCTTGCGCGAGGGTGACGTCGTAACGCTGGGCGGCCGGCCGTTCCGCGTCGTCCATACGCCCGGGCACAGCCCCGGGCACATCTGCCTGCTCGGCGACGGTCTCGCGTTCGTGGGCGACGTCATCTTTCAGGGCAGCATCGGCCGAACCGACCTGCCCGGCGGTGACCACGATACCCTGCTGCGTTCGATCGCGCGCCACCTGTTGCCGCTTCCCGACGGGACCGTCCTCTACAACGGACACGGGCCGGCGACGACCGTCGGCAGGGAGCGGCGCACGAATCCGTTCCTGAGAGGGCTCGCGCCGCTCGCGTGACCGACGACGCGTTGCTGTGCATCCACGGTGCCGGCGGACGAGGCCTGGTCTGGCAGCACCAGGCGCTGGCGTTTCCGCGCGCCCGCACTCCTGATCTGGCAGGCCGCGCGGGCGGCGCGCCGGACCGCGTCGACGTCCATGTCGAAACCCTTCGCCGGGCATTCCCCGGCGGTCCCTGGGTGCTGGTCGGGCACTCGCTCGGCAGCGCGATCGCCCTCTTGTGGGCGTTGGAGCATCCGGATGACGTGCGCGGGCTGGTGCTCGTCGGCGCCGGAGCGAAGATGCGCGTCAACCCGGTCTGGCTCGAGGGCCTGGCGCGCCGCGACCGCGCCGCGCTCGAGGAGTTCGGCGCCGCGTGGTTCGGGCCCACGGCCGGCGCGCGTCTCCGGGATAAGTCGCTGGCGCTCCTTCGCGCCACACCGCCCGACGTGCTGCTCGCGGACCTGCACGCCGCCGACCGATTCGACGTGACGGACCGCCTCGACCGCCTGGCGGTTCCCACGCTCGTGCTGTGCGGGGCGGACGACCGCCTGACGCCGCCGAAGTTCAGCCGGTACCTGCACGAGCGCATCGCCGGTTCCGTGCTGGAGATCGTGCCCGATGCGGGTCACATGGTTATGCTCGAGCAGCCGCACACGGTCAACGCGGCGATCAGGCGATTCCTCAGGCGCCTCAACGAGCGCCACGATGGAGGCACGGCATGAGGGCGTGGGTCGATCTCAACGCGGATGGCGGGGAGGGCTACGGCGCGTATACGATCGGCGCCGACGTTGAACTGCTGAAGGTTGTGTCGTCGATCAACGTCGCGTGCGGATTCCACGCGGGCGATCCGGTCGTCATCCGGCGCACCCTCAGGGCTGCCGCCGCCGCGGGCGTGACCGCCGGCGCGCACCCGGGATTTCCCGACCTCCAGGGGTTCGGACGCCGGGCGATGCAGATCGCGCCGGCCGACCTTCGCGACATGCTGATCTATCAGATCGGCGCGGTTGCCGCGCTCGCGCAGGCCGAGGGCGTGCCGCTCCGCCACGTCAAGGCGCACGGTGCGCTCTACAACATGGCGGTCTCCGATCCCGGACTGGCCGGCGCGATTGCCGAGGCCGCGGCCGCCTTTCCCGGGCTGACGCTGTTCGCGCCGCTCAACTCGGCCATGGCCGCCGCGGCGTCGGCGCGCGGCGTGCCGGTCGTGCTCGAAGCCTTTCTCGACCGGGGGTACCGCCGCGACGGCCTGCTCGCGCCCCGTAGCGAGCCCGGCGCGGTGGTGACCGATGCGGCCCTGGTGGCGGCGCGCGCGGTACAGTGTGCGATCGAGGGGACGGTGACGGCACTTGACGGGACCAAGATCACCGTCAGGCCGCAGACGCTGTGCATTCACAGCGATACACTGGGTGCGGCCGCGCTCGCCCGGGCGGCGCGCCAGGCCCTTGAGGCTGCGGGCGTGGCGATCACGGCCCCGCACGTGGCCCGCTGATCGCATCGCAGCACGAGTTCTCCGCGTACGGACGCCTTATGGCACGGTGTAGCTCACGCCGCCGGTGGCGTTGACGGAGACATTGCCGGTTCCGGCGGAGTTCTGGACGGTCACGGTGTACGCCTGACGTACGCCCGCGCCGTCCACCGGTTGACCGTACGGCGACACGCGCACCACCTGGGATGCCGTGACGGTCACCCCATCGGGCAGCCGCGTGTTCTCGGTGAACCCGCCCGCGACGCGCGCGATCACGTATGACGATGACGACGCGACGAACGTCACCGTGTATTCGGCGCGTTCAGACTTCGCCCGCTCGATCGCCTGTCGCAGGTCGGTCGCGACCTGGATCGTCCCCTGGCGCACACGCTGGATGGCCAGGTAGCCGGTCCACCGCGTGACGGCGAGTGTCATCAGGAGGGCGATGACTCCCGCGGTCACCGCCATCTCGAGCAGCGTGAACCCCTGGTGCCCGCGCGCGTCCCTCACGGAGTCGCTTCGCGCCAGACCGGCCGGACGCCGGCAAGCGGTTCCCCGCCCGGATCGATGACGAAGAGGTTGGTCGACGGGAAGAACGGCGGTGCGAAGCCGCGGCCCATGCGCCGGTCGTACGTGAAGTTGCGGCCGTAGCCGGTGCTCGGCGCGCCGGTATTCGGGTCGAACGTGCCGAACGCCCCGTAGTATTCCTCGATCAACCCGCCGATGAGATTCACGTACCCCCTGGGCGAACCACTGTTGTAGTTCTCGACGAAGATCGAGCTATTGTATGCGTCGCTCACATTGCCGGCCATCATCACGGCATGGATGTTCAGGTCGTTGGGCGCAGTCGTCCGGATGCGAATGTCACTGGCCGACGAGTACAGCCCCAGCACGTTGAGGGGGTTGTCGTTGGGGTCATAGACGTTCGGCGGATCCTCGTAGCGCAGGTGGTTGGTGATGTCGATGCGTCCCGAGGCCGCGATCGTCGTCTGCTCCTTCTCCTCGAGTGTGCCGCTGAGCCCGAGGACGTTGCCGCGCACGTAGATCATGGCCGCGTTGGCGTTGCCCGGCCCCTGCCAGCCCTTGGGCACACCGGCGAAGGTGCGCGTCTGCGGCGAGGGCCACGCGGTGTTCGTCACGGTCGTGGTCTGCGCGACGCGGTCCACGGTGATGGTCACGGTCTGACTGCCGCGCACGAGGGTGTAGATCGCCAGATTATTGGACGGCCCACCGGTGCTCAGGGTCAGGCTGTCGAGATCACCCTCGACGTAGATGCCGCCGGCCAGCGACTCGCCGGCATCGGAGGTGCTGTTGCCGTTGCCATCGATCACCGGGACGTAGATGCCTGCGGGTACGGTGTTAGTGTTGTCCGCGAGCTCCGGGACGGCCTGGCGGATCTGCAGGTTGGTCACGGCGGAGGTGTCGTAGGGATCCCGACCGATCGCCACGCCCTGCTGGCTGAAGGAGTTCGTGGGGTACGGAATCGTGGGGACGCCGCGCGTGAAGTTGGCCGGCGCGTTGTCATTGTCGTCGGTGATCGTGCCGGTGGTGCAATCGGGCAGGACCGGCGCGTCGCGCCGGACGCCGCCCACGACGTTCTCGTTCGCCTGCCGCCGCACGTTGCTGCCATTGTTGTTGAACCACGCGTAGGTGCTGACGCTCGTGAGCGTGGTCGGGCCGATGCGGGACGCATCGCACGGGCTGCCGGAATCCGGCGTGCCGAACTTCGGGAAGAAGGCGAAGCGGAACTCGCCGTTGGTGTGGACCGGGCCGTCGAAACTCGTGCGGTTCGTGAACCAGATGGCACCTCCGCCCGGCGTGCTGTGCACGTGGGTGAAGAGGGAGTACTGGGCGAAGCTCTGCCGGCGGACCCGAATGCTGAAGTCGCGCGAGAGCACGACGCGCCGTCGCGCCATCGCGGGCATGGCGCCGTCGCTGGTGACGGTGTAGCTGAAGTAGTATTCGTAGAAGTCCGGGGCGAGTTGCTGGATGTATCGCTGTGGCTGCGCGGCGTCCAGTGGGTGCGGGGCCAATCGCCTGGTGATCACGACGCTGGTGGCGTGCGTGCCTCCGCCCAGCGGGTTCTGGGGCCGGGTGCCGGTCGGGATCTGGAGCTTGCGGCGCGGGGTGGCCAGGGCCCAGTTGACATCGAACGTCACCGAGGACGTCGCCGGCGTCGCACTGATCGTGAAGCGCTGCCCATCGAGGATAATGTAGTCGAAGAGGCCGAACGGATTCTGATTGGCCGCGGTGCCCCCGGCGTACCAGGCGGCGAGCGTACTCCCGCTGAGCGACGGGTCCACCGTGGCGACACCAATCGGATCGGCGTTCATGAACGCCATGAGCGCCGCCCGGCCCGAGAACGCGCCGCCCTCGGCGATGGCCACGCTCTGGGCGCCGATCATCCTGACCGCGCTCAACGCCAGTTCCTTGCCGGTCTGATAGAGGATGATGGTGCTCACGATCACCAGGACGAGGATGACCGCGAGCACCGAGAGCAGTGCCAGCCCCCGTTCACCGCGTCTATGCCGCTTCATCATGCCCCCCTCGGCATCGGTGGCCGTACATGGCGACGACTACCGGCCCCGCAGGGCGACGTCGCCGCTGAAGGTTCGGCTCACCCCGTTGCGGGTCACCGTCACGGTCATCCGCAGCCGCACGACAGCGTTGAGGTCGGCCGGTGTCGAGCCGAGCGACGCGCCCAGGGCGTCGAAGTATTCGAACGAAAGCCCGGCGCCGCCGCCGGCCGTCACCACGGAGTAGGCGAGCGGTTCCGCCGGCCTGGCCGGCTGCGGCCCGGTCGCGTCGGGATCCTCCTGCCGCGTGACCGTCTGACCCGCCGCATCATACGCGAAGGTCACGAGGTACGGGCTCGCGGCCGAGAACGGGGTTGCCTGCGGCACCAGCAGCGTGACCGATGTGCCACTCGCCGCGCTAGCCCGCTGCGCCCATCGGGTCTCGTCGAGCACGTTGTCGAGCGCCGCCCGGACCTGTGTCTGGATGTGCAGGAAGTCATTGGCCTTGATGGTTGAGCGGTTGCCCACCGTCACCAGCGCGTAGATGCCGCCCGCGGCCAGCGCAACAATACTCATGGCCACCACCAACTCGACCAGGGATACCCCCCGTTCGCGCGCCACTCGGGCCCGCCGGGCTGCGGCACGCGGCACGGTGCTACTGGTCATCGAGCACCGTAGTGAGGCTCACCAAGGGGGCCGCGTCCGGGTCCGTTGGCCGGTAGACTCTGATGGTCGCGGTCAGCAGGGTCAGGTTGGCGTCCTGCGCGGTCTCCACGGCGACCTGCAGCGGGTACGGCGTCGGGTTCGTCACGTTGTCATACGGCGCTGGCAGCGGCAGCGCGCTGCGAGCCAACGGCCCGAGGTTGACCATCTCGTAGGGGTTGGCGCTGGCGCGCACCTGCTCCATCACCTGGAGCGCCAGGGTGGTGGCCGCGGCCCGCTCGTTCGCACGACCGGTCTGCCCCAACGCCGCCATCAGCGCCTGCAAGACGATCAGCGAGAAGGCGGCAAACAATGACATGGCCACCAGGATCTCCATGAGCGTGAAACCCTCGTGTCCACGGAGGCGTGTCAACCACCTGGTATGGTTCCGCATGACCGCCCTCTGGCAAGCCGGCTAGCCACGGCGTACGTCGGCGGTGGGTGGTCTGAGCTGGCTCCCCGCCGTCTAATCTGCCCAGAGGCGGGTGGCGTTAGTCTCGGCCGGGCGCCCGGCCGGGGCGCCTGAGCATCCGTGCTACAATCAATGAGTTCTCTTGCGGGTTCGGGGAGTATCCTGTGAAGGTCCAGCGCCTGCGCACCTACATCTCCAGGCACCGGCGCGCCTATCTGACCGGGTTCGCGCTGAGCATCGCCAGCACCGGGGTGGCGCTGGTGAACCCCTGGGTGCTCCGGCAGGCCGTGGACAGCATCCGGGCCGGTGCGCCGGCGGTCCGGCTCCTGACCCTGGCGGCCGTCTACGTCTGCGTGGCGCTCGTTGGCGCCGTCATCCGGTACTTCTGGCGCACGCGCATCCTCGGCGCGGCTAGGCGGATCGAGTACGAGATCCGCAATGACTTCTTCGCGCACCTCCAGCGGTTGCACCAGGGGTTCTTCCATCACACCCGCACCGGCGACCTGATGGCGCGCGCCATCAACGACCTGAACGCCGTGAGCCGCATGGTCGGCGCCGGCATCATGCACTCGTTCAACACCGTGATCATGCTGCTCGCCGCGAGTACGCTGATGCTGGCGATTGACCCGCCGCTCGCCCTGGCCGTGCTCGGGATCCTGCCCCTGGTCACCATTGTGTTCATCGCGCTGGGCCGGCGCATTCACCATCAGTTCGAACAGGTGCAGGAGCAGTTCTCCAGGATCTCGGCCCGGGCGCAGGAGAACTTCTCCGGGGTCCGCGTCGTCAAGGCCTTCGCCCAGGAGACACCGGAGATCGACGCGTTCGCGCGGATCAATCGGGAGTACGTGCGCCGGGCGCTGCGGCTGGCCCGGACCTCCGGTGCGCTGTGGCCGGCCATGACGCTGATTCTCGGCGCGGCATCGGCGGTCGTGCTGTGGCAGGGCGGCGTGGCCGTGGTGGCGGGCCGCATCACGCTGGGCCAGTTGGTGCAGTTCTTCGGGTATCTGCTGATGCTCTCGTGGCCGATGATCGCGCTGGGCTGGACGACGAACCTATTCCAGCAGGGGATGGCGTCCATGGGCCGGCTCGACGAGATCCTCAACCGGCAGCCGCTGATTACTGATCCCCCGGCGCCGGTGCCCGCCCGACGGCTCCGCGGCGCGATTGAGTTCCGCCGCGTGACGTTTGCCTACACCGACGTGCCCGTGCTCCGCGACGTCAGTCTCACGATTCCCGCCGGCCGCACCGTCGCGATCGTCGGCCCGACCGGATCGGGCAAGACCACGCTCGTGTCGCTAATCCCGCGGTTGCTGGACCCCACCCAGGGTGCCGTGCTAATCGACGGAGTCGACGCGCGGGAGTACAGCCTGGCAACGCTGCGCGGCGGCATTGGAGTCGTCCCGCAGGAGCCGTTCCTCTTCTCGGACACGCTGGCCGAGAATCTGGCCTGGGGTGTCGAGCGCGGCGACGGGCAGCGCGTCCGCGAAGCCGCCGAGATCGCGCAGCTCGCCCGGGATGTGCGCGATTTCCCAAGAGGCTACGAGACCATGGTCGGAGAACGCGGGGTGACCCTCTCCGGCGGCCAGAAGCAGCGCGCGACGATCGCGCGGGCCCTGGCCCGCGACCCGGCCATCCTGATCCTCGACGACGCGCTCTCCAGCGTGGACACGCGCACCGAGGAGGAGATCCTGCGGGGTCTCCGGCGCTTCATGGCGACGCGGACCAGCCTGATCATCTCCCACCGCATCTCGACCGTGCGACACGCCGACCTGATTGTCGTGCTCGACGGCGGCCGTCTCGTCGAGCGCGGCACCCACGACGAGCTGCTGGCCGCCGGCGGGCTGTACGCGGACCTCTATCAGAAGCAGCTCCTCCGCGACGCGCTGGAAGCGGACGAGAGCGTGTCGCCATGAGTGTGGCATTCCACGAAGACGAGGTGCTGGGAAAGGCCTACGACCCGCGGCTGATGCGCCGGTTGCTGTCGTACGTGGGACCGTACCGGCCGCAGGTCGCGCTTTCAGTCGTGCTCCTGCTGCTCACCTCGGCCGCGGGCCTCGCCGGCCCCTACCTGGTGCGGATCGCGATCGACGACCACATCGCGCCGGGGCGGCTCGAGGGGCTGGGGCTGGTGGTCCTCGCATACGCGGGCGCACTGGCCGCGGCCTTCGCGCTCCGCTACGCGCAGTCGTACGTCATGCAGTGGGTGGGCCAGCAGGCGACGTACAACCTCCGGGTCGAGCTCTTCAGCCACCTGCAGCGGCTCTCGGTCGCGTTCTACACCCGCCAGCCGGTCGGGCGCCTCGTCACCCGCGTGACCAACGACATCGACGCGCTCAACGAGATGATTACCCAGGGCGTCGTCGCGATCTTCGGCGACCTGTTCACGCTCGTGCTCATCGTCGGGATCATGCTGTTCATGGACTGGCGCCTTGCGCTCGCGACGATGCTCGTCCTGCCGGTCATCGGCTGGATCACGGCCCGATTCTCGGCGCGCGCGCGCGAGTCGTACCGGGCCGTGCGGGTGCGCCTCGCGCGGATGAACGCCTTCCTCAACGAGCACATCATGGGCATGGGGATCGTGCAGCTCTTCGGCCGGGAGCCGCGAGAGTTCGAGCGATTCGACGCCTTGAACCGCGACCACCTGGCGGCCAACCTGGCCGCTTTGCGCTCGTTCGCGGTCTTCATGCCTTCGGTGGGTGTCATGAGCGCCGTCGCCGTGGCCATCATTATCGGCTACGGCGGCATCCAGGCGCTGGGCGGCGCGGTGAGCGTCGGACTGGTGGTGGCGTTCATCCAGTATGCGCAGCGGTTCTTCGAGCCGATCGAGGACCTGGCCGAGAAGTACAATATCCTTCAGGCGGCGATGGCGTCGTCGGAGCGCATCTTCCGCGTGCTGGACGAGCCAGTGGACGTGCAGGACCCGCCGGCGCCGGTGCGCGTCGAGCGTGTCCGCGGCGCGATCGAGTTCCGCGACGTGTGGTTCGCCTACGAGCCGACGTCGGCGCCCGATGACGGGACGTCGTCTGTCCGCACCGGGCCGGACGTCGAGGACTGGGTGTTGCGCGGCGTGTCGTTCCGCATCGCGCCCGGTGAGCGCGTGGCGCTGGTCGGGCACACCGGCGCGGGCAAATCGTCCATCATCAACCTGATCATGCGGTTCTACGACCCACAGCGCGGCCAGGTGTTGGTCGAGGGCCACGATGTGCGCGCATGGGACCAGCGCGACCTGCGGCGGCACATCGGGCTCGTCCTGCAGGACGTCTTCCTGTTTGCGGGGACCATCGCGGACAACATCCGGCTGGGGACGAGGACGATCACCGACGACGACGTGCGCCGTGCCGCGGAGTTCGTCGGCGCCTCGGCGTTCATTGAGCGGTTGCCGGGCGGCTACGCGGCCGAGGTCCAGGAGCGCGGGGCCACGCTCTCGGTCGGGCAGAAACAGCTCATCGCCTTCGCGCGGGCCATCGCGCACAACCTCGAGGTCCTGCTGGTGCTCGACGAGGCCACGAGCAGCGTTGACACCGAGACCGAGATCCTCATTCAAGATGCCCTGCGCCGGGTGATGCGCGACCGGACGTCGATCATCATCGCGCACCGGCTCTCGACCATTCAGCACGTGGACCGCATCCTGGTCATCCACAAGGGCCGGATCGTTGAGGAGGGGACCCACCGCGCGCTGCTGGCCCGAGGCGGGATTTACACCAAGCTCTACCAGTTGCAGTATCGAGATCAGGAGTGGTGGCCCGCGGCGGGTGTCGCCGCGGCCCCGCCGTCCGGGGTGTCCGACCGACGTGGAGGGGAGCGCAGCAGTGGCTGACAGCAGCAAGGACCCCGTACTGAAACAACTGCGTGAGATCGCGATCGCCGCACTCGAGGAACGCCGTGGCCTCGTCATCTACTCGCGCATGGACGCGCAGGAGATGGATCGCCTGGCCCGTCAGGTCGAGCGCGATGCGCTGGAGAAGATCCGCGCCGCCTTGCCGCAGATGGTTATGTCGGCCGAGATCGCTGGCGTGCAAAGCCGGCTTGTCCGCATGGACGAACAGGTCAAGGAACTCGACGCACGAGAGGAGATCTCCGAGCAGTCGCGCGCCCTGGAGCGCGACGACATCACCTGGCGGACGTTCGAAGAGGTCGTCTGGGCGCTGGGGATCGAGTAGGAGCTACTTCTTGCGGCGTCCGCCCCGCTTGGCCTCGGTGTTGCGCTTGAGGTCGAGCAGCCGCTCCTCGCTCTCCTTCATGAAGGCCTTGAGTTTCTCTTCGAACGAGGTGCGGGCGCGGGCACGGGCCTGGCGTTCCTCGGGGGACAGGGCCTGTTTGACCGAGAGGTCGAGCTTCCCCTTGTCGTTCAAGCCGAGGATCTTGACCTTGACCTTGTCCTGCTCCTTGAGGTAGTCCTTGACGTCTTTGACGTAGGTGTCGGCGATCTCGGAGATATGGACGAGGCCGCTCTTGCCGTCAGGGAGCTCCACGAACGCCCCATAGTGCGTGATCTTGACGACGGTTCCCTCGACGATCGTGCCCGGTGTCACCGTACTGGGAGTCACATCCATTCCTGCACTGCCACACTCCTTCCGCTGGGTGCTGGAGCACGTCGGAGTATACGCGTGCCCTCCCGGCAGTGTCAATCAGGTCAGCGGTCCATCCAGCGGGACCACCATGGCCGCGCCGGCGGCGTCTTCGGCGCCGGGGTCGGTGCCGGAGACGGCGCTGCCTGCACCACGATCACGGCGATCTCGTCCTGCTTCACCAGGCCCAACTGCTCTCGGGCCAGACGCTCGACGTACTCCGGTGTATTCAGGAGCCGGATCTCCTCGCGGAGCTGTGCGTTCTGCCGCCGCAGTTGGTCGCGCTCCCGAGCCAGTTCGGCCGCCTCACGCCGGAGCTGATACCCGTCCCAGTAGGCGCCGCCGAACGCCACGGCGATCGCGAGCAAGAGGACGCCCGCCCCCAACGGGCCGATCCAGCGCGGGACTGGCCGTCGGGCTGAACCAGGAGGCAGGAAGAGACGGCGTGCGGCGACGTTGGGCATGATCGGTGCTGCGACGATGGGTGCGTTGTCCTCGGTGGTCCCCTTCGCGCGATTCGCGGCGAGGCGGACGAATCCTCCTGTGCCCGCGACCGGGTGGCCGCGGCAGGCGCCCGGGCGCTACCGCCGCGCGACGCGTCGCGCGCCCGCCGGAAACGCCTCCCACCCGGCGTACCGCGCGCGCGCACCCAGGGCCTCCTCGATGCGCAGCAACTGGTTGTACTTCGCCACCCGCTCGCTCCGGGACGGCGCGCCGGTCTTGATCTGTCCGGCCCCGGTCGCCACCGCCAGATCGGCGATCGTCGTATCCTCTGTTTCTCCGGACCGATGGGAGATCACGGCGGCGTAGCCGGCGCGCTGAGCCATCGCCACGGCCTCGCGCGTCTCGGTGAGCGTGCCGATTTGGTTCAGCTTGACGAGGATCGCGTTGGCGACCCCGCTGTCAATGCCGTGCTTCAAGATCACCGGGTTGGTCACAAACAGATCATCGCCGACGAGTTGCACCTGATCGCCGAGCCGGCGCGTCAGCGCCTTCCAGTCGTCCCACGCGTTCTCGTCGAGCCCGTCCTCGATCGAGACAATGGGATACCGGCCGACCAGGCCGGCCAGGAACTCGATCATCTGCGTCCCGGTTCGGGTGACCCCTTCTCCGCGGAACCGGTAGACGCCGTTGTCGAAGAGGCTGCTGGCCGCGAGGTCCAGCGCGATGGCGATGTCACGGCCGGGTCGGTACCCCGCGGTCTCGATGGCGCGGAGCACCGCGTCGAGCGCCGCCTCGGTGGACGGCAGGTCGGGGGCAAACCCGCCCTCGTCGCCGACGGCCGTCGCCAGGTGTTGATCGCGCAGCGCCTTCTTGAGGTGGTGGAACACTTCGGTCCCGGCGCGGAGCGCCTCGGCGAACGAGGGCAGTCCCACCGGGACCACCATGAACTCCTGGACGTCGAGCCGGTTGTCGGCGTGCGCGCCGCCGTTGACGATGTTCATCATCGGCACCGGGAGCACGTGCGCCTCCGGACCGCCCAGGGACTCCCAGAGCTGAAGACCGCGTGCCGCGGCCGCCGCGCGCGCGGCGGCCAGCGAAACGGCCAGGATCGCGTTCGCGCCCAGCCGGCTCTTGTTCTCCGTGCCGTCGAGGTCGAGCAGCGCCCGGTCGAGTCCGGTCTGGTCGGCGGGGTCGCGGCCGGCGAGGCGCGGGCCGATGGTTTCGGTGACGTGCCGCACCGCGGTGCGGACGCCTCTGCCCAGGTACCGCGTGGCGTCGCCATCGCGCAGTTCGAGCGCCTCGCGCTCACCGCGCGAGGCGCCGGACGGCACGGCCGCGCGGCCCACGGTGCCGTCGCTCAGGACCACGTCGGCCTCGACCGTGGGATTGCCGCGCGAATCGAGGATCTCACGGGCGGTGATGCAGGTGATCGTTGGCATACGGACTCCTTCGGGAGACGGGTACGGCACTTCCTACCACGCGTCCTGGATTCGCTGATCGTCGAGGATCTCGACGATGGCATCAGGCGACGGCCGCCCGGACGGGACGCGCGTCACTCTCGCGGTGACACGCCGCGTGCCGAAGTTCACGCTGATCAGGTCGCCGGCGTCGATCTCCGCCGACGGCTTCGCGCGTTGGCCGTTGAGGGTCACCCGCCCCGCGTTGCAGAGACGGTTGGCCAGCGTGCGGCGTTTCACCAGGCGACTGACCTGGAGGAACTTGTCGAGACGCACCGACTACCCCGCGGAGATCCGCGCGAGGAATTTCTGACACGCGGCGCGCAGCGCCGACTCGGCATCGACATCCACCGTCGCCGCCAGCGCGGCCACCGCGAGCAACAGCTCCCCAAACTCCTCGTCCACCTTTGGTGGTGGACTCGCCTCCGGCTTGTCGCCGTCCTGCGGTGGTCCGGGCGCGGGCTCGCCGGCCGTCATGGCCACGGCGGCCATGACGCGGTGCAGGCGCTCGGCCACGTGCGACGCGGCCTCGAGCGGCTCGCCCGGAACCTGCGCGGTCATCCCGTTGACCATGGCCCGGTGGAGCACCTTCTGCGCCCGGGCCAGGGCGGGCAGCGAGGTCGGGATGCCGTCAAACACCCCGCGTCCCGGCGCCTCCCGGCGTTTCAGTTCATGCCACTGGGCCAGCACCTCGGCCGGCGTCCCAAGCTTGGTGTCCCCGAACACGTGAGGATGCCGCTCGATCAGCTTCCGTGTGAGCCCATCGACCACGTCACCCGCGGTCCAGCTGCCCGCCTCGGCGGACATCTGCCCGTGAAAGACCACCTGGAGCAGCAGGTCACCGAGTTCATCGCGCAGCGCCCCGCGATCGTCGCGGCTGATCGCGTCAAGGACCTCGTGCGCTTCCTCCAGCACGTACGGCGCCAGTGAGGCATGCGTTTGCTGGCGATCCCACGGACACCCGTCGGCGCCGCGCAACCGGGCCATGACCGCCACGAGGTCGTCGAACGTGAAACGCATCAGGAGATCCGGCAGGGACGCTCTACTGACGATCGAACCGCTCAATCTTCGCCGCTTTGCGCTGCTGGTTCAACCAGGCTTCGAACGCCTTCTCGCGCTTGCCGGTCAGCAACTGCTCTCTGATCTGACTCTTGACCTTGTCGTAGTCAGCTTTGGCCGCCTCTTTGACCTCGACGACGCGGATGATGTGCAGGCCGTACTGCGTCTTCACCGGTCCGCTCGTCTCGCCCGGCTTGAGCGACCAGGCGGCGTCCTCGAACTCCTTGACCAGGGTCCCCCTGCCGACAAACCCGAGGTCACCCCCGCGCTCCGCGCTGGCCTTGTCGTCCGAGTACTGCTTGGCCAGGTCGTCGAACTTGGCCCCTTCGGCGAGCTTCGCCTGGACGATTCTGGCTTTCGCCTGGGCGATCGCTTCCTGTTCCTTCTCGCCCGTGCGGAACAGGATGTGGCTCACCTTGATCTGCGCCGGCTGATCGTACTGCGCGCGGTCCTTGTCGAACTGCGCGCGCACCTCGGCCTCGGTGACCGACGCGGTGGCGACCGCCTCGGCCACGCGACGCTGGGTAGCGTTCACCCGGAGGACCTCGCGCAGCGAGGCGAGCGTGAACCCGTTGCGGGTCAGGGCACTGGTGAAGTCGGCCTCGGAGGGAAACCGCTTCTTGATGCTGTCGAGTTGCTCGTCCACGTCCTTGTCGGTCGCCTGCAGGTTGCGGCGGCGCGCCTCCTGGAGCACCAGCCGCACGCTGATCAACTGGTCGAGCATCGCCTTGCTGATTTCCGCTCGTTGCTTGTCGAAGTCCGGGCTCTTGGTGTCGATGCCGAGCTGCGCCGCGGCGCGGGCGACTTCCATGTCAACCTGAGACCACAGGATGGCTTCGCCGTTCACCGTCGCCGCGACCGCGGCCGCGCGGCGGGCGCCGCCCCTGAGCGTCCAGGCGGCCGCTCCGGCCGCCGCGATCACCACGACGACGGCCACGGCCACCAGTACTCTGCGCATGTTCATCACGTCTATGCCTCCTCTATGCGAGACGCGTCCAGCATACCGCAGGCCACCGGGCCCCGCTAGCCGCGCGTCGCCTCGGCCACCCGCGCCGACACACGTCCGACCAGCATCAAGACCTCGCCGAGCACCGCGGTCTGTTTGGCGAAGCTTCGATCGGCTGCCCGCACGACCAGCCCCGTCGGGGTCACCTGGGCCCGGTTGCCGAGCGCCAGCCGCAACTGCACCTGCAGCGACTCGTCGAGGGACGTTCCCTCGCCGAACCGCACGATGAACCGGCCGTTCTGACGCGTGATCGACGCGACACCCGACGCGCGCGCCGCCATCCGCAGCCGCACCGCGTTGAGCAGCGCGACGGCTTCCGCCGGGGGCGGCCCGTACTGCTCTTCCAGTTCAGCCGCGACCGCCTCCAGGTCATCCGCCGTCCGCACCGCGGCCAGCCGCCGGTAGTAGGCCATGCGGTCCCGCTCATCGTCTATGTACGCAGACGGGAGCAGCGCGTTCACGCCCAGTTCGAGAATCGGCTCACGCGGCTCTTCTACGATCTCACCGCGCGCCTCGCGGATGGCTTCGTCCAGCAGGCGGCAGTAGAGGTCGAAGCCCACCGCGGCCACGTGGCCGTGTTGCTCCGGGCCCAGGATGTTGCCGGCGCCGCGGATCTCGAGATCGCGCATCGCCAGCCCCAGCCCCGATCCCAACTCCACGAACTCGGCCATGGCACGCAGGCGCTGCTCCGCCTCCGGCGTGAGGGGTACCGCCGGCGGGTAGAGCAGGTAGCAGTACGCTTGCCGGTCGGCCCGGCCGACGCGGCCGCGGAGCTGGTAGAGCTGCGCCAGGCCCATCAGATGCGCGTCCTGGATGATGATGGTGTTGACGGACGGGATGTCGAGCCCGATTTCGACGATCGTCGTGCAGACCAGCACGTCGTAGCGGCCGCCCAGGAAGTCGAGCATGACCTGCTCCAGTCGCTCCTCGGGCATCTGCCCGTGCGCGACGCCGACGCGCACGCCCGGGACGAGCGCGCGAATCCGCCGCGCCGCACGCTCGATCGACTCCACGCGATTGTGGACGATGTAGGTCTGCCCGGCGCGGCCGTGCTCGCGGAGGATCGCCTCGCGGATCAACTCGTCGCTCTCGGCGCGGATCTCGGTCTGGATGGGCAGCCGGGCCTCGGGCGGCGTTTCCATGACCGTCATGTCGCGCAGGCCGGCGAGCGACATGTGGAGCGTGCGCGGGATCGGCGTCGCCGTCAACGTGAGCACGTCGACCGTCTTGCGGAGCTGCTTCAGGTACTCCTTGTGAACGACGCCGAACCGTTGCTCCTCGTCGATCACGACCAGCCCGAGGTCGCGGAACTTCACGTCCTTGCCGAGGATGCGGTGGGTGCCGACCAGCACGTCCACCTGGCCGGCGGCGACCCGGTTCAAGATGTCCTTGACCTCGGCCGCGCTCCGGAACCGGCTGACCATTTCCACCGTCACCGGGAACTTTGCAAAGCGCTCACTGAAGACGTTGAAGTGCTGCTGGGCGAGCACGGTCGTCGGTACCACGACCGCCACTTGCTTGCCGTCCATCACGGCTTTGAACGCGGCGCGCAGCGCTACCTCGGTCTTGCCGTATCCCACGTCGCCCGCGACGAGCCGGTCCATCGGCTTGGGCGACTCCATGTCGCGCTTGACGTCTTCGATCGCCTGCCGCTGGTGCGGCGTCTCCTGGTAAGGAAAGAGCGCTTCCATCTCGCGTTGCCACGTCGTGTCAGGCGCAAACGCGTGACCGGGCACCGATGCACGCGCCGCGTACAGCGCCAGCAGGGAGGCGGCCATCTCGCGCGTGGCCTCTTTCACGCGGCGCTTCTCGCGGTCCCATTCGGCACCGCCGAGCCGGTGAATGACCGGCGTCTCGCCCTCGGAGCCGATGTAACGGTGCACCAGGTGGATCTGATCGGTCGGGACGTAGAGCCGATCTTCGCCGGCGTACTCCAGCAGCATGTACTCGCGCTCGCCGCCGTCCATCGTCAGGCGCGTCAGGCCCCGATACCGGCCGATCCCGTGGTGAAGATGCACGACCAGGTCGCCCGGCGCGAGGTCGGCCCATGACGAGAGCCGCTCGCCGTCGCGCAGGAAGCGCATGCGTGGCCGCCGCCGGCGCCAGCCGACGACTTCCGCGTCGGTGACCACGGCCAGACCATCGAGCCGGAAGCCCCGGCCGAGCGGCATCGTCACCGCCACGATGCCGCCGGCAGGCGGCGGGGTCTCGATCCGGTCGGCCAGCCTGATCGCGACGCCGGCGTCGCGCAGAATGTTGCTGAGCCGGGCGGCCTGCGCCGACGCGATGACCACCCGCAGCCCCTCAGCGGCGAGCGCGCCGAGCATCTGGGCCAGCAAGTGCGTCTGTCCGCCGTGGGCCTCGATGCCCGAAGCCGCCAGGCGGACTTCGTGCCACGCGCCGTCCGGCGGCCGGGCCGCGGCGATCGCCACTCGCCGCACGCCGGGCGCGGCGCCCACGACTTCGCTCCACTCCAACGCTCCCGCCTCGTCGGACCGCCCTGCGCGGTCGACCAGCCCGCGCGCGACGGCCTCGGTCTCGGCGGGCTCGATCAGGACCAGCAGGCCGCGCGTCCGCAGATGTGCCGACAGTGGCACGGCGCGTTCGAGCGGCACCTGCAGCCGGGCCGGACGAATCCTGACACGAGGCAGCACCTCGAGGCTGCGCTGGGAGAGCGGGTCCAGGCCCCGAATCGAGTCGATCTCGTCCCCCCACAACTCGATGCGGACCGGCATTGCGGCGTCGGGTGCGTAGAGGTCGACGAGGCCGCCGCGTACGGCGAACTCTCCCGGGTTCGCGACCAATCCGACGCGAGCGTATCCAGTGGCCTGGAGGTCTGCGACCATCCGCTCCCGGGGGTAGCGCTGCCCGGGCTCGACCTCGCGGGTGGACGCGGCCAGCGCCGCTGCGGACGGGAGCGGCTCGATGCACGCCGCAACCGGCGCCACAACGATCGCCGGAGCGTCTGCGCCTAGCGCGTCAAGGACCGCCAGACGGTCGCGGGTCGTCGCGTCGGCGGCCGCGAGGTGCATCGTGAATTGCGTGCCCGCGAGCAGCGACCGGAGGTCGTCGGTCAGGCGCGTGGCGGCGTCTGGGCTCGCGGCGATGACCAGCGCGTGGCGGCAGTCCACCTCGGGATCAGTGGCCAGGGCTGCCAGCACATACGCGGCGGCCGTCTCGCCCGGGCCGACGGCGGCAGGCGGCCGGCCGCGCCCGAGCAGCGCGTCCCGCACCTGGTTGTAGGCAGGCGCTTCGCGAAGAAGCGCCAGGATACCACTGAACACCGCGCACTCCCGAACCGCCGTAACTTCTATTGTACCGCTGCGGTTCGGACGGGCAACGTGACAGGGGTCAGCGCGGGATGTCCGGAATCGGGGGTGTGCGGCGCTTGTGTGCGCTCTTCTCGTGGAGTTGCTCGATGCGCGCGCGCGCGTCTGCCGGTGCGTGTCCGGTCAACAGGTAGGCGTCGAGCACCGCGTACGTCAGCCCCATCTCGCCCTCGTCGGTCTGGCCGGGCCACAGCCCGGCGGTGGGCGTTCGTTCGACGATGTCGGCCGGCACGCCCAGATGCGCGGCGAGCACCCGCACCTCGGACTTGACGAGGCTGGCCAGCGGCAGCACGTCCACGCCGCCGTCGCCGTACTTGGTGAAGTAGCCGACATAGGCCTCGCTGCGGTTGCCCGTACCGACGACGAGACGGTTCATCCGGTTGGCGAAGTAGTAGAGGGTCGTCATGCGCAGCCGCGGCTTCAGGTTGGCGAGCGCCACGTGGTAGTCGGCGTAGTGCGGCGACGTGCGCAGCGCCGCGACCAGCGCGTCGTAGGCGCCGTCCAGCACAACGGTCGTGTGCGGCAGGCCGAGGACGCCGCAGATACGCTCGGCATCGGCCAGGTCTCTGGGGTCGCTGTGGCATGGCAGCAGGACACCCAGCGCAGCCTGCGGGAATGCGCGGACGCACAGGCCGGCGACCGCCGCCGAGTCCACGCCGCCGGAGACGGCCACCACCGCGCCGGTCGCGCCGGCCTCATCGGCACGCTCACGGAGCCAGCGGACGAGGTACTGGGCGACCTGTTCGGGGGCGATGGTGCTCATGGCCTCACGAGAGGTACGGTGACGTGGACCGATCGTGCGCCGTCATGGGGACGAGATGCCGTGCTTGTACGTGATGACCCCAAACGCTTTCGTCGTGCTGACCCGTCCCACGGGCTTGCCCCCCACCATGACCTGCATTCCAAGTTCGCCGACGGGCACGCGCTTCTGCAGCGCAATCGAGAAGGCCCGCCGGAACTCGAACGTCAGGCGCGCCGGCACCGCGCCCTCGACGCTCTTGGCGGCGTCGATCTCCCCGTACGATCCACCGAACCTGGTGCCCGGGGTGCCGAAGATCTCGATGACGACCGGTGTGCTCGGCCCGGGCGTCGACCGGACGACCTCGCGCTTGGGTCGCGGGCGTGCACCGGGCACCGGCCCGCCGCACGCCGATGTGGCCAGCGCGATGACCAGCAACAGCACACCGGCGCGCGCCATTGCTAGCCGAGTTCGTATCGCCACGTGGTACTTCCTCCCGGTGCCCGACCGTCGGCGGGTGTGCACGGTCGGGCTGGTAGGTGACGCGGGCCAGACGGTATCATGGCAGGGACTACCGTGCCCGGACGGCTGCGGCCTCAGACGCACAACACATTCCTGCGATGATACTCCCGGAAATCGCCATCAGATTTCTCGACTCGTCGCTGCACAAGGTCGGGCCGGCAAACTTCTTGTTGCCAGAATGACGATCATGGTGTATGGTGAAAATAATCGAATAGGGAGAGGAACCCTCCGAACGGGCAAACCCGGAGCAATCCGGGGACGCAAAGCTGCGGGACCACGCACAACGTGGTCAGCCGGGCTGCCGAAGAGGAAGCACAAGCGAGGGCGAGTGCTTCCAATCGCGCTCGCGTTTTCTTTCTCCGGGGCGCCCGTCGGACGGCTTGCCACCAGTCCTGTCGCGTGCAGATCTGACGCGGCCGGGACCCCGGGGGAGAACCCGCCAGCCGCCGAATCCGGCACGGCGTCTGGCGACCAGCGACGTGGGATTTCCCGCGGCGCCCAGCGGGCAACTGAGGCGCACCGTCGCATCCCCATCTGCCTTCCCCGGCCCGGTCGCGTCAGGTTTTTCTTTTTGCCGATGGCGAGCGTCGTCGTTGCCGCAATACTGCTCGCCGGTATGTTCCCTCCCGGATCGCGTCGCGGCGCGCTGCATGCGCAGACGCCGGCCGTACTGGTTGGCGCCGGAGACATCGCGAGCTGCCAGAGCCCCGGTGATGAAGCCACAGCCCGCCTTCTCGACGCGATCGACGGTACGGTGTTCACCACCGGAGACAACGTCTACGAGCGCGGCACCGATGACGAGTTCGCCAACTGCTACCATCCGTCGTGGGGACGGCACCGCGCGCGCACGCGGCCGTCGGTTGGCAATCACGAGTACTACACGCCCGGCGCGGCCGGCTACTTCCGCTACTTCGGCGCCGCGGCCGGCGAGCCGGGGCTCGGCTACTACAGTTACGACCTCGGCTCCTGGCACGTCATCGTCCTGAACAGCAACTGCCGGCTCATCGGCTGCGGCCCCGATTCGCCGCAGATGCAGTGGCTGCGGCGGGACCTGGACAGGAGCCGCGCCGCGTGCACCGTCGCGTACTGGCACCATCCTCGCTTCAGCTCGGGCCTGCACGGGAGCGATCCGGCACTGCAGGCGATGTGGCAGGTGCTGGCGTCGGCCGGCGTGGACGTCGCGCTGACAGGGCACGACCATCTCTACGAACGCTTCGCGCCGATGGACGCCCAGGGCCGCCTCGACCCCCACCGTGGTGTGAGGCAGTTCGTCATCGGCACCGGCGGCCGCAGTCACTACCCGTTTCGCACGCTCGCCGCGCACAGCGAAGTCCGCCAGTCCGGCACGTTTGGCGTGCTCCGGCTCGAGCTTGAGGCGGCGGGCTACGCGTGGGAGTTCATCCCCGAAGCCGGCAAGTCGTTCCGCGATATCGGTACGGCGCGCTGCAGCCAGTAGACCGTCCGGCCTACGGCGCGGACATCCGCACCTCCGCGGTCGTGGGCACCCGGCCCGCCCGCTCGAGCACCAGGACGACCTGGAACCGTTCCCCCACCTTGAGGTCACGGCGGAGTCCGATGAGCATGATGTGCAGGCCGCCCGGCTTCAGCTCGACGCGGCCGCGTGCCGGGACCACGATGCTGGGGACGCGGAACATCTGTCCCATGCCGCCCTCGACGCGCGTCTCGTGCAGTTCCACGCTCGCCGCTACGTCGGTCTCGGCGTCGGTCAATCGGTCGGGCGCATCGCCGTCGTTGTGGAGGATCATGTAGACCGCGGAGTTGCCCCCGCTCATTGGCCCGTGCGCCGCGCTCGAGGACGGCGCTGCCGCGGCCAGCCCTGGGCGGGCCCAGACCTGCTCGACCCTGATTCTCGTCTGTCCCTGAACCGTCACCGCCCACGTCGCCGTGAGACTGAGGGCGACGAGGCCGGCGGCGGCCCATCGTCGCGTGTTGTGCTGCCTGCGCATGCCGCTCACCCCTTCTGTCATCATCGTCTTGTGCACTTTGGCGTGGATGTCACCGCAGCAGTTGCCGAATATCGTGCAGCATGTCCGCGGCTGGCGCGTTGTGGTCGAGGTTCACGCGCCATCGGCCGTCACGATCGATAACCGCGACGTTCACCGAGTGCGCCATCAGGTATCCGACGGCGCTGTTGGGCACCTTGACCCTTCGGAACGACGCGCCGAAGAACGCGTAGACCGGCTTCAGCGCCTCCGGCGTGCCCGTCAGTCCCACGAAGTCCGGATGGAACAGCCGCATGTAGCGGTTCAGAAACGCGGGCGTGTCCTGTTCGGGATCCACGGTCACGAAGACAAAGCGCACCCGGGCGGCCTCGGGACCGAGTTGCCTGGCCACGTCTCTGAACGTCGCCAGTGTGAACGGGCACACGTCGGGACAGCGCGTATAGCCGAAGAAGACCAGAACGACTCGGCCCCGCTGGTCGGTGAACGTGAACGCCTGTCCGTGCTGATCGATGAGCGCAAACCCCGGGACCGGCCGGGGGGTTTCCAGCGCCTTCCCGCGGAACGAGACCCGCTGGCACGACGCGGCAAGCACAACAAAGATGATGGCTGCGATCCACCGTCGCATGTGAGCCTCCCTCGCGATGACGAACTGCGACAGCGCTCAGGTCGCTCGCGGCGGTGGGTCCGGAACGGGGATCGTGATTGACAGGCCGAGGTGCGGGATCGCTGGCCACGCCCCGGGGCCGGACGGTGAGGGTTCCGGGGGGCCGGGTTTGGCCGCGGACGCGGGCGTCTGATCCGAGAGCGCCACGCCGGTCGTGCCGCCGGTGTCGGTCCGACTGACCGCGACCGCCCGAGTCTCATGCACGGCGGTCACAGATGTGGCGACCGGCCACAGCACGACACAAGGCGCCAGGCTGATGAGGTGCAGCGGCCCGAGCGCCAGGCACACGGCGAGCGCGCACAGTCCGGCACGTCTTGTCAGTGGAGATCGCCCGTGCATGGTCGCGGCAGCGGGGTGCGCAGCGCGTGCGCGCCACTCCGTCCGTATCCCAGGATACCAAATGCCCGCGGCGAACACCCCCGTCTGTGCGTCGCGCGACTCACGAACCACCGCTTGAGCGAGCCAACGTGGGGGCAACGGTCGGGCCTCGCCTGCGTCTCATCGCGTTGCCGACCGAGCACGGCGGCTGGGGCCTGCTGCTGGAGCCGATCGCCCTCGGGCTCGCCGTGGCGCCGAGTCAGACCGGTCTCTTCCTGGGGTTGGCCGCGATCGCCGGCTTCCTCACCCGCCAGCCGTTGAAGATCGCGCTCGCCGATCGGCGACGGCGTGTCCGCTACCCCCGTACGATCCTTGCCGAGCGTTTCGCGCTGCTCCATGGCGCCGTCGCGCTTCTCGCGCTCGTCCTGGCGCTGCGTACGGCCGGTGCGGCGGCGACGGTAGCGCTGCTCGCGGCCGTGTCGCTGGTGCTGGTCCAATTCGGGTACGACCTCCGCAACCAGCAGCGGCGCCTGGCTCCGGAGCTGACCGGTGCCGCGGCGCTGAGCATGATGGCGCCCGCGATCGCCCTGGCCGGCGGATGGACGCCGGCGCCGGCCGTCGCGCTGTGGGTGGTCCTAATGGCGCGGGCGGCGCCCGCCATTCTGTACGTGCGTGCCCGGCTGCGGCAGATGCGGGGGGTGTCGGCGCCGGCGACGCCGCCCCTGCTCGCCCATGCCGCCGGCCTGGTCGTCGTCGGTGCGCTTACGGCCGTGCACCTCGTGCCGTGGATCGCGGTGCCCGCGTTCGCAGTGCTGCTCGTCCGGGCGGTGTACGGACTCTTGCCCGGCCGGCCGATCGTACGCCCCGCGGTGGTCGGCGTCCAGGAACTCGCCTACGGCGTGCTGCTGATCGTCGTGCTCGCCATCGGTTATCTGCGCTGACCGGCGAGGTATCCATTGACAACGCCGCCCCCGGGCGCTACGCTGGATTTTGCATCTCGATAATAGTTCTCAATAACGAGGCAGCGGGTGTTTGTCCGTGCGTCATCCCGTTGTTCGTCAGCGCAACACCCGGCAGCGCGGCGCGATCCTGGCCGCCATCGAGGCCGCGTCGTGTCATCTCACCGCCGAAGATCTGTACCGCCGCCTGCGGCGCGGCCCGCGGCCGATCGGGCTGGCGACCATCTATCGCGCGCTTGATGCCTTCGTGCGCGAGGGGCTCGTCGAGCCGGCGCACGTCGGTGACGGCAGGGTCCGGTACGGCCTGGCGGCCAAGCACCACGATCACCTGGTCTGCCTGGGCTGCGGCGCGTGGCGGCCGCTCGAGCGGTGCCTCGTGATCGGGGCCCCGCGCCGGATGTCCGGGTTTGTGGTCACCGGGCATCAACTCGAAGTATTCGGGTACTGCGCGCGGTGCCGGCAGTCGGTCGACCGCCGCGGTGTCGCATCACGGGGCGCGCGCCGGGTGAGCCGGCGCCGCAAGGTGGCCGCATGATCCGCGTCCTTGCGCTCACCGTGATGGCCGCCTGGCTGGCCGGAGGATGCGCATTGCTGCGCCCGGATGCGGAGCCGGGCCCCGCGCCATCGCCGCCGACAGGTCGGCGGGTCTCGGTCGTCGCGTCATTCTATCCGCTGTATGAGTTCGCGGCGCGCGTCGGCGGAGATGCCATCGCGGTGCGGAACCTGGTCCCGGCCGGCGCCGCGCCGCACGACTTCGAGCCCTCGCCGCGCGACGTCGCGGCCCTTTACGCCTCCGGGGTGCTCATCTACAACGGCGCCGGGTTCGAGCCGTGGATCGAGAAATTGTTGCCCGCGCTCCCGGCCGCGGTCGAGCGTGTGGAGACCACCGAGGGCCTCCCACTCTTGCGGGGAATCGAGGACCGCGATGCGGCCGATCCGCACGTGTGGGTCGACCCGGTCCTGGCGCAGCGTCAGGTTGACCGCATCCTGGCCGCGTTCGTGAAGGTCGATCCCGAACGGCGGAGGACCTACGAGGCCAACGCGGCCGTGCTGCGCGCCGATCTCGCCGCGCTGCACCGGCGCGCCGCCGAGACCCTCAAGAACTGCCGCTCGACAACGCTCGTGACCGCGCACGCCGCGTTCCAGTACTTTGCCAACCGCTACGGTCTCCGGCTGATCCCGATCACGGGCCTCTCCCCGGAGGTCGAACCCGCGCCCGCCCGGCTGCGCGCGGTGCTGCGCGAGGTGCGCACGCACCGCGTGCGTGCGATCTACTTCGAGACGCTTGCGAGCCCGAAGGTGGCCCAGACCATCGCGCGCGAGGTCGGGGCGCGGACGCTGGTCCTCAATCCGGTGGAAGGCCTGACGCGCGACGAGCAGGCGGCGGGCACCACCTATTTCACGGTGATGCATGAGAACCTTCGACACCTCGCCGACGGTCTCGAGTGCCGCTAGCCACACGCCGCTCGTGGCCATGGAGCACGTGTGCTTCAGCTACGGCGGCGAGCAGGTGCTCCATGAGGTCAGCCTGACGATTCAGCCCGGTGACTTCCTGGGCATTATCGGCCCGAACGGGTCCGGGAAGACCACGCTGCTGCGAATCATGCTCGGGCTGGCCCGGTCGGAGTGCGGGCACGTCCGGCTCTTCGGGATCGACGTCCGCGACTTCCGCGACTGGCACCGCATCGGGTACGTCCCGCAGAAAGCCGTGGCGTTCGAGTCGCGCTTCCCGGCCACGGTGGCCGAGGTCGTGTTGAGCGGCCGCGTCGGCCGCACCGGTCTGGGCCGGCCGTTCGGGCCGGCGGACCACCGAGCGGGTCTGGAGGCGCTGGAGACGGTCGGGATGGCCGACTTTCGCGACCGCCTCATCGGGCGGCTCTCGGCCGGACAGCAGCAGCGGGTCTTCATCGCCCGCGCTCTGGCGAACCACCCCGAGCTGCTGGTGCTCGACGAACCGACCGTCGGCGTGGATCCCGAGGCGCAGGAGCAGTTCTACAGTCTGCTCCGGCGTCTCAACCGTGAGATGGGCACGACGCTGGTGCTCGTCTCGCACGATGTCGCGGTCATCGCCAAAGAGGTGACCCAGATCGCGTGCCTCAACCGGACGCTCGTCTTTCACGGCAGTCCCGACGAGGCCATCCGGTGCGGCGCGGTCGCGCAGATGTACCGTGCCGAGAGCCTGATCGTGACCCATCGCCACTAGCGGCCATGCCGGAGATCCTGCAGTACGGGTTCATGCAGCGGGCGCTGCTCGCCGGCGTGATGATCGGTACCATCGCCCCGCTCATCGGCGTCTTCATCGTGCTGCGGCGACTCAGCCTGATCGCCGACACGCTGTCGCACGTGGCGCTCGCCGGCGTCGCCGCCGGCATCCTCCTGAAGACCTATCCCATCGCCGGCGCGCTGGCCGCCGTGCTCGCGGGCGCCGTGGGTATCGAGCGGCTCCGGGTCTCGGGTCGGCTCTTCGGCGAAGCCGCGCTCGCCGTCTTCCTGTCGGGCGGGTTCGCCGTGGCGGTGGTCCTGATCAGCCTGGCCAATGGATTCAACGTGGACCTGTTCTCGTATCTGTTCGGCGCCATCACGGTGGTGCAGCCTCGCGATCTCTGGGTCATTCTGGTGCTCGGGCTGGTGGTGCTGGCCCACGTCGTGCTGCTCTACAAGGAACTGTTCGCGATTGCGTTCGACGAGGAGGGTGCCCGCGTCCAGGGCGTGCCGGTCGATGCGCTCAACCTGATGCTGACAACGCTCGTCGCCGTCACGGTGGTCGTCGCAATGCGGATCGTGGGGATCCTGCTCACCAGTGCGCTGCTGGTGATCCCGGCGCTGACGGCCCTGCGGCTGGCGCGCAGCTTCCACGAAACACTCGTCATCGCGGTGCTCTGTTCGCTGACCGCGGTGCTGGTCGGGATGGTGACGTCGTTCTATCTGAACATCGCCGCCGGCGGCGCGATCGTGTTTGCCGCGCTGGCGCTGTTCGGGCTCGCCTCGCTGTCCGGCTACAGGAGAGTCGCCCCGCGTCGCTAAAAGCCTCGGTGAGGGGGGATGGCGCCGTGGATACGCCCAGGTTCTCCGTCGGCGAGGCTGTGCGGTTCGGTTGGGATGTGGCGAAGCGTCATATCGGTTTCTTTGTGCTGGTCATCATCATCAGTCTCGTTGTCGCCGGAGTGGTCGACGGTGTGCAGGCAGCCACCAAGAAGACCGCGCCGTTCCTGTCGTTCCTCTTCGGTCTGGCGAGCATCGTCGTCGGACAGGTGCTCGGGATCGGGTACACGCGAATCTCCATCAAGTTCGCCGACGGCCTGACGCCGGAGCTCGCCGACCTGTGGTCAGGATATCCGCTGTTCTTCAAGTACCTGCTGACGGGCCTGCTCTACGCGATCATCGTCGCCGTCGGGCTGGTCCTCCTGGTCGTGCCGGGTGTCATCCTGGCGGTGCGCTACAGCCTGTCCACGTACCTTGTGGTTGACCGGGGGCTGGGCCCGATGGACGCCCTGCGCGCCAGCGCTGAGCTCACCCAGGGCGCACGGTGGCGCCTGTTTCTGCTTGGTCTGGTCCTCTTGGGTATCATCGTGCTCGGGGCCCTGGCCTTGGTGATCGGCTTGTTGTGGGCCGCGCCAACGGCACTCGTCGCGGCCGCGTTTGCGTACCGCAGGCTGGCCGGCGCCACGGCGTCGCCACCGGTCGCCGAGCCACAGGCGTGAACAGGACACCCAACCACAGGGAGGTGAGGACCATGGCTGCACGACGCGCCGCACGTCCCTTCAAGGCGCTCGCCGAAGCCGAGGAGCGCTTCTGGGAGGCGGTGGAGCACGCCGTCCCCGCCGACGTGCGCGGGCATCTCGCCGCGGCGCGCCGGGAACTGCTCCTCGCGGTTCGCTCGACGATCGACGGCGCGCTGAGCCGTCTGGAGGGTGTGCCGCCGGCCCGCCGGTCCCGACGCGTGAAGGTGAAGTAGCCCGCATGCGGGTGCTGCTCTTCACCGGCAAAGGCGGCGTCGGGAAGACGACGGCCGCGGCGGCGACCGCGGTCGCGTGCGCCGAGCGCGGGCATCGCACGCTCGTCGTTAGCACCGATGCCGCCCACAGCCTGGGCGATGCGCTCGAGAAGCCGGTCGGACGCGAGGTCGTCCGCATCGGCCCCCGGCTGTGGGCGCAGGAGGTCGACTCCCTCTACCAGCTCGAGAAGTACTGGGGCACGCTCAAGCGCTATATGGTCACCCTGCTACACTCGCGCGGGCTGGAGGACGTCGTCGCCGATGAACTGGCGAACCTGCCGGGTATGGAGGAGATCGCCAGCCTGATGGAGCTGCGGGCGCACGTCGAGAGCAAGCGCTACGACGTCATCGTCATTGACTGCGCGCCGACCGGCGAGACCATGCAGCTCCTCAGCTTCCCGGATATGGCGCGCTGGTGGTTGAACAAGATTTTCCCCATTCAGCGGCAGGTCGCGCGCATCGTCCGGCCGGTCGTGCAGCCCCTGGTGGACATCCCGCTGCCGACCGACGAGGTGTTCGTGGCGGCGCGCGATCTCATCCTCGATGTCGAGGGGATCAAGGATATTCTGGCCGATACGGTGATGACGTCGATCCGTCTGGTGCTGAATCCCGAGAAGATGGTCATCAAAGAGGCCCAGCGCGCGTTCACCTACTTCAACCTGTTCGGCTACGCCACCGACTTGATCGTGGTGAACCGGGTCTTGCCGGACGCGACACGCGACGGCTACTTCGCCGGCTGGCGCGAAGCGCAGGCGCAGTATCTGACCATGGTCGAAGAGGCATTCTCACCCGTGCCGATCCGTCAGGTGCCGTTCTACGAGCGCGAGGTGACAGGCCTGCCGATGCTGGCAAGGGTCGCGTCGGATCTCTATCGCGATGAGGATCCGGCCGCGCGCTTCTACACCGGGATGCCGCAGAAGATCGAGAAGCGCGGCGGCGAGTACGTGCTCACCCTCCACGTGCCGTTCGTGACCAAGGATGCCGTGGACATCCTGCAGGGAAACGGCGACCTGACGGTGCGGATCGGGCCGTACAAGCGCAACGTCGTGCTGCCACGCAGCTTGGCCGGGCTGGAAGCCCGCGGCGCCAGGCTGCGCGATCAGACCCTGACGGTCACCTTCAGGCGCACACGCGGCACGTCGTAGGCCGCGGCACCGCCGCGGTTACGGCGTCGCGGTGAACCGGACGGAGACGCCGGGCTCGATGCCCTTACGCGCGAAGTACCCCTGGTTCACCTCGAGCGCGTAGCGATACGGTTGCCTGGGCGCGTAGAACTTTTGGGGCGCCGTCGGGTCCGGTTCGACGTTCATGTCCATGATCTCCAGCAAGGTCCACGTGCTGCTGATGAACCCGATGGACAGCGGGATCAGGGTGTTCTTCATCCAGAACGCGCCGGTTCCGTCGTCGTCGAAGATGAAGAGCATCCCCGCGTCCTCGGGCATCGACGTCCGATACATGAGGCCCTGCGCCCGCGCGGCCGTGGTTCTGGCCACCTCGACCTGGAGGGTAGCGAGGAGCCGTGCGCCGCGATAGAACTGCAGCCGGCCCCGGTCGTACTTGATCGACGGGTCGGGAGCCGCGGGCGCGGCCGGGGCATGCGGCGCCGCCACCGCGAGCACGAGCGAGACGATCATGATCCAGCGCATGCGTGCATCCTTTCGCAGGTGCTATGCTAGGCCGTGTGCGCGCGCGACCTGACCACAGTTCCCCGCGGCTTGTATCCGGCCCTGCCGGGCCTGTGGCCATGACCTGTGACGTGCTGGTCGTCGGCGCCGGCCCGGCCGGGTCCATGGCCGCCCGCACGACGGCATCCCTGGGGCTGCGCACCGCGCTGCTCGAAGAACACCCGGAGGTGGGCTGTCCCACCCACTGCACGGGCAAGCTGTCGGTGCACGCGTTCCGGCGCTTTGCCCTGCCGGCGTCGCTGATACAGAGTGCGCTGTCGGCTGCGGCCCTGTACGCGCCCGACGGCACGGTCGCCAGAGTCCGCCGTGCGACCGTGGACTCGTACGTGGTCGACCGCGATCCGTTCGATCGCTATCTGGCCGACCGCGCGTCGCAGGCCGGCGCGGAGGTCATCACCGGCGCCCGCGCGCGCACCGTGGCGCGCGAGCACGGCCGCCTTCACGTCGACGCTGACCGCCGAGGCGCGCGGACGCGTTTCACCGCCTCCCTCGTGATAGACGCGGAAGGCGCGAATCCGGTTCTGCCGCCCCAACTGGGCATCGCTCCGCGGCGCACGCTCGTGCACGGCCTGCAGTACGAGGTCGAGGGCGTGGACCTGGAGGCCGACGACGCGCCGGCGCTGTACTTCGGCCGCGAGGTGGCGCCCGGGTTCTTCGCATGGCTGATGCCGGTCGGCCCGGACCGAGGCCGCCTGGGCCTGGCCGTTGATCCACGGCAGACCGACCGGCCGCCGGTGTACTTCCTGGAACGCCTGATGGCGACGCATCCCGCGGTGACGCCGCGTGTCCGGCGGGCGCGTATCGTGCGCAAGCTCGCGGGGCGCATTCCCATCCTGGGCCTGCGCCGCCCGACCTGGACCGACGGCATGCTCGTCATCGGCGACGCCGCCGGGCAGGTGAAGGCGACCAGCGGCGGCGGGATCTACTTCTCGATGCTCGCCGGCGAGCTCGCCGGCCGGGCGGCGGCCGCGTTCCTGGCGGGAGGTCCGCACGCCCGCGGCGCGCTACCGGCCTACGAGGCCGACTGGCAGGACGCCTTCGGCCGCGAGGTGCGGTTCACGACCGTGGTGCGGCAAGCCCTCAACCGCCTCTCCGACCGACACATCAACACGGTGATTCGGGCACTGGCCACCGACGCGGACCTGCGTCGCGCGGTGGAGGAGCACGGCGACACGCAGTACCAGTCGCGGCTGCTGCGGCCGGTCCTCACCGCCGCGGCACGCGCGAGTCTGCGGGACTGGAGCCTGGCGCCCACAGTTGTGGCCGCGCTCGGTGCGGGCATGCTGGCCCTGTGGAGCGACGGCGAGGGCCGTGAAGGCCGCCGGGCCGCGAAGGAGCGGACCGCGATCAGCGAGAAGGCAGGGGCAAGCCGAAGCACCTCCATCCAGACCGGTGGCGGATCGTAGCCCGATGCGCATCATCGCCGACCTGCACCTGCACTCCCGGTACAGCCGGGCCACCAGCCGGGACATGGACGTCGAGAACATGGCCCGCTGGGCGAAGATCAAAGGTATCTCCCTGCTCGGCACCGGCGATTTCACCCACCCCGTGTGGTTGCGGGAACTGCGCGCGAAGCTCACCCCCACCGGCCGCGGATTGTTCACGCACGACGGCAGCCACTTCATGCTCACCGTCGAGGTCTCGAACATCTACACGGCCGGCGGTCGGCTGCGCAAGATCCACAACATCATCTTCGCGCCGTCGTTCGAGGTCGTGGACAGGATCAACGCCGTGCTGGGACGCTTCGGCAACCTGATGGCCGACGGCCGCCCGACGCTGACCGTGCCGACCGATCGCATGGTCGAGTACCTGATGGAGATCTCGCCGGACTGCATGATCGTGCCGGCGCACGCCTGGACCCCATGGTTCTCGCTCTACGGCAGCATGTCGGGATTCGACGCGATCGCGGAGTGCTTCGGCGACCAGTTGCGGCACATCGCGGCGGTCGAGACCGGCCTGTCGAGCGATCCGCCGATGAACTGGCGGCTGTCCGAGCTCGACCGCGTGATGCTGATGAGCAACTCCGACGCGCACTCGCCCGCCAAGCTCGGCCGTGAAGCCAACGTCTTCGCGTGCGAGCTCGACTACTACGAGATCCTCCGAGTCCTGCGCGAGAAGGACACGTCGAAGTTCCTGTACACGGTCGAGTTCT
>JAVKJV010000079.1:0-11075 GCA_031458775.1 Candidatus Fervidifonticultor quartus | reverse complement strand
CACGCTGCCCTCGGCTATCTCTCGCCGGCTGCGTACGAAAGGAGGTGGTTGGAGAAGTCCAGAAGTGCCTAGCGGTCAACCCTCCACGGAATCGGGGCAACTCCAGCGCACGCGGCGCTGACCCGTCTCCAGGGCGAGTTGCGACGGATCAATGAGGACGCGGCGCGCAGCCTCGCCGAGGGAATGGGAGAAACCTTGACCCTCCATCGGTTGGGCCTCGCCGATCGGTTGGGCGTGAGCTTGCTGACGACGAATGGGCTGGAGTCGGTCATGGCCCTGGTGGAGCAGCGCGTGGGCAAGGTCGACCGCTGGACCACCAGCGATCAGAAACAGCGCTGGCTGGCGACGGTGTTGCTGGAGATCGAACCGCGGCTCCGTCGGCTGCGAGGCTATCGCGCCTTGCCGCAGCTGCGCGCCGCCCTCCAGCAGGCTCTCAGGCAGGAGACACAGACGCAGGTCGCGTAATGAGCGCTGGACGTTGCTCCCCGAATTTCAACTCAGTTCGGGACACCCCCTGGCGGCCTCCTCTGCGGGGCTTCCCACCCCAAAGCATGAGAGTGTCCACGAAACCGTGGCAACTCCATGACTACCCCACGCATTCAGATGCACTTCTCTATCTACGACCACATCGTCGAGCTCACATCTCGACGATCTCTTTCACTTCCCCCTTTAGGAGAGCGTCTTTGTTTTGCGCAGGCACCCTAGTCTGGAGGAACCAACGGACGCAACTGGACAAGCATGCCGTCCGAGATCCAATGGGGAGAAACCGAGTGCTCAGGTGCCATGGAGATCATAGAGACCCTCATCGACCCACGTGATCCGCCTCTTGGTCCGCGATGGTCTCCGCAGCCTCTTCCACGCCAGTTCTTGCGCCCTCGACATCAACGAGGATGACCTTGACGGGGACGGCTGGGAAGTGCCGGCGGAGCCGCTCGATATCGTGGATCAATTGCTCCCCAAAAGACACCCCGCTTGACATCTGCTTCTTGAGGCCGTGGGTAGGCACGATCTCGATGCCGACTTGCGCCTTCTGTTCGTTGAAGAAGTACTGGAACTTGGCGAGGTCGTAGAACATGAAGGCGTACTTTCCGAACTGCACCTCCACCAAGACATCTGCCCGCACAAAGTCGATTTGCTTGAAGGCGTTTCGAATCGTCAGGGGATATCCGGGGATCGTAATATCGAATGTATCTCTCAACTCGCGAAAGTCCCGTCGATGAAACTCCTCTCGGAACTTCCTATTCAACTCGACGGGAGAGTAAAGAAGCCGCCCGGGCCTCGTCTTCTCTTTGCTGACCTTAGTCTTCTTCGGAAGCTGGACGGTACCGATGACCTCATCGATCTGTGCATTGATCTCCGGGTACCTTAGCTGGAGGATCTCGCTGCCCCCAAGATGCGAATACTCGAAGACCTTAATCAAAGAGGCTGCCCTCCCGCATGCGCGCTGGTCGCTGCGCGACCGTTCCCTGAGGGCGGTAGACTGGCCGGTCCATCGGTCGAACGCGAAGCTTCCCCGCATGAGCAGCGAGGACTCGCTCCCGCGCAATCTCCAGGTAGTCACGCACGACCTCGGCACCGGCGGCTTTGCGTCCGCGCCGGACCGACGCCGCGGCGGTAGTTCCGACGCCAAGGAACGGGTCCAGCACCCAGTCGCCGGGATTGGTCAGCGAGAGAATCAGCCGCTCGACCAGCTCCACAGGGAATTGGCAAGGGTGGATCGTCTTCTCGACGTGGTTGTGCTTCACGTTGGGAATGATCCAGACGTCTCCCGGATTCTTCCCGAGCGGGTTTGAGGTGTATTGGCCGACCCGCGGCCCCTTGAACGCTCTCTTGCCTGGGTACTTTTGTGGGACGCGGATAGGATCGAGGTGGAAGACATAGTCGTCAGACTTTGTGAACCAAAGAATTGTCTCGTGTCGGCCAGAGAGTCTCCGGGAGCAATGAAGACCGTGCTCGAAATGCCAGACAATTCGGTTTCGCAGGCGCAGGCCGAGGTTCTTGAAGATAGGGTACAGCGCGATGTCCAGTGGCACGATCTCGTTTCGTTCGACGAAGTTCCCAACTTGCCAACAGATGCTTCCGTTAGGAGCAAGGACCCGCACGCACTGCTCGATGATCTCCGCCTGCTGCGCCAAGTAGGTGTCAAGCTGCAACCTCTTCTCGTACGCCTTGCCGATGTTGTACGGCGGCGAGGTGACTACGAGGCGGGCGGACTCTGTCGGCATTGCCGCAAGCAAATCCCGGCAGTCCCCGGGGTAGAGAACAACGTCAGCCTCAGGGCTAAACGCATCGCGAATCCTCAGCACCGGCGCGTGGTGTCTGTAGAGACCGGGCAACTCGCGCACGGCGCTCGGTCTGGTTGCGCCTTTCACCCTGTATCCCCCCCTGGCGCTGGACCGATCCCTCCGCCGCAGGATGTTGACTTACCGGATACTGAATCGTCAACATACTGTAACGAACTCGTGTTCGCCCTATTCATCGGCCCTGAATCCAACTCCTTCAGGGAGCCGAGCATGATGGGCTGTTCGCCGGACCGAAAACGCCCGTCTGAATCTGTTTCCGCCGTTTGAAGTACTGGAAAAAGCGAGGGGTCATTCACGCTGGCTGGGGGAGGAGGATTCGAACCCCCACTAACGGGTCCAGAGCCCGTCGTCCTACCCTTAGACGATCCCCCAGCGCACCGACGCCGCGGAGAGACCGCGGCGTGCACACTGATTATAGAAACGCCCCCACCAAGGGTCAAGCAACGCCAGGTCGTCGCCCGCGTCCGGCCCTACACCGCCGCCCGGCGCACGTACTCCACCGCGTTGTGCAACCGCGCCACCGCCCGCTCTCGCCCGAGCAACTCCGTCAGCTCGAACAACCCGGGCCCGGCCGTCTTGCCGGTCAGGGCCACCCGCGCCGGATGCACCAGCGCGCGCGCGTCCACGCCGGCTTCGGCACAGACGCGGCGGAGCGCGGCTTCGATGGCCGATCGCTCGAACGGTTCGACCCCCGCCAGCGCGTCCGCGTACGCGGCGAGCAGCGGCGCGGACGCCGCGGTCAGGTGCTTGGCCGCGGCTTCGGGCTCGAAGGCGACATCTCGAAAGAAGAAGTCCGCGTAGTCAAGTATGTCCCTCCCGATTCTGAGACGATCTCCCACGACCTTGATGACATCCCCCAGATAGCGGCGCTGGTTATCCGAGAGCGTCTCCGGCAACAGCCCGGCCCGGTGCAGGATCCCGGCGCACAGCGTCACGACGCGGTCGAGATCGCGCTCGATCGCGCGGCGCATGTGCACCGCGTTCAACCAGGTCAGCTTGTCGAGGTCGAAGATCGGCGACGCCCGGCCGATCGCGTCGAGCCGGAACTCCCGGATCAGCTCGTCGAGTTCATACACCTCGCGCTCGGCTTCCGGATGCCACGCCATCAGCGCGAAGAAGTTCAGAATCGCTTCCGGCAGATACCCCTGCGCCCGATACTCGCGCACCGCGGTGTCGCCGTGCCGCTTGCTCAGCTTCTTGCGGTCGGCGCCCAGAATGACCGGCAGGTGTGCCACGGCCGGCGGCGTCCAGCCCAAAGCCTGGTACATCACGAACTGCTTGGGTGTGTTGGACAGGTGCTCGCTCGCGCGGATGATGAGCGTCACACGCATCAGGTGATCGTCCACCACGTTGGCGAAGTTGTACAGCGGCGTGCCGTCCGACCGCACGATGATGTAGTCGTCCAGGTGCTCGGGCTCGAACACCACGCGGCCTCGCACCGCGTCGTCCACCACGATGGGCTCGGTGAGGTTGCGCACGCGGAGCCGCAGCGACGGCTTGCGGCCCTCGGCGTCGAACGCGGCGCGCTGGTCCGCGTCGAGCGTCCGGCAGCGGCCCGAGTAGCGGTACGGCCGGCGCTCGGCCTCGGCCCGCCGGCGTTCCGCGTCGAGTTCCTCCGGCGTGCAGTAGCAGGGATACGCCGCCCCGCGCTTGACCAGCTCCTGCGCATAGCGGGCGTAGAGATGGCCGCGCTCGGTCTGCCGGTACGGTCCCACCGGACCGCCGATGTCCGGGCCCTCATCCCAGGTGATCCCAAGCCACCTGAAGTCCTCGAGGATCGCGGCCTCGTACTCTTCGGTCGAGCGCGAACGGTCGGTGTCCTCGATGCGCAGGATGAACGTGCCACCCTGGTTGCGGCTGTGCAGCCAGTTGAAGAAGGCGGTCCAGGCGCCGCCGATGTGCAGGTAGCCGGTCGGCGAGGGCGCAAAGCGCGTGCGTACGGTGGCCATGGCCTTCTCAGCGTACCGGGCGGAGCCTGCTACGTAAACAGCAGGCTGACCGACTGGTTGAGGTGGATGCGCCGGATCGCCTCCGCCAGCAGCGGCGCGGCCGAGAGCACGGTCACCTTGGCCGGCTGCCTGCCCGGCGGGATCGGAATCGTGTTCGTCACGACGACCTCGCGGAACTCGGGCCGCGACAGGCGCTCGACCGCGGGCCCGGCCAGGACCGGGTGCGTGGCGCACACGTAGATCTCGGGCACGCAGCCGCGCGACACGAGCACGTCCGCGGCCTGCGTGATGGTGCCCGCGGTGTCGATGATGTCCTCGATGAAGATCGGCACGCGGCCCTCGACGTCGCCGACGATCTGGATCGGTTCCTTGGCGTCGGTGCCGACGCGCCGCTGAAAGATGACCGCCAGCGGCAGGTCCAGCCTGTCGGCCAGATGCTTGCTGCGCCGCACCGCGCCATCATCGGCCGCCACCACGACGCCGTTCTTCAGGCCCTTGCGCGCCAGGTAGTCGGCGAACAGCGGCATCGCCCGCAGATGGTCCACCGGGATATTGAAGAACCCTTCGACCTGCCCCGCGTGGAGATCGATCGTGAGCACGCGATTCACGCCCGCGGTGGTGAGCAGATCGGCCACCAGCCGGCCCGTGATCGGTTCGCGCGGCGCGTCCTTCTTGTCTTTGCGGGCGTACCCGTAGTACGGGATCACGGCGGTGATGCGGCCGGCCGATGCGCGCCGGAGCGCGTCCACCATGATCAGCAGCTCCATCAAGTGCTCGTTGACCGGGTGACACGTGGACTGGATGATGAACGCGTCCTCGCCGCGCGCGTTCTCCTCGTAGCGCACGTACACCTCGCCGTCGGCGAAGCGCATGATCGTCACGCGGCCCAGGGAGGCGTGCAGGTAGTCGGCGATCTCCTGGCCCAGGACCGGAATCGACGAGCCGCAGAACAACTTGAGCTCGCCGTACGACGTGCCGTTCATCGACGCGGGTCAGCGCGCTTCGACGAGGAACTTGATGGCGGTGCGTTCCTCCCCGTCGATCTCCACTTTCGTGAACGCGGGGATGGTCACCAGGTCAATGCCGTTCGGGGCGACGAACCCGCGGCTGATCGCGATCGCCTTGACGGCCTGGTTGACCGCGCCGGCACCCACAGCCTGGATCTCCACCGCGCCCTTCTCACGGACAATCGCCGAGATCGCCCCGGCGACCGCCTTCGGCTTGGAGTCCGCCGAGACTTTGAGCACTTCCGGCATTCCGACTGATGCCTCCTCGAATGCTGCGACGGCCGCCGGTTCTGCAGGCCTATTCCGTCCAGTCGCAGGGAACTCCTGCACCATCACGGGCCGGACCGCGACGGCGGCGCGTCGGCCAGCAGCGCGGCGACACGATCGATCCCGGCCTCGGCCCTGGCGCGCAGGCCGGGCAGCGCCGCGCGCAGGCGCGACCGTAACGCGATCCGGCCGTGCCAGGTCCGCGCCATGGCCTCGGCGACGGCCAGCCCGGTGGAATCCACCGGCAGCACCGCGGGTAAGCCGACCTCGGCCATGAACGCCGCGACCTTGGGATCGTAGTCCAGGGCGACCGCCGGCACCGCCTGCGCAGCGGCGAAGATCAGGCCGTGGAGCCGCACCGCGACCATCAGGTCCATCGCGCCGACGAGGCCCAGCAACTCTTGCGGGGTGGCGGCCTCGACGACCCTGCCGACCGCGGCCCGCGCCACAATTTCGCTGACCTCGCGGTCGCGGGTGCGATCGAACGGAAAGACCGCCACCCGCGCGCTGAACATCTCGGCGAAGCGTCCGATGCCCCGGCCGAGCTCGGCCGCATCCCGCATGCCCGGCCAGGTCCTGATGGCGACGCCGACCCGCGCCTGCGCCAGATCGAGCCCTTCACCGTGGACGCGGACACTGACGTGCTCGGGATCGGCCGGCGAGACCAGCAGCGCCAGGTCGGCGCCCACGTGTACGTCTCCGGTGACGCCGAGCATCTGGAGCGTGCGGGCCGACTCGGCGTCGCGCACGCTGATGACCCCGGCCTGGGAGTACACCCAGCCTGCCAGACGCCGGACCCAGGGCCTTCGTAGCGGCCCGATCCCTTGCCCCACAACGGCGACCGGCACGCGACGCCAGTGCGCCGCCCGCATCGTGGCCAGGTAGTACAGGGCGCTGCGCGCGCTCGTGATGTCCTGCACGAGCGACCCGCCGCCGCTGATGAACAACCTGGCATCAGCCAGATGGCGCCAGACCTCGATCGGCGTGCGTGGCACGGCGTCCACGCCGTGCAGCGCGCGCGTCGCTTCGGGGTCCGCGGAAAGGACGACAAGACGCGCGTCAGGAGCACGGCGCCGAAGCCCGGCGAGCAATCCGGCCAGCACGGCCTCGTCGCCGAGGTTGCCGAAGCCGTAGTAGCCGCTGATCAGGACCGCGCGATTCGCCGTCCGATCCAGAGGAGCACCACGGCGGGCGGGATGGCGAGCACCGCACCCAGGAGCAGCGCATTCCCCGTCCGCCAGAATGTGTAGAGCAACGGCGTGTGCAGGTGGGAGAACGAGTTGATCGCGCCCGCGGTCCCGATGGCGCCGGCCATGGCGAGCGGGATCGTCGCCCGCCGCCAGCCGTGGACGGCAGACAGACCCGCCAGCACCAGCGCGGGGTAGCCGAGCAGAAACTCCTTGGTCCGGGGCCGCGCGATCAGCAGGTCCTCCAGCGTCGCCCGTGCCTGCTGCTCTATGCCAGTGAGCGGCAGGCCCACGTTCCCGGTGCGCGCGAGTAGCACGACACCTGCCAGACCCACCACGAGGATTACCAGCATCGCACCGAGTCGGAGCGGTTGGTTGATCCAGTGCGTCAGGTCGCGGACCGTCGCCTGCCAGCCGCCGCGGTCACGGCTGTCGAAGGCCAACCAGAGCCCCACGAGCACCACCGGAAGCACATGAGCGGCCTTGACGCCGAGGAACGTGGAGAACGCGAGCATGAACGGCCATTGGCTCAGCAGCCCGGCGACGAAGAGGCCTGCGGCCACCGCGAGCGCGAGGGCGCGCGCCAGCGTGAGCCATCCGGCTCGCACGAGGCCGGAGCCGCCCGGCCGCCTACGGGCCCCTGGGCGGGGCAAGGCCCACACCACGGCGCCCGCGGCGCCGGCCACGGCCGCGCCAAGCGCCATCACCTGTCGCCACAGCAGCTCGAACGGTGTCACGCTGAGCGCCGCGCTGCCGGCGACCCCGAGCAGCAGGAGCCCCCAGACCAGACGCGGCGCGATCGGCACGCCGAGGGCCGCAGCCATGTCGCCCGCAACGAGCAACACCATCGCGATCGCGCCGGCCGCGACCGCCCACAGCAGCGGTCGCGGCGTTTCGAGGGGCGGCAGCGGCCGGCTGCGGGCCGGACTGAAACCGAAACTCCGCAGGTTCCGGCTGACCGTCTCCACGAGATTGAGGTTGGCGGCCAGAGCCGGCTCGCCCGCGGGCGTCGCAAGCAGCGGCCGCACGTACAGCAGCCGGATGTTCCGCTCCTGTGCCGCGCGCACGAACCGGTCGGCCGCGTCCGGCACGCGGAGCGTCTGCAGTTCCTCGGGCGTGATGCTGAAGACGCGGATCACCGCAGGCCGCATGAGCGCGGTGAACTGATCTTCGCCTCGTTGCTTCCGCCGCGCCGTGAAGACCTCGATGCGGCCGAACCGGGCGCCGGCGCGTTGATATGCCGCGGCGGCGTCGCGGATCAACCCTTCGTAGCCCTGCACCTCGGTCAGCGCAAAGATCACCGTGGGCTCGGGCGCCACCTGCGCGTAGCTCTCCACGAGCACCCGGAGGCTCTCGGGCGACAACCCGCGGTAGTTACGAGGCCGCAGCACGACGTCCAGGCCGGCGGCGCGCACCGCCACGGCATCCGACGGCCGGTACCCCAGGCCGATCTCCTCGAGGTCCTGCACGGTGCCGAGCACTTCGACCGCACCCTGGAGCCGGCGCACGCGCCGCGCACCGAGAAGCGCGTGCAGGCGTGCGGCCACGAAGTCCAGGTGCTCTGAGGCGCCGGCCACGTATACGGCATCAGGACGCACCACACCGGAGACGTGCAACCGGGAAAGCGGCGGCGCCAGAGGGGACAGGCGGGCCGCCGACGTGAGGCCGCCACCGCTCGCATACGCGATGAGACCGTCGTCCGCCATGCGCTTGAGCGTGGGCTCGGCCAGCGCCACGGAGGTGGCCCCGCGCTCGTGCAATTGGCGCAAGACCTGGTCAAGCGGCGCTCCCTCGCGCCGGGCCAGCGTCATCCAATCGTCGCCGTCCAGCACGATCTCCACGGCGCGATATCGCGACTCCAGACGCGCGCGCGCGACAAGCACGACGGCCGCGGCCGCCAGGCCCAGGACCATCAGGACGATGAGCAGGCGTCGTGTCACGGCTGGCTCCGCACACGCGCCGTGACCACCACGCGTCCAGACGCCGAGGTGACACGTTCGATGCGCGCCGGCACCGGCAGCCGGCGCAGCGAGATGATCGGCTGCCCGGGAGCGCCAAGCAAGGTGGTCACAACGCCGCCAGGCACGGTCAGGCCGCCGACGTCCACGGACTCGACCGCAAACACCAGATCCGCCTCCTCGACCACGACGAACCGCCCGCGGACCCGCATCGGCGCCATGACGGGCCCGGCCCTCAGGTTCCCGGTCGCCGTGACGCCCGTGTCATCAATGGTCACCGCCGGGCTCGCCACGCCAAGGTGCGCGAGATAGACCGTGAGGTCGTCCTGGCTCACCCGCACCTCCACGGTCCCGGACTCGACACCGGTGATCTCGAACGCACCGCCCTGCATCCGCCGGAACCGCAGCCCCTGGAGATCGGCGCTGAGGCGCTCGGCGACGATCTCGCCCACGCGCACCTGCGACGCCTCCACCATGACGCGATCGACCGTGCCGCGGAGCAGCGCCGGCGCCGTGGCCCGCGCGCGCACGTCGAGCGCGCCCGCGGGCTGCAGCCCCTCGCGCAGCGCGGAAGCCAGCCGCTGCCGGACCAGCGCCGACGGCACCACCGTCCACACGCCGGCGAGGAGTGCGGCCGCGACCGCCAGCCAGAGGAACCGTCGCATCAGGCGAGCTTGGCGCGCAGCGCTGCGTCGATGAAGGGATCGATCCGGCCGTCGAGGACGCCGCCGGTGTCACCCGTTTCGATGCCGGTGCGGTGGTCCTTCACCATCTGATACGGATGCAGGACGTAGGAACGGATCTGGTTGCCCCACGCCGCGTCCCGGTACTCGCCGCGCAGTTCCGCGATCCGCTCGCGCTGCCTGGTCTCTTCAGCCTCGACCAGCCGGGCCTTGAGGATACGCAGTGCGGTCAGCTTGTTGGCATGTTGCGACCGCTCGTTCTGGCACTGGACGACGATACCGGTCGGCACGTGTGTGATACGCACCGCGGTCTCGACCTTGTTCACGTTCTGCCCGCCGGCTCCGCCGGCCCGGTACGTCTCGATCCTGATCTCATCGTCGCGGATCGCGACCTCGGCCTCCTGCACTTCCGGGATGACGTCCACGAGCGCAAACGACGTGTGCCGGCGATGCGCCGCATCGAACGGCGAGAGACGCACCAACCGGTGCACGCCGCGCTCGGTGCGCAGGTAGCCATAGGCGTGCGGGCCGCTGATGATGACCGTGACGCTCTTGATGCCGGCTTCCTCGCCGGCCGACATGTCGGCGATCTCGGTGGCGTACCCGTGCGCCTCGGCCCACCGCAGGTACATGCGCAGCAGCATCGCGGCCCAGTCCTGCGACTCGGTGCCGCCGGCGCCGGCGTGAATCGAGAGAATCGCGTTCGCGCTGTCGTGCGGGCCGGAGAGAAGGGCTTCGATCTCGAGACGGTCGAGCGCATCGACGACCGCCCGGGCCTCCCGCTGCAACTCCGCAGGATCGAGGCTCCCGGGCGACTCGCTCAGCAACTCGAGCAGCACGCCCAGGTCTTCGACACGACGCTCCAGCGCCGCGACGGTCTCAACGGTCCCACGCAGCGCGCTCAGTTCCTGGCCGGCCGCGCGCGCCCGCTCCTGATCAGCCCACAGCGTGGGTTGCTGCATGGCGTGTTCGAGTTCGGCAATGCGGGCCCGCTTCGCGGGCAGGTCAAAGATGCCCCCGCAGGTCTTGGAGGCGCCGGCGGCTCTCGTTAAGCTGGGTGTGGAGATCCTCGAGTTGAATCATGGCCCCTGCATTATAGCAAACCCGGCGTGCGGCGCAGAGCGCGCCTACCGCAGGGCCGACAGCCCTGCGACCACAGCGTCGCCGATGCCCCGCGCAGGCCCCAGCCCGATCGCATCACGCGTCCACGCACGGATGGCGCCGAACCCGACGCCGGTGAAGAGATGCCAGAAGACGATCTCCTGCGGCTGTCCAGCGTGCAGTCCGACGCCCAACAGCGTTGACGCGATCACCGCCAGCGGCCAGCCGCCCAGCGGCAGGGCCGCGCCGAAGACCGCACCGCGCAGCCAGGCCTCGGTGGCCAGTCCGGCGAGTCCCCACTGCCACACCCAGGTCCCCCAGCGACCGTCTGCGGGACCGACGACGACGTCGAGGCCGTACTGCGCGTACGCCAGACGCATCGCGACAAGTAGCGCCGCGACGGCGCCCGCGGACACCGCAGCCGACAGGACGGTACGGCGCCAGTTGACGAGTGTCCCGCGAGCCACGAGGACACACGCGACCAGGATGAGGACCGAGGCGACCGTGCGCGGGTCATCGGGCGGGGAGCCGAGCGCGCGGGCGACCGCGACGACTGCTCCCGGACCGGCGACGGCCAGACCGAACCGTCCAGCTGCGCCGGGCCGGGCCCGCACCGCGGA
>JAVKJV010000078.1:0-11075 GCA_031458775.1 Candidatus Fervidifonticultor quartus | reverse complement strand
GGGACTTAACAGACCGCCTGCACGCGCTTTACGCCCAGTAATTCCGGACAACGCTCGCCCCCTACGTCTTACCGCGGCTGCTGGCACGTAGTTAGCCGGGGCTTCCTCTGGAGGTACCGTCACCTTGCGGCTTCGTCCCTCCTGACAGGGGGTTACAACCCGAAGGCCTTCGTCCCCCACGCGGTGTCGCTGGGTCCGGCTTGCGCCCATTGCCCAAAATTCCCAACTGCTGCCTCCCGTAGGAGTCTGGGCCGTGTCTCAGTCCCAGTGTGGCTGATCGTCCTCTCAGACCAGCTACCCGTCATCGCCTTGGTAGGCCGTGACCCCACCAACTAGCTGATAGGCCGCGGGCTCCTCCTGAAGCAGACCTTGCGGACCTTTCCTCCCCGGAGGATGCCCCCCAAGGAGGATATCGGGTATTAGCCCCGGTTTCCCGAGGTTGTCCCCGTCTTCAGGGCAGATTGCCCACGTGTTACTCACCCGTTCGCCGGTAGAGTTGAAACGTCTGGCAAGCCAGACGCCAACCCTCCCTCGACTTGCATGTTTGAGGCACACCGCCAGCGTTCGTCCTGAGCCAGGATCAAACTCTCCGTAGAATCCTCAAAGGATTCGCAGGACCTTGCGTGCGGCTCCTTGCCACTATGCGGTTGTCAAGGTGCGGGCACAAGACAATGCGAAGTTGTCTCGCGCAGGGCATCTACTCTTATACCAACCGCCCTGGCGGCTGTCAAGCCCGGTATGGTCTTGTGCACTTGCCGTCCACCCCTCATTATACACCCAATGCGCGTCGAGGACATTGGCCTGGCGGCGGCCGCGGCCGGCGCGTGCGCGGTGGCGGCGGGCCGTCTACGTTGGCTGACCCCGGACGGCGTGGCGGCCGGGTGGGCGATCGGCACCGCGGTGCTCGGCTTCGGCGGCTGGCGCTGGGCGCTGGTGCTCGCGACATTCGTTGTGCCTAGCAGCGCGCTCACGAAACTGGGCCGCGATCGCAAGACTCAGCCGGAGCACGCCGGGCGCGGCCGCGACGCTTCGCAGGTGCTCGGCACCGGCGGTGTGGCTGCGGCCGTCGCGGTGCTGTGGGCCGCGCTGGCGGACACGGCGGCGGGGCCGGCGCTCTACGCCGCCTTCCTCGGCAGCTTGGCCGCGGCCTCCGCGGACACCTGGGCCACAGAGATCGGCATGCTGAGCCGGACACCGCCGCGTTCACTCATCACGCGGCGCGCGGTCCCGGCCGGCACATCGGGCGGCGTCACGTGGCTCGGCAGCGCGGCGGGTGCGGTCGGCGCCGGCATCGTCGCCGCGGCCGGCGCATGGGACAACCCGCCGCTGCTCACCGCCGCCACGCTGGCCGGCATCGTCGCCATGCTCTTCGACAGCGTACTGGGCGCGATGACGCAGGCCTCGTATCGGTACCGCGACGGCACGGTCGGCGAAGACCGCCGTGACGACGGCGCGCTGATCCACGGACTCGCCTGGATGAACAACTCGACGGTGAACCTCGTCGCGACGCTCGCCGGCGCGCTCCTCGCGGCCGCGATCGCCCGATAGGCCGCGTCCTCAACGGGAGAGCACACATGGCGCAGAACGGGATCCACGGGCTCGTGGGGCTGGCCGCGTCGAGACTGGCTGGCGACCGGGGCGCGTTTCGCTTCGGCGTGGTGCTGGGGAACATTGCACCTGACCTGGACCTGATTCCGCTGGCGCTGCTCTACCTGTTCAACCGAGACCTCGCGCTCTCGATGCATCGCACGTTCACGCACAGCCTGGTGACCGCCGCGGCAGTCGCGCTCGCGGCCGCGTGGCTCGGCCGGCGCGGCGGCCGGGGCTTGCGGGCCCGGTGGATAGGTGTCGGTCTGGCCGCCGGCATCGTCATGCACGGGTCGCTGGATGCGCTCGTGTGGTTCACACCGGTGGATCTCGGCTGGCCTCTGCACCTGCTAGGGCTGCCGGCCCGTGTGGACCTGTGGGCGGGGTATCGGCCGCCGGGTCGCGTCAACAGCTACCTGGGGGCCGCGGACTACCTGGCCTACGCGGTCTACCTGAGTACGTTGGGGATCATGGCGCGGCGGCACGCCACCGACCAGGCGTTTGTGCCGGCGCTGCGGCGATGGGTCATCGTGTTCTCCGCGCTCTTCGTCGTGTACATGGCGCTTGCCCGCCTGCTCTCCCCGCAGGCGTTCACGGTGGTGCACTACGGGCCGTTCTCGCTCGCCTGGGTGCCGCTGATCGTGTGGGTGAGCGTGCGGATGCGCGCGACGATCGAGGCGGCCTGAACGCCCGAACACCGCCGCGCCTACGGCGCGAGCTTCACCTGGTCGCTCGTCTCCGGGCCGAGCGTTGTGTTCGGCGGCAGCAGCCCGTTGGCGTCGAGGATGAACGCCAGCACGTCCCAGTACTCCTCGTCCTTGAGGCTGGCGGGCGCGTTCTCGGGCATGTTGGTCTTGACGAAGTCGAAGAGCTTCTGTACGGTCCCGTAGTCCTTGAGGCTGTTGGGTGAGCCGATCAGCCTCGGCCCGTCGCCGCCCTGGCCCTGGGCGCCGTGGCAGCGGGCGCACGAGTTGCCGTAGACCGCACGGCCGCGTTCAATCTGCGGGCTGACCTGCGCGACCAGCATGGTCGCGCCGGCCGGCCGAGTCGCCGGCTCGGCCCCGGCGCGAATCGCCGGCACGACCCCGGCGACGAGCACACCCACCACGAGCACGACCACGACGCTGCGACGCACACCGTCCTCCTTCGGGCCGACCGAGCGGCCGTTCACTTCCCAGACATACGCAGGACTAGTGCCGGAAGTGCCGTTCGCCCGTGACGACCATGGCCAGGCCGAGCCGATTGGCGGCCGCAATGACCTCGGCGTCGCGAATCGAGCCGCCTGGCTGGATCACCGCGACAACGCCAGCCGCGGCCGCGGCTTCGATGCCGTCGGCGAAGGGGAAGAACGCATCGGACGCGGCCACCGCGCCCTTCGCCCGGTCGCCGGCCTTGATCGCGGCCAGACGGACACTGTCCACGCGGCTCATCTGGCCGGCGCCGACGCCAACCACCTGCCGCTGCGCGGCGAAGACGATCGCGTTCGACTTCACATGCGCGCACACAGCCCAGGCGAACCGCATGTCGTCCCACTCGGCCGACGACGGAATCCGTTCGGTGACCACGCGCCAGCCCGATGTGTCGCGGCCCAACACGTCGGACTCCTGCGCCAACAGGCCGCCGCGCACGCTGCGCACGTCGAGCCCCCGCGGCGCCTCGGGCCCTGCGGCCGGGGCCGGCTCGCCTGCGGCAAGCAACCGCAGGTTCTTCTTGCCCTGCAGGTGCGCCGCGGCCTCCGGCGTGAACGATGGCGCGATGATCGCCTCGAGGAACAGGCCGCCCATCGCCTGTGCCGCGGGTAGATCCACGGGCGCATTCGACGCGACCACACCGCCGAACGCGGCCACCGGGTCGCCGTCGCGCGCGCGGACGAACGCCTCGGCGACCGAGGCGCCGGTCGCCGCTCCGCAGGGGTTGAGGTGCTTGATGACGGCCACCGCGGGCCTGGGCAGGTCCTGCACCAGCCCCCAACCGGCGTCGAGGTCCGCGATGTTGTTATAGGACAAGGCACGGCCGCCGAGCACGTCGGCGTGAACCACGGTCCCCGGTATCGGGATCGCCGTCGCGTACAGGGCGGCACGCTGGTGCGGATTCTCGCCGTAGCGCAGGTCGAGCTTCTTTCGGTAGGCCAGTTGCAGGAGATCGGGAAGCGGCGGCCGTCCCACAGCCTCGGGAGCCGTCACCGCCGCGGCCGGCGGTGTGACGGCCCGTTGGAAGTAGGCCGCGATCGCCGCGTCGTACGCGGCCACGCGCGCAAACGCCGCGGCCGCGAGCCGTAGGCGCATGTCCTCCGGGACTTCGCCGCGCTCGCGCAGGGCGGCCCTGACCTCGGCATACTGGCCGGGATCGCACAGCACCGTGACACGGGGCCAGTTCTTCGCCGCGGCACGCAGCAGCGTCACGCCCCCGATGTCAATTTCGTCCAGGACCGCCGGCATCGCCGCGCCAGCGGCCACGGCCCGCTCGAAGGGATAGAGCGTGACCGCGACCAGATCGATGGGCCGGATGGCGTGCCGCGCCAGCTCGGCCAAGTCGGCGAGGTCGCCGCGCGCCAGCAGCCCGGCGTGGATCGCAGGATGGAGCGTCTTGACGCGGCCGCCAAGCAGTTCGGGGAAGCCAGTCACCTGCTCGAGCGGCCGCACATCGAGGCCGGCCTCGCGCAGGCGTGCCGCGGTGCCGCCGGTGGACACGATCTCCATGCCGGCGTCGCGCAGCGCCTGGGCCAGCTCGACGATCCCGGTCTTGTCGGACACGCTCAGGAGCGCCCGTCCGCCTTTCATGGTGCTCCTCCTCCCGGCGGCCTCCAGATCACCCGGCCGTCCGCCACCTCCAGTCGGCCGGCCGCCCACCAACGGACGACTTCGGGATACAGGCGCCGTTCCTCTGCCTGCACGCGCGCCGCCAGTGTCTGCACCGTGTCACCGGAGAGCACGGGTACGGCCGCCTGAGCGACGATGGGTCCGCCGTCCGGCGTCTCGTCCACCAGGTGAATCGTACATCCGGAGATCGTTGCCCCGGCAGCGAGCACCGCCTCGTGCACGCGCTCTCCATACATACCCTTCCCACCAAAGGCCGGGAGCAGCGCGGGGTGGATGTTCAGTATGCGCTGGCGGTAGCGGGCCACGAAACCGGGTGAGAGCATGCGCAGGAACCCGGCCAGGCAGAGCAGATCGGGCCGGTGCGCGTCGAGGGTGTCCGCCAGTTCGGTCTCGAACGCGCCGGCGGAGCGGCCGCGGTGGTCGACCAGCAGCGCGGGCACACCCGCGGCGCGCGCGCGGGCGAGTGCTCCGGCACCGGGTGTGTTGCAGGCCACCGCGATCACGGCCGCGGTCTGCGTGCTCGAAGGCGGAAACGCCTCGAGCAGCGCCTGCAGCGTGGTGCCGGCGCCGGACGCGAGGACCGCGAGTCTGATCATGCCAGCTCGACGCCGCGCGGCCCCTCGAACACCTCGCCGATCTCCCAGGCCCCGAAGCCCGCGTCCAGGAAGTGCGCGACGGCGGACGGCGCGTCTTGCGGCTCGACGACCACGATCATTCCGATGCCGAGGTTGAACGTGCGGACCATGTCGTCGTCCGGAACGGCGCCGGCGCGCTGCAGCCACGCGAAGACCGAGGGGACCGGCCAGCCCCGCGTCACCCGCGCGCCGCAGCCCTCGGGCAGGACGCGGATCACATTGCCCGGAATGCCTCCGCCCGTGATGTGCGCGATGGCGTGCACGCGCGTTTCCGCGCACAGCGACAATACCGCCGGCGCATAACATTGATGCGGTTGCAGCAGCGCATCGCCGAGCGTGTCTCCGCGATCGGAGACCACGGCGTCGAGCGATGCGCCGGACGCGGCGATGATCCGCCGCGCGAGTGCATACCCGTTCGTATGCAGCCCGCTCGATGCGAGGCCGACCAGGCGTTGACCGGGCCGCACGGTCTCGCCGGTCATGACGCCGTCAGGACGCGCGGTGCCGATCATCGTCCCGACGACGTCGTACGCGTCACCGGCGTAGACGTCGGGCATTTCCGCGGTTTCGCCCCCCAGCAAGGGGATCCCAAGACCTCGGCAGGCCGCGGCCATCGCCTCGACGAGCGTCCTCACGACCACGGCGTCGAGGCGCGCCATCGCGATGTAGTCGAGGAAAGCCAGCGGCCGCGCGCCCGACGCGACCAGGTCGTTGGCGCAGTGGGCCACGATGTCGGCGCCGATGACCGCGTCGCGGCCCAAGCGCCGCGCCAGCAGCGTCTTCGTACCGACCCCGTCGGTCGTCGCGACGATGCTGCCCGCACGGTCGGGCGCGAGCCGCACCGCGCCGGCGAACGCGCCGACGCCGGCGACCACGCTGTCGCCGTGCGTCGAGGCAATGACCGGCGCCAGCCCGGCGAGCAGACCGTCCTTGGCCTCGACATCCACACCGGCCTGGCGGTACGTGAGACCGTGCGCGGGCTCGCGGCCGGGGTGCGAGCGCGCGGCGTTCACCGCTGGCCGGCCGGCGCCGTGGCCACGGCAAACGCGTCCAGCGCGGTGCGGCCGGCGTCCTCCTCGGACGGCGTGCGGGTCGGGTAGCGGCCGTCCAGACACGCCATGCAGAGCGTCGAGGCCGGTTGGCCGACGGCCTCGACCAGACCGTGCTGGCTGAGATACCCAAGGCTGTCGGCACCAATCTCTCGCCGGATGGCCTCGACGTCGAGGCGCGACGCGATCAGCTCGCCCCGGTTGCTCGTATCGATACCGTAGTAGCAGGCGTGGCGGATCGGCGGCGACGAGATGCGCACGTGCACCTCGCGGGCGCCCGCGGCCCGCAGCAGCCGCACGATGCGCCCCGACGTGGTGCCGCGTACGATCGAGTCGTCCACCAGGACGACACGGCGGCCCTCGATGGCCTCGACCGTGGGGTTCAGCTTGAGACGCACGCCGAAGTCGCGGGACGACTGGTCAGGCGTGATGAACGTGCGGCCGACATAGCGGTTCTTGATCAGCCCGACCTCGAACGGCAGCCCGGCGACTTCGGCAAATCCCATCGCTGCCGAGGTCCCGGAGTCGGGCACCGCGATCACGATGTCCGCCGTGACCGGATGCTCGCGCGCCAGCACCCGGCCCATGCGCCGGCGCGCGCTGTGCACGTTGCGGCCCCTCAGCACCGAGTCCGGCCGGGCGAAATAGATGTACTCGAACACGCAGTTGGCCCGGCGCTCGACGTCGAGCACCTGCTGTGCCCGCAGCCCCAGCGCATCGATCATGACAAGCTGACCGGGCTCCACGTCGCAGACGAACTCGGCGCCGGTGTGGTCGAACGCGCAGGTCTCGGAGGCGAGTGCCCAGAACGACGGGCCGCGGCCGACGGCGAGCGGCCGGATGGCGTGCGCGTCGCTGAACCCGAACAGGCGGCCGCCGGCCAGCGCCGCCACGGTGTAGGCACCCTCGATGCGGCGCATGCAGTAGGCGATCGCCTCGTCAAGACCGCGGACAGGCGCCCGCGCGATGAGGTGCGCGATCATCTCGCTGTCGGTGGTGGCCTGCATCCGCACGCCCTGGGCCTCGAGTTCGCGGCGCAACTGCGGTGCGTTGATCAGGTTGCCGTTGTGCGAGATCGCGACCGGACCCCAAGGCGACGGCACGACGAACGGCTGGGCGTTTTCGATCCGGGCCGAGCCCATGGTCGCGTAGCGGACGTGGCCGATCGCGGCCGTCCCGGGTAGCGCCGCGATGCGCGCGTGATCGAAGACCTGCGCGACCAGCCCCATGCCGCGGTGCAGGTGCATCTCGCCCTGATCGAACGCGGCGATGCCGGCGCTCTCCTGTCCGCGGTGCTGCAGCGCGTAGAGGGCGATGTGGACGTAGGGCGCGGCGGAGTGGCCGTCCAGGCAGTACACTCCACTGACCCCGCACTCTTCCTTCCAGCTGTCGTCCGCGGCCTTCGCCCCCTCGCCCATCGTCACACCTCCAACGCGTGAAACGCCTCGGCGAGCGCGTCCAGCGCGATCTCGACCGGGTCAGCGTCGCCGAACTCGATGCGGAGCGTGCGCCCGCCGACCGCGCCTAGGACGTGAAGCGGGACGCCCTGCTCGTGGGCCCGCGCCTGGAGCGCCGGCAGGGCGTCAGGACTCACGGAGACGACGAAGCGCGCCGCGCGTTCACCGAAGAGAACCGCCGGGTCGCGGCGGACCGTCACCACCGCGCCGCGGTCGCCGTGGATACATGCCTCGGCCAGCGCCACGGCCAGGCCGCCGTCGCTGATATCGTGCGCCGACGCCAGCAGACCGGCGCGCACCGACTCGCGTACGAGGCGCACGGCCCGGGCCGCGCCGTCGAGGTCAGGCTCCGCGGGACGGCCGGCCACGTCGCCGGCCAGCGCGCGTGTGTACAGGCTCGCCCCGAGCGCCGCGTCGGTTGGCCCGATCAGCACGACAAGGTCGCCATCCCGCGCGAACCCCGGACGCGTGGTCTGTGCGACGTCCTCGATCAACCCGGCCATGCCCACGACCGGCGTGGGGAAGATCGCGCGGTTGTCACCGACGCATTCGGCCTCGTTGTAGAACGACACGTTGCCACCGACCACGGGCACCCCCAGCGCCTCGCACGCGTGAGCCAGACCCTCGACGGCCTCGCGGAACGTCCAGAACACCTGTGGTCGCTCCGGACTGCCGAAGTTCAAACAGTCGGTGACGGCAACCGGCTCGGCCCCCACGCAGGCCAGGTTGGCCGCGGCCTCCAGGACGATCGCCGCGGCGCCGCGGCGCGGATCGGCCTCGCACCACCGCGCGTTGCCGTCCGCGGTCAACGCCACGGCCAGCGGCGGCGCGTCAATCAGGCGCAGCACCGCCGCACCGGCACCGGGCCGCACGACCGTGCGGACGCCGACCATGTGGTCGTACTGCTCGAAGACCCCCCGCTTGCTCGCGACGTCCGGGTGCCGCAGCAGCCGCAGCAGCGCGTCGGCAACCGGCATGGCGACCAGCGTCGAGGGATCGACCGCCCAGCGCGCCTCGAGTCCCGCGGGCATCTCCGCCGGCGGATCGTACGCGGGCGCGCCGGCCAGGGCCTCGGGCGGCAGATCCACCACCGGCGCGCCGTGCCAGGTGACGCAGAGCCGCGGGGCCTCGGTCACCGACCCGATGACTTCGGCCTGCAGTCCCCAGCGATGGTAGATCGCCGCGATGCGCGAGGCTGCACCCTGCGGCACGATGAGCAGCATCCGTTCCTGCGACTCGCTGAGCAGGATCTCATCGGCGCGCATCCCCTTCTCGCGGAGCGGCACCCGGTCGAGGTTGATGGTCATGCCGACGCCGCTTCGCGCGGCGATCTCGGATGTGGCGCAGGTGATGCCGGCGGCGCCCATGTCCTGGATCGCCACGACCTCGCCGGTGGCCAGCGCCTCGAGCGTCGCTTCGATCAGCAGTTTGCCCGTGAACGGGTCACCGATCTGCACCGAGGCGCGGTCCTCCGACTCGCGCTGCTCGTCGAGCTCGGTCGAGGCGAACGCCGCCCCGCCGATGCCGTCACGACCGGTGCGCGCGCCGGCATAGAGCACCGCGTGGCCCGGACCCGCGGCCGCGGAGGTCGCGACGCGATCGGCGCGCACCAGACCGAGGCAGGCCACGTTGACCAGTGGGTTGTCGCGATAGCAGGGATCGGTCAGCAACTCGCCGCCGACCGTCGGCACGCCGATGGCGTTCCCGTATCCCGCGATCCCGGCGACGACACCGCCGCACAGGCGCCGCGGCCGCGGCTCATCGAGCGGGCCGAAGCGCAGCGAGTCGAGCAGTGCCGCGGGCCGCGCGCCCATGGCGAGGATGTCACGAATGATGCCGCCCACGCCGGTCGCGGCACCGTTGTACGGATCGACCGCGCTCGGATGATTGTGACTCTCCATCTTGAACGCCAGCGCCCACCCGTGGCCGAGGTCGACGACGCCGGCGTTCTCGCCGGGTCCGGAGAGCAGGCGCGGCGACGCAGACGGGAGGCGCCGCAGCACCTTCTTCGAGTGCTTGTACCCGCAGTGCTCGGACCACATGACACCGAACATGCGCGCCTCGGTCGGGTTGGGCTCGCGGCCCAGGCGCGCGCAGACGTCGCGATAGTCGCGCGCCGACAGCCCGGCGCGCGCCGCGGCATCGGTCGGCGCGACCGGAGTCATCACGCCACCCCCTCGGCCATGCGCGGGGCGCGGCGGTGCGCGGCCAGCCAGCCGGCGACGGACTCGAAGAGCCGGCGGCCGTCGGCTGATCCCAGCAGCGCCTCGGACGCCCGTTCCGGGTGCGGCATCAGCCCGACGACGTTGCCCTGGACGCCCGCGACGCCGGCGATGCCGTTGACCGACCCGTTGGGGTTCGCGGCCTCGGTGGGCCGACCCGAGGCATCGCAGTAGCGAAACACCACGCGGCCGGTCGCCTCGAGCTGCGCAATCTCGTCGGGCGGCGCCAGATAGCCTCCGTCACCGTGCGCGATGGGCATCTGGAGCACGGTGCCCGGCACGAGCCCGGCGGTGAACGGCGTCTGCGCCGACTCGACCCGCACCCACACCGGCACGCACCGAAATCGGAGGCCGGCGTTGCGCATCAGCGTACCGGGCAGCAGGCCGGCCTCGGTGAGGATCTGAAACCCGTTGCAGATGCCGAGCACCGGCCCGCCCGACGCGGCGAACCGGCGCACCGCGGGCATGACCGCCGCGGTGGCCGCGATGGCGCCCGACCGCAGGTAGTCGCCGTACGAGAAGCCGCCGGGCAGCACCAGCGCGTCCACGCCGTCGAGCGTGCTGTCGGCGTGCCAGACTTCGAGCACGTCGTGCCCCAGGACCGCGCGCAGGACGTGGACGCAGTCACGGTCGCAGTTCGACCCCGGGAAGACCACGACGCCCCAGTTCACGACACCGTCTCCAGTTCGTCGATGCGCCAGGTCTCGATCAGGGGATTGGCCAGGAAGCGCTCGCACATCTCGCCGACCTTGGCCCGCATCGCCTCGGGGACCGTTAGCTCGACGACCTTGCCCATGCGGACCCGGTCGACCTGGTAGGCGAGGGCGCGCAGCCCGTGCTCCACAGCCTGCCCGGGCGCATCGAGCACGCCCGGCTTCAGCATGATGGTGACGCGGAACGTCGGCATCTAGGCAATCTCCTTTCCGGTCAGGCGCCGAAAGGTCTCCAGATAGCGTGCGCGGGTCGCCTCGATCACGTCGGCGGGCAGCGCCGGTGCCGGCGGCTCCCGGTTCCAGCCGATCTCGATCAGGTAGTTGCGCACAAACTGCTTGTCGAACGGAACCAGGTGCCCGGCGGCGTGGGCCCCGGCGTCCCAGTACCGCGACGAGTCGGGCGTCAGCGCCTCGTCGATCAGGATCGGCGTGCCCCCTGGCGTGAGGCCAAACTCGAACTTGGTGTCGGCGACGATGATGCCGCAAGCCTCGGCATGGGCCGCACCCGCCCGGTAGAGCGCGAGGCTGAGGGTCTTCAGCCGCTCGAGGAGTCCGACCCCCACCCGTCGGGCCGCCTCCACCTCGGTGATGTT
>JAVKJV010000077.1:0-11634 GCA_031458775.1 Candidatus Fervidifonticultor quartus | reverse complement strand
CAAAGACCTCCGATCTGAGGCTCCTGGAAACACTCGGACGCCTCCTGTCAAGAGTCTCAACCTGAGTCGCGGAGACCACGGCATGGGAGCAATCAACCCTGCCCGCGATTCTTCAGCACCCTGCTAGAGCCGCCAACTGTCGGACCGCGGTGTCAGCCCCTTCTGGAACGGGCTTACGCAATCCAAACTCGCACACCTGACATTGTTCCAGATCGGCAAGGTGACGCTCGATCTGAACGCGCAGGGCATTGACCTGGATACTGGGGACTAAGACCAGAGCCCAGGATCGCCGCAGGCTGCGGACCTGCCAGTCCTGCTTGTGCACCGCAGCCCAGAAGGCTCGTTGGTCCTGATCCGTAACTCGCGTTACTTCGACCGCTGCTGTCCGACCGTCCGGAAAGCACATGTCAAAATCATGGGTATTGGGGGCTGCACCAGGAACGTCTCTCCAGGCGACCGATCCTCCTAGAATCGGCTGCAGAAGCGCTGCTGCTCGCCTCTCATAGGCGCTGGCCATGAAGCTTACTCCGCGAGGAGCGTTCTTAGAGCCCTCTGTGCTCGCCTCGGCCCGCTCGACTTCACACACTTGCTGAACCAGTAGTAGCACTCCTCGTCCGACATCTCGCGGATCGCCTCGGCGATCTGCTCCATGCGCATACTCTTCCGAAGGGGTTTGAGTGCCATCAGGAGGAGAGCCACCCGCACTCCCCACTCCTCTTTGAGAGCGAAGGGCGCCTTCCGCCCGCGGGAGAGGTCGCTGGCTCGGTAGCCGCTGCGTCTGATTGCATCCAACACCTGGCTTGTTGCCGCCTGAAACGGTGCCCCCCAGGCGCGAACCACGACCGCCTCCTGCGGACCGGTGCCGCCGTTGATGGATTGGCGGACTTCTATCCCATAATGGCCGTTAGTTGACGGCAGGATATGTAGCGTAAACTCCCGCATCGCTCGTCACTCCTTGAACGGATCGGCGCTGACCTCCACCCGGCCTACGTTCAACGTGCGGAGGACGTCGCGGATCGTCGTCAGACGCGCTGCTGTACCACCCTCGCCATCAAATCCGCATTCGAGCGCAGCGGTGGCGTCCAGGCGGGCAGCCTGTGCCAGCAGTGCCTCCAGGCCGTCCTTGAGCCGTCGGTAGCGGTCCCAGGGGCCGCGGAACTCCAGGCGGAGGCTATCGGCAGCGCCGAGTTCGGCCGCCACCCGCACGTCCAGCCGGTAGGTGCCAGAGCCAAGCTGTGGCACCGCCAGCCCAAGGCTGCGAAGCTCCTGGAGGCCCGAGGTGCCCTGACCGCGCACCTGTATAGTTAATCGGCTGAGCGCCTCCACGTTGCGGTCGTGCATCTGATCCACGACGGCCTGGAGGGCTTGGTCGATGGCACCCTCAGCGTGGAGGCGTTCTGTCGGCGGGGGGGCCACCGTGCTGCCGCATACGCAGGCGGAAGCGGGCTGCCCACAGACCGGGCAGCGCTCCTCCTCAACTTGCTCTCCCTTGATGCGAACGCCTCGGGTTTGAGCCTCAGCCGGCTCCAGGAGTTCCCCCTCGCCTCCAAGATCGACAAACGGCGTCGGCGAGGGCACCCCGTATCCCACGCCTTCCTGGGGATCGTAGTAGATCCACAACCCTCGGCGGACACCCTCAAGAATGCCCTGGCGCAGCGGCTGAGAGTCCAGCAGCATTCGCAGGCCGCGGCGCATGCCGAACGCGCGGGCGATGTCGCCAACCCGGACGGCGGGCCGGCCGGCGGGCCACGCGCGACTCTTGATGAACTGCGGAGCAATCGGCGGATCGTCGGCGATGTAGACCTTCTCCAGCCGTCGAAGGGCGTCGAGGATGACCTGGCTCTGATCGCGCTCGATATCACCCTGGTCCTGGGCTGGCAGGGGCTCGCGTGCCAACCCGGCCGCCGCCCGTGGTGCTTCAGCGGAGGGGTAATACAGGAACCGGTAGGTACGGTGGATCGCCAACCGCAACTCCACGAGGCTCGTATCCTTGCGTTCGCGCAGTCGCTTCCGCTGCTCGGCGCTCAGATGTTTGGCTTTCTCGGGGTCATCGGCCAGGCGGCTCACGGCCTTCCCGTACCGCGCCGCGTCAATCATTCGCGGGATCTGCGCGGCGTCGGCCACGAGGAAGATCACGCTGTTCTGGTATGTGCGCAAGCCGCCGGAGGCGCCGGCGCGTTCGTAGAGGTGCCGCACCAGGTCAGGAGGCACGCCGTCCTCCTCGCGAGCACTCGCAGCGTCGTAGTGCATGACGGCGAGCCGGGGCCGGGTCCCGTCGTCGGGGATGTCGTCCGGTTCGGCCGGGAACCGGCGGACGTCAAAGATACCGGACGGCCAGATGGCCTTGAGGCGATCGTTGAGGTCCCGCTTTGCGGCAGCGACGCCGACGTACTGCATCTCGTCGGCGATCATCTTGTTGAGCGCCGGCTCAGGCTGGAACCGCCAGCGCTCGTCCTCGTACTCGAGGTGCCAGCAAGAGCGCTCCAGTTCGTGGAGGGCTTGGCCCAGCAGTGCGGGGTCGTCGCCGGGCGCGAGCACCGCCAGATTGACCTCCTCGGTCCGGGCCCCCGAGCCCCCGCCTTGGGTGATGCTGTGGAGGAAGACGGCGGTTGCCGCCTTCCGCGCAAACGCGGGTCTCCCCGCCTCCGTCCACCTCCGATCGATCTCCTCGGCGTGGGCAGGCGCCTCTCGCAATGGACTGGCGATGTCGGCCTGCACGACCTGTAGGTGCCGCGGGCGATCCAGGCGGCTGGTGAGTTCCGCAGTGATGTCCGGGTCAGCCAGGTCGAGGTGGTGCAAGTGAAAGAGCCAGGCGTCAGCGGGCCGATTCTGCCAGGCGCGCCGCAGAGCCAGGGCCAGAAGCCGCAGGGCGCCCCGGGTCCGCTGGAAGTTCGGGATGGTTGACGTCTTGCGGTTGAGCACCACCAGGACGTCGGGGTGCAGTGGGTAGCTTCGCTCGATCAGGCCGGCGTAGTCCGCCTGTATAGCGCCGGATGGCAGGTCGACCCCCTGGCGCTGCCACTGTTCGTACGCATCACGGTAGGCCTGCGTGGCAGCGCGCGCGGCATCGTGATCGACGCTCTCGAGTAGCCGGTGGACCACAATCTGCCCGATTTCATCCTCCCCAGTCGTCGGCGTCAGCGTCCGTTCGATGCGGGCGGAGATGTTCTTCAGTTCGCCGATCAGCTCAGTTAGCGCGCGGCCGAGTTCCTCGGTCTCCTGCCCAAACGCATCAGAGGATTCCGCGAGGGTCAGCACACACACCGCCCTCCTGCTGGACGCGACCGTCTCTAGCAGGCCCTTTAGGAACGGAGCCAGGGACCCCGCCATGTGAGCATACTGTTGAGAGGTCTTCAATGCGCGAAGATACGGCGCGAGCTCGTCCAGCATGATGAGGGCAGGCTCGTCGCCGAGGAGCCGTTGCCAGACCGCAGCCCCCGGAACCGTCCGTGAGCGGTCATCGGTCTCGAGTAGCCGGTAGGCCTCTTTGCCACCCAATTGCCATGCCAGTTCTCCCCAGGGGGTCCAAGTGGTGGTACCGTCTTCGTGCTGGAGCCCGGAGGCAGGGCTCAGATCCTCGCCGACGATAGCCGCGGTCCGGATGGGGCCGTGCGGAACTCGATCGAGAGGGACGAAGCGGGCAAGGACGTCAACGGGCACCTTGCCGGATACAGCGTGCGCCAACGCGATCAGGTTGTGAGTCTTGCCTCCCCCGAATCCCGTCTCCAGCCGGATGATGGACGGTGCCGCCGGATCCTTTCCGGACAGTCTGCCGAGCACGTCGCGCAGGAGGGTCTGCAGGCCTCCGGTCGGAAAGGTGCGCGAGAAGAACAGCGTGCCGTCCGCGTAGACGGCCGGCGCGGCGGGAGAGGGCCGCAACGCCCAGTTGAGACGGGCCGCGAACTCTTCTTCCCGAAGGGCTCCGGCGAGGACCTCGGGGCGAAGTCGACAAGTGTCATGGATGAGCCTCAAGGTCTTCCCTCCCTAATGGCGGGCGAAAGGACAGCGCCTGATGTTTGCTTTCCCCAAGCGCGCGGGTCCTCGACGGGCAGTCCTCCCCGACCAGGTGAGACTCTGGTTCACCATCACTTACCTTGATATCCTCCCGCGGCCGGTTCACGGCCTGGCGCGCGATTGGCAGATTCAGCACTCGGCCGTAACTGCCAGAGTTCAGCTAAGGATTGGGGATCAGAACGCCGCCTCGGCTTGGCCCACAGCCGGGTGACGAGCGACCCGCAGTGGAACGAGCGCAGGAGCCGTTAGGACCCTAGCCGACAGCGTCCAGCGCTTTCAGCGCCCGCGTGGCTTCTGCGATCACTCTAAGGAGGTCTTGCCTGAACGCTTCTCGTTGCTCGGCAGAGAAGCCGGCCGCGTGACCCTCGAGTGTCTCGGCAAGCGCCTCGTAGCCATCAGCTGTGCGGGAGCCGAGCAAGTTATCGGCGCCCTTCCCTTCGGCGTCGAACCAACGCATTAGCTTGGCGAGCAACTCGGCCGCCTTCAGGCGCTCGAACGGGCGGCGCTCGGCCATGACCTCCAGAATTTGCTGAACTAACCAGTCTTTGGTAAGCCCCACCCGCTCGCCTTGGTATCGCAGGGTGCGCTGGATGGCCTCACGCACCCGGGGACGCCGCAGGAGCCGTGAGGCTTGCACATCTAGCACCGCCGGGCTGCCGCGGTAGCCGGCCAGGTGGGCGGCCTGACGGCCGTTGCCTCTGGTCTCTCCCAAATAGAGATCCACAAACCGCGCCTCCCGAACGCTGAGCTGCTCATCGATCCGGGAGGGTTGCGACGGAACGGCTAGACGCGACTCCTTATCACTCATGACAAAAGCATATCACCGTTGTGAAGACGGGCTTCCGGCCATGAGCTTCAACCTCGCAAGCCATGGTTCAACCACGCGGTCATGGGCGCCATTTGGTTGCTACCTCGGCCCTCAGCGATGATCCTCCGGGTCGGCAACTACCGACTCTGATAGCCTCGGCTTTGCTCGTCTTGCCCGCCAGGAGTGCCCGCAACTCCGGCAGTACCGATCGGGGTCATCGCCGGAGATCATACAGCCGCCAAGGACAACCCTGCCCGTCTCGAGATCCCGGTCAAACTGACCCCCCGGCTCGACCTTTATCAGGCCATACTCGATGCGCGCGGTCTCGCTCGATCCGCAGTTGGGACATTGAACGCGCGACGTCAACCGCTTGGCCATGGCGGGATACCTCTCCGGTCGGGTCGCTAACCCCACGCTGCCTTCAGCATATCAGGCGGTCGTCCACCCAGGTGGTCGGCCAGATCTGGCCTGGAGACTTGGACGGCTCCACTTCTCACAAGTTCAAGGCCGGTGACCAGGCGTGAGGGAACCGCGCCACCTGAGGCTTTGCGGCGTCGTGCAGATCGCCGGCTTCGGAAGCCGGTAACGCGGGTTCGAATCCCGCTGGGGGCACCACCCCAACACTCCGGTCCGGAACCAGCAAGACCCTTCTTCCGATCTTCTCGTGAAATGACGCACGCCGGCGTCTACATGCACCCGGCCTCCGGGCACACACCTACCGTAATGCACAAGCAGGCGCGGACTCCCAGCGTCGCCGCTGATCGTCGGCGGCCCGAGCCGCAGTTCCTCGGCACGGACAGCATAGGACTCCTGGGAGTCGCGGCGAGGGCCCTTGCCCACGAACTGCGGAACCCGATGAGTGCGGCGTCCGCCGCGGCGCAGCTCCTCCTCGACGGGCCGGCCGATGAAGCGCTCAGGCTCGAGGCCGCGCAGATCGTCCACGCCAGCATTGCGCGGGCCTCTCGCATGATCGAGAGTCTCCTCGAGTTCGCTCCGGCCGACCATCGCATGGAAGCGACGCGCCTCGGCCCTCTGCTCACGGAGATCGTGCGCTCGCTCCGGCCGAGGATCGCAGCCGCGCACGTGCGGGTGCGCACAAGCGTTGAGCGCGGCCTCCCTGCCGTCGCGGCGAACCGGCGCCTGCTGCGGGCCGCTTTGGGGAATCTCATGCTTGGCGCCTGCGATGCCATGCCTGACGGCGGCACGTTGACCGTGTCGGCGCGCGCGGACGGCCGGGAGACGGTGGAGGTCGCCATCCAGGCTACGGGTCGTGCCACTCGTGGAGCAGACCTGGAGGACGCCTTTCGCTTGCTTCCCGCGTCCCAGGCGTTGAGTGACGGCGTCCATGTCGGGGTGGCGCTGGGCTACAGGATCATTCTGTCCCATGGCGGGACCGTGCAGGTGAGCAGCGAGACTGGACGCGGAGGCCGGTTCACCGTGCGCCTTCCGGGCAGACCGCGCGCCACGGTGCGGGAGTAGCGCGTGACGGGATCCACGTGGAGGCGGCAATCGTGGCGCGTATTTTGATCGTCGACGACGAGCGTGATCTGGTCTGGGCCGTCTCGCGCAGCCTCACCGCAGCCGGTCACGAGACCATCGCGGCGTACGGCGGGGCCGAGGCGCTGGCCGCGGCCCGCCGGCATCACCCGGACTGCGTCATCCTGGACATCATGATGCCGCACATGGATGGGCTTCAGGTCCTCCAGGCCCTTCGACGCGACCCCAAGCTTGGCACGGTGCCCGTCCTGTGCCTGACCGCACGGCGGGCCGTCGAGGATCGAGTCCGGGCGCTGAGCGAGGGCGCCGACGACTACCTCTGCAAGCCGTTCGATCTGCGGGAACTCCATGCCCGCGTGACGGCGCTGGTCCGCCGTGCGCAGCCGCGCGTGCCCCCGAGCCCCGGGCGTCTGGTCGCCGGTCCTCTGGAATTGGACGTGGCCGGGCGCCGCGTCCATACCGATGGGCGATTCGTCGCGTTGACCCCTACCGAGTTCGACCTCCTGTACCACCTCATGAGCCGGCAGGGAGAAGTGTTCTCGAGCCAGGACCTGCTGACGATGGTGTGGGGCTACCCGCCGGACACCTCGGACGAGGGTCTCGTCCGATGGCACGTCAAGAACCTGCGCGAGAAGATCGAGCAAGACCCGGCTCGGCCCGTCTATCTCCGCACGGTGCCCCGCCACGGGTACGTCCTGTCGGTCCCTGCGAGCGAGGTCCCGGAGACCGGACCACGCGCCCGGCCAAGGCGCCACTCCAGGACGGCGACGCACATTTAGCGGCGGCCGTCTCGTCTCGGAGAACCCAACGCAACGCCAACGGGTGCCAACGCACGCCTAACGGGCGGTGCGCGCGGTCTGTGCTACGGTGGTCTTGGAACCGAACCGGACGCGGACGCGGCACGCCGTAGATGGTTCGAGTTGCAGGAGTCCTTCAAGGGTCCCCAGGCCGGAGGGGACCCTTCTCCGTTACTGGCAACTCATGGCCGGCCGGTACACCTGGTGATGCGTGCTCCCGCTGCTGCCGCCGATCGCCGTGCCGCCGCCCGGCAGGTAGATCAGCCCGCTGAGAAACGCCGCGCCGGTCACGCCGTGCACCGGGATCGGCATCGGCGCCAGGCGCGTCCACGCGTTGGTCTGCGGGTTGTAGACGTCGTGGTCCGGGAACACGCCACTGGGGACCTCGGCGTTGCCCTCCCCACCGAAGACGTGCAGGCACCCGAGCGCTTCCAGGCCGTTCACGCCGCCGCGAGGGCGAGGCATCGGAGCCCGTGCCGTCCAGGTGTTGGTCGCCGGATCGTAGACTTCGATGGCATCGGTCCGGTCACTCTGGAACCCTGCGCCGAAGCGGCCGCCCACGACGTAGACCCGGCCGCCGATCGCGGCTGCGGCCAAGTGGTTGCGCTGCGTGGGGAGGTTGGGCAGCACCGTCCAGGTGTTCTGGCGCGCGTCGTAGACGGCGAAGTCGCTGCCGCGGGGCGGCCGTCCGCCCGCAACATAGATCCGTCCGTCCACCACGGCGGCCGCGCCCGAGCTCCTGGCGGTGGGCATGGGTGCGCGTGTGGTCCACGCGGCGTTCGCCGGGTTGTACTCGTAGACCGTGTTCACGAATGGGCCGCCACCATCGGCGGTCGGCTGCCCGCCGATGACGTATAGTCTGCCGTTGGCCGAGGCGGCCATGATGTGATTGAGTGCGACGGGCAGCGGCGTCGTCAACCTCCACGAGTCGGTGGCAGGGTCATACACCTGGACGGTGGCCACGCTGACACGGTTGGCCGGGTAGCCGCCGATGACATAGATCTTCCCGTCGAGTTCGGCCACGGCCATCTCTGAGTTGGCTTCCAACAGGGGCGCTCGCGTGCCCCAGGCACCGGGCGCGGGCAGCGGCGGCCCGCTCGACTGCGCGTTCGCCGCGATTGCGATGAGGGACAGTACGATGACGACCATCGCGGCGCTGACGAGGCATGGTGCCCGCTTGCGACGACCCACTGCCATCACTCCCCGATCAACGGGTGTGCGGCCTCCTGCGCCTCCCGACCGCCGGCCTACTTGCCGTCCGCGGCCTCGGCCACACCTTCGGCTTCGGGCAACCGCAGCGGCGCTTCACGCCGGTTGCGCACCCAGCGCAACGCTGAGTCGAGAATCATGTACAGGGCCGGGATCAGGAGCAGGCTGCTGACGGTGGACGTGATGAGCCCGCCGACGATCGCGCGCGCCAGCGGAGACTGCAGCTCGGAGCCTTCGCCGATACCGATCGCCAGCGGCAGGAGTCCGAAGATGGTTGTCAGCGAGGTCATCAGGATCGGCCGGAGCCGCCGCTGGCCGGCACGGGCCAACGCCTCGCGCAGCGGTACCCCCTGGTCCTGCAACTGCAGCGCGTAGGTGATCATGACGATCGCGTTGTTGACCGCCACGCCGACGAGCACGATGGCGCCGAGACCCGACTGGACGTTGAGCGTCGTGCCGGTGAACACCAGCGCCGCGATCACGCCGACCAGCGCGAACGGCACCGCGGCCATGATCAACAGCGGCTCGAGCAGTCGCTCGAACTGCGAGGCCATGACCATGTAGACCAGCACCAGCGACATCAGGAACCCTGTAGTCAACTGCGCGAACGACTCCCGCTGGTCTTCGAACTCGCCGCCGAACGCGATCGAGAAGCCCTGCGGCAGCCGCTGTGCCAGCAGGGCCTGGCGCACGTCGCGGATGGTCGCGCCGATGTCGCGGCCGGTGATGTTGCCGGTCAGGGTGATGATGCGCTCGCGGTTGCGGCGCTGGATCTGCAGCGGGCCTGGCGTCCCGGTGATCTCCGCGACCTGGCGCAGCGGCACGACACCCCTGGACGTGCTGATGGGCAGATCGGCCAGCCGGTCCGGTGTTGCGCGGTCGGCCTCGCGCAGCCGCACGACCACGTTGATATCATCGCCGCCGCTGCGAAACGTCGTGGCGGTCGTCCCGCCGACGTAGGCGCTGACGGACGCCGCGACCTGCGCGGCATTCGTGCCGAACGCCGCGGCCTTGATGGGATCGACTCGCAGCGAGAACTCCTCGGCGCTCTCCTCGCGGCTCACCTGCAGATCTGTGACTCCGGGCACCGACTCCAGGACGCCGCGCAGCCGGCGGGCCAGCGCGTTGCCGGTTTCCAGGTCGAAGCCCCGCAGGTCGATGCTGATCGGATCGGGCGTGCGGAACAGGAACAGCGAGGACAGTGGGCGGTAGATGAACGTCGCGCCGGTGACGCGGATGCGTCGGCGCAGCTCGTTGATCACTTCCGATGTCCTGGGCGCGTCAGGGGCCAGGCTGACACGGAAGCTCGTGACATGCGACCCGCCAGGCCCGAAACCGCCACCCACGAACGTCGCGACGCGCTCGACTCCCGGGGTCTCCTCCGCCAGGATTTGCTCCACGCGCCGGGCCGTGCGGTCCGTGACCTCGAGCGCCGTGCCGCGCGGCATCTGCATGATGACGAAGAACTCGCGCTCGTCGGTTTGTGGGAACGTCTCTTGTCCGATCAGGGGGATTGCCGACCAGGCCAGCAGCATGACCCCGATCGCAGGCAGCACGATCAGGGCAGGCCGCCGCATCACAGCGGTCAACACGCGCCGGAAGCCGTCTTCGACCGCCACGAAGCCGCGTTCGAGCGCGACGGCGATTCGCCCGGCCGCACCCTTTCCATGCCCCATCACGAGGGCGCGCGAAGCCAGCGAGGGGATCAGGGTTAGCGCCACGAGCATCGAACCCAGAAGCGCGACCGTGACGACGTAGGCCAGAGGCCGGAACATCACACTCGCGATGCCGGTCGTGAAGAACATTGGCAGGAACACGACGATCGTCGTCAGCGTGCTCGCTGCAAGTGCCGTCCCGACCTCGCCGGTGGCCTCTTCGGCGGCCAGCCTGGGCGGCTGCCCTTCCTCGCGGTGCCGGAAGATGTTCTCGAGCACCACGATGGCATTGTCCACTAGCATGCCGATGGCCAGCGCGAGTCCGCCGAACGTGATGAGGTTGAGCGTCAAGCCGCCCCAGAACATCAGTAGGATCGTCGCCAGCACCGAGAGCGGGATCGCGGTCGAGATGATCAGAGTGCTGCTGACGTTACGCAGGAAGAAGAGCAGGACGCCCATGGTGAGCACGCTGCCGAGCATTGCGGCGGTCTGAACGTTGGCGATCGACCGGCGGATGAACTTGCTACCGTCGCTGATCACCGTCATGCGCGCCCGCGGGAACTGCTCGTTCAGCTCGTCAACGACGGCGAACACCCGCGAGGCGACCGCCACCGTGTTCGTGCCGGACCGCTTGCTGACCGCGATGACAATCGAGGGCCGGCCGTTCAGCCGCGTGATCGAGGTCGCGTCGGCCAGCGTGTCCACGACTCGGCCGACATCCGCCACGCGAATGGGAATGCCCTGACGCGTCGCGACGACCGTTTGCGCGATCTCATCAATCGACGCGAACCGACCGATCACGCGCACGACGCGGCGCTGCGAGCCGACGCGGACGTCGCCGCCAGGATCAACCGTGCTCTCGGCCCTCAGCGCCTGCGAGACGTCGCGATCCGAGACGCCGAGCGCCTCGAGCCGCGCCCGGTCCAGCTCGACACGTATCTCGCGCTCTCGCGCGCCGCGGATGTCCACGTTGGCGACGCCTTCGACCTGTTCCAGGCGCGGCTTCAATTGGTCCTCCGCGATGTCGCGGAGCATGCTGAGGTCGCCGCGCGCCTCGATGCCGAGCAGCACGACCGGAAGCAGGTTGGGGTCGAACTTGAAGACGCGGGGCGTGTCTGCGGCGTCGGGAAGCCGGCCGCGCACGCGGTCGAGCGCGGGCCGCACGTCGTTGGCCGCGGCGTCAAGGTCGGCGCCCCACGGGAAGCGCAGCGAGACACTGCTGCGGCCTTCCTGGGACGTGGAGAAGATCTCGGTCACGCCGGGCACGGTGGACATCGCGTTCTCGATCGGGATCGTGACCTCGCGCTCCACCTCCTGAGGGCCAGCGCCACTGTACTCGGTGGAGATGTTCAGCGTCGGGAAGGAGATGTCGGGCAGCAGGTCGATCGGCAACCGGCCGAACGCGATGATCCCCAGGAAGGCGATGGCCATGAAGGTCATCGCCGTCGTAACCGGCTTGTTGATGGCGAAACGCGAGAGGTTCATGGTCGCGGCGCTCCTTGGGCAGGCGGTGGCACCGGCGGGCCGGCCGGTCCGCTTTGCCCGGGGCTCCCCGTCTGGCCGCCTTCGGGCCCTCCGCTTCCTGTGCGTACCTGCATCCCGTCGCGGAGGCCCTGCTGGCCCGCGGTGACGATCGCCTCACCCGGTGTGAGTC
>JAVKJV010000076.1:0-11873 GCA_031458775.1 Candidatus Fervidifonticultor quartus | reverse complement strand
GCTCCTCATCCACCACCACAAGGCCGAGGTCGTGAAACACCACGTCCTGTTGGAGCAGCCGGTGCGTGCCGATCACGATGTCCACGCGGCCGTCCGCGAGACCGGCCAGGACCTCGCGCTGTTCGCTCAACGAGCGGAACCGGCTGAGCACCTCGACGCGCACGGGGAACGGCGCAAAGCGTTCGGCAAAGGTCCGGCCGTGCTGTTGCGCGAGCAACGTGGTGGGAACCAGCACCGCGACCTGCTTGTGGTCCATCACGGCCTTGAACGCGGCGCGCAGCGCGACTTCGGTTTTCCCGTATCCGACGTCGCCGCAGACCAGCCGGTCCATGGGCCTCGCCTTTTCCATGTCCGCCGCGACTTCGGCGATCGCACGAGCCTGATCCGGCGTTTCTTCGTACTCGAACCCCGCGGCAAAGTCCCGGGCTTCGGGTCCGTCGAGCGCAAACGCGTGGCCCCTGGCCACTTCGCGCTGCGCGTACAGTGCGAGGAGATCCGCGGCCATGCGCTGCACGGCTTTGCGCACCCGCTGTTTGGTCTTGACCCAGCCGGTCCCTCCCAGCGCTTCCAGCCGGGGCGATTTGCCCTCCACGCCCGCGTACTTCTGCACCAGGTCGAGCCGATCGACCGGCACGTAGACTTTGTCGCCGCCGAGGTAGCGAAGGACCAGGAACTCGCTGTCGATCCCGCCCATGGCCATGCGCGACAGGCCTTCGTAGCGGCCGATCCCGTATTCGCTGTGCACGGCCAGGTCGCCGGGTCGCAGCTCGTCGATCGACGACAGAAACGGCGCCAGACGTGCCCGGCGGGTGGGGCGGGTCACCCGTTCTTTGCCAAGCAGTTCTTCCTCGGTGACGAGCAGCCGTCGTGAACCCGGATCCACGATCCCCCCGGACAGCTCGCCGGCCGTGACGAACACGGGTCCGGCCGTCACGTCGGGCAGCCCGCCGGCTGGAACCTCCGAGACCGGCACCACGTGATCAGCCGCCAGGGTCTTAAATCGGCCGACCTGTTCCGCGCTCCGGCACACGACCACAACCGTAAAATCGCGCCGCAGCTCATCCAGCCGGCGCAACGCGTCGGCGACCGACGGTCGCGCCGCGCCGACGCCGAACCGCTCCGGCGCCGCGTGCGCAACGCTCAGCGCGAGCCATCCGTCCGGGGCCGCAATGGCGAGCGAGTGCAGGGTGACGATCCGGGCGAAGCGCCGTTCGCCCTCGGTGACGGCGAGGCGCCCCGCCAGCGGGGGCTCGCTCAACAAGTCGGGCTCGTCAAGCACCATGATCGTGTCGGACCGAAGGTATGAGGCGAGCGTGGCATCGGCTTCGGCGTGCACAAACGCGGGGGCCGGGCCCAACGTCACGCGCTCCGTATGCCGGCGAGAACGCTGGGTGAGCGGATCGACCAGTCGCAGCGACGACACCTCGTCGCCGTCGAACTCGATCCGCACCGGCGCATCTTCGAGCGGAGAAAAGCAGTCCACGATCCCGCCGCGCACCGCCATCTCGCCCGGGAGGGTGACCGTGGAGACGGTTTCGTAGCCTGCGGCCACCAACGAGGCCAGGATCGCTTCCCTGCCGACGGTCTGGCTGCGTTCGACGTGTCTGGTGTGGCTGCGAAACACCTCGGGCGAGACCAGCGGCGCCCGGAGCGCGTCGATCGGCGCCACGGTGATCGACACCGAGCCGTCGAGCAGCGCGGCAAGCGCGGCCACCCGCCGGGCTTCGAGGTCGATCGGAGGCGGCAGCGCGGGATTCCAATCCGGAATAACCTGCACGGAGGCAGGTTCGCCGCACAGCGCGGCGACAACACGGATATCGCCCGCGAGCGTCTCCGCGGCATCGAGCGACGACGTCAGGGCCAGGACCGGGCCTGCGGTCGCTACGTCGCGGAGCAGCGCGGCCTTGGCGGGGGGGCGGAGGCCGGACACATGCAGCCGCGCCTCGTCTTGGTGCAACGCGTCGCGCAGCTCGATCGACGGCACGCTGATCAGGGGCGCAATCACGGACGGGTTACCGGCGGACACGAGGCTCGTCAGGTCCTGCGCGGTTTGGCGGTGGCGCGATCGAGGAGCCGGCGCACCAGCCTGGTGGTGGATGCGCCGGGCACGAGCGGGATCGACACCACCTTCCCGCCGCGCGCCTGCACGATCTCGCGTCCCACGATGTTCTCCACGGGCCAATCGCCGCCTTTGACCAGCACGTCCGGTCCGATTGCTGCGATGACGTCGCCGGGATCGGGCGCGTCGAAGATCGTCACATAGTCCACGCACGCGAGCGCGGCCAGCACCTCGGCTCGCTCCTGCTCGGGCACGAGCGGTCGTTCCGGCCCTTTGAGCGCCGTCACCGACGTGTCGCTGTTGATTGCCACGATCAGGAGATCGCCGAGCGACCGGGCTTCCTGGAGATAGCGCGTGTGCCCGATGTGGAGGAGGTCAAAACAGCCGTTGGTAAAGACGACGCGGTGGCCCTCCCGCCTGGCCGCCGCCGCCAGTTGGGCGAGTTCAGAAACCGTCTTGAGTTTGGACGTCTTCAACGAATCGTTGCCCCAGAGTGTAACCGGGTGAACGGTGGGGTTGCAAGAATCGGCCTGACGGTCGCGGATCCTCCCGGCATCCCGTTCGGGCCACTTGCGCTCCCGGAGGTCACGAGCGCCCTCCCCCAAGCACGCCCGGTGCGAGCCGCTTGCCCCGGCATCGGCGTCTGGACTCGTCGCCTGCGCGACATAAACACGGAGGGTGCACGAGTCACGGGCATGTAGCGAACGTTCCCTGGACCGCGCACGAGCACTCTCGGCCCGTCGATGGCCAGGAAGCGGCCCCGGTCCTCCCGAGGAGCGATCACCCATTCGAACAAGGTTTTGGCGTCCTCGAGCACCGGCTCTCGGGGAAATCCATACACGCTGCGTTGCATGGCCTCGTCGTACAAGCCGATGCAGCCGTGGGATGCCGGATAACCGGGCATGTCTCGCCCATGAAGCCAGTACTCGACACCGTTGCGAGCGGTGTAGAACCTGAGCGCATGCGTCATGGGATACGGCGTGTCGGTTCCCTCCACTGTGTACAACGACGAGGCGTGGTTGCGATGGGCGGCGTTGATCCGGAACTCTCCGGTCGGCGTCTCGTGTCCGGCTTCGCCGATCGTGATGGGCGCGGAGAACACGAGGCGGCCGTACTCATACGCGCCCAGGAAGTGCTCGCGGAGATCGACGAGGATGAACTTGGCTTCGTTGGCCGCGGCAGGATACTCCGGCGGCATGGGCGTGAAGTCGGCGATGTCGTCCAGTTGCCGGGGCACCTTGATCGAGATGCCGGGATGCGCGTGGCGCCGGTCGATCCGATTGAAGCGGGCCACGTCCGGCCAGCGGTCGCCAAAGAGTCGTTCGAGCGTGTCGGTTCCGCGCAGGGTTCGACACTCCCACTCGATTCCGGCATCGCTGGGGTGGGAGATGTGGCAGAGTGAAGGAGGCGACGAGGGGTGCGCGCCCCATACCGCACCGCTCGCAGCGACCGTGCCCAGGGCTGGTACGAGTTGCCAGATAATGCGCCACGGGCTCACCACAATCGCGGGCGTCCGGAGTCCAGATGGACAAAGCCGGGGCGGGGATAGTATCCTACCCCGCCGTATCCCAGGCTCTGCGCCGCGCGTCGCAAAGCGTCCAGGCCGACGTCCGGGATGCGAATGTCCACCGCCTTTCCTTCCACATGGAGGCTGTTTTTCGCGGCGCCCCTGCCGTGGCGGATGAGCCACTCGTTGTACTCGGGCGAGCGATACCCCGAGACGACGTGGATGTGGTGGGGACCGCCCAGTTGGCGATCCACCGCGTGCAGGAACTCGATCAGGCGTACATCAATCGACGCGACCCGCCCGCTGTAATGGCAGCGAAGCAGGCGGTCGATGGCGGCGAGCGCGTCGTGATCGTAGGTTCCGGTCGGATCGCGATACGTCACGTCCAACCGTTCCTCGGTATGCAGGTTGTAGAGCAACAGCCGGCCTTCCGGGAGCGTTCGGGCGAGCGCGGGCCGCACCAAGACAGCGGGGCCCGCCCACGCGATGGCGCTAACGACCGCAGCCTTCAACAGCGTTCGACGGCCAAGCGTTTGCAAATTCGACGCTGACACAGCGTGTTGATTCTCGGGTAGCGGATCCAAGCGACGATAGCGCGAGCGACCCTAGCAAGTCCGGGATGAGGGAGTCAAGATGTTGCGCCTGGGAGGTCCCGAGGGGCCCCGGGAGTTGTTCCCACGTTATGAGTTCCCGCCCAGCGCCTCGATTACTCCCGCCGCCAGGAGCGGAACCATAATTTCGTGGTGTCCCGTCAGCGTGTACCCGCGGCCGCCGGCTTGGGTGGGGCGGCGGACCACGTTGGTGACAGGGCGGTAGTGTTGGGTGAAGTCCATGTTCACGGTCGTGAACTTTACGACGTGATGGCCAAGGTTGCGGGCGATGGTCACGGCTTTGAGGAAAACCTCGGGGAGCAGGACGGCTGATCCCAGGTTGAGGTACACGCCGCCTTCAAGATGCGCCACCACCGCGGTCAGGCGCTTGAAATCTTCCAACGACGTGGCGCCGATTGCGGCGCCGTCGGCCGACGGGTGCATGTGGATGATGTCGGTGCCGATGGCCACGTGCACCGTTGCCGGGATGCCCAGGCGACTGCAGGTGGCCAGCAGACTCAGATCCTTATGAGGGAACTTGCCGCGGGCGAGGACATCGCCTACGGCCTGGCCCAGGCCGACTCCCTGTTTGGCTCCGGCGGCAATCGCGCTGTTGAGCAGCTCAGCGGTGTCGCGGGCCATGCCGAAGCTGCCGTCGTCGATGCCGGCTTCCACTTCCTCGGACGTCTTCCCGACCAACGCCAGCTCCAGATCGTGGATGATCCCGGCGCCATTCATCGCCAAGCACGACACCACGCCCCGTTTCATCAGATCGATCAAAATCGGATTCAAGCCGACTTTGATGGGATGCGCGCCCATGCCCACGATCACGGGGCGTCCCGTTCGAGCCGCGCGCACGATGTCCGCAATCACGGCGCGGAGCGTGCGGGCTGCGAGGATGTCGGGCAAACTGTTCAGAAAACCCGCGAGGCTCTGGCCCTTGCGATGCGGCTTGGCGATATCTTCCACGCGAACCTTGCTCGGCCGCGAGCGCGTAGGGTAGGTTTTGACCCGCGAAAAGTCCAGGGGCGGGAAACGAGACGGATGGCGCGGCTTCACTGCGGGCAACGCCGATGCGGACTGTTCGTGCCGGAGCCCGACCGACCCGGGATCACCGGCCCGGCGGGAAGAGCGCGTCTTCTACCAGCTCGCACAGGACGTGACCGAGCGTGATGTGGGTTTCCTGGATGCGCGGCGTGCTGTCGGATGGCACGATGAAGGCCTGGTCGACCATCGAGGCGAGTTTGCCGCCGTCCTTTCCCGTGAACCCGACCGTCAGCAGACCCAGCGGCTTGGCCGCTTCGACCGCGCGCAGCACGTTGGGGGAATTCCCGCTGGTGCTGATCGCGATCGCCACGTCGCCTTTGCGCCCGAACGCCCGCACCTGACGGGAGAAGATCTCCTGGAAGTCGTAGTCGTTGCCGATGCTGGTGACGATGGACGGGTCGCACGCGAGCGCCATGGCGGGCAAGCCCTCGCGGTCTCGATTGAAGCGATTGACCCACTCGCCGGCGATGTGCGACGCATCGGTGGCGCTGCCGCCGTTGCCGAAGAGCAGGACCTTGTGGCCCTTCTTGAATGCGGCGACCAACTTCTTGGCCACGTCCGCGATCTGGTCGGCATACTGCGCAACGAACGCGTTTTTGACCGCAACGCTGTCGCTGAAGGAACGGCGAATCTGATCGATCATGTCGTTTCGGTCTGTCGAGCGCGGAAATCTTATGCTCCGATTTTGAGGGTTGTCAAGGCGGGCAGCCGCGGCTATGCTCATACCCGTCGCGCGCGATGGCGGGCGACGACCTTGATGCCAGCACTCGGCGATCCTCACGTGTGGTCGGCGGCCGTCTGGGCGGTCGCTGCGTCCGGCGCACTCGCGGCCGTTGGCGCGGCGCTGCTCCTTTGTCGGCGGGCCCTGCGGCACGCCGCGCTCCTGCGGCGCGATGCCAACCGCCGGCGATACGGTCAGGTGACCGCCGCGCTGGTGTCGAGCAGCGGTCAATGGACCGCGGCCGCGCCCGACGTGCCCGTCGGCGCGCTGGACGACGAGGCCTTCCTGCGCGCGCTCGCCGAAGCGCTCGATGCGGTACCCGCGGAATCGCGAGCGCAACTGGTCGCCCGGTACGTGGATCTGGGATATGTGGAACGGTTGCGCGCGGCGTCGTGGAGCCGATTACCGTGGCGGCGGCTGCGGGCCGCGCGGTGGCTCGGGCGGTTGGGGCACGGGGAAGGGCTCGCCGACCTGATCCGCTTGACGGCCGACCGATCGCCCCGGGTCCGTTCAGCAGCGATCGCGTCGCTGGGGACCGTCCGTGCCCCCCGCGCGCTCTCGGCGCTGCTGACGTTGCTCGAGGGCGCGGAGGCTCCCGCGCAGGGGCGGCGTCCGCCCCTGCCCGCGCTCACGCGGGCCCTGGTCGCGCAAGGCCCCGACGCGGCCTTTGCGGTGTTGTCGTACGTGCAGAGTCCCTCGCCCGCGGTTCGGAAGGCCGTGGTGGAAGTGCTGGCGAGCGTTCCCCACCCCCACCCGGCCGTTGGAGCAGCCCTGTTGGTGGCGCTGCGGGACCCCGACGGCGAAGTCCGCGCCCGGACGGCCCGGGCCTTCGGACGAATCGGGGACCCCGGCGCGGTAGTGCCGCTGGCCCAGACGCTGGCCGACCCCGTCTGGTTCGTCCGGCTCCAAGCGGCGCGCGCACTGGGCGCGCTCGCGCACCGCCGCGCCGTGCGGCCGCTGGTGGGCGCGCTGACCGACGAGTCGTGGCAGGTGCGGGCCGCAGCCGCCTCGGCGCTCCGCGGTCTGGGCGACCTGGCCGTGCCCGCGCTGACCGCGTTTCTCTACGAGAGCCGCGATCGGTACGCCAAGGAACAGGTGGTGGAAGAACTCCAGCGAACCCCGTTTCTGCACGAACAGATCGAGGCTCTCGACCAGGCGGATTCCGGATCGGCGTTCGCCGCGCACCGGTTTCTCCAGGAGATGGCGCGCCACGGCGCCACTGCGGTGCTGCTCGACGCGGTTCGGCGCCACGTCAGACAGGGAGTGAGACGGCGTCTCGTCGCGGTGCTGGCGACTATCGACGTCCCGCGCGTGATTGCGGTGCTGCACGATCTGGCGGAACACGACCGCGACCCGGGCGTACGGGACGCGGCCCGGCGCGCGTTGGCGGACTATCCGGAGCCGTCGCGCCAGCGGCGCAACGCCGAGGGACACGCGGCGTGATCGACGCGGCGCTGTCGGCGGTGGCCCACGCGTTGGCGTGGTCCGCGCTCCTCGTAGCGGGCGGCGGCCTCGCGTTAGCGGCGTCGGCCGCCTGGATCGTGCTCCGTCACCGGCGGGAGCGCGAATCGACCCCGAACAGCGGCCCCTCCGAGGCGCCGGCGCCTCCGGTCTCGGTGATTCTGGTCGCGACCGAGGAGGAGGCCGACATCGGCGAGCGGCTTGACGCGCTGGCCGCGCTCGACTACCCGGCGTTCGAAGTCATCGTCGTGTCCAACGGCCCTATTGGTGCACCGCTCGCCTTGGCCATGACGCGTCTGCAGGCGCAGCCCATTGACCTGATCTACCGGCCGCTGATCAGCACAGGACGCGCCACGGCCTGCTACTACAGCACCGCGTCCTTCAACCTCGTCGTGATCGCAAAAGAGAAAGCCTCCGTGGCCGACGCACTGAACGCGGGGCTGAATGCGGCGCGCAGCCCCTATGTGTGTCTGGTCGGGCCTCGGACGTGGCTGGACCGCGCGGCGCTGGTCCGGCTGACCGCACCCGTGATGGAGGACCCCGATCGCGTGGTGCTGGTGGCGGGGATCGAGCGGGTGCTGAACGGCTGTGCCGTGCGCGACGGCGATGTGGTGGTCGGCGCGTGCCCGGCCAGACCCACGATCGCGTGGGCGGTGCTCGACGGGTTGCGGCGGGCGCTGTTCGCGATCGGCGCCAGCCCGGTGGTGGGGGCGGGGTGGGGACGCGCGAAGTGCCTGCTGGTCCACCGGCGTGAGATCCTCCGACTGGGCGGCGTGCCGGAGGACGGGAACGCGGATGACTTGGCGGCGATTCCGTGGGTCCGTTCCGGTCTGCGGTCGGCGTTCGTGTCGCTGCCCGTGGCGTGGACCCGGGTACCTCTGGCGCCAGCCGACACGGCCGTGGCGCATCGCGAGCGGGCCGCGGAGCTGCTCGACGCGGTGCGCTCGTGGCGCGGCCGCGCGGCCGCGCCACAGACGCCATCGGGAAGCGCCTGCCGGTGGGTCCGCCTGGTTCGCGGCGCCTCCGCGCTCGCCGCGCCGCTCGACGTGCTCGCGCTGATCCTGGTGACCGCGGCGTTCAGCCGGGCGCTCCTGGAGTTTTCCCTGCTGCTCGCCGTGTGGTGCGCCGCGATCGTCGGCCGCACCGCGGTGTCGTCCGCGGCAATCCTGCTTCACGACGTCACACCGAAACGGTATCCCGCGGCGTGGGACGTGGGTAAGCTCTTCCTGACCGCGTTCTGGGAACCGTTGGTGGGCCGTCCCTTGGCCGCGTGGTGGACGCTGGCTGCCCTCGCGCGCCGATTTCCCTCCGCGCGGCCGTCGATGGAGCAGCCGGTGGGGGAACGCGCCGACCAACCCGTCTGAGTCGCGCTCAGCTTATCGCGCTCACGGGGCAGGCGTCGACCGGTGATCGTCGACGACCGCCAGGAATCGCAAGGCCAAGATCAGCCCTCCGGCCGCCGCCACGGCACTGACCGCAAACAACGCGGACGCGCCCCACCGAGCGTACAATGCGCCGTTCAGTAGCGAGCCGCCGGCCGATCCCACGCCGTAGGCGAGGCTGCTGTACAGGGTCTGGCCGGTGGAGCGCAGCGACGGGGGCGCGGTGCGGTGCACCAGGGTGACGGCCGCAACATGAAACGCGCCGAACGTGAGCGCGTGAAGCCCCTGGGCCGCGACCAGTCCGCTCGCCGACGTGGCGACGCTCAACAGCGTCCATCGCGCCACGGCGGCGGCGAACGACACCGCGAACAAGCGGCCGGCGCCGAGCGAGGCCATCACGCGGCCGGACCAGAGCATGAAAGCGACCTCGGCAACGACCCCGGCGGTCCACAATGCGCCGATTGCCGAAGTGGACCAGCCGCGTGCTTCCAGGGCGATCGAAAAGAAGCCGTAGTAGGTGCCGTGGCTGAACTGCATGAGCAGGCAAGCGGCGTAGAACAGCCACAGGGGACGCAGGCCGGCGAGCGAACTCGTGGCAACGGGCTGGGGCAGCGACGATAAACGCACGCGGGGAATCGCGTACGCGGCGAGCGTCGCCATGGCGTACCCGGCCAGCACACCGTACAGGATCACGCGATCCGACGAGGCGGACTTGAGCCACGCGCCCATCCAGAGCGTGGCGACGATGAAGCCTACGGACCCCCAGAGCCGGATGCGGCCGTAGTCGAACCGCTTGATCCGGTCCAGCATCTCCAGGGTGGTGGCTTCGACTAAGGGAAGCACGGGGGCCCAGGCCAAGGAGAAAACGATCATTGCGACCAGCACTCCCACAAAATCGTCGACCGTGAGCAACAGGGCAAACGACGCCGTGGCCCCAGCGGAGGTGCCGATGATCAGGAGCCGGCCGTGCCCGGTTCGGTCCGCGGCCAAGCCGAACACGGCGGGTACCAGGATTTTGAGCAGCGGCGGCATGGCCGCGATCACGCCGATCTGCCAGGGCGTGAAGCCCAGGTGCAAGAGGTACAAATTAAAATAGGGAAGAAAAACCCCGAGAGCCGCGAACGAGGCGAAGTAGAACGCGGTCAGCGCGAAGGCAGCGCGCACCGTGTCGCTCCCGAGCGGCGGTTGGTCACCTGGGCGTCTACGAGCCCGGGCGGGGTCAGGTCCCGGCAGGTTTGGCGTTGAACGGCATAAGGAGGCGGGTGACAACTTCGCCGCGCCCGATGTGCCGGTCCATGACTTCGAGCACATCGGCTTCGGTCTGGACCTGGTACCACACCCCGTCGGGGTAGATCACCACCGTGGGCCCGTGCTCGCACGCGTCCAGGCAGCCCGCCTTGTTGGCGCGCACCGTGGCCTGCAGGCCGCGGCGTTTGACCTCCGACTTGAACAGTTCCTGCAGCTTGGCTGACCCCTTGGCGGTGCAACTGCCCCGCGGGTCATCGGCTGAGCGTTCGTTGATGCACATGAAGATATGGTACCGGAACCGCGCCATGGCTCCTCCACCTCGAAGCGGCGTGGAGTATAGCACGCGGCGTCGTGGGACGCACGCGACGCGCCCGACCGGTAAATCGGTTGGCGGCCGGAGAGAGGAGTGTGATAGCATGCGTCGCCATGGACCTCTTTGCGGCCGAGTCTCCATCCGTCCCGCCCCGCCCGCCGCTCGCCGAGCGGATGCGGCCCCAGAGTCTGGAGGAGTTCGTGGGGCAGGAGCACCTGGTGGGCAAAGGGCGTTTTCTCTCCGCGGTCCTTGAGAGCGAGCAGCCTCCCTCGCTGATCTTCTGGGGGCCGCCAGGCTCGGGCAAGACCACGCTCGCGCACCTCATCGCCAAGGCCACCAAGTGCCGGTTCGTGTTCTTTTCCGCGGTGCTCTCCGGCGTGAAGGAGGTGCGCGAACTGGTGGCCGAGGCGCGCAACAGACGAGCGTACGGCGAGCGCACCATCCTGTTCGTGGACGAAATCCACCGGTTCAACCGCGGCCAGCAGGACGCGTTCCTCCCGCACGTGGAGGACGGCACGATCATCCTGATGGGCGCGACCACGGAAAACCCGAGCTTCGAAGTCAACGCGCCGTTGCTCTCGCGCTGCAAGGTGTTGACGCTCAGGCCGTTGCGGGTCGAGCAGGTCGTGACCGTGCTCCGGCGGGCGGTGGGCGATCGTGAGCGGGGCTTGGGCGATCTCCACGTGGTGTGCGACGACGAGCTGCTGGCCGAGATCGCGGAGTGGGCCGAGGGCGACGCGCGACGCGCGTTGAATCTTCTCGAGCAGGCGGTCGCCCTGCGTTCCGCGGAAAACGGTCAACGGGTGCTCACCGCCGCCGAGGTGCGCGAGGCCGCGCAGCACCGCGTGCTGCTCTTCGACAAGAGCCGCGAGGAGCACTACAACGTCATCTCCGCGTTCATCAAGAGCTTGCGCGGGAGCGATCCCGATGCCGCGGTGTACTGGCTCGCGCGTCTGCTCGAGGCCGGGGAGGATCCGTTGTTCGTGGCGCGCCGGATGGTCATCTTCGCGTCCGAGGACGTGGGCAACGCGGACCCGCAGGGGCTCGTCGTGGCCGTGGCGGCGCTGCAGGCGTTCCACGCGGTAGGCATGCCCGAAGGGTGGATTCCGCTCAGCCACGCTGCGACGTATTTGGCCACCGCGCCCAAAAGCAACGCGAGCTATCTGGCCTACCGCCGGGCCGCGGCGGAGATCGAGGACACCGGGACGCTGCCGGTGCCGCTGCACTTGCGCAACGCGCCGACCAAGCTGATGAAGGCCGAGGGGTACGCGGAGGGCTACCGGTATCCCCACGACTTTCCGGGCCACGTGGTGAGGCAGCAGTACCTGCCGGAGCGCCTCGCGGACCGACGCTACTATGATCCCAGCGAGGAAGGATACGAGCGGGAGATTCGTCGTCGGCTGGAAGCGTGGCGAAAAGAGTTCTCCAGCGAGTAACGATCGGTCGGTGCGGCGCTCCGCAGCTTGATTGTTCGCACGGGGCCTTGCTATGCTGGCGCGGCCGTGGGTGCCGCGGAAGAGCGTGAGCGGGTGCGGCGGGCGGTGT
>JAVKJV010000075.1:0-11953 GCA_031458775.1 Candidatus Fervidifonticultor quartus | reverse complement strand
GAAGCGCCGCTCGATATCCTGCTGGATGAACTGCGCGGCCAGCGCATTGGCGGCCTCGGCGGCCAGTGCCGGATCCGCCGCCTGGACGAACACCGCGACCACACGGCTGAGAGGGACCGCCTCGACCCGCAGGCGGTTCAGAAAGACGTCGACCAGCCTCTCGGCAGCCTGATCGGGCGCGGATCCTCCGGAAGAATCCTGGGCGCCTTGCGCCTTGGAACCCGAGCCACTTGCGGGTACTGCGACGGAAAGTCCCAGTCGACTGCGGATACGCGACACAAGCGATCCGGTCTCGGCCTCGAACTCGCGGCGGTTCCATAGGTCCAGGGCTTTCACCGTCCGCCGCGCAAGTTCGCGGCTGCGAAGCGACTGCTGAACCGTGGCGAGGTCAGGCGTGGGGCCTCCTCCGATTTCTGCGAACGGGGCCGGACCGGATGGTTCTGGGTCGATTACGAGCCGCACACGCGCTTCGTAGACGGGCTGTTCGAGCCACGTGTAGCCCAGGATGGCTGCGGCGACGACGGTCAACACCGCCGCAAATAACCAGCGACGTCGGTAGATGACCCGCAGGTACTCCGAAAAGCGCACTTCGGCCGCGCCGAAAGGCGATGCCACGTCCGCGGCATCGGACTGGCCGGCTCGCTTCCTTCGCGGCGAGTCGTTGTCGCGGAACGTCTCCAGCACTAGAACCACCTCGTCGGGACCATCACCGTGTCGCCGGGCTGGAGCAAATCTGTCAGTTTGACCTTGATCTCCTGCTTTTCACCGCGCACGATCCTGATGACGTGGATCCGGCGCGCGGAGGCGAGGTCAGTCGCGCCGCCAGCGAGCGACAACGCCTTGAACACGGTCAAATCGCGCGTGTAGGGCACCGGCCCCGGGGTTTTCACCTGGCCGAGCACAAACACCGGCTCCGCCGTCGGGACGAGGATCGTATCGCCGTCCTGCAAGACGATGTTTTCCTTGATGCGGCCGCCCTGTAGATCCTCGAGCCCGATTCGAGCGACTTCGCGCGAGCCGGGCTGGCCGATCGACAGCGGACCAGGGGCGGTGTCGCGCGCCTCGTTCCTTCTCAGGACAATCACCTCCGTCCCGGCAGTCTTGCTGGGCCCACCGGCGTGTGCCAGGGCCTCGAGAAGCGTCAAGGATCCCGTGAGGACTACCGGGCCGGGCTGCCCGACCTCTCCCATCACGAACACGCGCTGGCTCCTGTACTCTGTGACCCGGACGCTCACCTGGGGGCTCTTGAGAAAACCATCCGCGAGCCGCTGCGCAATCGTTGTCTCGATGTCCCGGGTGGTTCGACCGCCAACCGGCACCTCGCCAATCAACGGAAACGAGATCGACCCGTCGGCACTGACGGTATAGGACCCGGACAGATCGGTGTGGCCGAACACGGTTATCTCGAGCTGGTCGCGCGGTCCGACCCGATAGTCGCCCGCCACTTGAGGCGCTGCTACGCCGGTCAGAACGAGCGCCCACAGCGTGCAGACAGCCAGGACCCGGGCCAGCGATCCAGTACGCAAGAGACAGCGGCGCCGTCCTGTCAAAGGGGAGCGGCGCCGGGTGAGACCCAAGAGCAGTGTGTCCATCCGGCGTGACCCCGACGCGTCCCAATGCTCAGATTCTACCATCGCCGGTGGGCCTGGCTTCCCTGGGCACGCGCGTGACCCTCGACGTACCAGAACCGCCTTTGCCAAGAATCGGCCGGGTCCCCGCCGGCTGGAACCAACACTCCGCCAAACCAGGAGATTGCCGGGCCAGCCGCCCTGCGCGGACACCCGAGCGGCGGCGTCGCAGCGGATTTCTTGCGGCTCTGGCATTTCCTCACGGTCGTTTCGGGATGAGCGCCACGGCACACGACGGCCCTGCCCGGACCAGCAACGGCCTGGGCCCGGGCCATGGAAGCCCCTTCGGGAACTTGCACGCGTGTCCCGACGTCGGCCGGGGTCCGCGGGTGCGATCCGTGCGACAGTCGGGCTGCGGATCGGCCAGGCCGCCGGCACCATGGCCTTCGTGTGACCACCACACGCGCGCGAGTTGTGGGCGGCGTCGCTTCCTCGCGCGCTGCCAGGGGTGGGTCGGGGCGGTTGCGTAGCAGCCTCCGAGATCGGAGCTCCAAAGGGACTTGCCGCTGTCGATCCCCGACGCCGGGAAGCTTCGTGGCTACCGCGGTCAGGTGGCTTCAACCGCGGCCAGGCACGGGAGAAGCGCCCGCATCGCCCGTTCGACCTCCTCGATCCGGCGGTCCCAGGAATGCAAGCGGGCAGCAGCGACCCGTTGTCGCGCGAGCTCGGGGTCTGTCTCGGCGAGCGCGCCCTCGATCTCGCGCAGGAAGTCTTCGGGACGGTCGGCGAGGCGGAGCACAGAGGCGAAGTGCTCTGCACCGGACGTCCGCGTGGCTACCACCGGGCGGCCAGTTGCCAGATAGTCGTAGATCTTCAGTGAGTCGTTGCCCCTGGTGTACGCGTTACGCAGGTGCGGCATGATGGCCACGTCGAACGACGACAGCAGGTGTACCAGTTCTCCATAGGGCACAGGCGGCCACACCTTGACGTTGGCACGGGCCGGGATCCAATCACCGAGGGGCCGCGGCTCGTTTGTCGGCCCGACGAACACGAACGTCCACTCGGGACGCTGCCGGACAATGTATTCGAGCAGCTCGAGATCCAAGCGCAGGCTGATCAGCCACCCGGCATAGCCAATGACGGGTCTCCGGAGACGCGCCAGCCGGCGCAGCGCACGCGTCGGAGAATGCGCCTGTCCGGCGCGCCCCAGGGTGAAGAACGGCGTCGCGTTCCTGACGACGACGGAGGCGGAGGTCACGGAGCGAACCCAGGCGTCGACGTGCTCGTTCACGGACAGGACGAGATCGGCCCGAGCGAACTCGCCCTCGCACCAGGCGGCCGCCTCGGCCTGCTCGCGAGGATCGCTCGAGAAGCAACGGAAATCGTCGGACAGATCGAACACGCGGCCGACGGGCGTCACGGGCAGAGCCGAGAGCAGGGGATCGATGAACCGGGACGGGTGATTGACGACGGCGACAGCCGGTACCGGGAGCTGCCCCAGCGCAGCGAGGTAACGCTGGAGGCCGCCCAGGTTGAAGGCTCGCAGCCGCCCGCCACTCGTGTGAACGAGCGGGGTGATGGCCAGGATGCGCGGATGGACGCGCCGCGGCAGGAGCGCGGTGAGCCAGTGCCGCGTGGGGCCGGTCACGGGCCGGCGAAGGAGCCGCGGCAGGTCGGCGGGCCAGATCGGCCGGTTGACGAACACGGCCCGCTCGAAGACGCCCCGCTCCACGAGAAGGTAGACGAGGGTCTGGTTCCGCTTCCAGTACGGACTCCAGGGATTGAACCCGAAATCGATCAGGGCGAGGCGGGTCTCCGCCATGACACATCAACGAATGGACGCCGTGGCGCCGATGGGCCCACATGGGAGCGTGCGCACACGTTCGCTCCCGCTCATACCGACGGCGACCGCCGCCTGAGCGCCGCCCACTCGGCCAGGGCGCCGGCACCGCGCGACACGAGGTGCCGAGCCAGTTGCGGACGCACCCAGAACAGCACGGCGCCGTAGGAAAGGGCCACGGCCGTGTTGACGATGAGCGCGCCGAGCTTCTCGCGTTCCCAGACGAGGAACGTGAGCCAGCGTCCCACGCGCGTCCCCTCGACCGGCCAGGCCCCGGCGAGCCCGTGAATCATGGGCCCTACGATCTCCCCCACACGCGGCACGGGCCCCGCCGGCCAGCGCATCAACGCATCGATGAGGAGATACACGCCCAGCGCGGTGGCGGCCAGCACGGCGAGGCGACTCCACTCGATGTCGAGTCGGTAGACACGCTGCGCGTCATGGCCGACCCAGGCCAGCATGCACGCGTAGACGCAGAGCGAGGCGTAGGCCGCACCCGCCAGGCCGAAAAGCCCGATGAGCACTGCCGACAGCACGAGCTTGGCGATCGCGCCGGCCGTCTTGATGGCGGCCAGCCGCCGCGTCCGGTGGCGATACAGCAGGCCGAACTGGACGTAGCCGATCCCGGCGGACAGCAGCGTATTGAGCACCTCGACCTTGGCGATGCGCACGGACGGCCAGAACGAGGGCGGCGTGAGCAACGTGATCAAGGGGCCGAGGTTGACAGCCATCAACAGGCCGAGGAAGAGCATGCCGAAGGCATAGCCGGTGAGCATGCCGCCGATGACGCGAGGGCCGTCGGCCTGCTCGGCCACGCGCACGGTGGTGGCCCGCCACGTCAGGAGAAACGGGCTCCCGAAGAAGTAGTTGAGGAGCGGCGGGAACTTGTACGCCATCTCGAGGATGCCCACGCCGTCGAGACTGATGAGGTACCGGACGAGAAAGCGCTCCGACTGCCGCGACACGAAGGCCAGGAACTCCGCCGGGATGAGTGGCGCCTGGAACCGGAAGAGCAGCCAGGCCATCGAGAGGTCGAACTGCAGCCTCGTCCTGCGCAGTGCCGACGCGGTGAACAGTGCGCATCGCACGAGCGCGACGAACAGCGACGACAAACAGAAGCCGACGAGTCCGAAGCGCCAGACGATGATGAAAAGGATGTTCAGGCCGAGCGACAGCGCCAGGGACAGAAGACTCAGGGCCGAGTAGAACGTCGATCGCTGGTGGATGATGTGGTACGTGGCCGCGCTCTGGGCGGTCACGTCGACGACGAGCGTGACGAGCGACAGCGCGATGAGCGACGCGTAGCGCGAATCGCCGAGCAGCAGGCCGCTCAACGAGGAGCTGAAGAGCAACGGTATGGCGACGAGGGCCATCCCGGTGACCGCCATCAGGCCGACGGCTGTGACGTAGACGGCGTCGCGGCGGTGGGGCTCGACATCGTGGTAGAGCCAGAGCACAGCGTTCTGGAAGCCGTACGTGAGGAGGATGCCCAGGAGCCCGAGGGAGGCCTCGAGCATGCCGAGGATGCCGTAGCCTTCCGTGTCGAAGAGCCGGGAGTAGACCGGCAGCAGGATGAGCCCGGCGAGCTTCAAGGCGACGTTGGCGCCGGCGTAGACGGCGGTGTGCTTGAGGGTCTCGCGCGTCAGGCTCATGAGTGATTAGGATGCGTCGAGCTGCAGGCGAGGCCCGCGCCGCCGGGGTTCACCCGCGTATCCGCTGGCCCCCGTCCACCACGAGCGTGTGGCCGTTGACCCCCTTGGAGGCCTGGCAGCAGAGGAAGTGGGCCGCCCAGGCCACCTCTTCCGGCGTGGTGAGCTCACCTCGGGGCGAGCGTGCGAGCGCCTCCTGCCGCCGCCGGTCGCTTTCTGGCAGCGCCTCCCAGGACTCTGTCGGCACGCTCCCCGGTGAGAGGGCGTTCACACGGATGCCGCGCGGCGCCAGCTCGAGGGCGAGGTGGCGACAGAGCGCCTCGAGGCCGCCCTTGGTCGTGCCGACCAGCGTGTAGTTCGGAAAGGCATGCACCGCGCCCTCCGACGACACCGCAACCACGCTGGCTCCAGGGGCCAGCGACGGAAGGAGCGTGCGGACGAGCTCGAAGAAGGCGCGCAGATTCAGCGCGAAGGTGAAATCCCAGTGCCGGAGCGTGAGTTGCGGGAGCGGGCGGTGCACGCCCGTCGCCGCGCAGTGGATGAGCGCCGCAAGGGGTCCGGCACCGACCGCCTCGACGATGCGGCGGATGCCGCTCGGCAAGGTCAGATCTGCACGACAGAGCTCCAGGTGTCCGGCCGTCGCGCCGGCTTCCTCGAGCAGCGCGGCGGCTGCCTCCTCCCGGTGCGCGTAGTTGGCAAGGACGTGGGCACCGTGGCGCACAAAGTGCAGGGAGATCGCTCGCCCGATGCCCCGGGTGCCGCCCGTGACGAGGACACGCTTGCCGGACAGGCTGAACAGGTCGGTCATCGCATGTCCTCGACACCTCGCGCGGCGTGGTAGCGGTCAAGCACCTCGTCGCGGTACCCGGCCGCGAGCGCCTCTCGCCGAAGGAACGAGAAGAAGAGCTCCGCATCGGCCGCACGCTCGCCGCCCACGGCGATCCAGCATCGCGCGGTCGCGTGGGATGGCGCGCTCGCCTTGATCTCGGCATGAATGTCGATCCGCTCCCCGGGTCGGACCCAGCGGCGGAACGATGCGCTCCGAATCTGGGCCAGCATGGCCTTGCCGCGGTCGACATCCTCCGCATCGAGGCACTTGCCGGCAGCCTGCGCCATCATCTCGGTGAGGAGGACACCGGGCACCACCGGGAACCCCGGGAAATGATCGCGGAAGAGCTCCTCCTCGGGCGACAGGGTCTTGACGGCATGGACGGACCGCCCAGGTACGAGATCGACGATCGTGTCGACCATCAGGAACCGCATGCGAATCCCCGTCCTTTAGACGCGATCCGCCGCTTGCCTCGCGCCCCGCAACACACCTCGCACCCACGCATGACTGGCCCTGGCAGCGAACCGCCGGCCCGGGTCCGGATGCAGTCGCCAGACCTGGGCGGCGAGCCAACTCTGCACGCTCCGGCGCACGGCCCAGCGCGGGCGCCCGAAGAGCCGGGGGACATCGGGCCGTCCCCGCAGCCCGCACCAGATGCCATGCCGGTAGATGCGCTCGAGTGCCCACGACGGTGTCGACCGCTCTCGTGGCACCCAGTGATAGACGAGCGCCTCGGGAACGTACCGTCCCTGCACGCCCACCGCCAGCAGGCGTGCCTGCATGTCGGTCTCGTCACCGAGGCTGCCCGAGACGGAGCCTGGACCCATGCTCGCATCGAAGCCGCCCACGCGACGCAGGTCCCCGGCAAAGGCAGCCCAGTTCGCGCCGAGAAAGACCGGCTCGTCGACGAACCCCTCGCCGTCATGCTCGCGCGACCACCCTTTCGTAGACGGCGGGAGAAACGCTACGAGCCACTCGGGCGGCGGAACCTCGTAGTCGGGTGCCACCGGTCCGCCATAGAAGACGCCACCGCTGACGCCCTCCGCCGCGCGCGCGTACGCGCTCAGCAGCCCGTCCGTCGCCCGAACATCGTCGTCCAGGAACAGCAGCAGACCATCTGACAACTGTTCGAGCACGTGGTTGAGGGCGGCGCATTTATTCGCCCGAGCGAACGGCTCGTACCTGACGTTCAGCGACGCGGGCGCATCGCGGCACACGTCCCTGGCGCCGGAGCCGCCGCCGTTCTCCACGACGACCACACTGCTGAAGTGCGGTGGCCTGTCGCAGCGCGCGAGACTCCCGAGCGTCCGGCGGAGCAGATCGGGACGGTCCTTGGTCGCGATCACGACGTGGATGTCCGGCCCCGACTCCCGGACGGGAGGACCCTCGTGTTCTTCGTTCGCTTCTCCTTCACGCAAGATCCGTCTCCGAGCCGACCCCGCCCGGTGGACTTCCCGCCGGCATGCCGTCAGTCCACGTCGAAGTCACATCCGGTAAGGTACCACCCGCCACGTGCCAGCCGCTGGTGGAGCGCAGCCTCCTCCGCGTGGATGAAAAAGGGCAGTCGCTCGTCCGGCCGCAGGACGAATCCGTGGCCACGAGTCCGGCGCTGGCTTTCAGCATCGGACGTGAGCTGTCTCACGATCGAGGCCCCCTGCCGCTCGAGGTACCCGAGACCGGCCTCGAGCAGTGCCGCCATCACAGCATCCGCCTCCTCTGGCGATGCCTCGTCATCGACGAGCCAATCCACGATCTCGGCCTCGCCGCGCGGGTTCGGCCGTGCCGTGTTGAAGCGCGTCACGATGAAGCCGGCGAGCCGGTTGCCTTGAAAGGCGCCGAAGATCGCGTGACTGCAGCGCGGATTGCTCACGAACCGCCAGTTCAGGTACCGGGACGTCCGCCTGACGATGATCCGGCCTGCCCGTTCGCTGTGGCCAGCGAGGGCGTCGACGTCATCGTCGAAGGCCGCCAGGCGCGCGACGCGGAGGCCGTACCTCCTGACACGCCGCCCTGCCAGCCGCCGGAGGCGGAGGAGCGCGTCGACGACCGGCGCCGCGATCGATACGGCCAGATGGGGTTCGAGGCGGCCCTCGAGGACCGACCGCGATCGGAGGAGGAGCTTGGAGGCGCCGAGCGCCGTCACCTCGGAGAACATCCGTCCGATGAGGCTCCGCGACCGTTCGCTCGTGCCCGTGACGAGCATCAGCGGGTACCGCCTGAAGAGCAGGAGGTTGATGAGTGCCCCGATGCCCAGGCCATCGACGCTGGGATGGACCATGATGTCGAGCGAGCGCACAGATGGGTGAGGCACGCCGTCGACGACGAGCGTCACGGGTTCGAGGCCGACGCAGCCGAGCAGGCGGCCATCGTGTTCGAACACCCAGTACGGTCCCCGTTCGCTTCCCGGCATGCCGTCGAAGTAGCGCCAGCGCAGGAACCGCTCGTCGTCCCACCAGAGGCCGTTGCCGGCCACGGCGCGCCGCAGGTCCAGGATCGCCGGCAGGTCTCCTGGCGCCGCCGGCCTGAAGGCCTCGAGCACCTGGCTGGTGGCCATGCCCAGGGCGCGAGCGACATGTGGCGCCAGGCGATCGACGGAGAGCGCCTGCGCCGCCGCGCGGGGGGCGAGAATCGCACTCATCGGGCGTTGCCGTTCTCGAGACATCCGTGCCGCCGCAAAATGCCCAGGATGTCGCCGACGGCCCGCAGCCCGTTCGCCTCCCCCTGCGAGAGGCGGATGCCGAAGCGTTCGTCGAGCGCGGACATCAACAGGAGCTGCCCGAGGGAGTCCCACGTGGCGATGGCATCGCGAGGGGTCTCCGGCGAGAGGTCGTCCGGCGAGGTCTCGAAGAGTTCGGCCAACCAGCCAAGCGCCGCGTTGACATCGATGCGGCGAGACGATGGTTCAGACATGTTCATGAGTCCTGTCACCTGCATCTGAGGTCGAGCGACACTCGGTGCTGCACGCCTCGGTCGTCTTGACCGTCCCATTCTCCCACTCGACGTGACCGCAGACGACGCCTGGCGGGAGCGTCACGAGTGCGGCGCCCCAGGACAGGCCCACCCCGTACCCGAGCAGCAGCACCCGGAGCGTGCGCCCGGCCGCCGAGAGATCGATCCCGCGGGTGATCGTGAGCGGTACGGATGGGCCACCGGTGTTGCCGAACTGGTCGAGCGTCATCGGTACCTTGTCCACCGGGAGGCCGCACTTCGTCATCAGGTGCCGGATGATGAAGCGATTCGACTGGTGAAAGACGTAGTAGTCGACGTCGTCGGACGACAGGCCGGCGGTCCGCAGGGTGTCCTCGATGAGAGGCGGCACCGTACGGATCGTGAAGTTGAAGACCTCGGCGCCATCCATGGAGACGTAGTGGCTGCGTCGATCCGGACAGAAACGATCGCGAAACCCGCCGGCCCGGACGATGAGATGCTGGTAGCCGCTGCCATCCGTGCGAAGAACGAACGTCCAGCGCGCGTCTGGAACCTCCTGACGTTCCAGTGCCGTCGCCGATCCGGCGTCGCCGAAGAGCAGCGACACCGAGCGATCCGCTTCATCGGCGTACAGCGTGGGCGTCTCCCCATGCAGCAGGAGGACGCGCCGGAGCCCGCCGGCCTGGAGCATGAGCGCTGCGAGCCAGAGACCGTACACGTAGCCCGAGCAGCCGAGGCCGAGGTCGTAGGCGGCGCACTCGCTCGAGAGGCCGAGGCGCTCCTGCAGCACACAGCTCGACGAGGGCATCACGTAGTCGGGGGTCTGCGTCACGAAGACGAGCCCGTCGACCGACGAGCGATCCCAGGCCAGCGCCTCGAGGAGGGTGACGGCGGCGCCGTAGCAGAGGTCGCTGCTGCACGTGCCGACGTCGACGACGTGGCGGTGGCCGACACCGGCCATTGCGACGACCTTGCGCACCTCGTCGCGCGTGAACGAGGTCGTGTCGCTCACGTTGTCGAACGTCCGGGCCGGCACGCACGTGACGATCCCCCTGACGATGGGGGCGGGCAGTGTCGAGCTAGCCATGGGCCACCACCTCCGCGCCCGCCGTGCGCGAGTCAGGTCGCGCCTGCGCGGGTGCCTCCCGGCCACGGGGTTCAGTGTTGCGGAGTGCGGGATCGATGAGCGGGTGGAGCGCCCGCGCGAAGTCGAGCAGGAGCTGCCGTTCGGAGGGGGTGACGGCGCCCCGCGTGCCCGTGAGCGCCGCCACCACGACCACGGGTGGCCGTCCCGCGCCCATCACGGTGTGCCAGACGCCGTACAGCTTCGCCGTGAATCGGCTCGCCGTGGTGCCGCCGTTCAGGTCGTACCAGAAGACGGCCTGCAGCTCGAGGCCGTCCGACGCCGTCCTGACGTGCCGAACCGCCACGCGTGCGGAGGACTCTTCGATGAGGTCGGCCGTACTGGCCTCCCGGTCGAGGCCATCCGTCCAGAACCTCCGGACCCCGTCGCTACGCACGCCGGCGGTGTACTCGCCGATGTACAGGAGGACGCGGGTGCCGTTCGGGTGCTGATATGCCTGCCAGGCGCTGCGCGGCGGCAGATAGTCGAGCCTCTCCGGCAGGGGGAGGCCCGTCGTGACGCTCCGCGTCCAGGCTCCAACGGCCTCCGGAACGGCGGGCGCATGGGCAAGGGTTCTTCCCGGCAAAGGACGCAGGGTGCCTGCGGCCACGAGCGCCATGGAGGCGACACCCAGGGCGGCCACGTGCCCGCGTGCCAGCCTCGCGCGCCGAGGCGGTGTCGCGATCGGCTCGACCGGCCCACCTGAGATCATGCGGCCAGGGAACCTGGAGAGGATCGTCACGCCGAAGAAAATCGCGGCGTAGCCGATCACCGCGACGAAGAACCCCTGGAGCACATGGCCCGGGCCGTGGATGTTGTCCCCCGCGAGATCGTGGTGGACGAGGAAGCCGATCAAAGCCACGCGAAGGGAGTTGGCCAGAATCGCCACCGAAATCGAGAACACGACCAGCGTCACGCGACGCAAAATGTCCTGGAACGAGAGGTAGGCGAGGGGCACGGCGACCGCGATGACGGCCACAAGGTAGTTCACGCCGCTGCAGACCTTGGCGACTTCCAGGGTGATCGAAGGCAGGTAGAGAAGGGTGCCCTCCTGGTAGACGGGCACCTGCGCCAGCCTCAGAAGGCCCGTCCCGATGGTCGCCGAGAGCCGCTGAAAAGGTTCATGGAGGGGCTCGGTGGCGACGTCCCACATGGGCATCATCAGCAGCAGGTAGGCCACCGGCAGCCAGAGAACACGGAGTGCTTGCCAGCCGAGCGACAGGAGGATGATCCCCGCCAAAGCCGCGATCAGCGAAACCTGCGCCACGCTGGCGACGCCGGCAGCCCGGCCCGCGAGCAGGATTCCCAGGCCCGAGACCAGGACCGCGCTTCCGGTCCAGTAGGCTGGCCGCACGGGCGCGGCCGACAGCAGGGACGCGCGCCTGCCCGCCAGGTACAGGCTGATGAAGGGCACGAGGAACCCGTGAGAGTACGCGTCGACGGAGGACCACTGCGTCAGTAGCGTGCTGAAGACATCGACGTAGCAGAAACCGAGCGCGGCTGCCAGGCCAACGAGGAGCACCACGGGCAACGGGCGCCTGAACACGCTGCCCACCGTGCCGGCCGAAGATGCGGAGTGGCCCACGCTCGAGGCGGGTGACCGGTGGCCCACGGCAGCGCCTGGGTGGTCGGCCCGCGTCGAATCGGCACCATTCATGGATTGCCGGCCAGTCGTGTACATGAGTCCGTCAACAACCACGACCGCGGCCGCTCTCGACCAGAAGCGGCGGCTCGTGAAGGTATCGGGTTGCCTGCCGCTTGGCATCGATGTCGTCGTAGATGCGTGCCACGTCAGCCGGCGACAGCCCCAGCGCAGCGGCCACGTCCTCGGCGGGCACGCCGTGAGTACGGCCGTACAGGCACACGTCGAACCGGTCGTAGGGGAGCCCGAAATAGAACTCGTCCTGCGACTGGCTGAGCGAATACGTATCGGTCGTCGGTGGCCGCCGCCGGATATCCTCGGGCACGTCGAGGTAGGCGGCGAGCTGGTACACCTGCGACTTGTAGAGATGCGCG
>JAVKJV010000074.1:0-11988 GCA_031458775.1 Candidatus Fervidifonticultor quartus | reverse complement strand
TTCGAGCCGCACCATCCGGGGGTGCGGATCGACTCCGGCGTGCGGACCGGGCAGCAGATTCCGCTGTACTATGACCCGATCCTCTCGAAGATCATCGCCTGGGCCCCCGACCGGCCGGCCGCCATCCGGCGCATGCAGCGCGCGCTGGCCGAGTACACCGTGCTCGGCCCGAAGACGAACCTGGACTACCTCGGCGCGATCATCGCACACCCAGGCTTCGCAGCCGGCGATCTCTCGACGGCGTTCCTCGAGGAGCATCTGAGAGACTGGAGGCCGCGCGAGGCGTCGCACGAGACCTTTGCGATCGCCGCGGCGGTGGTGTCGCGCGCGCAGGTCGCGGGGGCGGCCGGTCGTGCGACGCCGGTGACGGGCGCGCGGGACCAGGGCGCGGGCCCGCACCGTGATCCGTGGGACCGGCTGTCCGGGTGGCGGCTGGCATGACCGTCCGGCGGGTTGACCTCCACGCCGGGCCGCGGACGGTGACGGTTGCCCTGGCCGGGCACGGGACTCCGGTCATCGCACGAATCGGCGAGGAAGCCTTTGCGGTGACGGTGGAAGCCCTTGACGACGGGGTGTTCCTGGTGACGTCCGGCGCAACGCGTCGGGTCGTGCGTTACGCGAGCATCGGCGGCCGGCATCTGCTCCATCTCGACGGTCAACACTTCGCGTTTGAGGTCGGACACCCCGCCGGGCACCGCCGCGCGAGTCGTCATCATCACGACCTGACCGCGCCGATGCCGGGCATCGTGACGCGCGTCTTCGTCGCGGAGGGTCAGGCGATTCAGGCCGGCGACCCGCTCTTCGTCGTCGAAGCGATGAAGACGGAAAGTCTGGTGCGCGCGCCATCGGCCGGGCGCGTGACACGCGTGGCGCTCTCGCCCGGCTCGCAGGTCGAGGGCGGTGCCATCGTCGTCGAGGTCGAGAACGCCGCGGCTCCGGACGATCCCCCGCACGACGAAGGATCGGCGTCATGAACTGGCCGTCCCGTGTGCGCGTTGTGGAAGTCGGCCCGCGCGACGGCCTGCAGAACGAAGCCGCGGTGGTTCCGCTCGAGACCCGGCTCGCGTTCATTGACGCGCTGGTCCAGGCCGGGCTGCCGGTCATCGAGATCGGTGCCTTCGTCCGGCCGGATCGCGTGCCGCAAATGGCCGGCAGCGACGATCTCGCACGGCGCCTGCAGGCCCGCCCCGGCGTCACGTACGCCGCGCTGGTGCCGAACCGCCGGGGCCTGCAACGCGCCATCGCCGCCGGCATGCACACGGTCGCGGTATTCACCGCGGCTTCCGACGCGTTCGCGCGCGCCAACATCGGGATGACTGTGGACGAGTCGCTGCGGGTCTTCGGTGACGTTGCGGCCGAGGCGCTCTCCGCCGGTGTCGCGGTGCGAGGCTACGTGTCCACCGCCTGGTGGTGTCCCTACAGCGGCCGGGTCAGTCCTGAGGCGGCGCGGACCGTGGCGCTCGAGCTCCTCGGTATGGGGTGCGCCGACGTGAGCCTGGCCGACACGATCGGCGCGGCCACGCCGGGCGAGGTCCGCGAGCTCATCGAGCGGCTGCTCCGCGACGTGCCGGTCGACCGCCTGGCCGTGCACTTTCACGACACGCGCGGGATTGCGCTCGCCAACGTGCTGGCCGCGCTCGACCTCGGCATCTCGACCGTTGACGCCTCGGCCGGCGGCTTCGGCGGCTGTCCGTTCGCGCCGGGCGCGCTGGGCAATCTCGCGACCGAAGACCTGCTCTACATGCTGCACGGGATGGGGATCGAAACCGGCGTGGACCTGGAAAAGGTCGGCACCGCGTCACGCCTGCTCGAGGGCGCGCTTGGCCGTCGCGCGCCCTCGAGGTATCTTCAGGCCGGGCCGGTACGGCCGACCGGCGCCTCGCGCACCTCATAGTCGGCCTTGCGGTAGGTGCTGCGCACCCCGCAGTGCGGGCAGGTGTGGTAGTTGGCGGCCAGCGTGCCGCGTGCGAACGCCCGGTCGTCCATCCGCAGGCCGGTGTCGAACACCCGGCCGCAGTTGCGGCAGACGACCCACAGCGCGACCTTCGCCACTACGTACCCCGGCGAACGGCGTCGAGATCGGCCAGGCGCCAGATCCGGCGGTGCTCGGCCGCAAACAGCGGCTGCGGAAATCCGGGCCGGGCCGCGACTTCGGCGAGGAACCGTGACGGCGGCACGCCGAACAACTCCGCCGCCTCGACCGCGCTGGCGATCGGCACGCCCTCGGCCACGTACCGGCAGACCGCGGCGACCAGCGAGTCCGCTGCGGGCGGCCGGCTGAGCACCAGTTTCAGCGCCGACATCCCCCGCGGGTGCGCCTGCTTGATCAGGTTGCTGTAGTGGCGCAGGTCTTCGGCGTAGCCCCGGAGGTGCGAGAGCACTTTGAGGTCTTCCTCGAAGACGGCCTGATCCATCGGCATTTGTGTTCCGCGCGACAGGCACGTCCCCTGCCCGCGACGAATAGATGCCGGCCGGTCCTCGTTACCATGTGGGGTTGACCTGTCGAAGGAGATCACATGCCGCTGCTCAACGATCAGGACGCCGCTTTCCTCCGAAAGCGCTTTGCCGAAGAGATGACCGATGACGTACGGCTCGTGTTCTTCGCCCCGAGCATCGGGGGGTTGGCTCTGCCGGGGGAGGACTACGAGATGGTCGAGTACACGCGTCAGATCCTCAAGGAGGTCGCGGGGCTCTCGGACCACATCATCCTGGAGGAGCACAGCATGGTGAGCGAGCCCGAGGTGGCCGCGCAATACGGCATCGCCCGCACGCCGGCGACCGCGATCGTGGGCGCGCAGGACTTCGGCGTGCGGTTCTACGGGATGCCGGCCGGCTACGAGTTCGTGACGCTGATTGACGTCATTCTCGACGTGTCGAAGAGCCGCGCCCCGGTGTCCGCGCAGACCCAGGAGGCGCTGGCCGCGCTGCCCGGTGACGCGCATCTTCAGGTGTTTGTCACCCCGACCTGACCCCACTGCCCTCGCGCGGCCAGGCTGGCCGCGAGCCTCGCGATCGCGTCGCCCCGTGTGCGCGCCGATATTGTCGAGGCAAGCGAGTTCCCGGCGCTGAGCCAGCAGTACAACGTCTATGCCGTGCCCAAAACCATCATCAACGAGACTCGAGAGGTCGTGGGCGCGCTGCCCGAGCCGGACTTCGTGAAGGCCGTCGTCGAGGCCGTCGCCACTCCGGCTACGCCGTGACCTCATGGCCGGCAGTGAGCGGCATCTCCTGATCGAGAGCGCGCTCGAGCCGCTGCCGGTACTCGGTGAGCGGATGGGTACTCACGTCAGCAGCGCTGCGCTCCATGCGCGCGGGGTCGTAGTCAAACGGGTTGTCCAGGTCGCGGATCAGCCGGACGAGATAGATATAGATCAGCGAGAGCGTGCCGAGCACAAGTCCCTGTACCTGCCAGTTCTTGAACTGGGAGAAGATCAGGAGCAGGAGCGTCGTAACGAGGAGGATGTCGAGGAGCGCGTACCCCGTCTCGATGAACTTCGTGCGACGGATCACGTCGATGCGCGTGATGGTCTTCCGCAGGTTGTGGTGCTCCGCGAGCAGGCGAGCAATGTAGACCGCGCTGGCCCCGGCGCGCTCGACATCGGCCACGAGTCCGTTCAACCGGCGCAGCGCCTGGAAGCACTCCTCCGGCCTTACACGATTCAACATCCACGCCTCGATCACCAGGGTCAGGTCGTAGAACCGCTTCCGGACGGCCCAGACGTCGAACGGTGTGACGCCGTGCGCCGTGACGAGGGCGTCGTCGATGGTTTCGAGGGTTGTCGCCAAGTCGGCAGGTAGTCGCTCGCTCTCCTTGAAATCGGTGATGACCCCGGCCACCATGAGGCCGATGAGCAGCGCGACGCCGGTGAGTACCGGCCCAATGTCGCCAAAGTCGACCAGCGCCCGGACACGCAGGACATCCTGGCGGATGAACGCGAGGCCCAGGACGAGCGCCACCCAAGGCAGCGTTGTCAGGGCCAGTCTCCACTTTCGCACGGTGCCTGCCTCCTCGACGTCGTGATGTCCGGTGTGTGTTCGGGTCGGGAGCCGCGGGTTTCCTTCCCCCGGCGCGCGTGCATGCGGACCGTTGTGGACGCCGCACACCGGAGGACGCTCCCGCGGTCAGGGGCTTACTCACACTTTGCAGGCTCTGCTACGATTGGTGTGCCATGTCGCCTCGTGATGATGTCGTAGTCACCGGGCTCGGGGCCGTGACGCCCGTCGGTCTGAGCGCGGCGGACACCTGGCAGGCGCTCGTTGACGGCCGCTCCGGCGTCGGACGCATCACGCACTTCGACGCATCGACCCTGCCCGTGCAGATCGCGGCCGAGGTGCGCGGGTTCGATCCAGCCCCGTACGTGGACGCCAAGACCGCCAGCCGGCTGGAGCGGTTCGCGCAGTTCGCCCTGGCCGCGGCCGCGCAGGCGCTCGCCGACTCGGGGTTGACCGTCACGGACGAGAATGCCGACCGGGTCGGCGTGGTGATGAACACGGGTGGCGGCGGCGTGGCGCTGGTGGAGCGCGAGACTGCGGTGTTGGCCGAACGGGGGCCGCGCCGGGTCAGTCCGCTGTTCGTGCCGATGATGATGCCGAACATCGGCGCCTGTCAGGTGTCGATCTCGCTCGGCCTGCGGGGACCGGCGATCACTTCGACGGCCGCCTGCGCCGCCGGCGTGCAGGCGATTGTGGACGCCTTGCGGCTCCTGCGCGATGGCGACGCCGACGTGGTCGTTGCCGGGGGCAGCGAGGCCGCCCTCACCCCGCTCGCGTTCGCGGGCATGACGAACATGCGTGCGCTGTCGCGGCGCAACGACGACCCGGAACGGGCCAGCCGACCGTTCGATGCCGACCGTGACGGGTTTGTTTTCGGCGAGGGCGCGGTCGCACTCGTCCTGGAGCGCCGCGAGCATGCGGCGGCGCGGGGCGCGAGTGCCTACGCGGCGGTGCTGAGCGGTGCAGCCACGGCCGATGCCTATCACATCACGGCGCCGGATCCCGACGGCCGCGGGGCCGCGCGCGCGATGGCGCGCGCGTTGCAACGGGCCGGACTGCAGCCGGCCGATGTGGACTACGTCTGCGCCCACGCCACGGCCACGCCGATCGGCGACGTGGCCGAGGCTCGCGCCATCCGAAGTGTGTTCGGCGACCATGCCGACCGGATTGCGGTCAGCGCGCCGAAGTCCATGGTGGGTCACCTCATGGGCGCAGCGGGCGCCCTGGCGGCGCTGGTGGCCGTCAAGAGCATCCAGGACGGCATCGTCCCGCCGACCATCAATCTCGACCGCCAGGATCCCGACGTGCAGCTCGACTGCGTACCCCACACCGCGCGGAGGCTGCGGGTACGCGCGGCCATCGCCAACGGTTTTGGCTTCGGCGGCCAGAACATGGTGGCGGTCTTCGCCCGAGCGTGAGCACAACCACCGCGCGCTACGAGATGCCCGTGGGGGGCATGGACTGCGCCGACTGCGCGCTGAAGATCGAGCGCGTGCTGCAGAAGAGCCCGGGGGTACGGCACGCGCAGGTTTCGCTGGCGACCGAGCGCGCGACGGTCGAGTACGACCCGGCGCGCACGTCCGTCGACGAGTTGCGTCGCGCGGTGCAGGCCCTCGGCTACACGGTGCCCGCCGGCGTCGACCGCGGCGCGGCCCCGCGGGTGCCCGACCTCATCTCCGGGGCCTTCCTCCTCATCGTCGCGCTCGCCGTGCTCGGCGGCCTGGTGGCCGAGCGACTCGGATGGGCTGAGGCTGCCACCCGGCGGATACCGGCGCCGGTCGCCGTCGCGGCGGTGCTGATCGGCGGCTGGCCCATCTTCCGCCGCGTCGTGCTGGCCTTGCGCGCGCACAACGTCACGCCACACGCGCTCATGACTCTGGGTATCGTCGGCGCGCTGGCGATCGGCGAGTACGGCGCCGCGGCGGTGATCGTCTTCTTCATGCGCGTCGCCGACTTCCTCGACGCCTACACGGCCGGCCGTGCGCGTCAGGCCATTCGGGGACTCGTCGCGCTCCAGCCGCTTGCGGCACGCGTCGAGCGCGACGGCGTCGAGCGCGTCGTCCCGGCGCCGGAGGTCAGTCCAGGGGATGTTGTGCTCGTCAAGCCCGGCGAGCGGATCCCGGTGGACGGGCTGGTGATCTCTGGCCGCGCGTCGGTGAATCAGGCACCGATCACCGGCGAGTCGATACCGGTCGAACGGGAGCCTGGACAGCGGGTGCTGGCCGCGACCGTGAACCTGGACGGCGTGCTGCGCGTCCGCACCGAGCACATCGGCGCGGACAGCACATTCGGCCGGATCGTGCGTCTGGTTGAAGAGGCCGAGGCCTACAAGAGTCGCGTCCAGCGCTTCGCCGATCGCGTGACCGCCTACTATGTTCCCGTGGTGGTCGCGGCCGCCGCGCTCGCCTGGTTCGCCGGACGGTCGGCCCACGCGGCGGTCGCCGTGCTGGTCGTGTCCTGTTCGTGCGGCATCGCGCTCGCCACGCCGGTTGCCGTCCTCGCCGCGGTCGGACGGGCCGCTCGTCGCGGCATCCTCATCAAAGGCGGCGCCGCGCTCGAGGCGCTCGCCCGCGCCGACACGGTGTTGCTGGACAAGACCGGGACACTGACGGTGGGTCAGCCGCACGTCACCGGCGTCTACTCGGAAGACGGCCGACCGGCCGCTGAGGTCCTGAGGGTCGCGGCTTCAGCCGAGCGTTACTCGGAGCATCCGCTTGCTGCGGCCGTTGTGGCCGCCGCGCGTTCCGCGGTAGACGGTCGCGGCGCCGACACCGCCGGCGCGGCCGCTGATAGTTCGCCGCCGGCCGAGGTGGAGATCACGCCCGGCCGCGGGGTCGTGCTGCGCGATCGCGGGCGCGTCGTCGCCGTCGGAAGCCGGCGGTTCCTTGATGAGCGCGGCATCGCGGCCCCGGCCGCAGCCGCGCACCAGGCCAGCGCGGTGGAAGCCGACGGCCAGACCGCGGTCTTCGTCGCCGAGGACGGCGCGGTCATCGGCGTGATTGCCCTGGCCGACCGGCCCCGCGCTGGCGTCGGCGACACGCTGGCCGCGCTGCGGCGCCTCGGAGTCCGTGACGTCACGATGCTGACCGGCGACAACGCGCGCGCGGCGGCCGCGGTGGCTCGCGATCTCGGCATCGGCTTTCGCGCCGAGCTCCTGCCCGAGGACAAGATCGCGCACGTACGGCGGCTGCAGGCCGAAGGTCGGACGGTCGCGATGATCGGCGACGGGATCAACGACGCGCCTGCGCTCGCGCAGGCCGACGTCGGAGTGGCGATGGACGCGGCCACCGGCGCCGCACTGGAGGCCGCGGACGTCGCGCTCATGCAGGACGACTGGACGCTTGTCACGGAGGCCCTGCGCACGGGGCGCGCCGCGTTCGCCGTGATTCGCCAGAACCTGCTCGGTGCCGTCACGTACAACGTCCTCGGGATTGCGCTTGCGGTCGCGGGGTTGCTGCCGCCCATCGCCGCAGCGGCCGCCCAGATCGTTCCCGATATCCTCATCCTCCTGAATTCGAGCCGGCTGCTGAGGACGGGCCGCGCGCTACGCCGTGAGGAGAACGACGCCTCGGCCGAGAAGGAATCCTCAGGCCGGGCGGGCAGCCGCGTTCCCGTCGTCTCGAGTCAGTCCGCGACGGGCATGACCGCACATGGAAGGCTTCGAGGGGAGACGCGCCATGCCGACGACTGAAGAGCTGCTCAACCGCTACGAGGCTGTCACGGCGCCCGCGATTGCCCGCGACACGCACCTGACGTTTGTCCGTGGCGAGGGCGTCTATCTGTTCGATGCCGAGGGCCGGCGCTATCTGGACTTCGCCGCCGGCATCGCCACGATGTCGGTCGGCCATTCCCATCCGAGGGTCGTCGAGGCGGTCGCGTCTCAGTTGCGCACGCTCATGCACACTTCGATTCACCTCGGTGTCAACGAGGTGTACGTGCGCATGCTCGAGAAGCTGCGCGCGATCGCCCCGGCCGCCCTGCGCAGCGGCAAGGGGATCCTCGTCAATAGCGGGGCCGAGGCCGTCGAGGCCGGCCTGAAACTCGCGCGCTACGCCACCCGACGCCCGCTCGTCGTGGCGTTCCAGCACGGTTTCCACGGTCGCACCGCCGGCGCCCTGTCGCTGACGGCGAGCAGGTCGGCCTACCGCAGGCATCTGTCGGCACTGCTGCCCGGCGTCTATCACGCGGTCTACCCGGCGCCGGACCTGCCGTTCGGCCGCACGCCCGAAGAGCGGGGGCAGGCGGCGCTGACGCTGCTCGAGCAGGCGTTCAAGACGGTGGTCCCGCCCGATGAGGTCGCGGCCATTGTCGTGGAGCCGATGCTCGGCGAGGGCGGGTATCTGGTGCCGCCGCCGGGCTTCTTTGAGGGTCTCTGGGCGCTGGCCAGGAAGCACGGCATCCTCATGATGGTCGACGAGATCCAGACCGGCATGGGCCGCACCGGCAAGTGGTTCGCCATCGAGCACTGGGGCCTGGAGCCAGACATCCTGGTCATGGGCAAGGCCATCGGCGGGGGGCTCCCGCTTGGCGCGATGCTCGCCCGCCGGGAGATCGCCGAGGCCTGGGAGCCTGGTGCGCACGGCTCGACGTTCGGCGGCAACCCGGTCTCGTGCGCGTGCGGCCTGGCGACGATCGACGTCGTCGAGTCCGAGGGACTGGTCGCTCGCGCCGCGGAGATCGGTGCGTTCATCAGGCAGATGCTGGTCGAGGCCCGAGACCGGACGCCGCAGATCGGCGACGTGCGCGGCTTCGGGCTCATGCTGGGGATCGAGATTCTCGACCCCGCGACGCGCGCGCCGGCGCCCGCGCTGTTGAAGAGCGTGTTGCGCGCCGGGGCCTCGGCCGGTCTCGTGCTGATCAAGTGCGGCGACGCGTCGCTGCGGCTCACCCCGCCTCTCATTATCACGCGGGAGCAGGCCGAGGACGGCGTGCACACGCTGCTCGGCGTCCTCGACAAAGTAGGAGCGCACGCGGCTCCGATGCGGAGCGCGTAGTCCAGTAGCGAGGTGACGGCGATATGGCTCTTGATCCCCTGCGGCTCTACGAGTACCTGACGAAGGCGCGGCGCAGGCTCCTGGACTGGGTCCGGCCGTTGACCCACGAACAGTACACCCGCGAGTTCCCGTTCGGTCTCAAAACGGTGCGCGCGACCCTGGTCGAGATGGCACGAGCCGAGTGGATCTACATGACCCGCCTGGCGGGGGAGACCGTCCCGCCACGCGAGCAATGGCCGATCACCGAGGACCGGTACCCGACCTTCGTCGATCTCGAGACAGCCTGGCTGGCGCTCGAACCTCGCACGCGCGCGACCCTGGCCGCGGTGAACGACTGGACACAGCAGCGCGAGTGGCGCGCGACGGTCTCACCGCCCGGGAAGATCCTCTACATGTCGGCGACGCCCGCCGACATGGTGGCGCAGTTTCTCTTCCACGAGGTGCACCACCGCGCGCAGGCGATGGCGATGCTGCGGCAGTTCGGGGTCGCCGCGCAGAACCTGGACTACTCGGTCCTCATGTTCGCGCAGCGTGAAGTGCCGGCCTAAATACGCGTGAGGCGCTCAACCAGCCGGAGGTGAGGTCCGAGCGCCTCCGAAGGGCCAAACCCGGAGCGATTCGGCGACGTCTCCGGCGCGACTAAGGCCACGCCCCCCTGGGCAGAACCCTTCTGAACGAATCCACCAGCGTGCACCCCCCTGAGTGACTCCAGGGGAGGTGCGGCGTCGAGCCCACGGTGTGCGGACACGGACGGCTGGCGAGGGCCGGGACCGTCGAAGGGGTGTTTGTCGTGGAGAGGCGAGCGATCAGCCGTGGCGGACCTGGCGGCACCGCGCGGACCGCGGCACCCGAACGAGGCTACACTTTCATCGAGCTGGTCGTCGTCCTGTCACTCGTGGCGGTCCTGATGACGCTGGCGGCCGGGAGCGTGCGTGTCGCCCTGGCCCGCGAAGAGGCCGACGGTTGGGTGCGATCGCTGGCGCGCGACATCACCGCTGGCCAACAGGCCGCCTTCACCCGGCGCGCCAGCGTCACCGCGGCGTTCCAGAACCGGACGTACACCATCACCGTGACCACCGCGTCCGGCAGCACGGTGCTCAGGCAGGACACGCTCCCGCCGCACATGACGTTCGGGTCCACCCTGCAATCCGTCACATTCAACCGCCGGGGGGTCCCGAACGCGGCCCTGACCCTCACGGTGTCGAGCAGTTTCGGGCGCACGTATATCATCACCGTTGAAGACGGTACAGGACGGGTGACGCACAGTGAATCCTGACTCGGGGCATCGGGTCATCGCGCGGATCCGCGGCCGCGCGGGTTTCACGCTCGTCGAGACCGTCGTCGCCACCGCGCTCCTCGGCGTCATCGCCACCGGCGTGCTGGGCGGTCTGCTGTACGGTATGACCGAAGCCCGGCGGGGCAAGGTGCGGACCGATGCGGCCGCGTGGGTCCAGGCCGAGCTCGACTATTTGCGGCTGCAAGGGTACTCCTTCATCCCGAGCGTGGGCACGGAACGGGTTCTGACCCAGACGACTGGATACACGAGCTACGGCAACCTCGACGAGCCGCGCATTCCAGAAGGCTTCGATCGCGCGCGGATCCTGGCCGAAGATGTGCCGGGCCTCGCGCTACGCAAGCTCACGGTGATCCTCTATGAGACGTCTGACGCGCCGCCGTACACGATCCTCAGCACCTACGTCTCGAACTTCACCCATGCGCTCCCCCCATAGGACCGCGGCCGAGTTCGTGGCCGAGACCGACACCGAGCGCCCTGGCCGCTTCAAGGCGCAGGCCGGGATGACGCTCCTCGAGGTTCTGGTGTCGATCGCGATGATGGTGCTGATCGTGAGCTCCATGTCCATCCTGGTCGGCGCGGCGACGAGGAGCAAGCTGATCGTCAACGTGCGGTCGGCCGACACGGCGACCGTCCGGCAAACCCTGGAGTGGATGTCCGAACGGCTGCGCAACGCCGGGCTCAACGTGAACCCTACCGATCCGGCGCAGGCCGCCTATCCACTGCGCTGCCGGGATCGCGTCGTGGCTCAGGATGCCAGTCTGCTGCCGACCGCCAGCCAGGTGTACGTCAGTGGCGAGATCCTCAACAGCGACACACTGGCCGGCAACGAACTCATGACCGTCGGGTACTTCGTCGGGACCGTCGGGAGCAACCAGGTGGTGATGGAGTACCGGTACCCGTGCGTGGGCGGCGCACCCGCGACCACGCAGTTGTCCGATCCCCGGATCAACGTGCTGGGTCTGACCTTCCAGTACTTTTCGGCGAACGGGAACGAGGTGACCAACCTGACGTCGGCGGCGGACATCCGGCGAATCCAGATGATTCGCGTGACACTGGCGGTGCAGGGCTCCGAGGGCACGTCGGGGCCGCACCAGGTGTCGGTCACCCGGAACGTCATGTTTCGGAATCCCGAGCCGTATGCCAACAGTTGGACGAACCCGACCGAGGTCATCCCGCCGTAGTTGGGTGGCGATCGGGTGGGAGGAGAGAGGTGAGGCGCATGCGTCGAGACCATGGCCGGACGGCCTGCGGCGAGCGCGGAGCGGTGATGATGTTCATCCTGCTCTTCCTCAGCCTGATCGTGATCGTCACGGCTGGCGTGATGTTCGTCATCGCCTCGGATCTGTCGGCGGGCGTGCGGCAGTTGCAGGCGACCAGGGTCTTCAACATCGCGGAGGCCGGCGTGCACTACGCGATTGCCCGGCTCCAAACCACGGGTGCCGACAGCTACACCGGCGAGACCATCCCGATGACCGATGGCCTGACGGGCGCCATGCTCGGCACGGCGACGGTCACGGTGTCGTGCGTTGAGCCGGCCGGAGGCACGCCGCCGTGCGCGAGCCCGTATGCCGGGTTCCGACGCATCATCTCCGTGGCGACCCTGCCTGTACCGGGGCCGAGCCGCACGATTGTCGCGGTCGTGGAGGGCTATCCGGAGGGGCTGACCGGCTACGCGATCTGCGCCGACCGCGAGGTCCTGGTCAA
>JAVKJV010000073.1:0-12031 GCA_031458775.1 Candidatus Fervidifonticultor quartus | reverse complement strand
ACCATGCGGTGCCCACGAGCAAGAGGGTCGCGGAGAACCCGATCCAGCGCACGAGCGCCAGCCCGGCCTCCGGCGCGGTCGTACCGCCGAACTGCTCCGGCGGGCGGGCACCGAGCCCGACGGTGAACGCGAAGGCGCCACCGGTGGTGTGACCATCAACCGTGGACAGCACCCGCCAGCGCACCGTATAGAACCCGCGCGAGAGCTCGCGCAAGGGCACGGTCATCCTGCGGCCATCCGGGGACACCGTGACGCGCTCCGAGACGCGCGCACCCGAGGGATCGACCACTGTCGCGGTGCTGAACGTCGGATCGACCGGCTCGTTGAACCACAAGTCGACCGCGCGCGGCGGGGTCTCGAGGGCGGAGTTTGCCGCCGGGCTCGATCGTTCGATCAAACCATGACCAAAGGCGGGCGGCGCCGCCATCCAGAGGCCGGCGACCACGATGAACACGAACGCCAGCAGGCGCGCGGGATACCGCATACGCGGAGGCGCTATCGCGCTATCGTGAATCGAAAGCTCCCCGAGGCGACGAACTGGTCATCGGCCGACGTGGCCCTCCAGCGTACGGTATACGTGCCGGGACCGAGCGCGCGCAGCCGGACGACCAGGGTCTTGCGATCGAGATCGTCGAGATCCACGCCGCCCCGCCCGTCATCCACGCGACGACCCCGAGCATCTGTTACGATCAGCGTGCTCCCCCGGGGGTCGAGTTCCTCGTTGAAGACCGCCCGCACGAGGCGCGGCGCGGCCTTCAGTGTGCTGCTCGGTGCCGGCGAGGCCCTCACGAGTCTGGCGTGCGCCAGAGTCGTCTCGACGGCCGCGAGGGCGACCAACGGTGTCAACGCCACAACGATGGCCACGTGTCGGTGTGACATCACGCCTTCCTTCGGGTTGTCAGAGAGTGCCGGGCGCGTGCCGCTGCGGATGCCCCGGACCCCACGGTGTCTGACCACGTCAGGCCACTATCTGCTTCTAGCAACGCGGCGAGTTCCTGCTGCGTTCCCAGGGGCACGTCGGCGGCCGACTGCAGGATGTGTTCCTCGCACGGGTTAACGGCGGGCGCGGCATCGTATGACCCGATGTGCCGCGTAAGGTGCGACGCCGGCCGACGCGGGCCAGCGGTCAGCGGGTGTCAGCCTGGTCGGGCAACAAGAGATGCACGTCCCCAAACTCGTGCCACAGATAGCCGGTTTCCAGAGCGGCATGGTACGCCCGCTCCAGGTGTTCCCGCCCGGCGATCGTCGCCAGCATGGCCAGGTGCGTGGTCCTCGGCTCGTGGAATCCGGTGAGCAACCCGTCCACGAACCTGACCCCGCGCTCCGGGGTGATCACGAGGTCGGTCCAGGTGCGCGTCCTGAGTGTCGCGCGGCCGCTCGGCGGGTGATGATGCTCCGGGACTGTTGATGCCCAACCTCCCCGGGCTTCGCGTCATCCGTGCCGCGCCTCGAGCGCGGCGAGCACGGTGGCGAGCCCGGCACCGGCATCTCGACCAAGGTTCACGCGCAAGACCCGGCGACCGCGCTGCTGCAGCGCGGCGAGGTCGCCGAGCGCCTGCGCCCGGATCAACTCGCCGAACGTGTAGTCGGTCTCCGGCACCGCGACGTCGTCCGCGGGCTCATCGACGAGCTGCAGGAAGACACCGGTGTTGGGCCCGCCCTTGTGGAGCTGCCCCGTGGAGTGCAGGAAACGCGGGCCGTACCCGAGTGTGGTCGCGACGCGAAGCCGATCCCGCAGGACGTGTCGCAACGACTGTAGGACTTCGGTGGTCTGCGGCCCCGGCGCGAGATAGGCCTGGAGCCCCACGTAATCGCCCGCGCGGACTTGCGACATCCAGGCACGAAGCGCGGTGGCGAGCGCCGCCGGCTCGGCCGTTGAGACCTCGGCGGTCGAATGCGCACCGGCAGCCCCCTGGGCCGTCACGCCCTCGGGCGCCGCCCCGGCCCGCACGGCGGCCTTCCTGGCCATCGCCTGCTGCGCCAGGTCTTTCGCGAGCTGCACGTCGGGCTGGTCGAACGGCTGAATGCCCAGCACCGCGCCCGCCGCGGCCGTGGCGATCTCCCAGCGAAAGAACTCGGCGGCCAGGTCGGTGTGACGGGACAGGTGAATACGCACGACCGGATACCCCGAGGCCTCGAGCGCATGCACTCCCGTGTCCGTGGCCGTGTCGCCGTCCGAGACGTGGGCCAGGTAGACGAAGACGCGATCCGTGCCGTACGCGGCGGGCGCGACCAGCCGTTCGCCGCACACCGGCACGATGCCCTTGCCGGATTTGCCCGTACTCTCCGCGATGAGCTGTTCGATCCACGCCGGCAGCGCCGACAACGACGGGGTGCTGATGAGTGTCACCTTGTCACGGCCGGCCAGCGCCATTTCGCCGAGGACGGCGCCGAGCACGAGGCCGGGATTGTCCGGGACCGGGACGTCGGGCCCACAGGCCGCGGCCATTCGCGTGGCACGGTCGGCCAGCCCGGCCAGGTCGCACCCGATCAGAGCGGCGGGCACGAGGCCGAACACGGACAGCGCCGAGTACCGTCCGCCGACCTCGGGCGGGGCGGTGAACACCCGCCGGAAGCCGCGCTGCGCCGCGAGGCTGGCCAGCGGCGTCCCGGGATCGGTAATCGCGACGACGTGCTCACCGGGACGCGCGCCCGCCGTCTGCAACGCGTGCCAGACGTACCGGTAGAACGAGAGCGTCTCGGTCGTCGTGCCCGACTTGCTCGACACGATGAACAGGCTCTGCCGCGGCGCCAGCCGTGAGGCCAGCGTCCGCACGGCGGCGGGGTGCGTGCTGTCCAGGACGACCAGCTCAGGGCACCCGGACGCGCTCCCGAACGTGGCCTGAAACACCTCGGGCGCAAGGCTCGACCCGCCCATGCCCAACAACACGACGTGACGTACGCCCAGCGCGCGGATGTCGTCGGCGAACGCGCGGAGCCCGGTGGCCTCGGCGCTCGCCGCCCCCGGCAGATCGAGCCAGCCCAGACGGTCGACCAGTTCAGGCACCGGAACCGGCGACCACAGGGTGTGGTCCTTCTGCCAGAGACGGCGCGAGAAGCCGGCCTGATCCCACGCGAGCAGCCGGGCCCTGACACGCGCCTGAACGTCCGGCGGGAGCGACAGGTGCTGCGGCGGGACCGCGCCCGCGGACGTCGCCGACGTCACGGTCGGCGCCTCTCGATAGTGCCGCAACGCGCGCACGACCGCTCGCAGGGCTCCACGTGAATGGTGACATCGCTGCCCGGCAGGCTCTCTTCGATGTGCCGCTCCAGGTCGTCGGTCAGCGCGTGCGCCTGACCCACCGTGAGCGTCCGGTGCAGGACCAGGTGCAGGTCGAGGAAGCGGCCCGGGCCCGCCTGCCGCGTGCGCAGGGCGTGGTATTCGACGATCTCGTCCCCGTGCGCGTCGAGGATCGCCCGGATCTTCCCCTCATCCTCGGGCGGCAGCCTCACGTCGAGGAGCCCGCTGACCGATCGCCGGTAAATCGCCACGCCCATCCAGAGGATGTTGGCGCCGACGGCGATGCCGGCGACCGGGTCGAGCGGCGTCCAGCCCGTGACCAGCACGAGCACGACGCCGGCAAACACGCCGACACTGGTCCACACGTCGGACAGCAGGTGCCGGGCCGACGCCTCCAGCGCGATGGACCGCTCGGCGCGCGACACGCGCAGCAACACCATCGCGACGGCCAGGTTGGCCGCCGCGGAGGCGGCGAGCAATCCCAGACCCAGCGGCAGGCGCTCCAGAGGCTGCGGGTGGATGAGCCGGTTGACCGCGGTGCCGATGAGGACCAGGCCCGCGATCCCGATCATCGTCGCCTCGGTGGCACTGCTCACGTACTCGGCCTTGGCATGGCCGTACTGGTGGTCGGCGTCGGGCGGCCGCACGGAGACGAGCAGGCTGATCAGCGCGATATTGGCCGCGACCACGTTGACCACCGACTCCGCGGCATCCGACAGCAACGCGATCGACCCGGTCAGGAAGTAGGCGGCAAGCTTCAGCGCAAGGATCGCGACGCCGGCAATCAGGGAGACGGCGGCGGCACGGACCTTGGGCACCGTCGCGGCGAAACCCGAGGAGAGAGGGTAGCATCAGGATATGTGCACTATCTTATCCGATTTTGGGCTGACGGCGGCCGGGCGGGCCGGCGGCGGGGTGTGATTGCGGCAAGTGCCCGGGGGCCCGTCGAAGACACAACCGGGCCCCCGGCCTGCGCCAACGTCCGGTCTACTCCTTGTACAGCAGGTAGGTCCGGAAGATCGTCGTCGCATCCAGCGTGATACCCTTGACGTTCTTCTGCGCGATGACGTAACTCTGCGCGAGGTTCTGCCACAGCGGGATGAGAATCGCGCTGTCGGCGAGCACCTGCTGCGCGCGGCGGTACGAGTCGGCGCGCACCTTGATGTCGGCCGTCTTCTTGGCGCCGCCGAGCAGCTTCTGGAACTCGGCGTAGAAGGCCTTGTCCACGCTGCTCGTCGCCTTGTTCAGGTACGTGCCCAGACCCTCGGGGCTCTCGGTCAGCCAGGGCGCCAGGAAGTTGTCGGGATCCACGAAGTCCGGGAACCAGCCGAGCAGGAACATCGGGAGCTGGCCGGCCGCAAACGCCTTGGTGTAGTCGCCCCACTCCGACGACTTCACCTCGACGGTCACCATCCCGGTCTCCTCCAGTGAAGTCTTGAGGACCGCGGCCGCGTCGGCCTCGGTGTTGCCGTAGTGCGTGGGGGTGTACCACAGCGTCACCCCCAGCTTGTTGCTCTCGGAGTAGCCCGCCTCGGTCAAGAGGCTCTTCGCCTTGCCGAGGTCGCGCTGCGGGAAGACGTTGGTCGAGCTCCACATGCCCGGCGGGACCATTGTGTACAGGGCCTGGTTCAACCCGCCAAACACGTCGCTCACGATGCGGTCGCGGTTCACCGCGTACATGATCGCCCGACGAACCTTGACGTTATCGAAGGGCTTGGCCGTGACGTTGAACACGATGTAGCGCACCGACGGGAACGACGCGCTCTTCATGACCTGGAGCTTCGCCGACTTGCTCAACCGCGTGATGTCCTCGGGGCTGAAGGTGCGGTAGCCGAGATCCACCTGGCCGGACTCGACCGCCGCGGCCAGCGCCGCCGAGTCGGAGTAGAAGATCGTGATCACGCGGCGGCTCTTGGGCTTGGTGCCCCAGTAGCGCGGGTAGGCTTCGTACACCGTACGCTGGCCCGGCACGTACTGCGCGAGCCGATACGGCCCCGTGCCCGCGTACTGGATGCCCTTGGCGAATGCGTTGGCCGGCGTGCTCTTGGGACTCACGATGTCGGAGATGGGGATCGACTCGGAGACGCGCGACAGGAAGGTCGCGTCGGCGTCTTTCAGGGTGATACGGACGGTGTACGGATTGCCCGCCTCAACCGACTTGATGTTCTCGATGAGGCCGAGCGCGCCCTCCGGCCCCTTCAGCCTGAACGCACGGTCGAATGAGAACTTGACCGCGGCGGCGTTGAAGGGTGCGCCATCGGTGAACGTCACGCCGCGGCGCAGATTGAACGTGTAGACCTTGCCGTCGGCGGAGACCGCCCAGGACGTCGCCAGCGACGGCACAATCTGCGTGGTGCCGGGCTTGAACGCCACAAGCGCCTCGGCGGTGTTCTGGAAGACGTGCCAGGTCCAGTAGTCGTAGGAGTTCGCCGTATCAAGGGTGGCGATCTTGTCGGTCGTCCCCAGGACGATGGTGTCCCGAGGCGTGGCTGCCGGGATGGCCGTCGGCGCGTACAGCGCCAGGGCTACAACGACAATCGCAACAACCGCACCCTTGCTCACGCATCTCACCTCCCGTGTGGACTGCATTCAGGCTCTTCTCTATCCCAACGAACGTCGCCTTCTCGGGTTGAGCAGGTCGTTCACCCCCTCCCCCACCATGCCGAAGCCGAGCGACAGCAGCACGATCATCAACCCCGGAAACGTGATGAGCCACCAGAAGCCCGACTGCAGGAACCGCTGGCCGTTCTGGATGTCGAAGCCCCAATCCGGTGTGGGCGGCGGGAGCCCGAATCCGAGGAACGACAGCGCGGCCTCGGTGACAATCGCGTCGGCGATGTTGAACGATGGCACGGTCATGACGGCGCTCAGCGTGTTCGGCGCGACGTGCCGCAGCAGCACGCGCGCCGTCGACCCCCCGGCGGCGCGCGCCGCCTCAACGTACTCCTGTTCCCGCACCACCAGCGACTGCCCGCGCGCGACACGGAAGTAGGCCGGGATGTACACGAATGCGATGGCCGCGATCATGTTCAGCAAGCCCGGGCCCAGCATGGCGACGATCGAGATGGCCAGCACCAGCGCGGGAAACGAGTAGATCGCGTCCATCGTCGTCGAGAGGGCACGGTCCACCCGGCCGCCGAGGAACCCGGACGTCCAGCCCAACAGCGTGCCCAGCGTCAGCGACGACAGACACGAGATGGCGGCGACAAGCAGCGGGATCCGGCCGCCGTAGAGCACCCGGCTGAACACGTCGCGCCGGAGTTGATCGGTGCCCATGAAGAACTCCCGGCTCGGTGGCTGCAGGCGCTCGGTCGCGGCCGCGACCGTCGGATCGTGCGGCGCGATGACCCTGGCGAAGATTGTAACGAAGAGAAACAGCCCGACCACCACCAGACCCGCGAACATGAGGACGCGGGACCCGCGGATCCACGACGGCCGGCGCTGAAGCGCCTTAGTAGCGGACACGGGGATCGAGCCGCGCATACAAGACGTCCACGGCCAGGTTCACGGCCGAAATGAACACCGCGATGAAGACCACGGTGCCCTGAATCGCCGGAAAGTCGCGGTTCTCGATGCTCTCGAGCAGATACCGCGCCACCCCGGGCCAGGAGTACACGGTCTCGGTGAGGACCGCACCGCCCATCAGGAGCGCGAACTGCAGCCCGATCACGGTCACAATAGGTATCAGGGCATTGCGCAGCGCGTGCTTGCCGATCACCACACGCTCTTCGAGGCCTTTCGAGCGCGCGGCCGTCACATAGTCCTTGCCCAACACCTCGAGCATGCTCGTCCGGCTCATGCGCCCGATGAACCCCGAGATCACGATCGCCAGGGTGATTGCCGGCATGACGAGGTGCCGCAAGGCGTCAACGAACGTCGCGGCGTCGCCCCGGAGCAGTGCATCGAGCACGTAGAACCTCGTCACCGGCTCGAAGGTCGCGCCGCCGACCGGATCGAGCCGCCCGCCGACCGGCAGCCACTGCAAGCGTACGGCAAAAACCGAGATGAACATCAGCCCGATCCAGAAGACCGGCATGGCGAACGAGGCGATGTTCAACAGGCGCAAGCCGTGGTCGACGGGCCGGTCGCTGTGGGTGGCGGCGAAGATGCCGGTGACCATGCCCGCCAGCGTCGCCAGGAGCATCCCGGTGAAGGCCAGTTCAATGGTCGCCGGGAAGCGCTCGAGCAGTTCGACGATCACCGGCAGCCCGGTGCGGATAGACTCACCGAGATTCCCCCGCAGCAGGCCGCCGAGATACGTCAGATACTGCACGTGGAGGGGTCGGTCCACGCCGAGCGACTTGCGGCAGCTCTCGATCTGCTCGGGCCCGACGTTGCGGCCGCCGAGCATGGCCAGGCACGGATCACCCGGGATGACACGCAGGATCAGAAAGACGACCGTGAGGAGGATGAGGAGCATCGGCACGGTCAACGCCAGCCGCGCCAGGATGTAGCGTCCGACGCCCAAGTGCGCTCCTTTGCCTCAGAGGCGTGCGCATTCCCACTTCGGCATCCGGGATACCGTTCCTCGACCCGAAGGCCTGCCGCATCGGGGTGCGGGCTTGCCACCGGACCGTCCTTGATGGTTTCTTGACGGGCACCCGTCGCGAGGCCGGGGCCGACCCGCACGGTCTGCTCCCTGCTGGGTGAGGTCCGCGCCGATTGACAGCAAGACCCCTCGGGGGTAGGATAGGAATAATCCATACTCATTATGAATATGGATAAACTGCCAGACCGAGGTGAGGGAACGATGGGCCAGACCGGACGAGCGGTTGTCGACCTGAACGTTGACGAACTGGTCGCGGATCTCAAGCGTGCGTATCTCGACGAGTTGCTCGCGTTCTACTCGTACTGGATCACAGCGACCGTCGCCGAGGGCTTCCATGGCGAGGAACTGACCGAGCACTTCAAGGAAGAGGCTATGGAAGAACTGGGTCACGCGGGCAAGCTCGCGGAGCGCATCCTCCAGCTTGGCGGCGACCCCGTGGTCCATCCGCGGGAATGGGAAGCCGGGGCGAACGCGCCGTGGACCGCACCGCGCACGGACTGGGCCGACGCGGATGGCATGGTGCAGGACCAGATCAAGGCCGAGGCCGGCGCAATCCGGGCCTACAATGCGCTGGCCAAGAAGACGTTCGGGAAGGACCCGGTGACCTACGCCCTCGCAACCGAGCTGTTGGAGGACGAGGTCGGGCATGAGGAGTTCCTTGAGAACCTGGTCTCCCGGCCGCGCAAGTAAGCCGCCCGATGTCGCGCGGGCGCTGCGGCAGCGCGGGCTGCGCGCGACGGCGTCGCGGCGGGCGGTGCTGGAGTTCCTCCAGGGACGGGGAGCACACTTGGCCGCGAACGAGATTCTCGACGGCCTGCGGCGCGCCGGGCGACCGGTGAGCATCGCCACGCTCTACCAGAACCTCCAGGCGCTGAGCGAGCGCGGGTTGCTGCTGCGGTTCTTCGGCGCCGACGGCGTCATGCGGTATGACGTCAACCTCCACCGCCACGACCACCTCATCTGCGAGCGGTGCGGGTGCATCGTTGACATCGCGCCCCCCGGCGGGGACAGATCGGTCCGCCTCCCCGCCGGGGCGGCATCGAAACACGCGGCGCGCGGGTGGCTCGTCCGCAGCCGTCAGGTGGAGTTCAGAGGGGTCTGCCCGCGGTGCCGCCGAGGAGAGCATCGCACGCGGCGCGAAACCGTCCCGGAATCCACTGGAGGCTCTGGAGCCGCTTCGCGCGGATGATGATGCCCGGTTCCCCGGTGCGGCGACCTCGCCGGCTCGTGCGCGCGGCGGTGATCGGTGCGGGCGTCATGGGCAGCGCCATTGCGGCACACCTGGCCAACGTCGGGGTGCGCGTGCTGCTGCTGGACCTGGCGCCCGAAACCCTGACCGCCGATGAGGCACGCAAAGGACTCACGCTGGCATCGCCGGAGGTCCGCAACCGCCTGGCCCGCGCCGGCATCGAGCGCACGGCCAAGGCGCAGCCGCCGGCCTTCTACACCGTCGAGCGCGCCGCCCTCGTCACGCCGGGCAACATCGCCGACGATCTCGACAGGATCCGCGGCGCCGACTGGGTCATCGAAGCGGTCGTCGAAGATCTGGGTGTCAAGCAGGACCTGCTCGCGCGCATCGAGCACCACCGCACACCCGACACGGTCGTGAGCACGAATACGTCTGGACTACCGGTGGCGGCCGTCGCCGCCCGGGCCTCCGCCGAGTTGCGGACTCACTTCCTCGGCACGCACTTCTTCAACCCGCCGCGCTACATGAAGCTGCTCGAGGTCATCCCCACCGCCGAGACCGACCCTGGCGTGGTCGAGACCGTCACGGCGTGGGGCGCCGGTGTGCTGGGCAAGGGCGTGGTGCGTGCCAAAGACACGCCCAACTTCATCGCCAACCGCATCGGGACGTATGGATTCCTCAAGGCCGCGCAGCTCATGCTCGAGCTCAACCTCGACATCGACGACGTCGACGAGCTGACCGGGCCGCTCATCGGCCGGCCGCGCAGCGCCACGTTTCGCACCGCCGATCTCGCCGGGCTCGACGTCATCCTGCACGTGGCAGTCAACGCGTACCGGTATCTGCCCGGCGATGAGGAACGCGCGATCTTCGAACCGCCGCCGTTCATGCGTGAGATGGCGCGGCGCGGATGGCTCGGCGAGAAGTCCGGCGGCGGGTTCTACCGTCGGAAAGACGGCGACGTCCTGGCGCTGGACCACCGGACGCTGGAGTATCGTCCCCGCAGGCGCACGAGCGCCGCAAACCTCGACGCGGCCCGCACCATCGCGGACCCGGGGAAGCGGCTGGCCACGCTGTTGGCGATGCCGGACGTCTACGGCGAGTTTCTGCGACGCCTGCTCGGCGCCACGCTCGCTTACGCGGCCAGGCGGATCCCGGAAGTCAGCGACGACGTCCTGAGCGTGGATCAGGCGATGCGTTGGGGGTTCGGCTGGGATCACGGTCCGTTCGAGCTGTGGGACCTGCTGGCAGACGCCGGCGCCACGGCTCGGCTCGTTCCCGCACCCAGTGATGCCCCGGACGCACCGCCGCTGCTGCACGCCGTCCGCGCCGGCGGTCAGGGCTCGTTCTACCTCGAAGACACCGCGCGCCGGCTCGTCTTCGACCCGCGAGCCGGAATGCATGTCCCGTTGCCGGAAGACGGTGAACGCATCAGCCTGGCCCGCCTCAAGACGCGTGGGGCGCTCATCGAGACCAATCCCGGCGCCAGCCTCATCGACCTCGGCGACGGCATCGTCTGCCTCGAGTTCCACAGCAAGATGAACACGATCGGCGAAGACGCCACGGCCATGGGCTTTCGCGCGCTCGAGCGGCTCTCGACCGACTTCGACGGCCTCGTGATCGGCAACCAGGGCCCGGACTTCTCGGCAGGTGCCAATCTCATGCTCATCCTCTTGGAGGCGCAGGACGGCAACTGGGACGAACTCGATCGCGCCGTGCGGCGGCTCCAGCAGCTGATGATGGCCTTCAGGCGGTCGCCGGCGCCCATCGTCGCCGCGCCGTTCGGCCGGACGCTGGGCGCCGGTGTCGAGGTCTGCTTCGCCGCGACGCGTGCACAGGCCGCGGCCGAGACCCATATGGGAATGGTCGAGGCCAGCGTCGGGCTCATCCCGGCGGCGGGCGGCACGATGGAGATGGCCAGACGCGTGGCCGCGCGCGTGCCGGCTGATACCCAGGCCGACCTGCTGCCGGTACTGCGTTGGGCCTTCGAGACGATCGCGATGGCCAAGGTCTCGACCTCGGCCGAAGACGCGCGGCGGCTCGGTCTGCTCCGCGAGGCCGACGGGATCACGATCAACGGTGACCGCCTGCTCTCGGACGCCAAGGCCGCGGCCCTGGCGCTCGCCCGAGGCCACTACCGGCCCGGCCCGGCGTCCCTGATACCCGTCCTGGGCCAGCGCGGCCTGGCCGCGATCGAGTCGATCCTGCACATCATGCGCACCGGCAACCACATCACCCCGCACGACGTCACCGTCGCGACGAAGCTGGGGTACGTCTTGTGCGGCGGCGCGGTGCCGGAAGGGACGCGCGTCGCCGAAGACTATGTGCTCGATCTCGAGCGCGAGGCCTTCCTGAGTCTGCTCGGCATGCCGGCGACGCAGGACCGCATCCGCCACATGCTGCAGACCGGCCGGCCTCTGCGCAATTGAGGAGCAGGCGATGCGGGATGCCGTGATCGTGTCGTCGGTGCGAACGCCGGTGGGCAAGGCGCCCAGGGGGACGCTCAAGGACACCCGCCCCGACGAACTGGGCGCCCTGGCCGTGCGCGAAGCGGTGCGCCAAGTGCCCGGTCTCGATCCTCAGGACGTCGAGGACTGCATCCTGGGCTGCGCGTTGCCCGAAGCCGAGCAGGGCCTCAACATGGCGCGCATCGTGGCGCTGCGCGCCGGACTGCCCATCACGACCCCCGGAATGACGATCAACCGCTTCTGCTCGTCGGGCCTGCAGGCGATCGCGATCGCCGCGCAACAGGTCATGACCGGGCAGCACGACGTGGCCGTCGCCGGCGGTACTGAGAGCATGAGCCTGGTACCGATGCAGGGCAACAAGTACGCGCCGAACCCGCATCTGGCCGAGCACTGGCCCGACGTCTTCCTGAGCATGGGGCTGACAGCCGAGATCGTTGCCCGGCGCTACGGCGTGTCGCGCGAGGAGCAGGACCGCTTCGCGCTGCGCAGCCACCTCGCGGCGGCTGCGGCCCAGCAATCTGGCACGTTCGACGACGAACTGGTGCCGGTGACGACCGCGCGCTGGACCGTTGAGGACGGGCGGCCTC
>JAVKJV010000072.1:0-12603 GCA_031458775.1 Candidatus Fervidifonticultor quartus | reverse complement strand
TGCCGCAGACGCCGCGGACGAACAGGACGAGCTGAGCGAGGGCATCGGGGATGCCAGCCGGCAGTACAAGACCATCGCGACCCACGGTGCGGAGACGGCGGCCCACGCCCGAAGCGGCGCGTTGGCAGTCGGGCTGGAAGCGGGGACGCCGGCAACAAAGGCGCTGGAGATCGCGGCCCTCGCGCACGACGTCGGGAAGGCACACCCCGCCTTCGCCGCTGCGATCAAGGACCGAAACGGCATCGCGCCAGAGGTCCCCCTGGCGAAGGCTCCCCGGGGGCGATGGCACGCACTCTCAGGCCTGTACGACCACAGTTGCGTGGGGAAGCGCCCAGGGTTCAGGCACGAGCTCGCGAGCGGCCTGGCACTTCTGGAGCTGGTCTGGCGCGCACAGCCCGAGCACCCCGCGTTGCACGGCGGCCGCGAGGACGTGCTTGAGCAGACCGTCGGCCGCGAGCGTCCCGCCGAGGACGAACGATTGGCCAACCCGAATGACTTCATCGCTCGCCTCGTCGGTCTGGACGAGAGCACGTTGAACCTCGTCCTCTACCTAGTCGTGTCCCATCACGGGAAAGTGCGCGCCACGTTGGCGATGAGCCCACGAGATCAGGAGAATCCTGCCCCCGGTGGAAGCTTTCCGATTCGGGGTGTGCGGGACGGTGACTTGCTTCCGTTGCTTGAACTGGCGAATCCCGACGACGGAACCCAGTTCCAGCTACCGCAGGTCAAGCTCCATCTCGAACCCGCGAAGCTTGGTCTTTCCCGCCGCTACGGGCCGAGCTGGGTTGAACGCGTTGTGTCCCTGCGCGAGCGGTACGGGACGTTCCAGCTCGCCTGGCTAGAGGCCCTGCTGCGCGTCGCCGACGTACGAGCCTCGCGGATCGCGGATCCGCTGGACCCGCGCTTGCCTCAGGACCTCGCCAAGGTCGCAGAGATTCCGGAGAAAGAAGACCGCGACGCAGGGCTGCGAGCGTGGGTCGAGCGGACACTTGAGGCCGCGGCAGGAGAGGACAAGGGTCCCGGGCTCAGTCCTAAGAGGAAGGGCCGCCGCCCAGAATCGAGGGTATCTCGGCCCGCAACCGAACGGGGGACATCGTGACAAACGTCTGCATGCACGAGTTGACGGGGCTCAGGCCCGACGCGCTTGCTACGTACCTCGCGGGGCTCGGTGTCTTTCGCCTCCTTGCGGAGCAGCGAGATGACGAGGTTCGTGCATTCTGGCGCGACGAGCACTTCGTGCTCGTGACCAAGCTCCAATGGGAAGAGATCGAGAGCTTCTTCGCCAATGAGTACAAGCCGACCCCGATTCTCGCCCCGTGGAACATGGAGAGTGGATTTTTCTCTTTGAAGCCCAGCGGCGAGGCGCCAACCGAGGCCAGCGAGGGCCACCACGCACCGGAGGCAGGAGACGTGGCGGACGCCGACGACAACTCCAGAAGCGATGAACCCGAGGAGGACGACGGCGGCGAGGACGAGACGGAGGAAGCGGTCGGCGACCCCCTGCTCGATCGGTTCGAGGCCACGACGGCGGAACGGTTCTCAAGCTTCCGAAAGGCGATCGCGATCGCGCGGAAGGCAATCCCCGAGAAGCTACGACAAGCGGAGAAGGACGCCCGGCATGCCTACAAGGAGAAAAAGACGCGCGGAAAGGAGTGCTTCAAGGAGGCCAAGAAGCGCTTCAAGGCCGTTCAGTCGGAGGCCAAGGAGCGACTCATTGCGGACCTCCGTGCTCGCTGGGGAGCGGAGGGACAACAGTGGGTCGACGCCGCCGTGGCGCTCGACGAGCGAAACAAGAAGGGCTTCGAGTTCACGGCACTCTTCGGCTCGGGGGGCAACGACGGCCGGATGGAGTTCACGAAAAACCTCCGCCACCATCTGAATGCCCTGTTCGACCTGGCGTCCGGCACCCCCCGGGACGACGCCGCCGCGAAGCTACGGGGCGCTCTGTTCGCGGGCGCCAACCAGCTGCTAAGCGGCGGAGCGGTGGGCCAGTTTTTTCCTGGACGCGCCGGGGGAGCCAACATGGGTGCCGGCTTCGAAGGCGGCGCGGCCGTCAATTCGTGGGAGTTCGTCTTGATGCTCGAGGGGGCGGTCGCGCTCGTCTCGGGGATGAGCCGCCGCGGGGAGATCGGGCGCGCACGTCTGTCGTCGCCTTTCTGGGTGGACGGCGCGGTCGCCGGTTTCGGCAGCGCTTCGGCGCGCGAAGGCTCCCGGCGCGGCGAGCAGTGGCTGCCGCTCTGGTCGCGGCCCCTGCGCTATTCGGAGCTGGTCGAGCTCGTCCGGGAGGGCCGCGCCCAAGTCGGACGGCGGCAAGCGACGCGGGCCGCGGACCTCGTGCGCGCGACCGCACGGCTCGGTCTGGCGCGCGGCATCGATTCGCTCCAGCGGTTCGCGTACCTCCAGCGCAACGGCCAGTCGAACCTCGCCGTGTTCACCGGTCGCTTTCACGTACGTTCACGACCGGGTCAGGAGCTGCTCGACGACATTGCTCCATGGATTGACAGGATCGTGGAGCAAACGAAGGACAAAAACGTGCCGGCGAGCCTGGGGGCGGTCGCTCGGCGGACCCAGGACGCCCTCTTCTCCGTTTGCCGCCGCGAGGTTTCGAGGGATTGGCGAGACCTCCTCATCGCGCTCGGCGAAGCGGAGGACGCGCTCTTGCGCTCCGGAAAGAGCGCGTCCCGGCGGCCCCTCCCGCCCTTGAACACCGGGTGGATCGCCGCGGTGGACGACTCGACCCCTGAGGGTCGGCTCGCCCTTCGGCTGGCGCTGGCCTTCGCGTCGCAGCACCGGCCGGTCGAAAACGAGAGCGGGGAGCTTCTCTTCCGAGACTCGATCCGCCAGCACTTCATGCCCTTGAACGATCAGGGCCGCTTCGATCTGGACGAGCGAGGGCGCCCGAAGTTCGGTCCCGAGCAAGTCTGCGTCGGCCGGGACCTCGTTGCCGACGCCATCGCCCTGGTGGAGCGCCGCTGTGTGTGGGCCCGGTCGTCGAAGAAGGAGCGCGAGCGCGCGCCCAGGCTACCTCTGCAGGCGACACCCGGCTGCGAGGCGACGCTCGAGGAAGTCGGCGCGTGGATTCGCGGCGAGGTCTCGGACCGGGAGGTGCTCGGCCTCGCGCGTGCCCTGATGGCTCTGGACTGGGCGACGTTCTCCGCAGGAGCTGCCATTGTGCCCCCCACGCCCGGAGGAGTACTCGAGCCCCTGCATCTTCTCTTCCGCCTCGCGCACCTTCCGTTCGATGTGCCCGTCGTTGGCTCCGAGAGCAAGGCGGAGGTTGCCGTCAGCGTGCGTCTGGATCCTGAGCCCCTTCGCCGGCTCGCAGCAGACGATCTCGACGGCGCGCTCCGGGTGGCGATCCGCCGCCTCGAGGCAAGCGGTCTCCGCCCGGTGTTCCGCCGCGCCGTCGCCACGCCGGACTTTGCGCGCCGACTGGCAGCGAGCCTTGCCTTTCCGATTTCGCGCGACGACGCAGCGCGTGCAGCGCGTCTGGTGTGCAAACCCTACAGCGTGAAAGATGTTGACCAACAGCCGGAAGTGCCGGTCTAAGGAAGTCTAAGGAGGTTCTCATGTCCCCAGATCTAAGCCTGCTCGCCAACTACCACGACTTGCTTTTCCAGATTCCGCTGAAGGTCCGGCAGGGCCACCGCTTTCAACCGACAGGGTTCCCGGACCTGGGCCCGGCGGAGTTCGACACACCGAACGGTCGAGCCTTGCTCGTCGAGTCCGCGCAGAGCATGGCGAACCGCCTGGAGGCGGTGTGCTGGGACGAGAGCGAGAACGACCTCGTCGAGGAGTTGCGCGGGCTGAGCTATGTGAAGGTGAGACGCAACGATGGCTTCCTCACCAGCTCTGTGCTTGAGGCTCACCGCCTGAATAGTCCGTACATTGAAAAGGCGGAAGAGAAGCTCCACGCGGCCATCAAGACGGAAATCGGTGTCGAAAGCAGCGGACCTGTCGATCGGCCGCGCTTTTTGAGGACGTTGCTCAAGTACGATGTCGGTTCGCTTCTCCACGGAGTGTTCCTTGAAAGCATGGACGGTCGATTGCGTGTGTCCCGTGCGCTTACAGCGTTTATCGAGGCGGAAGGCGTGAAGGTGGCCGCCTCGGGCGGGGTCAAGAACGACCGGATCCAACCTTCCAAAGACGAAGGTGGCGGCCGCACGGCGAAGGAAGGATTCGGGAATCTTCCCTTCCCCCGCGACGAGTACACCGCCGAAACGATCACGCTCTACGCCAGCCTCGATCTCGCCCAGATCCGCGGTTACGGCCTCGGCGACGATGCGACGCAGATGCTGATCCTGCTCGCGCTCTACAAACTGCGCGCGTTTGTGGACAGCCCGATGCGACTCCGCACGGCGTGCACGTTCGAGGTGGAGAAGCCCGGCGACATCACGAGCAAGAACGTCGAGGGCTTCACGTTGCCGAGCAAAGAAGAACTCGTCGGGACGAGGAACAACAACGGAGGCTGGTCGGGACCGCTGCCGACTCTCATCTTGAAGCTGGCCAGCGCCACGGGCGCGACCACCGATGACGACAAGATGCGTGTCACAACGGTGACCTTCAAGTCGTGACGGGGCCCACGATGCTCTGCCTCCTGTTCGAGTTCACTGCTGGGCGCTACCACGCGACGCCGTGGGGGCATCACGTCAACGAGGGGCTCGTCGAGTGGCCGCCGAGTCCCTGGCGCATCCTGCGGGCGGTGCTCGCCACGGGCTACACGAAGCTCGGGTGGAACGAGGTTCCGACCGAAATGCGCGAGCTCGTCGAGGCGCTGGCGGCGACGCTGCCAACGTACCGCCTACCAGTGGCGACGCTCGGCCACACGCGCCATTACATGCCGATCAAGGGCTGGAAGCGCGGTGTTCAGAAGACGAGCCTGGTGATCGATGCGTTCGTGCGCCCGCACGGTCCTCTCGGCGTGGTGTGGCCCGCCGAGACCGACCTGCGGCAGCGGAAGCTCGTCTTACAGGTGCTCGATCTGCTACGGTACCTCGGGCGCGCCGAATCGAGGGTCAAGGCCCGACTCGTGTCGCCAGGCGACCTGCCCAAAGGTTTGGATTTCTTGGACGTCTCGCCCCAACGGCAAGGTGCCGACGACGAACCCGTCCGCCTCCTGGCGCCATTACGAAACGCCGACTACGAGGCCTGGCGTGCCGATTACCCTGCCGCTCCCAAGGATCTGCTCGCGGCGCTGCAGATCGAGACAACCACACTCGCGCGGAACAACTGGAGCGCCCCGCCGGGCTCGCAGGAGGTCGTCTACTGGCGTCCGGCTCGCGCCGTTTCACCGCAGTCGGCCGCTCGAGCCAAAACGGCCGGGGCCATCGCGCCTGCAAACACTGCCTTGTTCGCCCTTGTAACAGAGGGGAAGCGGGACGTCCTTCCGTTGATGGAGCGCGCACTGCCCACAATGGCGCTCTTTCGCCGCGCCCTCCTGAGCAGGCTCGGTGATGAAGGACAGGCGGTCTCTCCCGAGCTGACGGGGAAGGACGAGAAAGGACGAACGCTGCGAGAAGGGCATCGTCACGCGCACTTCATTCCCCTTTCTCTCGACCCGCGAAACCGCGGCCGAATCGATCACGTCCTGGTCCACGCGCCCATGGGGTTCGGGCGCGCGGCTCAGCAGGCCCTTCGGCGGCTCCGGAAGACCTGGGCGAAGGGGACCGACGAGATTGCTGTGACCCTGGTTGGACTGGGCGACCTCTGTGAGTTCCGCGTGGTCTCCGGGGCGCGGCTTCCCGAGCTTGCCACAAGCACCTCCTGGCAGAGCGTCACGCCCTTCATCCCGCCGCGGTTTCTCAAGGCCCGCGGAAAGGACTCTCTTGAGGGGCAGGTACGCGCGGAGCTTCGCTCCCGCAACCTTCCCGATCTCAGCGGTGCTCCCATCGTCGCGCTCCCCGCGGATCAGGGAGCAGCGGCGCTCCAGGCGCGCCGGTTCCGGCATTTCGCGCGAACGCGGCAGAACACTGGAGCACCGGGACCTCCGCCCGGCTTGTTTCACCTGACCCTGACATTCGATAGTCCGGTAAAGGGTCCGCTTTGCCTCGGCTGGGGTTGCCACTTTGGACTCGGGCTATTCGCACCCGCCGGCCAGCCGCAGGAAGGACAGTCGCAATGATCACTCGCCCGTTCCTCCTCCACGCTCTTTCCCCGCTGCATGCCGGTACCGGCCAGGCTGCGGACGTCATCGACCTGCCGACGGCGCGCTACAAGGCCACGGGGATTCCGTTCGTGCCCGGCTCCTCCATCAAGGGCGTGCTGCGGGATGCCCGCCGCGCCGTCGATCAGGAGAAAACGGAGGCCGTGTTCGGGCCCTCGGACGACCCGGCCGCGCACGCGGGCTCACTCGTCGTCGGAGACGCGCGCCTCTTGGCGCTGCCGGTGCGGAGCTTCCGCGGCACGTTCGCGTGGACCACCTCGCCGCTCCTGCTCACGCTCGCCAAGCGTGACCTGGAGGACGGGGCCCTCCGGATTCCCAGCATCTCCGGTCGCGGCGCGCAGCTCGCGCAAGGAAGCTGCTGCATCCATCACGGCCGCCTGTACCTAGAGGATCTCGATCTGCCCGCAACCGAGTCGGACGAAGCGACCGCCTGGGCCCACGAGCTCGCGCCGCTCGCGTCGCCCGGCGACGACATCTTCACCAGGCGCTTCGCCGTCGTGGACGATGACACGATGGCGTTTCTCTGGGAGACGGCGACCCAGGTGGACGCCCGAGTTCGCCTCGACGAGAAGACGCGCACCGTAATATCTGGCGCGCTGTGGCTCGAGGAGAGCCTCCCTCCGGAGAGCCTTCTGATCGGCGTCCTCGCGGCGGATCGGAGCCGCCGGCGCGGGGTCAACATGACGCCCGAGGACGTTCTGGACTTCGCGCTCGCCGCCGAGGAGGTCCACCAGCTCGGCGGCAAGGCCACGACCGGGCGCGGCCGGTGCCGCATCGTCCCCATCGCGCGGAAGGAAGCAGGCCATGGCAACGGCTGACGCGCGCCGCAAATCCCTTCTGCGTGACCAGCGGCGTGCCCTCCACGCCTATGAGTCGGTCGGCAGTGTGCCGGAGTCGCAGCAGAGGGATTACAAGATTGCGGTCAACGACCTCGGCGCCAACATCCTGACAAGCGGTCTGTGCGCCGCGATCGCCGCGGTGCAGCGCCTCGGCCCTCGTGGGGACCTTCTGCTGGGCCATCTCGCTGCCGCAGGCGTGCCCGGCCTCGAGGGTGTGGCAGCGAAGGACCTCGCCAGGCGAGTGCGCGAGCTCGACGCGGACGCCTACATGATCGCCACGCGCGAGATGCTCGAGGTCGCGGTGTGGCTCAAGCGCGCGGTGCAGGCGACGTTCGGAGAGGACTGACCATGCGCCAGGCCCTGCGAACGGTCGGTATGCCAGGCCACGTGGCACTCGCCTACGACGCGTGGGCGCCCGTGGGCGACGACGGCAAGGTGCCCGACAACGAGAGGCCCGATTGGCTCTCCGAACTCGCGAGCATTGCCGTGTCGCCCGACTACCCCCGAAGCTTCGAGCGCTGGAAGAAGAGCTTCTCGGCGGATGGGGATCGCGTCTTCGAGCTCGCGCTTGCGAGCCGGCTGCTCGTCGGGCACGGAAACTCGAGCGCGACCGACGTCGGCATCACCGTGCATCACACGTGGGGCGTGCCGGTGATCCCGGGAACGGCGCTCAAGGGCCTCGTCGCTCACTACGTGGACGCGGTCTACGGGCCAGACCACCCAGAGCGAAAGCCCTGGGAACAACAAGGCGAAGAGCGCACGCGGGCCGACTACCAAGGAGTGACATGGCGCGGCCGGCGCATCGAGCGCGGGCCCGGTGCGGTCTACCGCGCGCTCTTCGGTGCGCCCGATGCCGAGGAAGACGACGCGATGCGAGAATGGGGCTTCGATGCGGGGGCATCAGCCGGTCTCGTCACCTTCCACGACGCCCTCTACGTGCCAGGGAGCGTTCCCGAAGACAAGCCCTTCGCGGCCGATGTGCTCACCGTTCACCAGAAGGGCTACTACGACCCCTCCGGCGGAAGCTGGCCCAACGACTACGACAGCCCCAACCCGGTGGCGTTTCTCACCGTGCGTCCCGGCGTGCGCTTCCTCTTGGCGCTGTCGGGCCCGCCGGACTGGACGGACCTCGCCGAGCAACTGCTTCGTGACGCGCTGGAGAAGTGGGGCGTCGGCGGCAAGACGAGCGCGGGCTACGGGCGACTGATCGGGCCGGACCGATCAGCGGGACAGGCACAAGCGACCACTGTTGCGCCGGGTGCAACGCTTCCAAAAGCTGGAGATCGTGTCGAGGCGACACTTCTCGAGGAGCGCACGAAAAAGGGCGGCTGGAAGGCCAGACACGAACCGTCGGGCCTCGCCGGCCCGATTCAAAACAGCGCCGATGTTCCAGCCACGAAGAAGGCCGGGGACCGTCTGACGCTCATCGTCGCCTCGGTGAGCGCCCGGGAGATCGCCTTCCGAGTCCCGACCGAAACGCCAGCCACCGCTGCGAAGAAGAAGGGACGGACGTAGATGGCAGAGGCGAGGTCGACGCTTCTCATCTGCACGGTCGGCGGAAGCCCCGAGCCGATCGTGGCCGCGCTGAAGCACTGGCGGCCTGTGCGGGTTCGCTTTGTCCACACGCCGCAGACGAAAGGCGACGTCGAGGAAAAGATCATTCCGGAAGCGCGCGGCGAGGGCCTGGATCTCGACGCAGGACGGTACGACCTGTTCGAGTTGCCGGACGGCCAGGATCTGGCCAGCTGCCTCGACCGACTGAGGCAGTTGACACCGGAGGTCACGAACTGGCTTGGGCGCGGGGACCAGTTCCAGGTGGTCGTCGACTACACCGGCGGCACGAAGTGCATGTCGGCAGCGATCGCGCTTCAGGCCAGACGGTGGCCCTGCCTGTTCTCGTATGTCGGCGGCAGCGAGCGCACCAAGGACGGCGTGGGCGTCGTCGTCTCCGGCACTGAGAAGGTCCTCTACCAGGCCAATCCGTGGGACGCGCTCGGTTATCAAGCCGTCGAGGACTTCATCGTGCTGTTCGACCAGCGCGCATTCGTCGCAGCGGCGAACGTGGCTGCTGGAGCGAAGACGCGTGTCAGCCGAGCGGATCGCAAGCGCGAGTTCGCCGTCCTCGAGCAGCTCGCGAAAGCGTTCGACGCCTGGGATCGGTTCGACCACAAGGCGAGCAAGACCTGCCTCGGGGACGTCGCGAAGTCAGCCAACGACCTGCGGGCCGTGCTGGGTTCGGCCAAAGGACAACGGGTTCTCGAGGCTGTCGAATGGAGTCGAAGCCATCTTGAGGAGCTTTGCCGAGCGGCACCTCCGAGTCGTCATCACGTGCTCGACCTGCTGGCGAACGCGAAACGCCGAAAGGACGAGGGCCGCGTCGAGGATGCCGTCGCCAGGCTCTACCGCGCAATCGAGGCCGTGGCCCAGGTGGCTTTGAAGGAGCGCCACGGCATGGAGAGCACCGAAGAGATCCCTCTCGACCGCGTCCCCGAGACGCTCCGGCATGAGTGGGCATCGCGGGCCAAGAACTAAGGCGTCATCGCCGTCGGCCTGCAGAACGCTACGAGCTCCTCGCGAGCCTGAAAGATCCTCTGGGCGAGAAGTTCCGGAGCGCAGGGCTGAGCGGCACGACCTCACCCCCCGTCGCCCGGAACCAGTCGATCCTCGCGCACGGCTTCGCCCGCGCTTCTGACTCGACCTTCGAGAGGCTCTGGGCGGCGGCGCTGTCACTCGCCGATGTTGACGAGGCGAGCGTGCCGTCCTTCCTCACCCTCGGCGAGAGAGCGCAGCAGTGACCATGCCTTTCACCAACCAGGATCGCGTCGGCAAGGCGATGGAGCTCTTGCGGGCGGGGCTCGCGCCCCTCGCCGAGCGCGAGTTCGCGAGCCTGCACCAGGCCCAGGCGGCCGAGGCTGCTTGCCGCTACGCCGGCGATGATCGGACCATCGCGAGCAAGGAACTCGAGGACTGGGACGTTGCGGCGTTTTTGAAGCTCAGGTGGGAGGCGTGGAACGACGTGTTCGGCCGCACGCAGGGCCGCGCGGGACACTCGATGTACAGGAGCGGCGCGACTGAGGAATTGGACCTGTGGGATGGCGCTCTTGCCCTGGCGGAGGTCGAGCGTGCTGAAGTGCCGCCGTTCCCGATGTTCGGTACGGATCGCGCCGGTGCCCCGTTGGTGCGACCCCAGAGCAGCGTATGAGCCGATACCCGACCTTCGACGCGTTCTTCCACTTTCTCTGGGACCAGGACCCCTTCCCCTGGCAGGAGATGCTCGCCGAGCGGGTCGCCAGCGGAAAGTGGCCGCGAGCGCTCGATCTGCCCACGGCCTCGGGTAAGACGGCGTGCCTCGACATTGCTGTCTGCGCGCTTGCCGCTGAGGCCGACCGTCCGCTCGCCGAGCATACGGCACCCCGCCGCATCTGGTCCGTCGTGGACCGGCGCATCGTCGTGGGCGAGGCGTTCGAGCGCGCGAGCCCGATCGCGGCGAAGCTGGCCGCGGCGACCTGCGGGCGCGGCCCGAGGAGCCGGCGAGACCGTCGCACCGGTTGCGGCGGACGCGGTGGAGACCGAGCCGGGGCGGTCGCTAGGTCGCGGGTCCGAACAGGCGCCAGTCCGGGATTGCCCAGACGCGCGGCGCCAGGGGCTCGACCTCGCGTCCCCGGGTCACGACCAGCGCGACTCGTTCCTTTCTGGGGGGAAGTCCTCGGATCTCCGCCTCGAGGAACTCGACCAGCGGGCGGGCGTCCGTCCGGTGGGCGCGCTCCGACGCCTTGGCTTCCAGGGCCACGAGGCGCGCCCCCGCGTGGAGGACGAAGTCTATTTCCCGGCCGGCGCGGGTCCGGTAGAAGTGCAGCTCCGGCGGATCGGCCTGCCAGGAGCGCCAGCGCACCAGCTCGCCCAGCACCGAGGTCTCGAAGAGGGCCCGTCGGCGTCGGTCCGACCCGCCAGCACGCGCGCCAGGCCGGGGTCGGTCCAGTAGAGCTTCGGGCTCTTCACGAGCCGGGCGGTCACGGTGGGGACCAGCGGGCGGAGCAGGAACACCTGGTACGAAATCTCCAGAAAGCGGAGGTAGCGCCGCACTGTGTTGACGGCCACCCCCAGCTCCCGCGCCACCTCGAAGTACGAGAGGAGCTGCGCCGTGCGGGCGGCGAGGAGGTTTTGCGCCAGCGCGAACTGGTCGAGGTCCGCCACCCGGCCGAGGTCGGCGAGATCCCGCTCGAGGTAGGTGCGGCGGAAGTCCTGCAGCCAGACCTTGCGGTCCGACTCGGGGAGCGACTCGAGCGCCGGATACCCTCCCCAGAAGCGATGCTCGTCGGCGAGGGCGCGGCGGCGGGCCTCGTCCGCGGGAGGCGAAGCGCGGCGCAGCTTCTGGAGGGCGACCTCCCCCTGACGCCAGACCAGGTCGAGGCCCGACGCCGGCACGATCGGCGTGTCCACCCGCTCGGCGAGCGCGAGCGGCCAGAGTTCGAGCAGGCTCGCCCGCCCGGCCAGGGTCTCGCGGACCTTCTCGAGCAGGAGGATCTGGGAGGAGCCGAGCAAGAGAAAGCGGTGACCGTCCCTCCGATCGGCGAGGAGCTTCACGGCGTCGAGGAGGGCGGGCTGTTTCTGGATCTCGTCGAGAATCACGACCCGGCGCCCGTGGTCGAGCCGGCGCACCGGGTCGGCGGCGAGGCGGAGGCGCTCGTCGGGGTCGTCGAGGGAGAAGTACACGGTCTCGGGGGCGTCCGAGCGCGGGAGGAGATCGCACACCAGGGTGGTCTTGCCGGTCTGACGCGCGCCGGTGAGGACGGTGACGGCGCGTCGGGCAACCCGGGCCTGGAGCAGCGGGAGCACCCCCCGGGGGGTGCAGCGGCATAACTTCTGGTGCGGGCCGCCGGAGCCGGCGCGACGATCTCGCCACGGTTGACGATTCATGACGTGAATGACTATCATCCACGCCGTGAGGCCCCTCCCGCGCCTTGTCGGCGCCACGCTCGCCGAGCGGCTCCGCGTCATGCCGGCAGTCGTGCTCACCGGTGCCCGGCAGACCGGCAAGACCACGCTGGCCGAGCACCTGCTGCCGAGCGAGCGGCAGTACCGCTCCCTCGACGACCTCGACACTCTCGACGCAGCGCGGCGGGACCCGGAGGTCCTCGTGGGCGGCAAGGGACCGGTGACGCTGGACGAGGTGCAGCGTGCGCCGGACCTGCTCAAGGCCGTGAAGCGGGCGATCGATCGCGAGCGCAGGGCCGGGCGCTTCCTCCTCACCGGATCGGCGAACCTGCTCCTCATGAGGCAGGTCTCCGAGTCGCTGGCCGGCCGCGCGAGCTACGTCACGCTCTGGCCCATGACCCGTGGCGAGCAGCGCGGCGAGGCCCGAGCCGGCGCCTGGGACGCTCTCCTGGCGGCCGACGACGGCGACTGGCGCGACCTCCTGGCGGCACGGCCGGGCGAGCCGGAGGACTGGCGCGCCCTGGCGCTACGCGGTGGGTTTCCTGCACCGGCCCTTGCACTGAAGACCACCTCGGATCGCGCCGTGTGGTTCGACGGCTACGTGCGCACCTATCTTGAGCGCGACCTCCAGGATCTTGCGGCAATCTCCGCCCTGCCCGACTTTCG
>JAVKJV010000071.1:0-12760 GCA_031458775.1 Candidatus Fervidifonticultor quartus | reverse complement strand
CGTCGGCCCCTCGCCGCAGTCCATTGCGGCGAGGCTCGAAGCCGCGGGCATCCGGCCGATCAACAATGTCGTGGACGCGACGAACTACGCGATGCTGGAATGGGGGCAGCCCCAGCACGCGTTCGACCTGGAGACATTGGCCGACCGGCGCGTCATCGTGCGGCCGGCGCGCGCCGGTGAGACGCTGGTGACGCTGGACGGCGCGACCCGCGTGCTCGATCCCGAGGTGCTGGTGATCGCCGACGCCCGACGGGCCGTGGCGCTCGCCGGCATCATGGGCGGAGCCGAGACCGAAATCGGCGCGACGACGCGCACCGTGCTGCTCGAAGCTGCGTCGTTTGCGCCGGCACGTGTGCGGCGCACCGCCCGCCGCCTCGGTCTGCGGACCGAGGCGAGCGCTCGGTTCGAACGCGGCGTCGATCCCGAAGGGACGATGCGCGCCGCGCGGCGGTGCGCGCGGCTGATTGCCGAACTGGCCGGCGGCCGCGTGCTGCGCGGCGCCGTGGACGTCTACCCGGCGCCGGTGCCGCGTCCCACGATCGTGCTGCGTCTGAACCGGATCGCACGCCTGCTTGGCACCGAGGTGCCCGTGGCCGACGTGCTCGGGATCCTGACGCGGCTTGGTCTCGAAGTGCGCCAGGACGGCGAGCGCGTGCATACGATCCCGCCGGTGGGACGCCGCGACCTGGAGCGCGAGGAGGACCTGATCGAAGAGATCGCGCGCCACTTTGGGTACGATCGGGTACCCGAGACACTGCCGCGCGAGGTCATGCAGCCGGGCCACCGGTCCCCGCGGATGGACGTTGAGGCCGAGGCGCGCGACGCGTTGATCCGCGCCGGGCTCACCGAGGCGATCACCGTGTCGCTGATCACACCGCGGCTGATCGACCGCTTCGGCCTGGACGCCGATGACCCGTGGCGTCATGCCGTGCCGATCCTGAATCCGCTCACCGCTGACCACACGCACCTGCGCACGTGCCTGCTGCCCGGACTGCTGGACGCGGTGCGCGTGAATGTCGGCCGCCAGCGGGACGCCGTACACCTGTTCGAGATTGGCCGGGTGTTCTCTCAGGCCGAAGACGGCGCGCCCATCGAGCGCAAGGCGTTGGCCCTGGCCCTGCGGGGCCGCTGGCTCCAGGGTCTGTGGGATCATCGCTCCCGGGGCGGCGAGGTCTCGTTCTTCAACCTGCGGGGCGTCCTGGAGGCGCTCGTGTCGGAACTCCGCGCCGGCCTCCTGGAGGTCGAGCCTTTCGGTCTCGGGGCCGCGGGCGGGATCGAGGCGCCGCCGTGGCTGCACCCGGGGAGGAGCGGTCGGGTGCGCGTCCACGGTCTGTCCGTAGGCCTGATCGGCGAACTGCATCCCGCGGTGGCCGAACGGTTCGACCTGCCTGGGCGCACCTATGTGTCCGAGCTCGATCTCGACGCGCTGCTTGACCGCGCGGTGCTCCATCCCCGGTTCGCGGGTGTGCCCCGTCACCAGGCCGTCCGGCGCGACGTGGCGGTGGTCGCGCCGGCGTCGCTGCCGAACGCCGCGGTCGAGGCCGCGCTCCGGGAGGCAGTCGGGGATTTGCTGGAGTCTGTCGAACTCTTTGACGTGTACGAGGGACCGCCTCTGGATCCCGGTACGCGCAACCTGGCATACGCGTTGAGTTTTCGCGCGCCGGACCGGACCTTGACCGGGGAGGAGGTCGAGACGCTGGTCGGGCGTGTGTACGCGGCGCTGCCCGCGCGCCTGCCGGTGACGATTCGGACCTAGGAGGCGAGAGAGCATGACATGGCTTGACTGGGTCGTCATCGCAATGGCCGTCTACTTCGTCGCGCAGGGTCTGTTCAAAGGCATCACCGCCGCGATGCTCGGCGCGGTCGTGGCGTTTCTCGCCTACGTGCTGGCCGCGATCTTCCTCCCGGTTGTCGGTGAGCGCGTGGCCGCGGCGTCTCCGCTCGAAGCGACGTGGGACCGTACCGCAGCGTTCGTCTTCATGTACGCGGTGCTCTACGTTGTCGGCATGGTGATGATCAGCCTGCTCCCCGGCGGGAAGCGGCCGAACACCCTGGCGCAGCTCCTGGGGTTGATCGGCGGCGCGGTCAAGTGGCTGGCGGTCGCGATGAGCGTGGTCGGGATGCTCCAGGCGTCGCCCCTGTCCGAGGGCATCGCGCAGGATCTCGAGCGCTCGTCCGTCGCGCGCTACGTCGCCGTGCTGCAGAAGCAGTACATTCAGGACGCCCGGAGGATCAGCCCGGTCCCGTTCCCGCCCGTCGGTCCGGACAGCAAGTTCTGACGCCGCGTGCTGCACAACCGCGCGATCGCCGAACGGTTCGCCCTGATCGCCGACATGCTGGAGATCAAGGGCGAGTCCATTTTCCGCATCAACGCCTACCGCCGCGCCGCGCGCGCCGTCGAAGGCCTGACCGAGGACATTGCGGAGATCGCGCGCCGCGGCAAGCTCACCGAGATCCCGGGGATCGGACAGGCGACCGCCGATAAGATCGTCGAGTTCCTTCAGACCGGTACGATGAAGACCTATGATGAGCTGGCGGCGTCGCTGCCGCCGGGCGTGACCACGCTGATGCGGGTCCCGGAGGTCGGCCCGAAGACCGCACTGCTGCTCTCCGAGAAACTCGGGATCACCACACTCGACCAGTTGGAGGCCGCGGCCCGGGCCGGCAAGATCCGTGAGTTGCCGCGTATGGGCGCCAAGACCGAGGAGAATATCCTGCGCGGGCTCGCCGCGGTGCGCCGCAGCGGCACGCGGCAGCCCCTGGGCGTGGTCCTGCCGGTGGCCGAGGAACTGGTCGGCCTGTTGCGCGCGGTGGAGGGTGTGGACGAGATCGAGGTCGCGGGCAGCCTGCGGCGCCGCAAGGACACGATCGGCGACATCGACATCCTGGTGACCAGCGCACAGCCGGCGGCGGTAATGGAGGCGTTCGTCCACGCCCCGCAGGTGGCGCAGGCGCTGGCGCAGGGGCCGACACGCTCCAGCGTGCTCCTGACCGTGGGCCTGCAGGCCGACCTGCGCGTGGTGGAGCCGGCCGCGTACGGCGCGGCGCTGCAGTACTTCACCGGCAGTAAAGAGCACAACGTCACGCTGCGCGAGCGCGCGGTACGCAAGAGGCTGAAGATCAACGAGTACGGTGTGTGGCGGGTCAAGGACAACCGCCGGGTCGCCGGCCGCGACGAGCCCGGCGTCTATCGGGCCGTCGGCCTGCCCTGGATCCCGCCGGAGCTGCGGGAAGACCAAGGCGAGATCGACGCCGCGGCAGCGGGCCGGCTCCCGCGGCTGGTCGAGCCCAAGCACATCCGCGGCGACCTGCACATGCACACGACCTGGAGCGACGGCAGCGAGTCGGCCCAGGCGATGGCCGAAGCCGCGAAGGCGCTCGGCTACGAGTACATCTGCATCACCGACCACTCGCAGTCGCTGAAGGTCGCGGGCGGCGTGTCTGTCGACGCCTTGCGTGAGCACATCGCCGTGGTCCGCCGGCTGTCGGACCGCGTCGGTCTCGCCGTGCTGATCGGCGCCGAGGTGGACATTGCCGCCGACGGCACGCTCGACTATCCCGACGACGTGCTCGCCGATCTCGACGTGGTCATCGCGTCGGTCCACACGCGGTTTCGCATGAGCCGCGAGGAGATCACGCGCCGCATCTGCCGTGCGATGGAGAGCCCGCATGTGGACATCCTAGGGCATCCCACCGGCCGGTTACTCGGCACGCGCGATCCCTACGAGGTGGACATCGAGGCGATCGTGGACACCGCGGCGCGTACCGGGACCGCGCTCGAGATCAACGCGCGGCCGGAGCGGCTCGACCTCAAGGACACGCACGTGCGGCTCGCCAGGGACCGCGGCGCACGCCTGGCGATCGGCAGCGATGCGCACGCCGCCGCGCAGTTGCGGCACATGCCGCTTGGGGTCAGCGTGGCCCGGCGGGGCTGGCTCGAGCCGCGCCACGTGCTCAACACCCTGCCGCTGGAGAAGCTGTGCGACGCGCTGCGGAGCGGCACCCCGAGGCGGCGCCGCTGACGCCGCGACGGCCGTGAACCGCCTGCGGCCGTTGCCGCGCCGGTTCTTCGCGCGTCACTCCGTGGTGGTCGCCCGCGCGCTGATCGGGCATCTGCTCGTGCACCGCACGCGCCATGGGCTGCTGGTGGGCCGCATCGTGGAGACCGAAGCCTATCGCGGCCCTGGAGATCCGGCCAGCCACGCGTTCAGGCGGACGGCCCGCAGCGCGGTCATGTTCGGCGCGCCCGGGATCGCGTACGTCTACTTCTCGTATGGGATGCACTGCTGCCTCAATGTCGTGACCGAGCCGGACGGCAGACCGGGCGCGGTGCTGCTGCGGGCGCTCGAGCCCGTCGCAGGGCTGGCGACGATGCGGCGGCGCGTGCCGGCCGCCGAGGCAACGCGCGTTGCCTCAGGCCCCGGTCGGCTCACGCGGGCCATGGGGGTCTCGCTGCGGCACAACGGCGCCGACCTGACCGCGCCGCCGTTGTTCATCGCCGAAGGCCGGGCGTCCGGGACCAGGATCGTGCGCGGCCCGCGCATCGGCGTCACCAACGCGACCGAGCGGCTGTGGCGGTTTGGGCTGGCCGGTTCGCCCGCGCTCTCACGGCCCTTTCGCGCTGCCCTATAATGTGGGAGTGCCTGTGCTCGTGCTCTTCCTCGACGGGGTGGGCCTGGGGGATCCCGACCCGGCTCACAACCCCTTTGCGCGCATCGCGACGCCGGCGATCGCGGGGCTGCTCGGCGGCCCGTTGGTGGCGCGGGGCATCGTCGAGCGTCCGGGCGTGCTGCTTGTGCCAGCCGACGCGACGCTGGGCGTGCCGGGGCTGCCGCAGAGCGCGACCGGGCAGACCGCGCTCCTGACCGGGCTCAACGCGCCGCGTCTTGCCGGCCGTCACGTCACCGCCTACCCCACGGCAGTGCTGCGGCAGACGCTCGCGCAGCACAGCGTGTTTGCGGTGGCGCGGCGCGCCGGCGCCGAGGTGGCGCTGGCCAATGCGTACAGCCCGGAGTACTTCGCGGCGATCGCGGGCCGCCGGCTGAAGGTCGCCGCAGTGACGTACGCGGCGCAGGCCGCCGGCGTGCCGTTGCGCACCGTCGATGACGTGCGTGCGGCGCGCGCAGTCTTCCACGACCTGACCAACGGGCGCCTCCGGCAGTGGGGACACGACGTGCCCGAACTGACGCCTCGGGCGTCGGGCCGGCGACTCGCGAGGCTGGCCGCCAACGGTGACCTGACGTTCTTCGAGTTCTTCCTCACCGACCTCGCCGCGCACCGTCGCATCCCGCTGACGCCCGATGCGGCGGTCGCCATGGTGGACGAACTGGTGGCCGGGGTCCTCGACGCCGCGGGTGGCGGCACGACCGTCGTCCTCACGAGCGATCACGGCAACCTCGAAGACGACCGGTCGACGGCCCACACAGCCAATCCGGTGCCCACGCTGGTCGTCGGGCCGGGGCGTGAGGCCTTCCGCCGGGTGCAAGACCTGACGGATCTCGCGCCCGCGATCCTCACAGCGGCCGGCTGGCTGCCTGCGGTCGTGCCTGTTCCGGGAAGCGCGTCATGAGTCCCGCCGGACCGGCGGACGAGCGTACACTCCGCGTGCTCGACTTCCCGCAGATCCTCGGGGCGCTCGCCGAGGGCGCGGTGACACCCATGGGCCGCGCACTGGCCCTCGCGCTGCGTCCCTCGGCAGATGTCGAAGAGGTCAGGCGGGCGCTGGACGAGACCGCCGAGGCCGCCGCCCTCGCCGCCGACGCGGGGATCCCGGTGCGAGGCGCGCGCGATGTCGAGCCCCTGGTCACCCGCGCCGCCTCCGGCGGCGGGCTCGAGCCGGTCGAATTGCTCGATGTGGCGCAGACACTCGAGGTCGCCCGTCATACGGCGGGCCACCTGCGGATGCGCCGCGACCGCGCACCGCTGCTGGCCGAGCGCGCCGGCCTGCTTGCCGTGCTTCCCGACCTCGAGGCCGAGATTGGCCGCGCCATCGACGAGCGCGCCCAGATCAAGGACACGGCCTCGCCCGAACTGCGGCGCATCCGCGACGAGATTCGCGACGTCGAGCGCCGGTTACGCGAGTCGCTCGACCGCGTGTTGCGCGACGCGGTCCTGTCGCGCTACCTGCAGGAGTCGCTCTACACCACCCGCGGCGACCGGTTCGTGGTGCCGGTGAAAGCCGAGCATCGCGGACAGTTCCCGGGCATCGTGCACGACGCCAGCGCGTCGGGCCAGACCCTGTTCATGGAGCCTCTGGCGCTCGTGCCGCTTGGCAACCGCCGCCGCGAACTCGAGGCCGCCGAGCGCGAAGAGGTGGCGCGCGTCATCCGTCGGCTGTCGGGTCTGGTGGGCGAGGCGGCGGTCGCGATCCGCCGGAACGGCGAGATCCTGGCCGAGCTCGACCTCGCCGCGGCCAAGGCGGCGCTGGCCGCGCGTCTGCGGTGCGTCGCGCCCGAGCTGCGCACCGACGGCGTGCTGCGTCTGATCGGCGCCCGCCACCCGGTGCTCGTGCTGCTGCGCGGGCACGAAGCGGTCGTGCCCATCGACGTGACGCTCGGCGACGGGTTCACCACGCTCGTGGTCACCGGGCCGAACACCGGCGGCAAGACCGTGGCGCTCAAGACGATCGGCGTACTCACGCTCATGGTGCAGGCCGGTCTGCAGATTCCCGCGCTCGACGGCAGCGCGGTCATGGTGTTCGAGCAGGTCCACGCCGACATCGGCGACGAGCAGTCCGTCGCACAGAATCTCTCGACGTTCTCGTCGCACATGCGCGCGATTATCAGCGTCTTGCGGCGGGCGGAGCCGCCGGCACTGGTGCTGCTCGACGAGATCGGCGCCGGCACCGACCCGACCGAGGGCACGGCGCTCGCGCGCGCCGTCATCGAGGCGCTGCACCGCCGCGGGATTCACACGGTGGTGACCACGCACTACAACGAGCTGAAGATGCTCGCGTCGTCCGAGCCCGGCATCGAGAACGCCTCGGTGGAGTTCGACGTCGAGACTCTGCAGCCGACCTTTCGGCTGCGCGTCGGGCTACCCGGTCGCAGCAACGCGCTCGTCATCGCCGAGCGTTTGGGTCTCGACCCGGCGGTGGTCGAGGCCGCGCGCGCCAGCCTGGCGCCGGAGCAGCAGGCGATCGAGCAGGTGCTGGCCGACCTCACGCGCGACCGGGCCGCGGCCGAGCGCGATCGCGCCGACGCGGCGGCGGCCCGGGCGGCCGCCGAAGCCGCGCAGCAGCGGCTCGTGGCCGAGTTGGAGCACCTGCGGTCGGAACGCCGCCGGCTGCTGGCCGAAGCCCGGCGCGCCGGCGAGGCGATCGTGGACGAGACCCGCCGGCGCCTCGACGCGGTGATGGCGGAGGTGCGCGCCGCGCGCACCGAGACCGCGGTGCGGCAGGCGCGCCAGCACCTGCGTGAGGCCCTCGAAGGACTGCCCGCGGCCGAGCCGCCGGCCGTGCCGCCCGGCGAGCCGGTGGATCACGTGGAGCCCGGACAGCCCGTCTACGTGACGAGTCTTGGCCGGCCGGGCGTGGTGCGAGGGCGACCCGATGCGCGTGACGAAGTCGACGTCGAGGTCGGGACGCTGCGCGCCCACGTCCCTCGGGCGTCGCTGCGCCGGGTGGCCGCGGAAGGCGTCCGGCCCGCGGCGGGAGCGGTGGAGGTCCCCGCAGGGCCCACGGCGCCGCTGTCGCTCAGCGTGCGCGGCCGTACGGTGGACGATGCCCTGCTCGAGGTGGATCGCTACCTCGACGACGCGGTGCGGGCGCGCCTGCCGCAGGTGACCATCGTCCACGGGAAGGGGACCGGCGCGCTGCGGCGCGCGCTGCACGACTTCTTGAGAGGCCACCCGCACGTGCGCCAGTTCCGCCTGGGTGAACGCGGTGAGGGCGACACGGGCGCGACGATTGTGACGCTGGCGCTGTAGCGCCGGCACGAACCGACACGGAGGCTGTTGCATGTCCTTCCTGCCACCCGAAGAACAACTGGCGCGCCTGCGCCGCGGGGCCGTGGAGATCATCTCCGAAGACGACCTGCTGGCCAAGTTGCGCGAGAACCGGCCCCTGCGGGTCAAACTGGGGCTCGACCCGTCGGCGCCCGACCTGCACGTGGGCACGTCAATCGTGCTGCGCAAGATGCGTCAGTTCCAGGATCTCGGCCACGAGGCCATCATCGTCATCGGCGATTTCACAGCCATGATCGGCGACCCGACGGGCAAGAAGCTCGCGCGGCCGATGCTGTCGCCCGAGGAGGTGGCGGCCAACGCCCAGACCTACAAAGATCAATACAGCCTGATTCTCGATCCGGCGCGAACGCGTGTGGTCTTCAACAGCCAGTGGCTCGGCGCGATGTCGTTCGCCGACGTGATCCGACTCGCCTCACGCGTGACCGTCGCCCGCATCCTCGAGCGCGACGACTTCACGACGCGCCTGCGCGCCAACACGCCCATCCACCTGCACGAGCTGCTCTACCCGCTGTGCCAGGGTTACGACTCGGTGGCGCTCGAGGCTGACGTCGAACTGGGCGGGACCGACCAGAAGTTCAACAACCTGATGGGCCGCGAGCTGCAGCGTGAGATGGGCCAGCCGCCGCAGGTGGTGCTGCTCACGCCGCTGCTGCCCGGGCTCGACGGTGTCGAGAAGATGAGCAAGTCGCTCGGCAACTACATCGGTATCACCGAGCCGCCCGATGAGATGTTCGGCAAAGCCATGTCGGTGCCCGACAGTCTGATGATGATGTACTTCGAGTATGCGACCGACGTGCCGATGACCGAGGTCGAGGCGATCCGCCGCGGGTTGCAGGACGGCAGCGTCCACCCGCGCGATGCCAAGCGACGCCTGGCGCGGGCGCTCGTCGAGGTCTGGCACGGTGCCGCGGCCGCGGCCGCCGCCGAGGCCGCGTTCGAGCGCGTCGTTGTGCACAGAGAGTTGCCCGACGAGATCGCCGAGGTCGCGATCTCGGCCGACGACGCGCCGGGCGGGCAGATGCCGCTCACGAAGCTGCTGGTGGTCACCGGACTGGCCGAGAGCAACCGCGAGGCGCGCCGGCTCATCAGCCAGGGCGGGGTGACGGTGGACGGCACCCGGCACCACGACGTGGACGCCGTGGTGCCCATCAGGAGCGGGGTCGTGATCCGAGTGGGCCGCCGGCGCCACGTGCGGCTGACGGTGGCGTAGTCGGTCCGGACGGCCTACGCGCCGAACTCCGGGCTGCGGAGGAACTCCACCAGGCGGGCCACGCCGCGACGCATCGTTTCCCGCCCCTTCTCGGCGGTGCCCTTGGTGGCATCGCCGAGCACGGCATCGGGCGCGAGCTCCCGGTAGCTGCGGTACTGGAGGATCTCCGGGAACCGATTCGGGCCCGGAGGGTTGCTCACGGCCCGGTCCATCCGTACCAGGTGCGGGGCCAGCGCCAGCAGCACGCTGGTGTTCGTCTCCGCCGCATGACCCTGCGGCCACGTGCTCTCCATGACCGGCGCCGCGTGCGGAATGAGATAACGCCAGAGGTCCACCTGCGCAAAGCGGCTACCTGGGTAACGGCGCTTCAACTCTTCGACCAGGTCGGCGATGACCGCCACATTCCCGGCATGGCCGTTGATGAACACCACGCGACGCACGCCCAGGCCCAGCACCGACTCCGCAATACCGGCCAGGTAGGCCCGGAGCGCGGCCGTGGGCACGCTCAGCGTGCCCGGGAACTCCTGCAGGCTGTGCGAGAACCCCACAGGCACCAGGGGCGCGACCAGACATGAGACCTGCTCGGCCACCTCGTGCGCCAGGCGTTCGGCCACCAGACCGTCCGAACCCTGCGGCAGATGCGGGCCGTACGCTTCCACGGCGCCGACCGGCAAGAGACACAGGTCCGTGGCGCGCGCGGCGGCCGCCACATCGGGCCAGGACATCTCGGCGATCACGTATGCAGGCATACCTACAGATTCCCTGTTCGGCCGCCAGCTCCCCTCAGCCGCGGGTCCATGTGGTCGCGCAGCCCGTCGCCAAGCAGGTTGAACGAGAGCACCGTGCCGAGGATGACCAGCGACGGAAAGATGACCAGCCACGGTGAAAGCTCCATAAAGTGCCGTCCGGACGACACCATCCGGCCCCACGACGGTGCCGGCGGCGGCGGCCCCATCCCCAGGAAGCTGAGTCCCGACTCGAGGAGGACGGCAAATCCCAGGCTGAGCGAGAACTGCACCATCAACGGCGCCAGGATGTTGGGTAACAGGGTTCGCCTGATGATGCGCGGGTCCCGGGCGCCCATTGCCCGGGCCGCTTCAACGAACTCCATCTCGCGGACGCGCAGGCTGGTCCCATACGCGACGCGGGCAAACAGCGGCGTGTAGAGCACGGCAATGGTCAGCGTGACGTTCCGGATGGACGCCCCCAGGAACGCGATGACGGCAATGGCGAGCAAGACCGGTGGGAAGCTGAGGATCACCTCGATGATGCGCATGAGCATGATCTCCGTCCAGCCGCGGTAGTAGGCGGCGACCACGCCGATCAATGTGCCGGCCACCGCGGCCAGCGAGACGGCCACGAAGGCCACCAGCAGCGAGATGCGGGTGCCGTGGAGCAGCCGCGACAGCGTGTCGCGACCGAACTCGTCCGTACCAAAGGGGTAGCGGCTCGAGGGGGCCTGGAGCCTGTCTGGGGGGTGCATCTCCAGCGGTGAGTGAGGCGCCACGGCTCCAGCCAGCGCGCCTGCCCCGATGATCGTCGTGATGAAGGCGGCGCTAAGGGTAATGCGAGGGTTTCGCCAGGCCCGCCCCAGTCGGTTCTTCACTGGTACCTGATTCGGGGATCCAGGAAGCCGTACAGCAGATCCACACCCAGGTTGATCAGGACGAAGGCCAGGCAGATCACGAGCACGACGCCCTGCACCACGGGGTAGTCGCGCTGGCTCACTCCCGTGATCAAGTACGTGCTCACACCCGGCCAGGCGAACACCTCCTCGACGATGACACTCCCGCCCAGGAGGTTACCCATCTGCACGCCGATGACGGTGACCACCGGGATCAGCGAGTTCTTCAGTGCGTGACGGAACAGCACGCGCCGCTCCGCGAGTCCCTTGGCCCGTGCGGTCCTGATGAAGTCCTGGAGGACGACCTCCAGCAGCGACGAGCGGGTCATGCGCATGACGACCGCGCTCATGCCGGCCGAGAGTACCACGGCGGGCATCAGCAGGCGCGCGGCGTGCCCAGCCGGATCGGTCGTCACCGCCGTCCAGCCAGAAGACGGCAGCAGGCGCCACTGCACGCTGAACGCCAATACGAGCAGCGTCCCGGTGACAAAGACGGGTGCCGAGACCCCGACGAGCGCCAATACCGATGCGCCCATGTCCAGGGGACCGTTGTGGTGCCGCGCCGCCACCACACCCAGGGGGACGCCGATCACGACGGCCAAGCCAACGGCCGCCGCAATCAGCTCCAGCGTGCGCGGCAACCGCAGGCCCAGGTCCTGCCGGACCGGGCGCGAGGTGACCAGCGATCGGCCCAGGTCGCCGCGGACGATCCATGCCGCCCAGGTCGCGTACTGCACATGCAGGGGACGGTCCAGGCCCAACGCGGACCGCACCGCGGCGAGTTTCTCCGGCGTAGCGTGCTCCTCGCCGATAATGGTGAGCGCCGGGTCGCCTGGCACCAGGTGGATCAAGAAGAAGACGATGGTCGCGACCACACACACCAGCGCCGCGGCGGACAGCAGGCGCCTGACGAGAAACGCTCTCAATCCGGCGCTAGCGTTCCAGCCAGACGTACCGGAGGAACACCAGGGAGTCGAACGCCATCCATCCGGGAAGTTGCTGGTATCCCTGCACCGCTTTGACGGCCGCGTCGCCCTGCACGCGCCAGGTCAGCAGCGTCCACGGTGCGATGGTGAGCAACCGTTCTTCGAACTGGCGGTAGATGCGCTTGCGCTGCGTTTGGTCGATCGACGCGCGCCCCTCCCGAAGCAACCGGTCCAGCGTGTCGTTGCGGAAGCCCACCGGCCTGGCATAGAAGGTTGATTGGTTGGCGAAGTACTGGGAGTAGAAGTCAGGATCAATGACGTTGCCCGCCAGGCCGTGAACGCGGAAATCGTAGTCACCCTTGAACCCGCGCTCGACGGCCACCGGCCACTCGACGTTGTCCAGCACGACGTTCATGCCGATCTTGCGCAGTTCCGCCTGCACGACCTCGCCGGTCTGGTAGTGCATGGCGTGGGTGGCGGACTGCATCAAGCGCACCGGCGTTGAAGGGTCATACCCTGCTTCGGCGAGCAGTCTCCGCGCGCGCTCGGGATCGTACTTGTACGTGCCCTCCAGGTCGGGGTTGTGCGCCCAGGTCCCGGGTGGGATCAGCCCGCCTGTGATGGGCGATCCGCGCCCGAAGAACACGACGTCAACGATCGCCTGGCGGTTGACGGCGTAGCCGATGGCCTGGCGGATGCGCCGGTCATCGAACGGCTTGCGGCTCACGTTGTACATGAGCACCATGAACGGTCCGGGTGTGCTCCACAACTGCAGCCGGGGGTCCCGCTCGATTAACGCCATGTCCTTCCACGGCACGTAGCCGATCATGTCCACAACCCCCGACCGCAGCGCGTTCACCCGGGGCGCGTCGTCGCGCAGCGGGATGAACGTGATGCCGTCCAGATAGGGGACGCCCCTCTCGAAGTAGTTCGGGTTCTTCACCAGCCGGATGCGCGCGCCGGGCTCCCGCTCTGCGTACGTGAAGGGGCCGGTGCCGACCGGAGCGGTCCTGAAGTCGTGGTTCGCCTCGGCCA
>JAVKJV010000070.1:0-12769 GCA_031458775.1 Candidatus Fervidifonticultor quartus | reverse complement strand
GCCGCCAGAACCGCACCAGCGGGTGGACCGGAAACCAGAACACCGCCGCTCCGGGACCCATCATCGTCAGGACGAGTGCGAGAACGTACCGAATGTCGTCGGGGTTGTCCATGCGTGCACACTATTCTGCGGGCGAACGCTGGCATGCGGCAATCGCAGTGCGAACCACGCCGGCACCGGTGCAGGGCGATGGGGCGTCGCTTACAGATCGCAGTGCGCGCGGGTCGTGACCAGTCCTGTCACGCCCACCACCCAGAGTTGTCAAGGAGGCACTCGGGGCCGGGCGCCTGGCGCCGCCGACGCAGCGAGGGCGGGCGTCGCGCACGGGCACGATCCGGCCATGTGTGCCCGCGGGAGGCAGACGATGAAGTGGCGCCATGACTACTCGGTCAGCGACGAAGAACTCGACCGGCTGGAGAAGGAACGCCTGCCGCGTCTTCTCAAGGCGATTCAGGCAGACGCGGCCTCCAATCGCCCTGACGACGACCTGCCGGAGGGTCCGGATCTGCCGGACGACGAAGAGGGCGTTCTGGCTGTCTTCATCGCGTCGCCCGGGGTGCCGGACAATCGGCCGCCCGGAACCGTGCCGGACCAGAATCAGGAGTCCGGCGGGCCGGCATCAGAGGGGCCTCCCCGCCGGTCCGACCGGCGGAGCAGGGCCTCGACGCCAGCGCGTGGAGCAAAGCGGCGTCGCGTCGCACGGCCCGGACGAGGTCGTGCATAATACGAGACCATGCCAAGAAAACCTCTCGTTCCCATCGCTTGTAGTGTCGGGCTTCTCCTGCTACCCGGCACGGACGCCGGTCTCGCGGCCGGCGTGCCTCTGTCGAGCGCCACCCGAATCGGGGCGGGCGCATCCTTGTCGACGAGTCAGTCTGCCCAGGGCGGCGCCGCCCAGCCGGGTGGCCAGCCTCAGGCCCCGCAGGGCCCGGCCGCCGACCTCCTCAAGCAGGGCCAGGAGAAGCTCCGGGACGGGCAGCACGCCGAGGCCCTGGCACTCTACCGCAAGGCCATCGAGGTCGCGCCCGATTCCCTCCAGGCTCACCTGCAGGCCGGCATCGTGCTCGACCTGATGGGCCAGTACGCCGAGGCCCGCAAGTATCTCTCGCGCGCCATCGAGCTGGCCCGAACCCCAGAGGAGCGCTCGCGGGCCCGCCGGACCATGGCGATGTCCTATGCGTTCGAGCGCGATTGCGCGGGGGCGGAGCGGTACGAGGCCCCGCTCTACGAGGAATACCTGGCGGCCAAGGACTTTTTCATGGCGGGCGAGATTGCCAACGAGCTGGCCCGGGTCTGCCTGGAGTCCGGGGCCCTCGACGCGGCCGAGCGGTGGTACCGGCGCGGGTACGAGGCGGGGCCCAAGGAGCCCAACATCTCGCCGGCTCGTCGGGATCTCTGGGAATTCCGGTGGGAGCACGCCCAGGCGCGGCTCGCGGCGCGCCGGGGCGATGCGGCGGCGGCCCGGCGGCACGTCGAGGCCGCCAAGGCCATCTTCGACAAGGGCACGAACCCCGACCAGGCCCCCTTCGTGCCGTACCTGGTGGGCTACGTCGCGTTCTACACGGGCGACTACAAGACGGCTCTCGCCGAGCTGCAGAAGGGAAATCAGAACGACCCGTTCATCCTGGCCCTGATCGCGCAGACCTACGAGAAGCTGGGCGACCAGGCGCAGGCGACCGAGTACTGGCGGCGGGCGCTGCGCTCGAACGCGCACAACCCGACCGGGGCCTACGCCCGGCCCCTGGCGCGCCAGCGGCTCGGGGAGAAGTAGCGAGGTCCCGGAACGGCCGAGGCAGGGTGCCGCGACGCGTCGACCCGGCGGCCCTGCCTCCCGGGCCGTGACCTGGTCCGTCACGTATGGAGGCGAGTGCTGTGATGTACTCCCCGTTGGGCGAGGAAACCGCGAAGAGGAGGGCTGGCCCAGGAGTGCATCCCTTGGCGCGCAGCGAATGCAGCGCGGGACCCGCGACGATGCCAGGCGTCTCGGCCTGGGACTTTGTTGCGAGCAACTGGTACGTCGCTCAATCCCCGCGCTCGTCCTGTGGTCGACGCGATGGATATGCCGACGGGACTCATGAACGCCAAGTGCCCTGCCAACCAGCTCGACAAGGGACCTGTGGGTAGCCGTAGTCGCGTTTACGACGCTTGGCTACGGAGCCGAGCTGCTGCTGGCGCAGAACGCAAGCGCAACGATGACCGGCCTGGCCGAGGGGCCGGCAGTCGGCGTCCGGAGGTGTGTGCCCAAGTTGCGGGCGGGCCGTACGTGATCGCCATGCCCCAGATTGTCTGGGGCGCGGTATGTCATGCACAGAGCACGCACGGCGGGGAGAGCTGATCGTGGCTGGCGCATCCTTCGGCGAATTCTTTGAAGAAGCGACCGGCTTTCGACCTTACGCGTGGCAGCTCCATGTTGCGGAACATGGCTTTCCGGACGTCCTGCCCGTAGGCACGGGTCTCGGAAAGACCGAAGGTGCCGTGCTCGCGTGGGACTGGCGCCGGCGTGACGGGAAGGGCGAACCGCGGCACCTTGTCTACTGCCTGCCTATGCGCGCGCTGGTCCGGCAGACCGTCGAGCGGCTGCGACGGTGCTTCGAGCGGCTTGGCGGCGATATCCCCGTGTACCAGCTCATGGGGGGCGCCATCGAGGACAAGTGGGTGGCGCAGCCGGAAAGTGCGTGGGTGCTCGTAGGCACACAAGATCAGCTTCTGTCGCGTGCGCTCAACCGGGGCTACGCGACAAGCCGTTTCGAGTGGCCCGTTCACTTTGGGTTTCTCAACAGCGACTGCCGTTGGATCGTGGACGAGGTGCAGCTCATGGGCCCAGGCCTTTGGACCACGGCGCAGCTGGATTGGATGCGAAGAAAACGGTTCGGGACTCTCTTCGACTGCCCGACGACGTGGATGAGCGCGACCGTCGGAACTCTATTCCTCGCGACGGCGGACCGCAACCGTGACGACCTGGGCCGAGGTTCGTCGTTGCCGGACGATGTTATCCGGAACGATTCCAACCCAGAAATCCGCCGCCGCCAGGCCGCCAAGAAGGCGATAGAGAGGTGGGCGCCGTCAGAGAGCCGAGGGCCGGAGAAGACGAGGAGGGGCAGGACCGGGGTCGGCAGCAGTCCCTACTATGTGGCGCTCGCCAACGCCGTGAGCGCGGAGCACGTGCCGGGCACCCTCTCCCTCGTCATCTGCAATACCGTGGAGGCCGCCCGTCGCGTTTTCGAGAATTTGCCAGGCAGTCAGCCGAAGGTGCTGCTCACCTCGCGTTTCCGCCGCAAGGACCGCGATGCACATGAGCAGCAGTTGCTCGACTTCGAAGCGAGGAGGCGGAAGACCGTGGCGGAGCGAGAATGCCACGGCCAGAGTTCCGCTTTGGGAGGGCCACTGTCCGGAGATCCCGGCTTGATCTGCGTGAGCACGCAGGTGATCGAGGCTGGCATCGACGTCTCCGCGCACCTCCTCTGGTCAGAGGTCGCGCCGTGGCCGGCTGTGGTCCAGCGGCTGGGCCGGCTCAACCGGGATGGCAGGGATCAGGACGCGAAGGCCTACTTCTGGGAGGCGACGGGACACAACAATGAGCCCAAGAAGCAACCGGAGGAAGAAATTGGCCCCTACAACCGCGAGGATATCGAGCGCGCGTCGAGACTAATCGAGGCCATGCGAGGCCTGTCCAGGGGTAAGGGCATCGCGGAGGCGTACGACAGTCTCGCGAGAGCGCAGAAGAGAGAACTAGAAGTAGCGTTGAAGCCGAAGCGCGAGCCCATGCCCCGGGCACTCGATGTGCATGGTCTCTTCTCCATCGAGCGCGACGTGCACGGTGGGTTCACAGATGTCAGCGCGTTCGTGCGTGGCACCGATGCCGCCGCCGATCTCATCGTAGTCTGGCGCGACTGGCAGGGGGGAGTGGAGAAGCCCCCGCCCCGCGCTGACCGACTCGAAGGACCGCCGCTCGACGTCTCTAGCGAAGGATGTCCCGTGCCATTTTACCGACTGCGTCAGGTCCTCGAGAGAACCGGGGCGCGCGCCTGGATGTGGAACGACGAGGAGGAGGCATGGGAAGGGATTCCACCTCGCGACCTGCGACCTGGTATGGTCGTCATGCTCCACCGCGAGGGCGGCGGATACAGCAGATCGCTTGGCTGGACCGGCGAGCCTTCTGATGTCCTTGAGGAGGTTCCCCAGGCGGGTCGGGGCCGCGCTCTGCATGACGACGAACGCACGGAGCGCGGCTACTGGACGAGGGTGGACGTGCATCTAGGCGATGCGCGATCCAACGCTGAGGCACTGTGCAAGGCACTGGACATTCAAGGTAACCTTCGAAAGGCAGTAGTCGAGGCCGCCGGACTCCATGACCTGGGGAAAGTACATCCCCGATGGCAGAAAGCGCTCCCCGGAGGAAGCGCGATCGCGTCGGGCCCGTGGGCGAAGTGTCCGCACGTGTTCGCGGTCGACATGACCGGGGCGGGGGCTCACGAGCAGGTCGTACAGCAACTAGGTGCACTTCGACCCGTTGCGCTCCGACTCCCCGACGAGCCACGCCGGCGCGATGGCAAGGACGTCGTTCGGCTGCGCTGGGCGGTGGACAAGCGCCTGTCGAGTCAAGAAGTTGCGCGAGTCCGCGCGTTGCAAGGCGTCCTGTGGGCGGGTCATGTGCCGTTTCATCCTGGGTTGCGACACGAGGCAGCCTCGGCGCTGGCGATGTGGCACCGGTATTGTGAGGCCAGGACTGACGGCGAGAGGCCCTATCCGGCACTCGCGGTGTACCTCGCCGCAGCGCACCACGGGAAGGTCCGTACCGTCTTCCGTTCGCTTACGGAGGCGGGAGACGACGCTTTTGGCGTTCCGCTCAACTCGGCGCCGCTCGAGCTGAACGGCGAGGGCTGGCCCCTCGACTTTTTAGTTGTCCAGGATGGTGCTCAAGGAAAGTGGAGCGAGCACAGTTTCGAACTGACCGGCCATGGCTGGACGGGGCTCGTCGCTGACCTGCTCGGCCCGTGGCACCCTGACGACGCCTCGCATTCAGGTGTAGTGCCTGACGACGAACCAAGAAGGCTGGGTCCGTTCAAGCTAGCTTACCTTGAGGCGCTGGTCCGCGTGGCAGACTGGCGAGCGAGCGAAAATCCGTCGAAGCTATTGACGTTGTCGGAGGTGTCCGGTGCCGAGTAGCCTCGGGGCCTTGCCGGTCGTCCCCTTACCGGGGCCCCGCGTCGATGCCCTAGGCAACTATCTGGCCTCGCTCGGCTTGCTGCGGCTTCTCGCCCGCACATGGCCAAGCGTGCGGATCGCCTGGCCCGGTCGGATTCTGCATGTCGTCGGAGCGGCCACGCTGGACGAGATTCTCAACGCGCTTGTCGATATTGCGAGCGGCGCGCGTTGGACGCCCTACCGCCGCGACTGGTTGGACGCGCAGAAAAAGAGCAAGCAGACAGGTACCGGACACGCCCTCGCACTTTGGCAGGCGGACGCCAGCGAGGACACAATTGAGCTCTTCGGCGCGCACGCGGTGGCGCATGGGAGAGTGGCCTTTAATCCCTTGCTCGGCACAGGGGGCAATGCAGGACAGAGAGAATTCGCGAAGGGTTGGCGCGTCGCGGTGGATGCTCTAAAGAGTCCGCGGAGGGTCGATGCTCGAGACGAGTGCCGTAGATGGCTTGTTGGCGAGCCGGTTAGCTGGATGTTGAGCGGCATCGCTGCCGCGTCGTGGTTCAGCGCGGCAAACAAGCTCTACAACAGTGGTCAAAGTGCGTTCCGCGAAGAGCCGCTTTCACCGTGGGCCATGGCGCTTGCCTGCGAAGGCCTCCCCTTCTTTGCGGGCGGGCCGTCGCGGCGGCTCGGCGCCCGTGCTCGCGCGCAGGGTGCATTTCCGTTCATCTGTCAGGCTGGTGCCCCTGGACTCCCGGGTGAAGCGGGACGTGACCGTGGCGAAGTGTGGGTGCCCATTTGGGAGCGACCCATGACGCTTCCGGAGGTTCGCGCGCTCTTCCAGCGAGGTCGGGCTGAGGTCCGCGGTCGCGGCGCGCGAACACCGGCCGCGTTCGCGGCGGCTATTGTTCACCGCGGCGTCGACGCTGGTGTGTCGTGCTTCGTGCGATTTGCCCTCGGCGCGACTACGAGCACCAACACCTTCGAACCCCGGTGCCAGGGAACCATCGAGGTTCGCCGTGACGATGCCCCGGCCCGCGCCTCCGCGCGGTCCGCGATGGTTGAGCGGGTGCTGGCCCTGATCGAGCGGCTCCCAGCGGATTGGAAGAAGGGGCGCCGATGGCGATTCGTCGGGCTCCGCGGGTCAATTGAAGCAGCACTCGTGCGGTTCGCGGAGGCCCCTGAGGAACCCGGGGCGGCGCGTGGCTTGTTGGATGCGGCCGTCTCCGCGCTGGACAAGGTCGACCGCAACGTGCTTTACCGCAAGGCGCAGGTCGCTTGGCAGCCCTTCCCCATAGAGGAAATGTTCGTACTCTTTCAGCACGAAGCACCCGGCCTTGAGGCGCGGCTTGCGTTGGCGCTCGTGTCGGGATTCCCTGCTGACCGTCCCTTCACGCTCTATCGGTTCGGCGTCGAGTGGAGGGACAGGCGCTTCTTGCACCCCGAGAAGCCGCCGGGGCGATGGGTGTATCGGCCGGGGCTGCTGCCGCGCATTCTGGTTAGTGTCTTGCTGCGCTACGTCGTCGATTGGGAACAGGAAAGTGGATCCGGCAAGAGGCCCGGGGCCGGACGGGAGCCTATTCCCGTGTCTGCCGCGGACGTCCAGCGGTGGCTCAACGGGTGCGTCGACGAGGTGCTCCTAGCGCGCTGGCTTGGCCGGTTCTCTCTCTTCGACTGGCGAAACCTACCGTCCACCATGGTGGCGCGGCTCCCGTTGCCTCGTCCTTCCTGCACTGCAGATGGCTCCCTGCTTCTTACAGGACTCATGCAGCCACTCTTCGACGCGCGGCCGCTCCGCGTCCGTACCGTGTCCGGGCGCGACGCGCTCTCGAGCGATACGGGGGCCCGGACGCCTGCCGCGGCGCGCGCGATTGCCACCCTAGTTCGAACAGGTCAGGTCGATGCAGCGGTGCGGCTGACCGCGGGCCGTTACGCCATGGCCCGGCTGCCGCTCATTCGCAGCGACGCCACATGGAAGGTCGCGGAGCCGGAGCGATTGCTCGCGGCACTTCTCTTCCCCATTACCCACGCTGAGAGGTCGTTGCTCGTGGAAAGGTGGCTTCGCCCTGCGCGGGCCAAAGGAGAGCACTGTCATGTCTGATCCAGGAGCCAGAATAGAGATCACTCCTGCGGGTGTCTTGTCAGGCGACTCGCCGTGCGTCCTCGTTGCCAACTTTGCGCCCGTGGCGGGCCTCGACCGCTTCCAGCCTGCAAGCTTTCCCGAGGTCGGCCACGTCATCTACAGGGCGCCACGCACGGCACAGGGCAAGCTCTGGGAAGAGAGTGTTTGCATCGTCGACAGCGCAGCGAGCATGGCCAACCACCTTGAGTCTGTCTGCATGCGTGGTCCGCACGACCACGAGCTTGTCGACGATTTAGAGGGCATGCCGTATCTGCGTTGCGTGACAGGTGAACCCGAGGATGGCAGGCTGCCGCCCGAGAAGCGAGAGGTGATCGTCACAAGCCTCACGGAAGGACACCGGATCGCGTCGACCTACTTCCTCGAGGGTTGCACCATCGCTTCCGACGGTCAAATCGGGTTCAAAGAGAAGCTGGGAAAGGGGAAAAGAAGTTCGGACAAGGAGCCGAGACGGTTCCGAGAAGTTCTGGTGGATGAGTTGCGAATCGTGCTCCCCGACAGCAAGAAGGCCCACCCTCCAGCTGAAGCTTGGTGGGACGTGTTCTCGACCATCTACCGGTACGACCCGAACGCCCTCGTTCACGGCGTCCTGTTCCCGCAGTGGCAGATCAAGATTCCCAGGGTTCTTACCGCGCATCTTGAGGCCTTCGGCGCCGGGCGCGTGGACCGTTCTGGCGTCAAGTTCGACCGCCTCGGCAAAACGACTTCCGGCCAGCCTATCTTCGCCGTGGACGACGCGACCGCACGCGAAATCCGCGCGACCTTCGTCCTCGATGTGGCGCTGGTGCGCTCCTTCGGCCGGACGCACTGCGAGGGAACTCTCGGACTCAGCGTCAAGCAGAAAGAATTCTTGATTGCGCTGGCCCTGTGGAAGATCAAGCGCCTTGTGGAAGAGCCATTTCGCTTCCGGTCGGGCTGCCACCTCGAGTGCGTGCGCTTGACGAAAGGCGGAAAAGAGGTCGGGATTGAGGTTGACATCAGGACCGCCATTGCGGCCGGAGCCTTCCGGGATCCCCGGATCACCGACGTCTTCTGGCCGCGCAAGGAATTGTATCGCGAACCCAAGGAGGACGAAGACAAGGGATCGGCCCGGGACGTGGAGAGCGACGATTTCGAGGAGGAGGCGTAACGAGCGACATGCGAATCGTTCTTCGTCAGGTATTCCCTCTGGGCCGCTTTCACGCCAACCCGTGGCGGGTCAACCCTTTCGATGACCCGTACGGCGAGTGGCCGCCCAGCCCTTGGCGGCTCGTTCGAGCCGTCGTTGCACGATGGCACCAATGGGTCCGCGAGTGCCCTGAAGAGAGGTCGACTACGGAGCTCGACGCACTAGTTCGAGCACTCTGTAACAGCCGCTACGGCTTCCGTCTTCCTCCGACGGCGACCAGGGGAAGTCCCCTCCGCCAGTACTTCCCGACCGAGTTTGGGTGGGATCCCGCAGAGAAGAACAAGCCGGGCATGCGCGCCTACAGGAGGAGCCTAGCTCAAGACAACTACTGGTGCGTCGTGCCCGGGGAGGACGGTGCCGTCTGGTGGTTTCTCGATGGGAACGATTGGAACGAGGGCCTAGTAGAAGTGCTCGACCGGTGCCTCGAACGCATCGTGTACTTTGGCCGGGTTGAGACACTCACGCGAATCGAGCGTGTCGAGAATCTGTACCCAGAGCCGAATTGTGGGCTCTCTGAACGACCTTTCGGCGACAGCGTCCCGGTGCTCGTCCCGGCCCCGATCGCTACGCGGCAGGACATCGAACGCGTAACCGACGACGACCAGAGCGCGGGTCGGTCGATTCCGCCGGGTGCGGTATATTGGCACGCAGCTAGAGCACGTCGGGCGGCCGTGTACGAGAAGGCGAAGGAAGCACGAGTGCACAAAGGGCGTCATCTGCTCCAGCTGGCGCTCGGCTGGAATGTGGCACCCGAGGTATCGACCATTGTGCGCCTCACCTCGAGGTTTCGCGGCGCTGTCTTGCGCGAGCTGTTGCGAATCACGTCGAGCGGCACATGCTCGACGTGGAGTCGAGCCCCTCGCCAGCTTCGTGAGCGAGTCGCCTTGATGGCCGGAAAAGACGCCGCCGGCTCACCGCTTTGCGGCCACCAGCACGCTGAGTTCTTCGTGTGGTGCGAGGACGAGGTGCCCACACGGCTGCTGGTGTGGCGCGGTCACCAACCTTTCGACGAAGACGAGGAGCGCGCAATCCTGGCGGCCGCGGCCCGCGAGCTGTCGTGGGCCGTGCCGGGCGATGAGGCCGATGCTTGGAGTGTACGCCTCGTTCCGCTCGACCGCGCCGTGCCGCCGCCGCCCGGGTTCGACGAGTCAGAATCCTGCCTCTGGGTTTCTGTGACTCCATATGTGCCGCCGCGGCACCACCTGCGACGCGGAAGGCTCCGCGAGCGAGAATCGATCCCGGATCAGGTGCGAAGAGAGCTGTTCTTGCGGGGATTCAACCACACGGAGGGGCTGCAGGTCGAGGTGCAAGAGCCGAGCTGGATCGCCATACACCTTCCACGCCGGGAATCGTCTCGTCGCGCGTTTCTGGGCTATCGGCGTGGGTACCGACTCCGGGTGGAGTTTCCCGAACGCGTGAAAGGGCCCCTTCGGCTCGGCCACTCGAGCAGCTTCGGCGTTGGCCTATTCAGGCCAGCCGATTCGACCACGCCCGTGACGCCAGGAGAGAGTTGACTGGAGGCATCTCGCCACCGGCGCGTCCGAAGTGCACCATGCGGCGATGCGGTGCCGCCGTAAGAGGGCACGCGCCGAGGAAAACTCATCCTCCGACCGAGTGAAGCCCCAATCAGCTCAGATGACGTGCCGCAGCGCCGCATCTGCCGCGTCCGCGATCTCGAGATGCGGTGGCACTCCAGGCACACACCGGAACCGGACGGCGAGCACCTCGGACTCCACCCATCCCTCCGCGTCGGCCTCCGCCCGGAGGTAGGATTCGCCAGCCAGGCGGAACACCTCCGGCTGCTTGGTATCGCGATCGATGACGGCCACCTCACGGGTCCCGATCGCCGCGAAGAAGGGTAGCTTCTCGTAGGTCTCGTCGTTGGGCGACCTGATCTCGATGACGGCGTCAGGGCCTCCGTCGCGCACACCGTCTTCCGCCAGGCGGTACTCGTGACCGGCGGCCACGAACGTCAGATCCGGCACGCGGTAGTCGTCGTCCGCGCGGAAGACGTTGATGCCGGCGCACAACTGCCCGCGGCCGGTGCGGCGCAGGAGGGGACGCAGCCACTCGATCAACTCCTCGGCGATCCGCTGGTGCTCCCGGCTCGGCGCGGGGGTCATGTGCAGCACCCCTTCCCACATCTCGTCCCAGCGATCCGCGCCGATACGCCGGCGACGGGCCAGGTCGGCGGGGGTCACCTCCAACACGATGGCGCGCACGAGCACCTCCGTCCGCCGCCCGAACGCATGTTCATCCCGACCATCCTGTGCGCAGGAGCGAAGGCGCCTCGTTTCCTCCCGCGCGGTCGGACCGCGCACGTCCGGAGCGCCAAGCGACGGCACAGCGGCGCGATGCGCGACGCCCGGGACGGCAATGGGGCGGCGCGTTCTCGTGCCGCCACGCGCTCGCTCGAGTGGGGACCGCCCTGCGCTCCCGCTGTTCGAACGTGCCGGCGCTCGAAGACGGCAAACCTCTCAATCTTACCGCACCGTCCAGGCCCCCTTTCTCCAAGGACCCGCACCCGGCGCGAGGGGCCAGGGCAGCCCGGCGCGCGAGCGACGAGCCCGGGGCGCGATGCGTTCGCAGCACAGTTCCTCGAGCCACGGGGCATCTTCCGGCCGCCCCGGAGACGCCATCGAACGCGCCGGCGCCGTCGGCCGATATCGGGACGCCGTCGCCGGTCACCGCACACTGGAGCAGGGCGCAAGTGCACACGTGTTCCGTCTGCTGCTCCCGCCGAGCACCGCGCCGGGCGTCAGAATCACACGACGCTATCCGGCCAGCCGCGCGATACGAACCGCTCGCAGCCCGATTCCCTGAACCGACCCGGCTGCCATCCCCCAACGTAGTATCATGAAAGGGTCGTGAGCGATATCAAGGCCTCGCGGTCCCGCCAGCCCCACCTGCCGTCCGGCCGGTTCGTCCTCCGGATCGATCCGCGCCTCCACGCCAGGCTCCGCGAGGCGGCCGCGCGACACGGCCTCTCGCTGAACGATTACTGCGCCCGCAAGCTCGCCTCGCCAGCCAGCCCGCCCGGGCCCGCGTCCGAAGTCGTCGCCCGGGCCGCCACGCTGCTCGGGGACGACCTGACCGGCGTTGTCGCGTTCGGATCCTGGGCGCGCGGCCAGCTCGCGGCGAGCTCCGACGTCGACGTGCTCATCGTGGTCGACCGGCGCACGTCCATCACGCGAGACCTCTATCGCCGGTGGGACGCCGCCCCAGTCTACTGGGAGACCCATCCCGTCGAGCCGCATTTCGTCCACCTGCCGGATCCCGATGCACGGGCCTCCGCCATCTGGGCCGAAGCCGCGATCGATGGCATCGTCCTCTTCGATTCGGATCTGTCGGTCTCGAGGTGGCTCGTCCGTGTTCGCCGACGCATCGTCGACGGGCAGATTGTGCGGCGCATCGCCCACGGCCAGCCCTACTGGGTGGAGGCGGCGTGACATGCGGAGCCTGGAGCTGGCGCGCGATTACCTGGAGCGAGCGGACATCCGGCTGCGCGCGCTCGACGTCCTGTTCGAAGCCGGGAGCTGGGCCGACGTCGTGCGGGAATCGCAGGAAGTCGTCGAGCTGGCCCTCAAGGCGCTCCTGCGCCTGATGGGCGTCGATCCGCCGCGCGTGCACGACGTGTCCGCCGTGCTGCTGGCGGAACGCGCTCGCGTGCCCGAACCGCTGGCGGGAGAGATCGACGCGCTCGCCGAGGCGTCCCGGCAACTGCGCCGCGACCGGGAGCTGGCCTTCTACGGAGCGGAGGACCTCACGCCGTCCGGGTTCTACACACGCCAGGACGCGGAACAGGCCCGCGCGGCGGCGCGGCGAACCGTCGCGCTCGTGAAACCGTGCGCGGCACTGTCGACGGAGCGCCCGCCCGCATCCGGAGCGGGAGACGCGTGACGGTCTCGGACGGCCGGGAGAATCGACGCCTCGCGCGATCTCCAGCCAAGACGCGGCCCCGCTGCTGTGCGTCGCAGCCGAACCGGTCCGGCGAATCCCTCGAACCAATCGCACAGTCGCAGGCGCGCACCCCGGCCGACTGGAGCGCCCCCGGTTGGCCGGGGGCCGCGAAAATCGGCGGCCCAAAGGACCGCACGCGGGAGGCGCCCGCGACCGATAGCCACCCAGACCGCAGGTCAATCGGCGCGCCCTCCCGCCGACGCGGACTGGCGGCACGGTCGCCGCGCTGCGGACACCGATCGGCCGCTCCCGACTGCCCGCGGGCCATCTTCGTCTAAGCTGGTAGACAGCGCGGGGCGACCCGGCCCCCGCGCGGCGCGCGCGCCGGGAGGCCATGGCGTCGACCGACCAGGAACTGG
>JAVKJV010000007.1:56828-96333 GCA_031458775.1 Candidatus Fervidifonticultor quartus | reverse complement strand
CCATGTGGACCTCCCCCTATTATCGGGTGTCCAGGGAAACCGGGTGCGGTGGAGGGTGACCGTGGGGGCCGACAAGGGCTATGACACCCACGACTTTGTCGGGGCCTTGCGCGAATTGGTGGCCACGCCCCATGTCGCTCAGAATACGCACGGGCGCAGCAGCGCGATCGATGCCCGCACGACGCGGTATCCCGGGTACGCGATCAGTCAATGGAAGCGCAAGCGGGTGGAGGAAGTCTTCGGGTGGCTGAAGACCATCGGGCTTCTGCATAAGGCTCGGCATAGAGGCGAAGACCGCGTGAACTGGATGTTCGTGTTCGCCACGGCAGTCTACAATCTGGTCCGCATTCGGAACCTCGTGGAAGCGGCCGCATGACGGCCCCTGCGTTCGCAAAGACCTCCGATCTGAGGCTCCTGGAAACACTCGGACGCCTCCTGTCAAGAGTCTCAACCTGAGTCGCGGAGACCACGGCATGGGAGCAATCAACCCTGCCCGCGATTCTTCAGCACCCTGCTAGTTGTCCGTCCCTGTCCCCTCGAACGCCTGGGTCCCGTCAGGCAGGTGGATGTCCACCTCGAACAACCGGTCCCACGGGAACGACAACCCGCGAAAGCCTGACGGCCCGAGTGCCCGCTCGACCGGCGGGAGGACCTCCTCGCGGAACAGACGCGTCGCCGCCTCGCAGACGCGCTCGGCCGCCGCACCGAGCTGGGTGCCGCTCACGCCAAGACGCGGCACGACGTCGGCCGCGAGGCGCGGCCGCACGACGGTCTGATAGCCCCAGTCGTCGAGCAGCCGCCGCACCAGGTAGCGGCGTCGGAGTTGCCGCAACCGTACCTCGCCGAGCCGGGAACGCGCGTACAGGGTGAGGATCACCTGCGCCATGACGGTCCCCAGGCTGTTGCTGCAGGTGTTCCAGCCGGCATAGCCGTCGAGACCGCACAGGTCGTCGCGGACCAGTAGCGAGCGGACCAGGGCGTCGTCAGCGCCGTTCGCGAAGCGCACGTCCGCGCACCCGCAGATCACGCCCCGGCTGGCGGCTTCGGCCAGGGCTGTGGCCACGGTGCGGACCGGTGCCGGCGGCGCGCCGCGTTGATCGATCGACTCGCGCTGCTGCACGCCGGCAAAGTTGTGGACCCACAGCAGGATGTCGGGCTCATCATCCACGATCTGGCAGCCGGCGGCGTCCACGTGGCCGGCAACGGTCTCCTCGAGGGGGTAGGGCTCGTACCGCGGCACGCTGCGCCGGGCCTCGGGGTAGGTGTAGCGGACCGCAACACGCGGCGCCTTTCCACGCGCGTTGACCGCGAGACGCGCGAGCAGCCGCGCGCCCAGCTCGTCGGCGCCGACCGACACGTGGGTGCGGCTGCCGCCGAGGCGGTCGCGAAAGCGCTTCAACACCGCGAGATCGGCGCGGGTCAGCCCGTAAGGCTCGGCGTCGTCTTGCCCGATCAGGAGCGCGGCGAGGTGCCCGCGGGCGGCCAGCGCGATCAACTCGAGGTTGACCAGCAACTGACGCCGGCGACGGCGCAGGAGATCGTCGGCGATCGTGGCCGGGATGCCGTCGAGGGTCTCGAGCGCCTTGCGCAGGCGCACGTCGTCGCCGGTTTGCTCCCCGGCGTCGAGGTCGCTGGAGTACACGCGCAACTGGTCCCCGTAGGACTCCCAGTACGCGGGCTCCTCATCGGCGCCACCGGTTGGAATCCGCGGATTGACCGCGGCCAGGTACGTGGGGATTCGCCCGGCCACGCGGGCGAGCCGGTCGAGCCGGCGCCAGAGGAGGTCCAGGGGATCGACCGACAGGCGCGACGCGACGAGCCCGCCGTAGAGCAGCACCTCGGACGACGCGATCAGCGCATCGGCGGTCGGGGTTTCGCGGTCGACCCAGCGAAAGAGCGCGTCCAGATCGGCCGGTCGGCGCCGATGGCCCAGGAGGTCCTTGGGCGGTGTGTCCCACGGCACGCCCAGCAGGGGCAGCAGGTCCAGTACCACGTCGCGTGTCGCTGGCCGGTCGTCGAGCGGGACGAACAGGACGCGTCTCATCGCACCGCCCCGACCGTCAGCCCCCGCATGAAGTACCGCTGCGTGAAGAGGAACACGACGATGATCGGCACGGTCATCAAGACGGCGCCCGCGGCCACGGCGCGGGTGTTGTGCGCGAACAGGCCGGAGAGGTACAGCAGCCCCACGGCCAGCGGGTACTTGTCCGGTGACTTCAGCACAATCAGCGGCCACAGGAACGAGTTCCACACGGCCACGAACTCGAACAAGGCGAGCGCCGCGAGAGCCGGCGCGATGACCGGCAGCATCACCCGCCACCAGATCACCAGTTCGGACGCGCCGTCGAGACGGGCGGCATCTTCCAGCTCCTGCGGGACTGTCAGGAACGCCTGTCGCAGCAGGAAGATTCCGAACACGCTCACCGCACCCGGCAGCAGCACGCCGGCGTACGAGTCGATCAGCCGTAATCGCATGAGTGTCACGAAGTTGACGATCATCCCCACGTGCCCCGGCAGCATGAGTGTCGAGAGGAGCAACGCGAAGACGATCTTGCGGCCCGGAAACTCCATTCGCGCCAGCGGGTAGGCCGCCATTGAGCAGAGCACGAGATTCAGACCCACGGCGATCACGCACAGGAGAACGGTGTTGACCACGAAGCGCGGGAGCGGCATGGTCTGCCAGACCGTCGCGAAGTTCGCCAGCGACGGCGGCCAGGGGAGCACCTGGGGCGGAAACCCGAAGACGGTACCGGTGGTCCGCAGCGCCACCGAGGTCAGCCACAGGAGCGGGAAGACCATGCAGATCGCGAGGGCCCCGAGGAGGGCGTATCGCGCGACGTTAGTAATAGCTCCAGCCCCCCTGCCGGAAGATCCTGAAGTTCACCGCGGAGAGGATCATCACGGCGACCGCGAGCACCACCGCGAGCGCCGCGGCATAGCCGAGATCGAGCTGCTGGAAGCCCTTGTCGAAGATATAGAGGAACATCGTGTATGTCTGGAACATCGGCCCGCCGCCGGTCATCACATAGACTTCCTCGAACACCTTGAGCGCCGCGATCGCCGAAATGGTGGAGGCGAGCAGGATCGAGGGCCGCAGCAGCGGCAACGTGACCCACCGGAACACCTGCCAGCGGGTCGCGCCGTCCGTGATCGCGGCTTCCTCGTACTCGGGTGAGATCGCCTGCAGACCCGCCAGGTAGATGACCATGTAGTACCCGAGCCCCTTCCACAGCGTGACGAACATCACCGCGTACAGCGCCACGGCGGGGTTGCCCAACCAGGCCACCGGCTTATGGAGTATGCCCACCTTGAGCAAGAGGTAGTTCAGCAAGCCGTCCTGCTCGAGCAGCCATCGCCACATGAGCCCGGCCGCCACCATCGAGGTCACCACCGGGAGGTAGTAGGCGGCACGGAACCAGTGAATCCCGCGAAGCGGCCTGTTGACGGCCACGGCCAGACCGATCGAGAGTGCCTGCAGGATCGGCACCACGAGCAGGAACTTCACGGAGTTCGTCAGCGCGATCCGGAAGTATCGGTCGCCCCACAGCGCCCGAAAGTGGTCCAGGCCGACCCACTGAGGCGGGCTGATCACATCGTACTTGAACAGGCTGAGCGCGGTGCCGAAGAGCACAGGGTAGAATGTGAAGACGCCCAGCACCACGAGCGCGGGCAGCAAGAAAAGGTAGGCGGTGATTGTCCCGCGCCATTGCCGTCGTGTCAGCCCAAAGAGGCGTCCAGAAGCGGCGGGCGCGCTTCGGCCGGCGAGATCAGCCCCCATCGGGACCGGCGAGCGCCTCGCAGAGCCGGCGCAGTGATTCGACATAGCGGTAGTTGATGGACATGTGATCGTCGTCGAACTCTGCGTGTTCGTGCCGGATGCCAAGCGCCTCGAGCCGGCGATGCAGTTGCCGTGCGCCGAGGTGCAGGAAGTACTGGTCTCTGGTGCCGCACTCGACGTAGATGAGCCGCATGCGTCGAAGGCCTTCGGCGTAGCCCGTCACCATCCTCACCGGATCCCACGCCAGCCAGCGCCCCCAGACCGCGTCGTCGATCTCGCCGGTGTACGGATCGAAGGGCAGGTCGAACCGATAGGGCATCTTCGCGGGATTGGGCGAGTACGCCATGGCCATCGCCGCGATGTTGACCGCGGTGATGGCGTCGCTGGTCTTCTTCGGCATCTCCAGGAACGCACTCAGGAACCCGTCGACCCCGCCGTGGCGAGCGACGACGTTGCAGAACTTCCAGAAGTCGGGCATGTAGCAGGTCTCGAAACAGCAGTCGCCCGAGTGCGAGGCGACGGCGCCGAAGACATCGGGGTGTCGCATGGCGAGCACCAGCGCCCCGTAGCCGCCGCTCGACTTGCCGTTGATCCCACGGTGGGCCGCGGACGCCAGCGTGCGGTAGCGACGGTCGATGTGCGCGACGACCTCGCCGGCCACATAGTCCTCGTAGCGGCCGGTGGCCGCGGAGTTGAGGTACTGGCTGCCGCCGAACTTGGTAAATCCATCAACCATGACGAGGATCGCGGGCGGCGCGCCCCCGGCGATCACCCGGTCCATGCACTGCGGCAACGACGGGATCCAGGGGTTGGCGTTGATCGCCGACAGCCCGATCCCGGTGAAGCCGTGCAGCCAGTAGATCACCGGGTAGCGTGCGGTGCCGTGATCATAGCCGGGCGGCAGATAGACGGGGATCTGCCGCACATGCGGATCGCCGAGCGGGTTCCCTTCCAGGACCCGGCTTCCGACCTCCTCGATGACGACGCGACCGGTCGTGCTCATGGCATGGGTGCGGACGCGGGCTCGGTTCCCTCGGTGAGCACGTGCACCGGATCGCCGATGCGGATGCGGCCGGCGTCGGTGATCGCCACGACCTTGGCGAGCACGCCTCGCCGGCCCAGGAGCCGTTGGCGAAGCGCGTCGGGGTCAGGCACGTTGTTGATCCGACCGATGTCTTCGCAGGGCTCGCAGGGTCCCGTGACCTCGAGTTCCGCCCCGCCGACGCGCAGCCGCGTGCCACTGCCCAGGGCATCGAGCCCCTGGAAGTCCACGGTGAGCTGCTCCCGCAGCGCGCCGTGCGCAAAGCCCAGCGACTCGAGCACACGGCGGTCGACCAGCAGGAGCTGCCGGTTCGTGTCCGACCGCCGCTTGCCGTGGTAGTCACCGTCGAGGCCGTGCCCGACGATGGCGCGCGCCTCTCCGGTTGACCGGGGCGGCGCGCCCGACGCCGACCGGAGGTGAATGGCCAAGACGACACCCGCCTGCTCCACGATCAGCCCTCCTCTCCCGGATATGCGGGTCCCGCGCACCCGGACTCACAACTTCAAGTTCCACTGGCCGACCGCCCAGTCGAGCGCCTCTTTCGGCGTGCGCCTGCCGTAGAACGCGCTCTCAACGGCTTCGCGGAAGATCCGGAAGAGATCACCGGAGTTCGGCACCACGACGCTGAGGTCGCGCGCCAGCGCAAGATCGGCCGCGGCCACCTTGCGGGCCACGTCCTCGGGCCCCGCGCCGCCCCGTCGGAAGAACGGGTCGGCGGCGGCCAGCCGGGTGGAAGGAAAGACCACCACCTGCTTGCTGAACGCGAGCTGGTTCTCGTCGTTGGTCACGAACAGCGCGAAGTCCACCGCCGCGTCGGTATGACGGCTGGCGCGGGGGACCGCCACGGTCATCGTCGCCAGGTGCACAGTGTTGCCCTTCCCTTTGGGGTATGGCGCGACGAAGGTCTGCGCATAGACCTCGGGGTTGTCGGCCTTCACCCGCAGCAGGAACTGCGGCCCGGTAATCAGCATGCCGAGCTGTCCGGCACTATACCGTTCGGTGGCGCCAAGGTAGCCTCGGCGCAACGTGTCCTCCGGGAAGTAGTCGGCCTTGAACAACTCAACGTACTGCGCCAGGTACCGCACGTGCTCGGGCGAGTTGAAGACCGCGCGCTTGCCGTCGGCGCCGGTAACCGGCAGCCCGTTCTCCTGGAACCGGTGCATCAGCCGCACGCCGTCGATGTTGGGCATGAAGCCGTAGACCTTCGCCCGGTCCTTGATCAGCCGGGCGTGCCGGATCATCTCGTCCTCGGTCCTGGGCGGCTCGTTCGGGTTGAGCCCGGCTCTCCGGTAGATCGCGGTGTTGTATGCCACCACGTTGGGCACGACGTACCACGGCACGGCGAAGCTGCGGCCGCGCACCTGCGTCGAGCGCCAGAGACCGTCGAAGTAGCGGCTCCGTGCCGCCGTGGGCACGACGGCGTCCATATCGACCAGGGCGTTGCGGTCGGCCAGCCGCACCGTGATCTCGACGTTGAGGTTCACGACGTCGGGCGGCACGCCGCCTGCGAGCGCGGCGAGCAGCCGTTGCTCGATCGCCTGGAACTGCACATCGACCCAGCGGACCTTGACGCCAGGGTTCGTGCGCTCGTAAGCCGCGATCATGCCGTTGACATAGTCGTTGAAGAACGGCTGCAGCGAGATCGTCCAGAACTCGAGGGTGAACGGCGACGCCGCGCGGCCGACACCGGACATTGGCGTCAGGACAAGCCCGAGGACCAGCAGGAATGCGGCGTGACGCGAAAGTCGCATCGGCTCGCAGGTTCTGGCGCTCCCTGCGAAAGTCCTGCCCTGTGGCGTCACCGCGGGGGTCCGCCGCGGATCGCCTCAGTCTCTGACGTTACATCGGCACGGCGTCTACCACGTGAAACGTGTGCAGCTTCGCGTTGGGACTCGTCTTCCACTCGACGTCAATTGGATGAACGAAGTCCGGCGCGAGCCGTCCCCGGGCCACCCAGTATCGGCCCGCAGGATCGCCCGCGAGCGCCGGCCCGGCCTTCACGACCAGGCGCGTGGGACCCTCAACGAAGCGGACCTCGTCGAGCGTCGGCAAGGCGCGGAGGGCTTCCCCGATGGTCCGCTTGAGCGCCTCCGGCGGGGCCGGCCGCACGTTCACCAACCCGATATTGCGGCGCAGCGGGCCGATGATCTTCACATTGGCCAGCTCGGCGGCGAACCCGGCGTCGCCCAGGACGCGCAGCAGCACCTCGTTCGACTCCGCGACGGCCCGGCCGTGGTAGTCGGGATTGATCAAGGGCTTGAGCAGGTGCTTGAGCTTGCACCCTTCGCGACCAGAGTGCTCGCCGATCCTGGGGACACGCAGCCCCAGTTCGTCGGCGATCGCGCGGATCTGCGGCTTGTCGAGGTCGAGCAGCGGCGAGTAGAAGCCGTTACTGCGTTTGATGCCCATCTGCCCCCACGTGTCGCTCCGGTTCGAGCCGGTCAACACGAGCCGCCCTCGGGCCGCGGCCTTCACCAGACCAAGCTTGATCTCTCGGGTGCAGCGGTTGCAGGCCGGCCCGCCCCTCTGGACGACGTGCTGCAGACCCTGGCCCAACAGGCAGCGCTGCTGCAGCCCGAGTTGCTCGGCCATTTCCAGCACGATCGTGTTGCCGCGGCGGTAGGCGTACTGTCCCATGTTGACGGTGACGAGGAGCACCTGCCGCGGGCCGAGGGCCTCGCGCGCCAGCGCCGCGACGGTGGACGAGTCGAGCCCCCCGGAGAACGCCACGACCACGGGTGAGCCCGCTGAGACCTCGCGGATCTCTTCGATCAGGGCGGTCACGCTCGCCGAGGGCGCTACCAGCACAGTCATCGTCTTCCAATTATACCCGGGCGAGACCGTCCGGGGAGGAAGTCGCGCCCCCCTTCAGAAACCACAGTGACAAGCGTCGTCACTTCAGCCTGGAGGTGTCGCATGAGCACACAACCGCCCTCGTCGGACCAGACGAACAAGCTGCTGGCCGCGCTCTCATATCCGATCTGGATCGTCGCCCTCATCGTCGTCTTGACCGACATGAAGAAGGACCCGTTCATGAAGCACCACGGCTGGACCGCGCTGTTCTGGAGCATCGCGTGGGTCGTCGTGTACATCGCGCTGATGATCCTCGGCAACATCCCGCTCCTGGGCTGGCTGGCGGTCATCGTCGGCGGGCCGATCCTATGGATCGCGTGGCTCGTGTTGTCGATCTACTACGCGCTCCAGGCGTACAACGGCAAGCAGGTCTCAATCCCGGTCGTCAGCGACTTCGCGAAGAAGTACGCCGTCTAGCCCTCGTCGGGCCCAGGAATACCCTTTTGAGCGGTCGGGGGCGTGTGGAGTCCCCCGACCGCGCCCGGGTTTGGCCCGCGACCTCACGAGCACGTGTGTCCTTGAGGAGCGCAACATGACCCCACCCCGACAGCCGGTGACGGTGCTGATCGCCTCGTACCTGGAACCCGAACACGTCGAGCGCATCAGGGCGGTCAGCGGCATCCGGGTCCTCTACGACCCCGCGCTGCTACCGGCACCGCGGTACACCTGCGACCACGTCGGGCACCCGCTCACCCGGTCATCGGACGACGAGCGGCGCTGGCGGGGGTATCTCGCCGAGGCCGAGGTCATGTTCGACTTCGACTACCCGAACCTGCGGGGACTGAAGGATCTCATCCCGCGTGTCCGGTGGATTCAAGCGACGAGCACGGGCATCGGGCAGACGCTGATCCGGGCCGGGCTCATCGAGAGCCCGATCGTGTTCACGACCGCGAGGGGCACGCACGCCAAACCGCTGGCCGACTTCGTCCTCATGGCCATCCTGTGGTTTGCCAAGGACGGCTTTCGCATGGTCCGCGATCAGGCCGCGCACCGGTGGGCCAGGTACTGCGGCCGCGACCTGCGCGGTGCAACGGTGGGCGTCGTCGGTCTGGGCACCATCGGCCGCGAGGTGGCGCGCGTCTGCACGGCCATGGGCATGCGCGTCATGGGCGTCCGGCGGACCCCGACACCGGATGATGTGATTCAGGATGTGGATGTCGTGCTGCCGGTTTCGGAGGTCGCCCGCATGCTGGAAGCCGCCGACTATCTCGTCCTGGCGGCTCCCCATACGCCGGACACCGATCGGCTGATTGGCCGGGACGAGCTGTCTCGCATAAAGCCCGGCGCGGTGCTCATCAACGTGGCGCGCGGCGCGATCGTGGACGAACCGGCGATGATCGAAGCGCTGCGGGCCGGCCGTCTGAGCGGCGCGGCGCTCGACGTGTTCGCCACAGAACCGCCGGCTCCTGACAACCCGCTGTGGGATATGCCCAATGTGCTGATCAGCCCGCACTCCGCGAGCACGGTCGAGACCGAGAACGCCACGCTGACCGACCTGTTCTGCGAAAACCTGGACCGGTATCTGCGGGGCACCGCCCTGCTGAACGTCTTCGACCGCGAACGCCTGTATTAGTCTCGGCGAAGCCGGTCCACGTGACGGGGGGCTTCAGTCTCCGAAGCGCCCCCGCATCGCGTCGGCGATCAACGCGACCGGAATCGATCCATAGGACAGCAACCGATCGTGGAAGTTGCGGAGCACGAACCCGGGCTGACGCGCGAGATCGCGCCGCAGCTCATGGATGAGGCGCGTGCCGATCAGGTACATGAGCGCCGCGCCGGGAAACATGCTGTTCTTCACGGCCTCGGCCCGTGCGGCGTCGGGCGACATGCCGGCGCGGTCGCGGTAGGTGTCGGCGGCCCGCTCAAGCGTCCACTCGCCGCGGTGGAGCCGCACATCTACGACCGCCCGCGCCGCCATGCGCAGCCGCGAGTGGGCCTGCGCCAGTTGCTGCAGCGGGTCGAGGAAGCCGATCTCTTCCATGAGGTCCGTCGCGTAGCACGCCCAGCCCTCGGCCATGGTCCCGCCGCAGAACATGGCGATCCGGCTCGCGCAGTCGACCGCCGCGATCTGTCCGATACGAGACTCGGCGCGGTGGTACGCGTACCAGTTTTGCACGTGATGGCCCAGCGCGCCGTGGTGGATCACGTGGTTCAGGGTGATCACGCTGTCGTTCGTCGCGCGCAGGCGGCGCGTCTGCTCCTCGGGCGGCATGTCGGGCTCGATCGGCGTCACCAGGTAGTCCACCACGGGGATCCGGTCGAACGCCGCCGGCGCGCGGTAGAACAGGAAGTAGAGCGACGGCGCGGCCTCGCGCGCCCAGCGCGGCTGCGGCACATAGCGGATCGGGTAGTCGGGCCAGGTGACCAGTTCGTGCCGCTCAGCGTCCTCACGGACCGCATGCCAGACCTCGGCGTACCGCTCGTAGTAGCGTTCAACGGGCGGGTGGCGGTCCGCCAGCGCGGCCAGGGCCTCGTGCCAGGAGGCATAGCCGAGCGCGGCGGCCCCTTCGCGCAGCCGCGCCTCCCACAGCGCCAGATGCTCCTCACCGAGCGCCGCGACGTCGGCGGCGGTCATGTCGAGACAGTGACCACGCCGCAGCAGCAACTCGAGCGCATCGGGGCCGCACGCGTAGCCGTCGGTGGCATGTGCCAGCAGTTCGTCGCGCAGGTAGCCTTGCAGGCGGCGAAACGCCTGCGCGGCCGACGCCGCGGCGTCGCGAAACCGCGGATGTGTGATACCCTCCTCGCGCGCCAGGATTTCGGTGCCGCGTTCGAAGAAGGCCAGCGCACCGTCGCATTCGCGGATCGCCCGCTCGGTCCATGCGCGCGGCGCTTGGCGGACGGTTGAGGCCGCCTGCGCGAGCAAGCCGGGGATCGCGAACATCCGCATGACCGCGGCCTCGACCCGGTCGCGCAGCGGTGCGAACGGCCGCAGGAAGAGCGCCAGCACGCCGAAGACCGCCTCGCCGGTGTAGACGCAGGGGTTGCCCAGGTGGAAGTGGTGTGAGCCGTACTCCCACCGCTGCACGTCGAGGAATCCCTCGGCCAGCCGGCAGTCGAGCGCCTCGGCTTCACTCAGCGGCTCCGGCGGCAGGCTTCGAAACCTGGCCCGCAAGGTCTCGATCGCACGCACCGTATCCGCGGCCGCGGCGTCTGAAAGGTCCGGCAACCGGTGGTCGTGGTCGTGCACGCCGATGAACGTCGCGTTGACGGGATACGTGGCGTAGTACCAGGCGAAGAAGTCGTCGAGCGTCGCCGCGAGCGCCGGCGCGCCGCGTGCGCTCGCGGCCGGTCCCCCTCGCGCCGGATGGCGACCGGGTTCAGTCATCGAGGGGCAACTCGACCCACTGCCGGCGGTGATGCGACCGCTCGACCGCGTTGATGACCTCCTGCACGCGGGCGCCGTCCTCGAAGTTGCCCTGGTTGCGGCTCCCGCCCTCGAGGATCTCGTCGATGAAGTCCTTGATCAAATTGGCGTAGAAGAGCGACCGCCACGACTCGCGCGCGTGCCCGCCGGCCGGGTAGAAGCGCTGGGGGATCTCCAGTGGCCTGAACTCGACGCTGTCCGGGGTGGCGGTTCGGATGGTCTCGGCCACACCAAACTCCTCGACCAGCCGGCAGATGATGGCGCCCTTGCTCCCGTAGATGCGCGCCTCGACGCCCGGGTAATTGCCAATTGTCACGAACGACGTCTGGATCGAACCGAGCGCACCATTCGCATACTCCACCAGATGGATGTCCCCGTCGTCGATGTTCATGCGCATCATGCGGCCGGTGGCCCGCACCATGCGCTCAAGGATGAAGTTCCGCATGGTGCCGACCGTGCGGGCGTACGGCGCACCCACCCACCACATGCCGATATCGATGATCGGCGCGCCGTACCCCTCCAGCGACGAGGTGCGCAGCACGGACTGGTCGGCCGTGTGGTCCACCTGGCGCAGCGGCACCTGCGGGTCGAGCCACTGCGAGTTCTGCTCATAGCCGTTGAAGATGAAGGGCGTGCCGACGAAACCGTCGTCGATCATGGACTTCGCGTACTGTACGCCCGGGCTGTAGCGAAACGTGAATCCAAGCTTGGTCTTGAGTCCCTTGCGTGCGGCCAGGCCGGCGGCGCGGCGGGTATCGCGGAAGTCGTAGGCCACGGGCTTCTCGCAGAGCACATGCTTGCCCGCCTCGAGCGCGGCCGTGGCCAGCTCGTAGTGCGTGTGCGAGGGTGTCGCGATGTCCACCACGTCGACGTCCGGACGCGAAACCACGGCCTGCCAGTCGCTCGCCGCCTCGGCGATGTGGAACTCGCGGGCCATCGCGTCCGCACGCTCGCGGACAACGTCGCACAGCGCGACGACCTCGCATCGAGGATCGCGTTGCCAGCCTGGGATGTGCGCGTGCCGGGCCCAGGCGCCGGCCCCGAGTACTGCCACACGTAGCGTGTGCTGTCTCATCGTGCCTCCTCGTCGCTCAAGATGCCGCGGGCGTGACAGGCTCGGCGCGGCCGCCGCGCAGGGACCGGAACAGGGCTTCGATCACGCGCAGGTTCGCAACCGCGTCCTCCGGCGGGAGGAGCGGCGGCGCACCATTCAAGACGGCCTCGCCGAACTGCTCGACCATCAGGCGGTACTGATCAACACCGGACACGGTGATCACCGACGGCTCCTCGTCCCTCGTCAGACGGATCTCCGCGTCGGCGGTGCCCGGAAGGAACGCCACGGGGACGACGAGGCGGCCGCGGGATCCCACGACCTCGTACTCCTGGCGGCGCGGCAGCGTGAGCGCGCAGTCGATCAGGGCCACACGCCCGCCGTCGAACTGCAGGAGGCCGCCCAGGACTTCGTCCACGCCGCTCGGCCCGATCTGGCCGAAGGCGAACGCGGCATGGGGCTCGCCGAGCATCAGCCGGCTCACATTGACCGCGTAGCATCCCACGTCGTACAGACTGCCGCCACCCAGGTCGGCCTGGAGGCGGATGTTGTCGCGCGAGCGCAACGCAAACGTGAACGCCGCGCGCACGAGCCGCGGGTCGCCAACGGCACCCTCCGCCACGAGCTGCGCGGCACGGCGCGTCCGAGGGTGGAACCGATACATGAACGCCTCGACCAGCACGACCCCGCGCCGTCGGCAGGCGGCGATCATCGCCTCACCGTCAGCCGCGGTCAGCGCCAGCGGCTTCTCGCACAACACGTGCTTGCCGGCTTCGGCGCAACGCACGGTCCACTCCAGGTGCAGCGCGTTGGGCAGCGGGATGTAGACGGCGTCGACGTCGTGGTCGGCGAGCAGCGCCTCGTAAGAACCATGGGCGCGGAGGACACCCAACCGGGCTGCCGCGTCCTGGGCGCGGGTGGTCGAGCGGCTGGCAATCGCCACCAGGCGGGCGTTGGCCGCGGCGTGAATCGCGGGAATGACCGCGCGCACCGCGATGTTGGCGACTCCCAGGACTCCCCAGCGCAGCTCGGCCATACCCCCTCCTCAGTTGCGCAGCCGGGGATCCAGCGCGTCGCGTAACCCGTCACCGAGCAGGTTGATCGACAGCACCGCGGTCATGATCGCCAGGCCCGGAAACGTGGTCATCCACCAGGCCACGCGCAAATAGTTGCGGCCCTCGGACAGCAGCGCTCCCCACTCCGGCTCCGGCGGCCGGGCGCCGAGCCCGAGGTAGCTGAGCGCGGCGGCGGCGATGATCGCACCGGCCACGCCGAGCGTACCGAGCACGATGATCGGCGCCACGGTGTTGGGCAGGATGTGCCGCAGCATGATGCGGGCGTTCGTACACCCCGTGGCGCGCGCAGCCTCCACGTACGTCTGGCTCTTCGCCGACAGCACGGTCGCCCGCACCACGCGGCCGTACGTCGGCGACGCAGAGATTCCCACGGCCAGCATCGCGTTGAACAGGTCGGGACCCAGGATCGCGATGATGACCAAGGCCAGCAGAATGCCTGGAAACGTCAGCATCAGATCCACCAGCCGCATGAGCAGCCGGTCGGCCAGGCCGCCATAGAAGCCCGATACCAGGCCGAGCGGCACGCCGATCAAGATGGCGATCGTCACCGAGATCAGCCCGGTTAAGAGCGAGATCCGCGCCCCGAAGAGGATGCGGGTGGCCACGTCGCGGCCGAGGACGTCGGTGCCAAACAGGTGACCGAGCGACGGTGGCAGCAGACGGTCGGCCGGGCTCACCACGAGCGGCTCGTACGGTGTCAGCAGCGGCGCTGCCACCGCGGCCAGAACCAAGGCCGTCAGCACGATCCCGCCGATGACCGCGCCCGTGGACCGGCGCAGCCGCCGGACGACCTCACGCCACGGCGACCGCGGCTGGGCGACAGCCGCGACCGGCGCGTCACTCGAATCGGATGCGCGGGTCAAGGTACGCATACGAGAGGTCCACGAGGAGGTTCACGACGATGTACACGAGCGCCACGAACAGCACCGCGCCCTGCACCAGAGGGAAGTCCTTGGCGGAGATCGCGTCGACCATCAATTTGCCGACGCCGGGCCGGGCAAAGACCGTCTCGGTGATGACCGCGCCCGACAGCAGGGTCCCAAGCTGCAGACCCATTACGGTGACAACGGCGATCAGCGCGTTCTTGAGCACGTGCCGCCGCACCACCAGCGTCTCCCGAAGCCCTTTGGACCGGGCGGTCGTGACGTAGGGCTGCCAGAGCACTTCGAGCACGCTCGAACGCACCAGCCGCGCGAGCGTCGCCGACGACACGAACCCCAGGGCAAAGGCGGGGAGCACCAGACGATTCCAGCCGCCGAAGCCGGTGACCGGGAACCATCCCAGCTTGATGGAGAACACGAAGATCAGCATCGCCGCCAGCCAGAAGATCGGCATTGACACGCCGCCGAGCGCCATCAGCATCGCCGCGGCGTCCACCCAGGTCGAGCGCCGCAGCGCCGAGACGAGCCCGAGGCTGAGGCCGAGCCCTCCGGCCACGACGAAGGCGGCAAGCGCGAGTTGCGCCGAGGAGCCGATGCGCGACGTCACCTCTTCGAGCACCGGCGTGTTGTTGTGAATCGACCGGCCGAGGTCGCCGCGCATGGCGCCGCCGAGGAAGTCGAGATACTGCACCAGCAGCGGCCGGTGCAGCCCCATCTGACGCCGCACCTGCTCCAGTCGCTCTGGTGTGACCGGCTGATCCCCGAAGAAGATGATCGCCGGATCGCCGGGCACCAGGTGCAGCATCAGAAAGACCAGCAGCGACACGGCCAGCAGCGTCGGGAGGGTGAGCAGCAGGCGCTTGGCGAGGTACTGCAGCATCGGCAGGCGTCAAGCCGGGGAGCCGGCACAGACGTCCGGCTCCCCGGCATGGTCAACCTCGGGTATCAGCGTTGAATGCGCGTGTCGTAGAAGTACGGGTAGTTCCCACCCCAGTCCACCCACACGCCCGAGACGCTCCGGTCGTGGGCATACAACGACGGCGGATCGGCCAGATAGACCATGACCGCCTCGTCAATGACCTTCTGCTGCGCGCGCACGATGAGTTCCTTGCGCCGGGCGGGGTCGGCCGTGGCCTCGATCTGCTCAATCAGCCGGTCCATGTCCTGGTTGCGGTAGTTGTTCCGGTTCGTCCCGCCGCCGGCGTTGCGCGAGTGGAATAGGATGCGGAGCATCTGCCCGGGATCGGTGCCGGTGTCCCACCAGTACTGGAAGTGGTGCCGGCCCTGCCGTACGGCGTCGAGGTACCCGGCGCGCGCCAGCACGTGCAAGGTGACATCCATGCCGACCTGCCGGAGATTGGCCTGGATGAACGCGGCCATCTCCTGGTTCTTCTGCGGTGTGGGCTGCAGGTAGAAGTCGAGCCGTAGCCGCTCGTTGCCTTTGACGCGAACGCCGTCCGGGCCGGCGCGCCAGCCAGCTTCCTCGAGGAGCCGCCTGGCCTGGTCGGGATTGTACGTCACCTTCCTGCAGGTCTCCTGGTCGAACCCGAACATGACCGGCGTCAGCGGGCTGCACGCGGCTTTGTAGATGTTGTTCCAGACGGTCCGCACCAGGCCTTCCTTGTCGATCGCGTGCATCACCGCGCGCCGCACCGGCAGCTCGTTCATCGGCGCCCGGGTCTGGTTCATCATCAGCGACCAGCCCGACCCGCCCTGTGGGATCTCCAGCAGCACCTTGTCGCGCGCGCTCTTGAGCCGCTGGTAATCGGTGACCGGTACGTCTTCGATGAATAGCGATTCGCCGGTCTCCAGCGTGGCCAGCCGCGTGGCCTCCTCGGGTACGATCCGGTAGACGATGCTCTGGAGGTACGGCAGCCCGTCGTGCTTGAAGATGCGCGCGCCCCAGTTGTAGTTGGGGTTGCGGATCAGGCGTACTTCGGCGTCGGTGCGATACGACTGCAGCATGAAGGGCCCGGTGCCGACAAAGACGACCCGGCCGAAATCGCGGCCGTAGCGCTGGACGGCCGCGGGCGACACGATCCCAAGATACGGGCTGCTGGCGCCGTTGAGGAAGGCGGCGTGCCCGCTCTTGAACCGCACGCGAACCGTGTAGCGGTCGACCACCTCGGTCCGGTCATACGGCCCGATGAAGCTGAACGCGGTTTGCGCCCGGGTCTCGGGGTCGACGATGCGGTCGAACGTGACCTTGACGGCTTCGGCGTTGAACGGCGTCCCGTCGTGGAACTTCACATCTTCGCGCAGCTTGAACGTGTAGACCGTCGCGTCTGGCGATATCGTCCAGGACGTGGCCAAGCCCGGTGCGTACTGCCCGGCGCCGGTGGACCACACCAGCGGATCGACAATGTGCAGGCCGATCCGGCCGACGCGCGTGAATGTCGTCGTCGTCACGTCGAGGGTGTCGAAGCCCCCGGCCATGCCGTAGGTCAGCGTGCCGGTGGCCTGCGCCTGCGCGTACGCGGCCCGCGGGTTCACAAACCGCGGCATGATCTGCGATGCGGCCAGCGCGCCGGCCGTCACCCCGGCCCGGCGCAGAAACTCCCGTCGCCTGATGTGCTCCATTCAAGAAGCCCCCCTGTAGTGGTGTGGAATCAGTAGTTCTCCCTCGCCCTGCGCGCACCTTTCGTCTGGACGATCGATACGGTCGTGAACGACGATGAGCGCCGCGCCCAACTCGGATTGCCGGCGCTGACGCTGTCCGACGTCGAGAACCGGCTGATGCCGGTGTATGCGGCCCAAGGCATTCAGCTCGTGCGCTGGACCCGGCGCCGAGATGACACACGCACATCGTGGGGGCGCCGGCTCGGGCAGGGTCGTGCCGTCGGAGTGGTCGCGATCGAGGGGGTGATCAGGCCGGAATGGCGGAGAGGGTGGGATTCGAACCCACGAGGGCTTTCACCCTAACGGATTTCAAGTCCGCCGCCTTCAACCAGGCTCAGCCACCTCTCCGGTGGCCATTATACCAAGCCGATACCCGGCGCCTCGTGGGTCGGCCGCGACCCGCGCGGCGTCGGGCTGGCAGGCGGCGACGCGGGCGGTGTCACCTGGGACCCTGCCGGCGTTGGCGATGCGGGCGCCGCCGGAGACGGCCCGGCCGGAGAGGGGATCGCCGGCCGCGCTGGGCCTGGTCTGGCGTCGACGAACGGATCACCCCAGATCACCGAGAGGTCGCGCGTGTGCAGCCGGTCCTTCCCGACCACGATCAACTCCAACTGCAGCACGCCCGAGACGTCAATCTCAATGGTGTCCGGTACATCGCCGGCGCGCTTCGGCGTGCCCACAAAGAGCGTGGTGCCGTCGCCGCGGACCTCGAAGATCGCCGTGAACTCGGGCGGCGTGCCGTCCTCCACGCCGGCCACCGCGCGAAAGCGCGAGTAGCGGCGCTGGAGGTTGTACACCACCCGCCACTCGCGCTCAGCCGGCCGCCGGCCTTGCCACCAGTTGCGGCGCTCAACCAGCGCCCGCCGGTACGTCATGCCGAAGAGCTGCACGGCGCGCGGGCGGCTGGCGTCGGTGAGACCGGCCGCCGCCGGCAGCGACACCAGGTACACCACGCCCGGCTGCGCACCGACCACCGGAGGCGTCGGCCGTGATGGCGTCGGCCGTGCCGCTGCGGGCGGCTGGAGCCGGTCGAGCCACGCGCGGGCGAAGCGTGCGTCGTCGGCATTCGGGGCGAGCGCGATGACACGGTTGAAGGCCGCAATGGCGTCCCGGTTGCGGCCCATCTTCGCGTAGCAGAAACCGAGCCACGTGTGGGCACGAACGTACCGCCGGTCGAGCGCCACCGCGCGCCTGAGCAACTCTACGGCACGAGCGCACTGGCCCCGGTTGGCGAGCGGAATCGCTTGCTCCACGTAGGCGCGGGCTGACGGCCCGGCCACGGCCGGCGCGGTCCAGGCCGGCAGCGTCAGCGCGGCGACCATCGCGAGTGCGACCCACGGCCTCCAGACGATCACGTCATCTTTCATGATCGGGAGGTTCGACACGATGGGGGATCGGTTCCCGTCGTGGCGCATCGGGCGACGCCGACTGGACGCCTAAGGCGGCGGGGGCGGAAGCGGCAGGGGCGGAAGCAGCGGGGCGGATGGCGTGTGTCGCCGCACAGGCGGGGGGGACGGCAGCGGTGCCAGCGTCAGGTCTACCGTCACAACCTCACCTGCCGAGACGTCGACCTCTCGCATCTCGCTCTTGAATCCCGACCGGCTGACTTTGATGAGGCGGCGACCGGCCGGCACGGTCGTGAGTGTCAGTGCCGTGACGCCCACGGCTTTGCCGTCGAGGTCAACCCGGGCGCCGGACGGCACCGTGGTGATGCGGAGCGTGCCGTATGACGGCGTCGCAGACGGCTGTGCCACGACCGCGGATGAAGCGGGTACCGGCGATACGGCGGGTCTCGGATGCGGTACCGGGCCGTCAGGGTTCGACTGGGCGACCGGGGCGCTCGGTCTCTCGGACACGGCCTGCTGCCGCCGGGCCGCGACGCCGCCGAGCAGCCCGGCGCCGAGAACCGCGACAAGCCCAAACACCACGATCAACATCCCGGCGGGCCGCCGGGGCCTCACCGGCTCCGGCGACGCGCCATCACCTGCATGGCGCGAGGCGACGGGACGCCTCGACTCGCGCACGCGGCCGGCCTGCGCGTCCGCGGGCAGGCCGATGACAATCATGCGGGATGGCACGGGCGCTTGGGAGCCGACTGGCGAGGCCTGCGGAGGCGCAGTCGCCGGCCGCTCGGCCACCGGCTGCTCGCCTCCGCTCCCGCTGCCGATGGATTGCTCTGTCGGCTGTCCGGCGGATTGCTCGGCGAATGCGGTCTCAATCGGCACCTCAGACGGGGACGATGCTACGTCAACCGCGGCCTGCGCCGGCATCGGGTCCAAAGTCACCGGCGCCGGCCGCTCGATCACCGGCACCGTGGTGTGCGGCGCCTCGGCGGCTTCGAGATCCTCGGCCGCGTGATCGGCTTCGGCACCGGGCTCGTCTCCCGCGGGGTCGGCCGCTGGCGGAGCCGAGCCCGCGGGCGCAGCGAAGAGGTCACCGTCGCAGTGCTCGCAGAACTTGGCGCCGGCGCGCGTGGCACGCCTGCCGCAATGCGGACAGACCGGCCCTCGGAGAAGCCCCCAGCACTTGTGGCAAGACTTCCGCTGAGCCGGATTGTCCGCCCCGCACCGCGGGCAGATGATTGTCTGCGCCTCTGTGTGCACCCTTGCTCCTTCCCGCTTATAGCCTGCCCTCCGAGACATCGCTCAAGTCTTCCGCTGCGCACCTTCGGCCCGAGCCACGAGCAGCCCCGGGCTGCGGCACCGCAGGAGACGGCCGGACGGACGCCAAACAGGGCAGCCGAGGTGACATCATGCATGATCTGGTCTTGATTGGTGGCCATGTGCTCGATCCCGCGAACAACCTCGATGGCCCCGCCGACCTGGGGATGCAGGGCGGCCGGATTGCCGAAGTTGGCCGCATCACGACCGGCGCGCGTGAGACGGTTGACGTCTCAGGCCAGTTCGTGCTGCCGGGCGTCATCGACACCCACACGCACCTGTCCAGGCACTTCGGCGCGGCCGAGGGGCACCGGATGGTCGCGGCGACCGGCGTGGTCACGGCGCTCGACCTCGCGGGATCGTTCGATGACCTCGCCGACGCGCTCGCGACCGGCGGCGCCGGTCTCAATGTCGCGTACATCCATCCGCTGATACCGCACAGCACGGTGTCATCTCAAGATCCACCTGGCGCTGAGATCACCGCCGCGGTTGACGGCGCGCTCGCCGAGGGTGCCATCGGGATCAAGTTGCTGGGCGGCCACTACCCTCTGACACCTGACGCGACCATGCGTGCCATGACTGCGGCGACAGCGCGGCGGTGCTACCTGGCATTCCATGTGGGCACCACGCGCACCGGCTCGAACATCGAGGGCCTTGCCGAAGCGCTCGACTTGGCCGCGGGCCGCGGCATCCACATTGCCCACGTGAACTCGTATTGCCGCGGACAGGAGACCGGCGACCCGGTGGCCGAGGCGCTGCGGGCGCTGGACCTGCTCGCCGCCGCGCCCGCGGCGGTCAGCGAGTCATATCTCTCGGTGTACAACGGGACCTCGGCGCGCTGTGACAACGGCGTTCCTCAGAGCGGCGTCACACGCACGTGTCTTCGGCTCGGCGGGTACGAGCAGACGGCCTCAGGTCTCGAGGCTGCCATCAAGGCCGGGTACGCGCGCATCCATTCGATCACGGAAGGCCGCGTCGTGCTGTCCTCGCCAGCGCGGGGCCTCGAGGTGTGGCGCGAGCGAGGCACCGACGCGGGTGTGTCGTTTCCGGTCAACCATATCCCGTCGGCGATTCTGCTGGCCACCGCTCGACGCGACGGCCGGTTCGTGATCGACGGACTGAGCACCGACGGCGGCGCGATCCCACGCAACTTCCTGGTGCGCCACGGGCTCATGCTCGTGCAGATGGGCGCGTGGACGTTGCGCGACTTCGTAGTCAAGGCCAGTCTCAATCCCGCGCGGATGCTCGGGCTTCCAGCCAAGGGGCACCTGGCCCCGGGCGCCGACGCCGACGTGACGGTCGTGGATCTCGAGGCAGGCCGGGCCACATGGTCGCTGGCCGGCGGGCGGGTTGTCCTGGCGAATGGCGAGGTCGTGGGACGCCGCGGTCATTTCCTCACGACGCCGCGAGGAGAGGCCAGGGTGCGGTCCGCGGGGCCGGGCTACTCCGTCATTCACCCGGAAGGCTGGCGGTGACTCCGAAGCGCCGGGCCTGCTTCACTGCCCGGGTATCCTGCGATGATCACCGGTCGTCTGCTGCCCCTCCCATTCGCTCTTGTCCAACGTGTATTCCAGATCATCGCCATCCCAGAGTTTCTCTGACCGGACGTGGAACGTGCCAGTCGCCACCAGGTCCTCCAGCGTCATCCGAAACCGGCGTGTCAGCCTGAAGCCCAACTTCTCCAGGACACGCCGCGCGACGACGTTCTCTTCGTACGTGACGGCTGACACGCGCCGGACGCCCAGCTCTGCAAAACCCACACGAATCAGCGCGCGTGCCCCCTCGGTCGCGTAACCCTGTCCCCATGCCGCCCTGCGCAGCCGAAAGCCAATCTCGACTTCGCCGTGCGCGGTCATGTCACCCCGAGGACGAAAGCTCAACCACCCCAGGAAGCGGCCCGTAGTCCTTTCGACGACGGCCCAGAAGCCGAACACCGGGAAACGCTCGTCGTACTGGCAGAAGCGCGGCAGAATCCGTTCCCCGATCACGTCCCGTGGGGTCGGCTCGCCACTGATGAAACGCATGACATCCGGATCGCCGTCCAGAGCGACGAGGTTATCGAGATCAGCGGCCGTGAAGCGTCGAAGCGCCAGGCGCTCGGTTGCCAGCAGCACGATTATCGCGGCCGCGCACACACCTTAGGCCTGTCGGGGACGAGCGATGTCGCCCAGGTGGGTGTACTGGAACGAGTCCGTGTGCTTCAGGCCGTAGCCGAGAACCCGATCGAGGCCGGAGTGCCCGAGAAGGACGACGCCGGCAAGTTGCAGGGCCGGTGTGCCTGTCAGCGCCCCCACCACGTATGCGCCGACCGCGGTGGCCCTGTGATGAACGACGTTGTAGGTAATCGCGCCCACCACGGGATTCGCAAGGTACCCGAGCATACCGGCATCGGGCGCGAGGAACAGGACCACATACCACCACCACGCGTAGTCAAGCTGGGCGAAAAGAAAGAGCGATAGGCCGAAGACACACAGCTCCTCAATCTTGATCAGAAGTCGCACCCGATGGCTCCTTTGCCGTTGGTCAGCAGGCCTTCCTTCATGATGATCGTGGCGACGGTGTTGAGTTTGTCCGCCCACCAATGACCGGGCCGGCGGCTGATCTCCCCGACTTTGGCGATCATCGCCTTGATCAGCCCCCCGGCGATCCTCTTCTCGTCGCTCGGTACGTCTGTGATCTCCGCCCCGTACGCAAGCATCGTGTACCGCTTCTCGTTACTAAACGCGTCGGAGAACACGAAGTGCATCTTATGGCCGAGCGCCGCGCCCACGAACGCGAGCGAGACACCGGTCGTCCCCGCCGTATACTCGACCACGGTGCCGCCGGGCGGAAGCCTGCCATCGGCGGCGGCGCACTCGATGACGGCGCGGGCCATCGGCCACGATTGTCCTGCGCCGGAGAGACTTCCGCAAGCTCGGAGGCCTTGACCTGCGCTTCGCCCCGACTCACTGTAGGTAATGGCAGCCGCAGTCTCCTACTCGAGGTGAGTCATGGCCCTTCCCGAGTTCCGCAACGAGCCTCTGACCGACTTCACGCAGGACGCGCACAAACAGGCCATCCTGGTCGCGCTCGACAGCGCTAGCCGGGAGCTGGGCAAGGAGTTTCCTCTGATCATCGGCGCCGACCGGCCGAAGACCGACGGCAAGTTCACCTCCTGGAACCCATCGCTCAACACGCAGGCCGTCTGTGTGTGCCAGAAGGCCGCGCCGCAGCACGTGACTCAGGCCGTGGAAGCCGCCGACCGTGCCTTCGCGTCGTGGAGCCGCGTGCCCGCCGAGGAACGCGCCGCGATTCTGCTCCGGGCCGCCGACATCCTGCGAAAGCGCAAGTTCTGGGCCGCAGCCTGGCAGGTCTACGAGGTTGGCAAGAACTGGGCCGAGGCCGATGCCGACGTGGCCGAGACCATCGACTTCATCGAGTACTACGCGCGCGAGGCCCTGCGGTGGGACCGCGGCTACGAGATGGCGCCGCACCCGCAGGAGTGGAGCCACCTTTCGTACATTCCGCTCGGCGTGATCGCCGTCATCCCGCCGTGGAACTTCCCGCTCGCGATCCCGGCCGGCATGGCCACCGCGGCCATCGCCGCCGGCAACACGGTGGTGATGAAGCCCAGCAGCGATTCTCCGGCCAACGCCTACGTGCTGCATGAGGTTCTGCGGACAGCCGGACTGCCGGACGGCGTGCTCAACATTGTCACCGGATCGGGCGGCGAGGTCGGCGATCCCCTGGTGCTGCACCCGCGCGTGCGCATGGTGGCGTTTACCGGCTCCAAGGAAGTCGGGATCCGCATCTACGGGCAAGCCGCGCAGGTGCAGCCCGGGCAGATCTGGCTGAAGCGCGTCATCGCCGAAATGGGCGGGAAGAACGCGGTCATCGTGGACGAAGGCGCCGATCTGGCAGACGCCGTCGCGGCCGCGGTCGTCTCCGGGTACGGGTTCCAGGGCCAGAAGTGCTCGGCCGGCTCACGGCTGGTCGTGCACGAGCGGCACTATCGCGAGGTCGTGGACGCGTTCGCGGAGCAGGTCCGGGCGCTCAAGGTAGGCCCGGCCAAGGACAACTTCCCGGTGGGGCCGGTCATCAACGGCCGGGCACAACAGGGCATCATGGAGTATGTCTCGATCGGCAAGCGCGAAGGCCGTCTCATCGCGGGCGGCGAGCCGGGCGACGGCGAGGGGTTCTTCATCCAGCCCACGGCGTTCGCCGACGTCGACCCCGGGGCGCGGATCGCCCAGGAGGAGATATTCGGCCCGGTCGTCGCCGTGATCAAGGCACGAGACTTCGACCATGCGCTGGAAATCGCCAACGGCACGGAGTTCGGCCTGACTGGCGCGGTCTTCACGAAGGACCCTCGGCACATGGCCCTGGCCCGGGCCGAGTTCATGTGCGGCAACCTATACATCAACCGCAAATCCACCGGTGCCCTGGTCGGCGTCCACCCGTTCGGCGGGTTCAACATGAGCGGCACTGACGCCAAGGCCGGCGGTCCGGACTATCTAGGCTACTTCCTGCAGCCGAAGGTGGTGGCGATCAAGCACCGATGACCTACGCAGGGGCCAAGTAGGGTATACTAGTGAATAACCCTATGGAGCCGGATACCCAGAACGCGGGCCCTGTCGGCCCGCCACCGCATGTCGCCCCTGACGACGGGGAAGATCGTTTCTCCTTTGCAAAGTTCGCCTCCCACCAGTTCTTCAGGGACGTGAACGCGTGGCTCGTCGCCCGCGCCGGCATCAAGCCCGGACTCGACGTCGTTGACCTCGGGTGCGGACCTGGTGCCGTCACCGAACTGATCCTGCAGCGCATGGGTATCCCGCCGCTCGGCCGCGTGTTTGCGATCGACCCGTCGGCATCGGCCCTGGTGCAGGCCGCCCAGCGCATCCGTTCCGCGGTCGTCCACTTCATGCAGGGCACGGCCGAGCGGATCGCCCACTTGGTCCCGCCCGTGGACGCGGTCGTCTTCTGCAACGCGATCCACCTGGTATCCGACAAGGCCCAGGTCGTGGGCAACGTAAGCCGTGTGCTCCGCCCAGGCGGCACCTTCGCGTTCAACACCACCTTCTACGAGGGCGCCTACGCCGCGGACACGCTGCGCTTCTACAAGCTGTGGGTCCTGCGCGCGGTCCGCTGGGTGCGTGAGCGCGGCTACGACGTGGCCAAGGGCGTCAAGGCCACCGCGATGCGGTGGCTCACGCCCGAGGACTACGAGGCCCTGCTCCGCCAACACGGGTTCACCCAGACGGACGTAGAGTTCCAGACCAAGGAGCTCGACTGCCAAGCCTGGGAAGATATCAGCGAGTTCTCGATGTTCATCGAGGGCGCGCTCCCCGGCGTGCCGCTCGAGGTCGGTATGGAAGCGCTGAAAGCCGGAGTCCGGCAGGCCTTCGACGAGCTGAAGCTGCAGGCCGTGCCGCGCATCTGGCTCCAGGTGGTCGCCCGGCGCACGTGACACTCACATCCAGGGTGGCACTCGTCACCGGCGGATCGTCCGGTCTGGGCCGCGCGATGGTGGCTGCCCTAGCCCGGGCGGGCGCGCGTGTGGCGTTCAGCTACCGGTCGAATGCGGCCGGCGCCGAGGCGCTGGTCGCGGAACTCGCGCCGGTCACCGACGTGCTCGCCGTGAGGGGCGACGTCGGATCCGACGCCGACGTCGCCCGCATCGTATCCGAGACGGTCGCCCGGTTCGGCGGGCTCGACATCCTCATCAATAACGCGGGCATCACGAGAGACACACTGGTCTTGCGCATGTCCGCGGAGGACTGGCACGCGGTCATCGAGACCAACCTCACGGGCGCGGTGCGGTGTGCCCGCCACGCGGTGCCGCACTTGCTGCGGAGCCCGGCCGGCCGAATCATCAACATCGCGTCGGTCGCCGGCATGGTCGGCAGCGCCGGCCAGGCGAACTACTCCGCGGCGAAGGCGGCGTTGATCGGGCTGACGGGCGTACTGGCTCGCGAGCTCGCGTCAAAGGGCATCACGGTGAACACTGTGGCCCCAGGCGCCATTGACGCGGGCATCGTCGCCGGGCTCCGGGCGGATCTGCGCAAGAAGCTCATCGACGTGATTCCGATGGGCCGGATGGGTACCGCGCACGACGTGGCGGCGCTCGTGGTCTTTCTAGCCGGCGATGAGGCCGGGTACATCACGGGTCAGACCATCGCCGTGGACGGCGGCACGACCGCCGACGCGAGTGAACTCTCCTTCGACTTGCCCGCGACCGGCTAGGCGCCGGCCGCACGCTCACTCCACCGCGTAGACCGCACCGTCGTCCGGAATCTCCACAGGGCCGGCGAACGCTGTCGTGGCCTCGGCGACCCACTGTTCGGGCACGGCATGATCGACGAGGTGCAGCAGCAGCAGGCGCTTGGCGCCCGCGAGCGTCGCAAGACGCCCGGCCTGCGCCGGGGTCGAGTGCCCGCCGCTCGCGGCGAGGTCGGCCTGCGCGCCGGCGAAAGTCGCCTCGTGGAGGAACAAGTCCGCCCCGCGCCCGAACTCTGCCAGAGCCTCGACGGGGCGCGTGTCGGTCGAGTGCATCACACGGCGGCCGCCGGCCGTGTCCCAGCGCAGCGCGAACGCGGGCGGGCCGTGATCCACGGGGTGCGCGAAGAGCCGGTGTCCCGCGTGCTCGAAGAACGGCGCGCCCGGTGCTGCCGGCAGCGGATGATAGTCGAGAAATGCCGCGCGGCGGTCGAGGTCGAAGATCGCAAGCAGGCGGCGCAGTCTTTCGATCTCTTCTCCCGGCGCGTAGACCGGCAAGCGACCGACGGGCGCCTCGCGATCCAGCATCCACAGGTTGTGGACCAGCGACGGATACCCGTAAATGTGGTCCGGGTGCGCGTGGGTCATCACGACCGCGGCCAGTCGCGCCGCAGTGATGCCGGCCCGCAGCAACTTCTGGTACACGCTCCCGGGACAGTCCACCAACACCGCCCGGTCGCCGAGATCGAACGCGAGCGCGGTGTTGTCGCGTTCCGCGGTCTCGAGCGCCCCGCCGGTGCCAAGGATCACGAGGCGGACGGGCATCCCAGCACCTCCGCCAGCCGCACCAGATCCGCGTCGCCGGTGATCCGGTAGAACGCCACCCCGTGTTCGGCGGCCACGGCCTCGTCGTGCGGGGTGTCGCCCACCAGCATGACGATGTCCCGGCCCTCGTCGCGCAGGCGCTCCAGCGCGCGGCCCTTGTCGCCGCCGTCCACTCTGACGAAGTACCCGATCAGGCCGCGCCGCGTGGCGTCCTGCACGAGCGGATCCTGGGCCATCCCGCTGGTCAGCACGAGGTCGTACGTCCGAGCGAGCGCCCGCAGCACGCGCCGTGCCGAGGGAAACTCCGGCATCGCGTCCGCGGCCTCGGCGTTGTAGGCGGAGAACCGACGCGAGAACTCCGCACGCTCGGCCTCGGTAATCTCGCGTCCCAGCTCACGCGCGGTCTCGGCCAGTTGCTCGAAGCGGTTCGCGCCGCTCGTCCGCGCGTACGACGCCTCGAGCAGCGCGCGGTGCCCGGCACCGAGCCCGAGGGCGTCGGCCACCGCCCGCGCGTAAGCCTGCTGCTTGGCCGCAAACGTGTCCACCAGCGTGCCGTCATAGTCGAAGACCACGACCCGCCGTGTCACTGCAGCAGCCAGGCGTGCGCGGGGTCGTCGTTCCAGGCGCCATAGTCCACCCGGTCGCCGGAGATGGCCCACAGGTACGCGACCTGGTAACCACCGGCAGCAACGACCGGGTGGTACCCCCGCGGGATCACGACCGTGTCGCCGTCGCACACGCGGTAGATGCGCTCGAACGGCCGCGGGTCGTCGGGTGTCGTGTACACCATCTGCAGCCCGAACCCGCCGGAAGGCCTGACAAAGTAGTGATAGATCTCCTCCATCGGCACCTCGCGGCCGGGCACCTCCGTGTCGTGCTTGTGCGGCGGGTAGCTCGACCAGGCGCCGGCCTGGTTAATCGTCTCACCGACGAGCAGGCGGCTGGCGATCCGCTGGTCCACCACGCTGTGCACCCGGCGCACCCAGGTCGCCTTGCCCACGGTGCGGACGGTGATCTCGCCGGCCGCGACGTGACGCAGCGGGCGCTCGGCAGCCGGCGGGGCCGCAAACAACGCGAGGTGGGCGCCGGTGCGCGGGCTCGACAGCCCTAGCCGCACGCCCGGCGGCAGGTACACCGCCGAAGGCAGCCCATCGAACACGGACGGCCGCGAGTCGAGGACACCGGACGACGCGGTGGCGCCGGCTGCGACAGTGTACTCGCAGACCCCGCCGACCAGGTAGAGCACCGCCTCGCGGTCGCCGGACTCCCACGTGATCGGATCACCGCCCGCGGTGAGCGTGAGGGTCGCGAACTCGAGGTGGCGCAAGGGGCTGTCGGGCGGGGCGGCGATCAGGCGATACCCCGGCGCCTGGGGAACGGCCGGGATGTGCTGGCTCTCGGGATACACGGTCATGCTCCCTTCTGCGCGCTGTCAGTGGCGCGCCACTGCGCGCGGAGCTGCCGCACCAGCGAGATGGCGCCGGCGGCCAGTAGCGCCGCCGCGAGGGGACGGGTCGCGAACACCGACAGGTCGCCTCCGGTGATGATCATCGCGCGGCGGAACTCCGATTCCATCATGCCACCGAGCACCATCCCGAGGATGAGCGGGATGAGCGGATACCCGGCGCGCTTGAGCACGAACCCGGCGATGCCGGCCGCGACGGCCACCGCGGCGTCGAACATCCAGCCGTTGAGCGCATACGCCCCCAGCACCGACAGCACGATCACCGTCGGGATGAGCATCGCCGGGGGCACGCTCAGGGCCTTGACGAAGAGCCGGATCCCACCCAGCTGGAAAGCGCACGTCGTGACGTTGGCGACGATCATGGCGAAGACCACGGCGTAGATGAAGTGCGGCTGGAACGAGAACAGCAGCGGCCCCGGCGTCACGCCGTGGATGATCAGCGCAGCCAGAATGGGCACCGCGGCGGATTCCCCCGGCAGGGCCAGGGTCAGCGTGGGAATCAGTCCGCCGCCGATGCACGCGTTGTTCGCCACCTCGGGGGCCACAACACCCTCGAGCCGGCCGGAGCCGAACTCCTCGGGCCTGGGCGCAAGCTGCTTCGCGCGCTCGTACGCGAGCACCACGGCCACGCTCGCGCCCGCGCCCGGCAGCAGCCCGACGAACGTCCCGATCCAGCTCGACTCGAGGATGATGCGCCACATCGCGCGCAGCTGCGCGAGACTCGGAAACAGACGGCCCAATTGCTGCGTCACGATCTGGCCCAGCCCGCCCGGCCGCGCGGCGTCTTCCAGCGCCTGCGTGATGCCGAACATGCCGATGAGCACCGGGACGAGCCCGATGCCGTTGGCGGCGAACGGATTCCCAAACGTGAAGCGCTGTGCGCCGGTCATCGCGTCGATCCCGACCGTCGCGAGCAGTACGCCCGACGCGCCCATGACGAGCCCCTTGAGGAGCGACGCGCCGGAGACACTGGCGATGATCGTCAGGCTAGCCGCGGCCAGCGCGAAGTACTCGGCCGGACCGAAGAGCAGCGAGAACCGCGCCAGCGCCGGCGACGCCGCCAGCAGCGCGGCGGTGCTGATCAGACCGCCGAGGAACGACGCGATCACCGCGCCGCCGAGCGCGACGCCGGCCTGGCCCTTGCGGGCCATGGGCAATCCGTCGAACACCGTGGCGATCGCGTTGGGGTTGCCGGGAATGCCGAAGAGAATCGCAGGAATCGACGCGCCGGTGACGGCGCCGAAGTAGAGCCCGAGCATTAAGCTGATGCCGGTCAGGCTGTCGAGCTGGATCGTAATGGGCAGGAAGAGTGCCAGCCCCATGGTCGCCGTCAACCCGGGCAGCGCGCCCACGAAGATGCCGACGATGTCGCCGATCATGATCCACAACAGCATCGTGGGCTGCAGGATGACTTCGAGCCCCCGCACGAGCGGATCCACGTCAGCACCCCCAGGGGCCGGCCGGCAGCACGACGTCGAGCAATCTGGTGAAGACGACCCAAAGCACACCGGCCGCCAACACGGCGACGAGCGCGTGGGCAACCGGCCGCGACCGCCGGTCGCGGTCGAGGCGCAGCGACGCGCCCGCGAGCAGCACGGCGGTGGACACGGTAAACCCGAGCAGCGGCAAGACCAGCAGGTAGATCACCGTCGCGAGCGCCAGGACCAACCCGTCGCCGGCGGGCTCGATCGCCGCGTGTGCGCGGCGCAGGTCCGCGGCCAGAGCCGCCACGGCCCCGGCCGCCACCAGCACTGCCGCCGCGACCGGAAACGCCCTGGGCCCGGGATCACCCGGAACGTGCCGTACCGCAATGCCCTGCGCGAGCACGACGACGCCCGCCGCGAGGACGGCGATGACCGCGCTGGTGATCAGGCGTCCGGCTCGCGTCACTTCATCAGGCCGACCTGGCGGAGCAGCTTGGACAGGTCGAGCGTCAGCACCGCGAAGTAACGCTCGAGCTCCTCGTTGGTCATGTAGGTCTTCACCAACCCGTTCTCACGCGAGAACGCGATCCAGTCGGGGTCGTTCATCGCGCGGCCCACCGCCGCCGCGATCGCCCGGCGCCTCTCCATTGGGATACCCTTCGGTCCGCTGATCGAGCGGAAGCTGCCCTGCGGGATGCCCTTGATCCCCAGTTCTTCGAGCGTGGGGGTCTGCGGGAACAGCGGCGACCGCCGCACGCTCGTCACCGCCAGAGGGCGCAGCCGGCCTGATTGCCCCGTGACCTCGGACTGCGAGAAGACCCCCGCGGTCACCACGTTGCCGAGCACCCCGGCGATCAGCCTGGCACCACCCTCGAATGGCACGACCGTCCAGGGGCTGCCCACAGCCTTGTTGAGCGATTCCGCAACCAGGTGCGTGAGTGCCCCGACCCCGGCGTGACCGATCGTGATCTTGGTGCCGCCGCCTTTGCCCGCGTCAATCAAGTCCTTGAGCGTCTTGTAGGGCGACGTGTCGAGCACGCCGATCACAAACGCGTCCCAGTTCAGGCTCGCGATGTGGTCGAGCTGGATGATCGAGCCCGCGGTCAACCCCTGCAGCGTCGCGGTCACGGTGTGCGTGCCCGAGAGGAGCAGCGTGTGCCCGTCGGGGCGCGATCGCATGACTTCGTTCGTCCCGATCCCGCTGCCGGCGCCGGGCATGTTGCGGATGACGATCGGCGGCTCGATGAAACGCTGCATCGCGCGCTGGAGCTGGCGCGCGATGATGTCGGTCCCGCCGCCCGCGGCAAACGGCACGACGAGCGTCACGGGACGGGACTCGGGCCATCCGGCAGGCGCCGCCGAGGCGGCGCCGATCATCAATACCACGAGGAGTCCGGCACACCCCACACGTAGCGCGCACATGGCCATCGTACCTCCAAGGAGTCGTGATAACCTCCTGGGTCCTCCTTCTTGGGGCCGCGGGAGCCGTCCTGCACCCGCGCGGGCGCCAGCGACGACGGACGCCGTTCGGGGATGTCTACCTCAGCAGCGGTACCGGGTCGCGGTGTGGTTCGTCGGCGAACGCTTCGATCAACGCCCGCGCGGAATCGAGCGACGTGAACGTCGGGACGTTGAACTCGAAGGCAATCCGGCGAATCGTGAACCCCGTGCGCCCAGCCTGATAGCCCTGTGTGGGCGTATTCACCACCGCGCCAACGTCGCGGCCGCAGACCAGGCGGGTGGCCTCCTCGACATCGACGATCTGCACCGGCACGCCGCGGGCGGCGATGGCGGCCGCGGTGCCGGGCGTCGCGATGAGCGCGAAGCCGGACGCGTGCGCGGTCGCCGCGAGGTCGGCGGCGTCATGCTTGTCGCGATCGGCGACCGAGAGCAGCAGCGACCGCGCCAGGTCAACCGGCACTCCGGCGGCAACGAAGGCCCTCCGCAGTGCGGCCGCGGGCGTCAACCCTGTACCCATGACCTCGCCGGTGGACCGCATCTCCGGGCCGAGCAGCGGGTCCGCGCCAAACAACTTCCCACTGGAGAACACCGGCGCCTTGACGGCCCAGCGGGCCGGGGCGGGTAACAAGGTCACGCCCTGGTGGCCGAACTCGGCCAGGGACCGGCCAAGCATCACCTCGGTGGCGAGCCGCACGAGCGGCACACCCGTGGCCTTGCTGACGAACGGCACGGTCCGGCTCGCGCGCAGGTTGACCTCGAGGACGTACGGCCGGCCCCGGTATACGACGAACTGGATGTTCAGAAACCCGCGCACCTGCAGCGCCCAGGAGATCCGGGCGGCGTAGTCCACGATCACCCGTGCGACGTCCGCATGCACCGAGCGGGCGGGCAGCAGCGCCAGGCTGTCCCCGGAGTGCACGCCGGCGCGCTCGATCTGTTCCATCAGCGCCGGGATGAGGAGATTGGTGCCGTCGGCCACCGCGTCCATCTCGACTTCGAGGCCCTCGAGATAGCGGTCCAGCAGCACCGGACCGGACTCGGTGGCCAGCGCCTGCCGCGCGGCGGCACGGACTTCGTCCATCGTGCGCGCGATGACCATCCCCCGGCCCCCGAGCACGTACGAGGGCCGGATCAGCAGCGGCAGGCCTTCGCGGGCGGCGATCGCCACGACCTCGTCGAGTGTCTCGGCGGTCCAGCCGGCAGGCTGCGGGATGTTCAGCTCGTGCAGCAGGGCTGCGAACTTGCGACGGTCCTCGGAGATGTCGAGCGCCTCCGGCGACGTGCCCAGGATGCGGATGCCGGCCTGCGCGAGCGGGATCGCCGCGTTGAGCGGCGTCTGCCCGCCGAACTGCACCAGCACCCCCTGGGCGCCCTCACGCTCCACCACGGCGCGGACATCGTCGGGTGACAGCGGCTCCATGTAAAGCCTGTCGGAAATGTCGAAGTCGGTGGACAGGGTCTCCGGGTTGTTGTTGACGACGATCGCGTCCCAGCCGGCCTGCTTCAACGCCTGGATGCCATGGACGGTGCTGTAGTCGAACTCGATCCCCTGCCCGATGCGGATCGGCCCGGACCCCAGGATCACCGCCGCCCGGGTCCCGGCCGGCGGCACCTCGTCCTCATCCTCGTACGTGGAGTAGTAGTAGGGCGTGCGGGCCGGGAACTCACCGGCGCAGGTGTCCACGCACTTGTACCGGGGTGTCAGGCCGAGCGCGCGGCGGGCGGCGCGCACATCCCGCGCGGTGCGTCCCGAGAAGTGCGCAAGGGCGCGGTCGTCGAACCCGAGGCGCAGCCACGCCGCAAGCGTCGCGGCGTCGACGTCGGCGCCCCGGCTGCGGATCTCCGCCTCGGCGGCGACGAGACGGGCGATTCCGCGCACGAAGAAGGGATCGATCCGGGTGGCCGCGGTCAGTTCGGCGACGGTCGCGCCGCGGCGCAGCGCCTCGGCAAGCGCGAAGAGCCGGTGCTCGTGGGGCCGGCGGATGCGCGCCCACAGGTCCTCGTGGCCCCACCCTTCCACCATGCGATGCCAGAGTCCGATCGCGCCCAGATCGAGCGACCGGATGCCCTTCATCAACGCCTCTTCGAACGTGCGGCCCAGCGCCATGGCCTCGCCCGTCGACTTCATCTGTGTGCCCAGCGTGCGGTCGGCGCCGGGAAACTTGTCGAACGGCCACCGCGGGATCTTGACGACCACGTAGTCGAGCGCGGGCTCAAAGCAGGCGGTGCCGCCGGTGATCGCGTTCGTGATCTCGTCCAAACGCCGCCCCAGCGCAATCTGCGCGGCGACCCGCGCGATCGGGTATCCGGTGGCCTTGCTGGCCAGCGCGCTGGAGCGGCTCACCCTCGGGTTGACCTCGATCACGTAGTAGCCGGCGCCACCGCTCGCCGCGTGCGCGGCGTCCTGCGCCGGCCGCGCGCCGGTCGGGTCCAGCGCGAACTGCACGTTGCAGGCCCCCTCGATCCCGAGGCCGCGGACGATGCGGAGTGCCGCGGTGCGGAGCAGGTGGTACTCGTAGTCGCTCAGGGTTTGGCTCGGGGCGACGACGACCGAGTCGCCGGTGTGCACACCCATCGGGTCCACGTTCTCCATGTTGCAGACGACGATCGCGTTGTCCGCGGCGTCGCGGATGACCTCGTACTCGATCTCCTTCCACCCGGCGACCGACTTCTCGATCAGCACCTGACCGATGCGGCTGAGCGCGATGCCGCGCGAGGCGATCTCGCGCACGTCGTCGAGCGTGGCCGCGATACCACCGCCGCTGCCGCCGAGTGTGAACGCCGGCCGCACGACCACCGGCAGCCCGAGGCGGCGCGCGGCCTCCAGCGCCTGGTCCACCGAGTCCACGGTGACCGAGGGTGGCAGCGGCTCGCCGAGCGCCTCCATCGTGGCCTTGAACAGCGCGCGGTCCTCGGCGCGCGCCACGGCCTCGAGCGGCGTGCCCAGGACGCGGACGCCGAAGCGCTCGAGCACACCCATCTCGGCGAGCGCGGCCGTCAGGTTGAGCCCGGTCTGGCCTCCCATCGTGCCGAGTAGCCCCTGGGGTCGCTCCCGCGCAATGATGTCCGCCACGACCTCGGGCACCAGCGGCTCGAGGTAGACCCGGTCGGCCACTTCGGGGTCGGTCATGATCGTGGCCGGGTTGCTATTGACCAGCACCACCTCGAGGCCGGCTTCCCGAAGCGTGCGGCATGCCTGCGTCCCGGAGTAGTCAAACTCGGCGGCCTGCCCGATCACGATGGGTCCGGACCCGATGAGTAGCACCTTGCGGAGGCCATGGGCGGCCTGGCGTGTGCGCGTCGGCATCTCACGCATGGTCGCGCACCATGTCAAGGAAGCGGTCGAACAGGTGCGCAGAGTCCTGCGGTCCGGGCCGGCCTTCGGGATGGTACTGCACCGAGAAGACCGGCAGCCGCCTGTGGCGCATCCCCTCGACGGTGCCGTCGTGCAGGTTATAGTGCGTCACCTCGAAACCGGTACCCGCCAGCGACGCTTCGTCCACGGCGTACCCGTGGTTTTGCGTGGTGATCGCCACACGCCCGGTCGTCTCGTCGCGCACCGGGTGATTTGACCCGCGGTGGCCAAACGGCAACTTGAACGTGCGGCCGCCGGCGGCCAGGGCCAGGACCTGATGGCCGAGGCAGATCCCCATGACCGGCATCTCCTCCCACAGGCCGCGGACTTCGGCCGCGAGCGCGCCCAGCCTGGCGGGATCGCCCGGGCCGTTGGTCACCACGAGACCCTCGGGCTCTATCGCGCGAATCGCCGCGGCCGGCGTGTCGTGCGGAAACAGCACCACGTCGCACCCGCGCGCCCGCAGGCATTGCACGATGCCCTGCTTGGCACCGCAATCGAGCACCGCGACGCGTGGCCCCGGCGCCAACCAGCGCACGACGTCGGCCGTCGAGACCTGCGCGACGAGATCGATCTCGCCGAGGTCCGGGAGGGCGCGGGCCCGGGCGACGAGGTCGCCGGGTGATTCGTCGTCGGTCGTGATGACCCCGCGCCGCGTGCCGGCGGTGCGCAGGTGACGGACCAGACGGCGGGTGTCGATACCGGAGATGCCGACGACGCCTGAGGCACGCAAATAGGCGTCCAGGCCGGCGCTTGCGCGCGCGGCATCCGGGCCCCCCGCCTCCCGGTCCGCACCATCGCCGCCGGCGGCAGGGGCCGCCCAGCGCACCACAAGACCCGCAGCCTGCGGCCGGTGCGACTCGAGCCAGGCGTCGTTGAACCCATAGTTGCCAATGAGCGGATAGGCCATCACGACGATCTGACCGCGGTACGATGGATCGCTGAGCACCTCCTGGTAGCCGGTGAGGCTGGTGGTGAATACCACTTCGCCCCCCGTTGAGCCAACTGCGCCAATCGACTCGCCGGCTAGCACCAAACCGTCCTCGAGCGCCAGCAGTGCCCGCATCGCGTCCCTCCCACCCGACATTGCGCATGATGATACACATAGTTGCATCACTATGCAAGATCGGAGCGTCCACCGTTCCGGCCGGGGTTCGAGCCGAGGAGTCCGCAGGCGAGGCGAAGAAGGCCATACGCCGTGACGCCCAAGGTTGCAGCCAGAGACATCACCAAGGTGTTCACGACGCGGACGCGGCGCGTGGTGGCCCTGGATCGGGTCTCGCTGGATGTCGCCGAGGGCGAGTTCGTGTGCGTGGTGGGGCCGTCGGGGTGCGGCAAGTCCACATTGCTGCGGATCGTGGCCGGTCTCACCCCTCCGACCTCGGGCGCGGTGACGCTGGACGCCGGGGACCGCGGGAAACCGGTGCACAGTCTGGTGTTTCAAGAGTACGCGATCTTCCCGTGGAAGACCGTACTCGAGAACGTGGTCTTCGGCCTAGAGATGCGCGGCGTGCCGAGCCCGGAACGTGAAGCCGCCGGCCGCGCGTGGATCGAGCGGGTGGGTCTGCGCGACTTCACCGACGCCTACCCGCGGCAGCTCTCGGGCGGGATGCGCCAGCGCGTCGGTATTGCCCGGGCATTTGCGAACGACCCTCAGATTCTGCTGATGGATGAGCCCATGGGCGCACTCGACGCCCAGACGCGGCTCCTGCTGATGGACGAACTGCTGCGGCTGTGGGAAGCCGACCGCAAGACGGTTGTCTACATCACCCACGACATCGACGAAGCGGTGCTCCTGGGCGATCGCGTCGTGCTCATGACGGCCAGGCCGGGCCGCGTCAAGACCAGCTACGCCGTGCCGTTTCCGCGGCCGCGCGGCATCGCGCTCATGGCGTCGCCGGAGTTCGCCTCGTTCTCGTATCAGATCTGGGAGTCGCTGCGCGACGAGGCCCTGGCCGCGATGGGGGCGCGGGAGTGACGTCCGGTCGCGCGCCGGCGGGGGCGCGCTCGTGACGGCGGACCGCCGCGACCGCGCGCTGGCGACCGGGGCGCCGGTCGTCCTGGTGGCCCTGTGGGAAGCCGCCGTGCGGGTTGGAATGCTCGACGCTCGTTTCTTCCCTCCGCCCTCGCTCGTCATCGTGACACTGTACCAACTCGTCGCCGGCGGCACGATCGTGCGGCACACGCTGACGACGATCGCGCGGGTCCTCGCCGGGTTCGGCATCGGCACCGCCACCGGCCTCGCCGCCGGCCTCCTCCTGGGTACCGTGCGGCCACTGCGCGTGGCGTTGGAACCGACGATCTCGGCGCTCTACGTGATCCCCAAAGTCGCCATCCTGCCCCTGGTGATGCTGGTCTTCGGGCTCGGGGAAGCGTCGAAGGTCGCCATCGTCGCGATCGCGACCTTCTTCATCGTCACGATCAACACCACCGCGGCGGTGGTCGGCGTGGAACCCACCTACGTCGAGGCTGGGCGGGCGTTCGGCGCGCGCCGCCTGGCGATGTTCCGGCACATCATCCTGCCGGGCGCGCTACCCGTGATCGTCACGGGCCTGCGTCTGGCCCTGGGCACGGCGCTCATTGTGGTGATCGCCGCGGAGTTCGTCGCGACGCAGGAGGGCATCGGTTTCTTCATCTGGCACGCCTGGAACACGCTCCGGCCGGAGCAGATGTTCGCAGGTTTCATCGTGATCGCCGCACTGGGTATGCTGTCGTATGCGATCATCCGCTGGTTCGCCCGCCGGGTGATGCCCTGGCTGGAGGATGATCGGCCGCAAGAGGGGAGGATCGACCATGGGTAGGAAGTCCCGACCCGGAGGCGCACGGCTCGCCGTTGCGCTCATCGTCGCCGCAATCATGGCGGCCATACTGTTCGGTACCGGCACGTTCGGCGCGACGGCGCTCGGCGCGGCGCCGGCCACCGGGGGCGTCGAGAAGGTGGTTGTCGCGCACGTCCCGTTGATCAACTTTGCCACGCTCTACGTGGGGATTGAGCGCGGGTACTTCCGCGAGCAGGGTCTCGAGGTCGAACTGCAGCGCGTGGCCTCGGGGACCGAGGCCCTGGTCTTCCTGGCACAGGACCGTCTCGACGTGGGCGCCATCGGGCTCTCAGCCTCGATCTTCAACGCGTTCAACCGCAAGCTCGAGTTGCGGATCGTGGCTTCCACCTCCGTGTGGGGACAGCGGCACGGCACGCGCATCCTGGCCCGGCTCGACCTCTTCGACTCCGGCGAGGTCCGCTCGGTGCGCGACCTGCGCGGCCGGCGCGTGGCGATCGCGGGCGGCGCCGGCGCCACCGGCCACTATCTCTTCCTGGTCGGCGCCCGGCGCGGCGGCATCGGCCCGCGGGACTTCGAACTGGTCAACCTGCCGAACCCCGACCATGGGCCGGCACTGCGCGCGGGTCGCGTGGACGCGTCGCTGACAGGCTCGCCGTTCTCGTCGGCGGCGATCGCCCAGTTCCAGGCCCGGCCGCTGCTGGAAAACTTCGCGCCGGGCAACGCCTCCACTGTGTTCGCCTACTCCGGCGGATTCATGCGCACGCGGCCCGAGGTCGCGACGCGATTTCTCATGGCACTGATGAAAGCCGCCCGGGCCATGCAGGGCCCGGGCTTCCTGCATCCGGAGAACGTCGCGGCCTACAAGAAGTACACCGGCGTACGCGACGAGGTGCTGCAGAACGAACCACCGCTCATCTACGACCGCGACATGCGCATCGTGACGCCGACGATCCTGGACATGGAGAAGACGTTCCGCGAAGCCGGCCTGGCGGACTACAGCACGCCGATACCGCTCGAGGCGATGGTCGACCGCCGCTTCCAGCAAGAAGCGCTGAAGCGGCTGGGACGCTGAACGCCGCGTCGCACGGGCGTCAACCGCGGTGTGTTAGACTACCCACGGCGGGTCGACTCCGGCCTCATCGCAGGATCGGCATCAGCATGATATGAGGGGGAGGAGTGTCATGACGGCCAGAACGGTTGCCCTGCTACTTGCGCTCGCGCTGCTCGTCGCAGGCGGCCCGGTGCTCGCCGCGCCTGCCCAGGAAATCACGTTCTCGTCCACGCAGTTGAACCCGGTCCAGGAACAGGAGTGGGCCCGCAACACCCTGCTCAAACCGTTCGAGGACGAGACCGGGATCCGCGTGCGGTTCATCGGCGACGTCGCCGGACCGTACATCGACCGCCTGCTCGCCGAGGCGAAGGCCGGCCGCGGCAGCGTCGACGTCACCGGCACCTTGCAGGGCGACTTCCCGCTGCTCGTCGCCGAAGGCGCCGTGCGCGACGTCGCGGCGACGCTGAGGACGCTGGAAGGCCGCCGCGATCGAACCTTCATCCCCGATCTGGTGAAGTCCGGACAGATCGGCAACATCCAGTCGTTCGTGCCGTGGATGCAGGCCACGTATCTGATCGCCGCTAACAAGCAGGCGCTACAGTACTTCCCCAGGGACCGCAACCCGAACGCCATGACCTACGACGACCTGCTGCAGTGGGGCGAGAACATCCGCGCGGCGACCGGCCAGCGTCGCGTCGGCTTCCCGGCCGGGCCGACCGGACTGTACGGCCGATTCCTCCACGGATACGTGTACCCATCGTTCACGGGGTCGCAGGTGAAGAAGTTCAAGTCCGCCGAGGCCGTCGAGATGTGGCGCTACCTGCGACGCCTGTGGGGCGTGAGCCACCCGTCGTCGTTCCTCTACAACTTCATGAACGAACCGCTCCTGCTGGGCGAGGTCTGGGTCGCGTGGGACCACGTGGCGCGCCTGCTGCCGGCGCTTCGCGAGCGACCGAACGACTTTGTGGTCCTCCCCTCACCTGCCGGTCCGAAGGGACGATCGTTTCTCGCGGTGATCGCCGGCCTGGGCATCCCCAGGCACTCGCCCAACCCCGAGGCCGCGGAGCGCCTGATCGAGTACCTGACCCGGCCGCGGACCCAGGTGTTGACGCTGCAGGGCGTCGCGTTCTTCCCAACCATCCGCGAGGCCGCGGGCACCGTGCCGGCCGGCGGCCTGAAGGTGATGGCCGACGGCGTGACCGCCCAGGCGACCGCGCGCGACGCGCGCACCGCGCTGCTCCCGATCGGGTTGGGCGCGCGCTCGGCCGAGTTCGTGCCGCTCTACGTCGACACGTTCCGAGAGATCGCGGTCCAGGGCAAGGACATCGCCCAGACCCTCGCGGCGCAGGCCCGCAAACTCGAGGAACTCTACCGTGCGATGAACGCGGTCTGCCCGCCGCCCGACCCACAGGAGCGGCCCTGCCGGCCTGAGTAGACCCGTGCACCGGCCGCGCACCGACTGGCTGCCGTACGGCCTCATGGTGCCGGCCGTCGTCTTCCTGCTCGTGTTCTTCGCGTACCCGATGGTCCAGGCGCTGGCGCTTAGCTTCCGGGGCACCGACGGCACCTGGACCCTCCGCTACTTCCAGGCGATGCTGGCGGATACGTACTTCAAGGACGCG
>JAVKJV010000007.1:0-56818 GCA_031458775.1 Candidatus Fervidifonticultor quartus | reverse complement strand
GCGCTGCGGAACAGCCTGGTGCTGACCGCGGCGGTCATCCCCCTGCAGCTCGCGATGGCCCTGCTCATCGCGCTGCTGGTGAACAGCCGGTTTCGCGGCCACGCCTGGTTCCTCTACATCTGCGCGATTCCCCTGGGGATCTCCGATCTGGCGGCGGGTCTGATCTGGCTTGCGGTCTTCACCGAGCGCGGGTATCTCAACGCGGTGCTGCAGAAGCTGGGGCTAATGGTGCAACCGGTGACGTTCCTTTCCTTCGAGCACCCGGCCTGGCTCTACGGCGCCATTATCGCCACCGAGACCTGGCGCGCCACCGCGATCGTCATGGTGATCCTGGTCGCCGGATTGCAGCTCGTCCCGCGGGACTACTTCGAAACCGCCGACGTGTTCGGCGCATCATGGTGGCGCAAGCTGCGGCATGTGACGCTGCCGCTGCTCCGGCCGACGATTCAGACGGCGCTGATCATCCGGACGATCCTGGCGTTCCAGCTCTTCGCGACGGTCATCACGCTCGCCGGTCGCATCGTCCCGGTGCTGGCCGGCGAAGCCTACTTCCAGTACTCGTTGTACCGCAACCCGAACCTGGCCAGCGCGTACGCCGTGCTGATCATGAGCGCGTCGATGCTGATCACCGCCGTCTACCTCCGGCTGCTGCGCACGCGCGAGGAAGAACTCGGCCGCCCATGAGCGCGTCCCGCGGCCTCCGGCGACGGGCAGCCGGATGACGACACCGGCCCGGCAAGCGCTCCGCGCCGCGGCGATCGTGTTGATCGCGGCGTGGGTGCTGTTGCCGCTGCTGCTGATCGTGCTCGCGAGTTTCGCGACGCGGTCGCAGATCTACGCGTGGCCGCGGCCGCTGCTGCCGAGCCCCTGGTCGCTGGAGACGGTCCGGTTCTTCTTCCAGGCGCAGGGGGTGCTCGGCTCGACGGTCAACAGCCTCTTCGTCGCCGCGCTCACGATCGTGCTGTCGGTCGCCATCGGCGCGCCGGCCGGATACGCGCTTGCGCGCTTCTCGTTCAGGGGCAAAGAAGGGCTTCGCCTGGCGATCCTCGGCACCAAGATGTTCCCGGCCACGATCCTGGCCGTACCGCTGGCCGTCACGTTCATTACCTGGGGCCTGTACGACACTCTGCTCGGCGTGGCGTTCGTGCATACGGCGCTCGCGCTCCCGTTTGCCATTGTGATTACGACGAGCGTGTTCGCCGGCGTGCCGTTCGATCTCGAGGAGGCGGCGATGACCCTCGGCTGCAGCCGGCTGCAGGCGTTCCGGCGGGTGGCGTTGCCGATTGCGCTCCCCGGCCTGGCGGCGGCCGCGATCTTCACGTTCGTGCTCTCGTGGAACGAAGTCTTCGCGGCCTCGCTGCTCACGCTGCGCAACCGCACCCTTCCCGCGCTCGTCATGAGCGCGATCGGCGGGCTCGGGTCCGGTGCGCCGCTCGACTACCGATTTGCGGCCGGGTTCTTCATGATCGTACCGGCGCTGGTCATCATCCTGATCATCCGCCGGTATCTGCTCACCCTGTGGGGGGTCACGGTACGATGACGGCGTGCGTGCGAGCACCGCGGCCCCGCTCGCGTCGCAGGACAGGCTAGATGGCGCAGATCCGCCTGGAACGCCTGCGCAAGGTCTTCGGCCGCGTCACGGCGGTGGCCGACGTTTCGCTGGACATCGCTCACGGCGAGTTCATGGTGCTGCTGGGACCGAGCGGTTGCGGCAAGACGACGATCCTGCGCTGCCTGGCCGGGCTCGAACGGCCGGACGCCGGCCGTGTGTTCATCGGCGACGACGATGTCACCCTTGTCCCGCCGTCGCGCCGCGGCATCGCCATGGTCTTCCAGAGCTACGCGGTCTTCCCGCACATGACGGTGTTCGACAACATCGCGTTCGGCCTGCGCATGCAGGGGCTGCCCGCGCAGACAATTCGAGAGCGCGTGGGCGAGGGCGCGGCGCTGCTCCAGATCGACCAACTGCTCGATCGCTACCCGGCCCAGCTCTCGGGCGGGCAGCGGCAACGGGTCGCCGTCGCCCGGGCCATCGTCATGAAGCCGCAGGTCTTGCTCATGGACGAGCCCCTGTCCAACCTCGACGCGTTGCTGCGGCTGCAGATGCGCACCGAACTCAAGCGCCTCCACCACGAGGTGCGCTCGACGACCGTATATGTCACGCACGACCAGATCGAGGCGTTGAGTCTGGGTGAGCGGATCGCCGTGATGAAGGACGGCCAGATCGTGCAGTGCGACGCGCCCGCGCGGGTCTACGACCTGCCGGCCAACCGCTTCGTGGGCAGCTTCATCGGCAGCCCACCGATGAACTTCCTCGACGGGACATTGCGCGCCGGACCTGACGGCGCCGTGGTCGAGGTGCAGGGCGCGCGCCTGCGCCTGCCGCCGCGCGCCGCGGGTGCCGGACGCGGCGACATGCCGGTGCACGTCGGGATCCGGCCTGAGTACATCGCCCTGAGCCTGACTCCGGTCGCGGACGCCGTGGCGGGTCGCGTCGTCGTCCTGGAACCGATCGGATCGCAGATGCTCGTCACCGTGCGCGCGGGAGCCGACCTGATCAAGGTGACGGCACCGGTGGAGTTCCACGCCGAGGCCGACCGGGAGGTCTGGATGCGTCTCGACCCGAGCCGCGTCAGGCTCATGGATGTCCGTAGCGGTGAGGCGCTGGACGGAAGGGACGCGTGATGAAGACGGCAGATCTGGCCGCGACCGCCGAGGCGATCCTCCGCGGCAACGATCTCGGGCACTACACCCGGCCGAGCCCGCGACTGTATCCTCACCAGTGGCTGTGGGACAGCGCGTTCATCGCGCTGGGCTGGGCACATCTGGACTGGCCGCGCGCGGTGCGCGAGGTCGATGCCGTGCTGGCCGGTCAGTGGGACAACGGCCTCCTGCCGCACATCATCTACAACCCCTCGGTCCGCGACTACTTTCCCGGCCCGGACTGGTGGCCCGACACGCCTCCCCGGCGCCGGGGCGTGGTGACCAGCGGCATCTCGCAGCCGCCGGTCCTGCCCACGGCCGTGTACCTGGCAGGCAGGCTGCAGCCCGACGAGCACACGCGCCACGCCTGGTGGGCGCGTGTCTACGAGCCCTTGCTCGCCTCGATGCGGTACTTCTCGCGGCACCGAACGATCGGCGACTCGCCGCTTGTGGCGATCATCCATCCCTGGGAAGCCGGCCTGGACAACAGTCCCCGCTGGGACTTCGCGGTGCGCCTCGGGTTGGCGCCCACGCGACCGTACCGCCGCATCGACAACGCCGTGGTGTCCCAGGACCTGCGGCCGACCCGGGCGGACTACGACCTCTACATGCACCTGGTGGAGCGCATCGCGGCCAGCGGCTACGACATGGCCGCGTACCTGCCGCGGGCCCCGTTCGCCGTCTACGACGCGCTGTTCAACGCGGTCTGGTACCGGAGTATGAACGACCTCAACCGCATCGCCGCGGCGCTCGGACGCCCGCCGGCCGCGTCCGACGCGGAACTGCAGGCGTTCCGCAACGCCTACCACGCCACGCTGTGGCATCCGGGCTCACAGCTCTTCCGCGACTGCGACGCGAGAACCGGAGCCCTGGTTCCGGTGGACACCGCGGCCGGCCTGGTCGCCATCTACGCGGGGCTCGTGGACGCCGGGCAAGCGCGCGCGATGATCGAGGCCTATCGGGGTCGATGCGCCGGCTGCCGGATGATCGCCAGCACGCCCCCGGACCAGGAAGGGTTCGATCCGGTGCGCTACTGGCGAGGACCGGTCTGGATCAACATCAACTGGCTGGTCGTGCGCGGGCTCGAGGCGCTCGCCTGTACCGAAGAGACGCGGCGCCTCGCCGCGGAGACGATGGCGCTCGTCGAGACCTCGGGGCTGCGCGAGTACTACCACGCGCGCACCGGCGAGGGCATCGGCGGCAGCGACTTCTCATGGAGCGCGGCGCTGATCATCGACCTGTTGCGTCGTCCGGTGGGGTGAGCGGCGCTGAGGGGTTGACACGGGCTGACGGCGCGCGCACGGCACCGCCGCGGACTTGGTAGGAGAACCTGGTGGCCCTCCCGAACGGGTGGCGGCCGAAGGGAGCACGACGGTGAGTACGATTTCTGACCGGACCGGTGCGCCAAAGGCACGCCCGCGCGCGGCCGGCCGACTCCTGGCCGAGGACCCCCTCTGGTACAAGGACGCCGTCATCTACGAGGTGCACGTCAGAAGCTTCTGCGACAGCGACGGCGACGGGATAGGCGACTTCCGGGGCCTGACTCAGCGGCTCGGCTACATCCGCGACCTGGGTGCCACCGCGGTGTGGGTCCTGCCGTTCTACCCGTCGCCGCTGCGCGACGACGGCTACGACATCGCCGACTACACAAGCGTCCACCCGAGTTACGGCACACTGCGCGACTTCGAGGCGTTCATGCGCGAGGCGCACCGGCACGGCCTCCGGGTCATCACCGAACTGGTATTGAACCACACCTCGGACCAGCACCCGTGGTTCCAGCGGGCCAGACGCGCCAAGCCGGGCAGCCGGGCGCGCGACTTCTACGTCTGGAGCGACACGCCCGAGCGGTACCGGGACGCGCGGATCATCTTTAAGGACTTCGAGACGTCCAACTGGACATGGGACCCGGTGGCGCGTGCGTACTTCTGGCACCGATTCTACTCGCACCAGCCTGACCTGAACTACGACAACCCGGCCGTGCGGACGGCGATGCTGCGCGTGGTGGACTTCTGGCTCGGCCTGGGTGTGGACGGGTTGCGCCTCGACGCGGTGCCCTACCTCTACGAGCGCGAGGGCACCAACTGCGAGAACCTGCCGGAGACCCACAGGTTCCTCAAGGAGCTGCGCCGCCACGTCGACGCGCGGTTCCGCGACCGGATGCTGCTCGCCGAGGCGAACCAGTGGCCCGAGGATGCGGCCGCGTACTTCGGCGATGGCGACGAGTGCCACATGGCGTTCCACTTCCCGATCATGCCGCGGCTCTTCATGGCGATCCGCATGGAGGACCGCTTTCCGATCCTCGACATGCTCGACCAGACGCCCGGCATCCCGGAGACCAGCCAGTGGGCGCTGTTCCTGCGCAACCACGACGAGCTGACGCTCGAGATGGTGACCGACGAGGAGCGCGACTATATGTACCGGGTCTACGCGACCGACCCGCAGGCCCGGATCAACCTCGGCATCCGGCGGAGGCTCGCGCCGCTGCTCGGGAACAATCACCGGCGCATCGAGCTGATGAACGGCCTACTGATGTCGCTGCCGGGCACACCGGTGCTCTACTACGGCGACGAGATCGGCATGGGCGACAACGTCTACCTGGGCGACCGCAACGCGGTTCGCACGCCCATGCAGTGGAGCCCGGACCGCAACGCTGGGTTCTCGACGTGCAACCCTCAGCGCCTCTACCTGCCGGTCATCGTGGACCCGGAGTACCACTACGAGACCGTGAACGTGGAGGCGCAGCAGAACAACCCCCACTCGCGGTTGTGGTGGACGCGCCGCCTAATCGCCCTGCGCCGCCAGTTCAAGGCGTTCGGCCGCGGCAGCCTACAGGTCCTGCTGCCGGACAACCGCAAGATCCTGGCCTACTTACGCCGGTACCATCAGGAACTGCTCCTGGTCGTAGCGAACCTGTCGCGCTTCGTGGAGTACGCCGAGCTCGACCTGCGCGAATTCCGGGGATGGACGCCCATCGAGGTGTTCGGCCGCAAACCCTTCCCGCGGATCGGCGAGTTGCCCTACCTGCTGACGCTGGGCCCGCACGCATTCTACTGGTTCGTCCTGCAGCCCGACGCCGAGACGGCGGGCGTGCGGGGCGAGGCCGCCGGCCTTCCGGTCGTGACCGGGCCGCTGCATGCGCTGCTCAGATCGCCGTTCGCCGGACCGCTGGAATCCGCCCTGGCAGCCTACCTGCCGGGCCGACGGTGGTTCGGCGCCAAGACCAGGCGCATCAAAGCCGCGCGGCTCATCGAGGCGGTTGCGCTTCCGCCCGAACGACCGTTGGGTCACCTGGCGATGGTACGCGTCGAGTACGTCGAGGGGGAGGCCGACGCGTACCTGGTCCCGCTGGCCGAGGCGCGTGGTGAGACGGCGGACCGGTTACTTCGCGAGCAGCCGCACGCGGTCGTCGCGCGGCTGAGGGAATCCGGTTCGGACGCGCCCGGCGTCGTATACGACGCGCTCGTCGATACCAGCTTCTGCGCCGACCTGCTTGAGACGATCGCCCGACGCCGCCGACTGAAGGGCGCCTCCGGCGAGATCATCGCGACGCGCACGCGCGTGTTCGGTCAGGTTGACGAGGCCGCGCTGCCGGCGCGGGTGATCGGCGGCGAGCAGCGCAACACCTCGATCATCTTTGGCGACCGCTTCATCCTCAAGCTCATTCGTCGGCTGGAGCGGGGCCCGAATCCTGACCTGGAGATCGGCCGCTTCCTGACCGAGCGGCGGTTCCCGCACGTCGCGGCGGTCGCGGGCGCCCTGGAGTACCACGGGGGCGGCGGCGAGCCCTACACCCTGGGCATGCTCCAGGCGTATGTGCCCAACGAGGGCGACGGGTGGCGACACGCGCTCGACTTCCTCCACGGCTACCTGGATGAAACGGCGGCGCGCGGCGCGGCCCCGGGCGAGCCTCCACACAACGACGCCGGCCCGGTGGTGCTCGCCGGCCAGGCACCGCCCGCCGCGGCGCTCGAGACGATGGCGCCGTATCTGGAGGCCGCCCGGCTGCTCGGCCGGCGGACCGCGGAGTTGCACCTGGCGCTGGCCTCGGACGGCGGCGACCCGGCGTTTGCACCCGAGCCGTTCTCGCTGCTCTACCAGCGGTCGGTGTACCAGTCGCTGCGCACGCTCACGCGCGGCGTCTTCCAGACCCTCAGGCAGCAGGTCGCGGCACTGCCCGAGGTGCTGAGGCCGGGCGCGCGCCAGGTCCTCGAGCTCGAGTTCGAGATCCTGCGGCGGTTCAAGGCGGCGCTCGAGGGCAAGATCACCGGCGCGCGGATTCGCTGCCACGGGGACTATCACCTTGGCCAGGTCCTCCACACCGGCCGTGACTTCGTGATCATCGATTTCGAGGGCGACCCGCGGCGCTCGATCGGCGAACGCCGGATCAAGCGCTCGCCGCTCACCGACGTCGCCGGCATGCTCAGGTCGTTTCACTACGCGGCCCACGCCGCCATCATGCACCGCGAGGCGAGCGGCACGTACACCCCGCGGACGTCAACGCAGATTGTGGCATGGGCGGAGTTCTGGCAGACGTGGGCCGGCGCGGCGTTCCTGGGTGCCTACCAGGAAACGGCGTCCACCGGCCGCTTCCTGCCGAGGACCCGCGAGGAACTCGCGGCGCTCCTCGACGTCTACCTGCTCGAGAGGGCCGTTTGCGAGATCGGCGACGAACTGGACGCTCGTCCTGCGTGGCTGCGGATCCCGTTCGAGGGCATCCTGCGGCTGACGGCGCGGGACGGGACGCCGGGGTAGGGCGCCATGACGCTGCTGACCGCCGACGACCTGTACCTCTTCAACGAAGGCTCGCACGTGCGGCTCTATGACCGCCTCGGCGCGCACGTCGTCGAGGTCGGCGGCCGGGTGGCCACGCACTTTGCGGTCTGGGCGCCCAACGCGACCGCGGTCTCCGTGGTGGGCGACTTCAATGAGTGGGAACCGTCGAGCACCCCGCTGCAGCCCATGGGTTCCTCGGGGATCTGGAGCGGCACCGTGCGGGGTGTGGGCCCGGGCGCGCGGTACAAGTACCACATCGTTTCGGGTCCTGGCGAGCGGGCCGACAAGGCCGACCCGCTTGCCTTCCGCGCCGAGGTGCCGCCGGCCACGGCGTCGATCGTCTGGAACCTGGACTACGAGTGGGGCGACCATCAGTGGCTCCGCGAGCGCCGCGAGCGCCAGGCCCTGCGGCGGCCGATGTCCATCTACGAGGTGCACCTGGGCTCGTGGCGGCGCGTGCCCGAGGAGGGCGACCGTTTCCTCACTTACCGGGAGATGGCGCCGCTCCTGGCGGACTACGTGCGCCGCATGGGCTTCACCCACGTGGAGCTGTTGCCGGTGATGGAGCACCCGTTCTACGGGTCGTGGGGTTACCAGGTGACCGGGTACTTCGCGCCCTCGTCGCGGTTCGGCAAGCCGCAGGACTTCATGTACCTGATCGACGTCCTGCACCGGCACGGCATCGGCGTGATTCTCGACTGGGTGCCCGCGCACTTCCCCACCGACGCGCACGGCCTCGCGCGGTTCGACGGCACGTATCTCTACGAACACGCCGACCCGCGGCGCGGCCGGCACCCGGACTGGAACAGCGCGATCTTCAACTATGGCCGTCACGAGGTCCGGAGCTTCCTATTGAGCAGCGCGCACTTCTGGCTGGAGCGGTATCACGCCGACGGTCTGCGCATCGACGCGGTGGCGTCGATGCTCTACCTGGACTACTCGCGAAAGCCTGGCGAGTGGATTCCCAACCCACACGGCGGCCGAGAAGACCTGGACGCGATCGCGTTCCTGCGCGCGCTCAACGAGGCGGTGTACCGCGACTTCCCGGACGTGCAGACGATCGCCGAGGAGTCCACCGCGTGGCCGATGGTCTCGCGGCCGACGTACGTCGGCGGCCTGGGGTTCGGCCTCAAGTGGGACATGGGTTGGATGCACGATACCCTCTCGTACATGGCGCGCGACCCCATCTACCGAAAGTACCATCACAACGCACTGACCTTCCGGCAGCTCTACGCCAACACCGAGAACTTCGTGCTTCCTCTCTCGCACGACGAGGTCGTCCACGGCAAGGGATCACTGCTGACGAGGATGCCCGGCGACGACTGGCTGAAGTTCGCCAACCTGCGGCTCCTGCTCGGCTACATGTACACGCAGCCGGGCAAGAAACTGTTGTTCATGGGCGGTGAGTTCGGTCAGCGACGCGAGTGGAACCACGAGGCGAGCCTGGACTGGCATCTGCTTGCCGACGACCGGCACCGTGGGGTGCAGCGGTGGGTCACGGACCTGAATCGCGCGTACGGCCAGGAGCCGGCCCTGCACGACGGCGACTGCGCGCCCTGCGGGTTCGACTGGATCGACTGCAGTGATGCCGAGTCCGGGGTGCTGGCCTTCATCCGGCGCGCGCAGTCGCCCGAGCGCATGGTGGTCGTCGTCTGCCACTTCACGCCGGTCGCGCGGCCCAGCTATCGGCTCGGCGTGCCGCGGGTCGGCCGCTGGCGCGAAGTGCTGAACAGCGATGCGCGAGACTACGGCGGCAGCGGCCACGGCAACTTCGGCGGCGTCGACACGGTGCCGGTTCCGTCGCACGGCTATCGCCAGTCCGTGACGCTCACGCTCCCGCCGCTCGGCGTGCTCATCCTCGCGCCCGGAGACCCGGCCGGCGCTGCCGGATGACGATCCCGGGAACCTGCCGCGCCCGTCTCACGTCGCGCCAAGCGGATACGGTTTGCCCCGCCAGATGCTCATTGAGACCGCCGTGCGTGGGGGTATCGCACGCCAGAGCCGGTCATCTCGGCCCGGCACGCCTGATCGGAAGGGCTGCGGGCGTGCGTCGCTCGAGCAGGGCCTGCAGGACGTCGATGAACTCCTCGATGCTGTGCGCCATGTATCGCGCCGCCGTGGGGTGCGGCCCCAATCCAACCCTGATCGTCACGGCGGACTCGCCCAGCGCCAGAAACGCGTCCTCGTCGGTGCGATCGTCGCCCGCGTAGAGCACCGCGCAGCGCTCCCGCCAATCCCGGCCCACGAGCTGCTCGAGCAACCACACCGCGGCGCGGCCTTTGTCCCAGTCAATCGCGGGTCGCAGCTCGAGCACCATCTTGCCCCGGCGCACCTCAATCCTGCCCGGCGGCAGCTTCGCAACCTCGCGGAGCACGATCTGGCGCACCGTCTCGATCTGCTCACGACGCACCAGGCGGTAGTGGACGCTCGCGGTGACGCCCTTGTTCTCGACGGCAGCCCCGCGGATCCCGCGGAGCTGCTGCCGCAGACCCGCGGTACAGACCGCGATCAACTCGCGCACCTCCGATGCGTCCCGCCGCTCGGCCGCCCACCCCGGCGCCGCGATCTCAAACCCGTGATTTCCGACGTAGATGAGGTCGGGCAGCCCCACACGCCGTTGCAGGTCGTCGACCGCCCGACCGCTGATGACCGCCACGTGACACCCCGGCCGCCGCGCCAGCCGCGTCAGTATCGACCGCGCCCGCGGCGGCAGGTTGACGTCGTCCGGCCGGTCCGCGATCGGCGCGAGCGTGCCGTCGAAGTCCACCAACACGGCGAGACACTCGCGAGCGTCCGCCAGACCTCGAATCTCCTGCAGGTGGTCGAGCGCGAACCGCGTCGCCATGCGGCCGGCCAGCAGGTGCGCCGCGGCGCGCATGTGCTGCTCCATCCAGTGAAAGATGTCGTGCTGGCGCACGTGCGCCCGCATCTGGTCCATGCGCTCGCGGCGCTCTGCGGCCGGCATGCGCAGCGCACGCACGAATGCCTCGACCATGCCGTCGGTGTCGAACGGGTTGATCGTGACCGCCCACGGGACCTGATCGGACACGCCGGCCAACTGGCTCAGGATCAGCACCCCGCGGGCGTCCACCTGCGCGGCGACGAACTCCTTGGCGACCAGGTTCATCCCGTCTTGCAGGGACGAGACGATACAGCAGTCCGCCATCCGATAGAGGGCCGCCATGCCCGCCGGCGGTAGCGGCTGCGGAATGTAGATGATCGGCCGCCAGGTTTCGGTGCCGTACTGGGCGTTGATGCGTTCAATGCCGGCTTCGACCTGATCCTGGAGATCGCGATAGGCCTTGATGCGCGTCCGGCTGGGCGACGACTTCTGGATGAAGACGAAGCGATCGCGCAACTCGGGGTGACGTTGGAAGAGCCGCTCGATCGCGCGCAGGCGCTCCGGGATGCCTTTGGTGTAGTCGAGGCGATCCACGCCCACACCGATCCACCGGTCGCGCAAGCGAAACCGGGTCCGCAACCGGTCCATCCAGCGTTCGCAGTCGCGCGAGGACGCGACCGTCTCCCAGGCCTCCACATCAATACTGATCGGCAGGGCCTGCACCTTGGTGTACCGCCCGCCGTACTCCACGACGCCCTCGGCCGCATCAACGTCGGCGCCGAGTTCGTGCTTCGCGCAGTCCAGGAAGTTGTCAACGTGCCGCTGGACGTGAAACGCAACCAGGTCGTTGGCCAGCAACCCCTCGAGCAGATCGGCGGCCTGGGGGCAGATCCGGAACACATCCCACGACGGCCAGGGAATGTGCCAGAAGTGCATGAGGAACGCCTCCGGCACCTCGTGACGGAGGTAGCGCGCGCACAGCGCCAGGTGGTAGTCCTGGATCCACACGAGCGCGTCGGCGGTTACCATGTCCCGCGCCGCCAGGGCGAAGCGCCGGTTGACCTCCTGGTACGCCGCCCACGCGCGGCGGCCGAATCGAGCCTTGTCGACCGCCAGGTGGAAGAGCGGCCACAACGCCTGATTGGCGTAGCCATGGTAGTAGCGCTCCACCTCGTCGCGGGACAGCCGGACGCGCCGCAGCGTGTAGGCGGGGGCATCGGGAGGCACCTGCACGCAGTCGCGGCTGTCCGTGACCTCGAAGTCGGCCTCGCCGCTGCCCCAGGCGACCCACACGCCCCTGGTCGCTTGCATGACCGGGTCGAGGGCCGCGACCAGACCGCCCGCGGGACGCTCGACCTCAAGACTGCGGCTGGCGCGACGGTGCACGTATGGCTCCCGATTGCTCACGACGACCAGATGTCGTGAGCCCAGCAGTTCCCGCATTGTGCCCTGGACCTGGGCGATGCGGCCGTCCGGCGGTGCTGTCATGACGGCTCCCCGCCTCGTGTGATCTCAGCCGTGCAGCGCGTCGTCAGGAAGACAGAACGGCCCAGAGAGGGCTCTGGACCGAGGCTCGTGCAGCGCCGCGTCACCTCATCTAAGAAACTCGATGAAAGCCCGATGTGCGTTACAACTTGATTGTAGCAGACACGATATCCTGAATGCGCCGCATGATCGGCACCCCGCCGACGATGAGGACGAGCTCGCTGAGCAGCAACGGCGGCCACAGCACGGCGAACGGCGTCTTCAGCAGCGCCGAGAGCATGAGCGCCACAGCGGTCGCGATGATCACCGCGTAGAGCGCGGCGCCCACGTACGCAAAGCGGCGTCCGACAATCACGCACGCCGTCGCACCGACCAGGTTCGCCACCGGCATGAAGACCAGCTCCCACGGCCCGACGTGGGGGCTGGTGAGATTGCTCAGGACGTTGCCGACGACGAACGCGGCGACGAGGTGGGGGCGCCAGATCACGAGCGGCTTGAGCACTTCGGCGACACGGAACTGCACGGCGGTGTAGCTGATCGGCGCCAGCAGGATTGTGAGCGCGGCGTACGCCGCGCTCACGACACAGATCTCGGCGAACGCGCGAAGTCCGCGGCGGCCGGCCGCAGGCGTCACGCTGCGTCCTGAGGCCAGCGCGCGGTCACCGTCGTGTGAACGCCTCCGCGGATCTTGTAATCGAGCACCAGCTCCATCCATTGAGGAGCGGCAACCGCGACGAGGTCCTGCAGGATGCGATTGGCAGCGTGCTCCTGGTAGATGCCGACGTTGCGATACGAGTGCAGGTAGTACTTGAACGACTTCAACTCCAGAACGCGCTCCCTCGGCACGTATCGGACGGTCACGCGGCCGAAGTCCGGCAAGCCCGACCAGGGGCAGACCGCGGTGAACTCGTCAGTTGAGACCTCGACGACCGCGTTGCTGCCGGGATACTCATAGGCAAAGGTCTCCAGCCGGGCGGCGTTGATCCGGTCGTACCCTTCGACGTCCCAGCGCTCGTCGGTCGCCGGTGCCGGGCCAGACTGTGCAGGCGGATTCATGCGCATCCCCCCGGATACGGTCTCCTGTCCAGCATGATACGCGGCCCGGGCGGGCCGAACAACCGGCCTTCAGGTAGGCGTGGGGCGCGGGCGCGGCGAATCCTCCGGGGCGGGCGTCCCGCGGGAGGCGACGATGGCGGTTATCGGCACGGACACTCGGCGCATCGAAGGCCTGGAGAAGGTCACCGGCGCGGCGCGCTATACCGAAGATCTCAGGTTGCCGGGCATGCTCCACGCGCGGCTGCTATTGAGCCCGTACCCGAAGGCCCGCGTGATCGAACTCGGCCGCGACGCGGCCCTGCGCGTGCCCGGCGTGGTCCGTGTGGTGACCTCCGACGATCTCCGTCCGTTCGGTACCCACGCGCAGGAGCTGCTGGCCGCCGGGACCACCCGGTACACGGGCCAGGCGGTTGCCGCAGTCCTGGCCGAGTCAGAACACGCCGCCGCCGACGGTCTGGAGGCGCTGCGCGCGGCCACCCGGTTCGAGACGCTGCCGGCTGTCCTCACGATCGACGAGGCGCTGCGCGAGGGCGCGCCGCTCGTCCGAGAGTCCACCGAGGTGGAGGAGGGCGACGCCCAGGCTCACGCCACGGTGGCCGTCGAGGAGCACCACGCGGAGAGGCCGAGTAACATCTCCAACAGGGTCAACTTCTCGCGCGGCAACGTCGAAGAGGGGCTCCGCCGGGCCGACGTGGTCGTGCGGCGCACGTACGAGACCTCGCGCATCCACCAGGGCTACATCGAGCCGCAGCCCGTCGTCGCAACCGTTGATCCGGTGACCGGCGACCTCACGATCTACACATCCACGCAGGGCACGTTCTACGTCCGGGCAGAGACCGCAAAGACACTCGGTTTGCCGCAGCAACGGATCAAGGTGGTCCCGATGACCGTCGGCGGCGGGTTCGGCGGCAAGATCCTGCTGTTCCAGCCGCTCGCCGCTGCGTTGGCGTTGATGATGAAGCGCCCGGTGCGCATCGTCCTCACGCGGTATGAGGACTTCCTGGCGACCGAACCCGGGCCGGCGACGCGCACCGACCTCGAACTGGGCGCGACACGCGACGGCGAGTTGGTCGCGCTGCGGGCCACGATGCACTTTGACGCGGGCTGCACATCGGGCGCGCCCCTGTCGATCGCCGGTCTCCTCATGGGCGGCTACTACCGGATTCCCAATCTCGCGCTCGAGATGATCGAGGTGCTGACCAACAAGCCCGCGGTCGGCGCGTATCGGGCGCCCGGGGCGCCGCAGGCGTCGTTCGCCATCGAGTCGGCCATGAGCGAGCTCGCGGAGCGGCTGGGACAGGACCCGCTGGCCTTCCGACTGCGTCATGCGTCGGCGCCCGGCGATCCACTGCCGCACAACCGGCCGTGGCCCAAGATGGGCCTGCGCGAGGTGCTTCGGGCCCTGGACGAGCACCCGATGCGGCGGCGTCCCAAGGCGCCGGGCGAGGGGATCGGTGTGGCGGTCGGCGGGTGGCTCGGCGGCCTGGAGTCGGCGACGGCGTGCGTGCGCGCCAACACCGACGGCACGTTCCAGATTCTCCACGGCGCGGTGGACATCACCGGCACGGCGACGACGATGCGTCTGATCGCCGCCGAGGTGCTCGGGGTCCCACCCGACAAAGTCCAGGTGCTGACCGGCGACACGAGCCAAGCGCCGTACGCCGGCATGTCCGGCGGCAGCAAGATCACCTACACCGTCGGCAAAGCCGTCCAACTCGCCGCCGAAGACGCCAGACGACAGATTCTGAACATCGCGGCGAGCCACCTCGAAGCCCGGGTGGACGACCTCGAAATCGAAGACGGCGCGGTGCGCGTGAAGGGCTCCCCGACGGCCCGCCTCTCGCTCGCCGAGATCATCACCATGAGCATGCGGTTTGGCGCGAAGTACCCGCCGGTCTTCGGCCAGGGGTCCACGGCGATCACGCGGCAGTCGCCGGGGTTTGCCGGCCACATGGTCCGGGTGCGCGTTGATCCCGACACCGGTGCGGTGACCATTCTCGAGTACGTGGCCGCGCAGGATGTTGGGTTCGCGATCAACCCGCCCGAGGTCGAGGGCCAGGTGTTGGGCGGCGTTGTGCAGGGTGTCGGCTGGGGCCTCTACGAGCAGATGACGTACGATGAGAACGGCAACCTCCTGACGAGCACGTTCACGGACTACGCCGTGCCCAAGGCGCCCCATGCGCCGCGCATCCAGACCATCATTGTCGAGGTGCCGTCCGACGACGGGCCGTTCGGCGCCAAGGGCGTCGGAGAACCGCCGGTGGTGCCGGCGGCCGCGGCCATCGCCAACGCGATCGCCGACGCGACTGGGGTGCGGTGCACCACGCTGCCGATCGGGGCAGAGCGTTTGGCGCGAGCGTTGGGACAGGTGTCCTAGCGGTCCGGACGTCAAAGAACAGCGGGCCGGTTTCCCGGCCCGCTCAGCACCCGTAACGCCTTGCGCGACGACTACCAGCTGCGGCTCAGACCGACCGTGAAGCCGCTCGTACGGAAGGTTGCCGGCAAGAACGAGCCGCCGCCGGGCACCCCGAAGTTCAACCAACGATACCCAGCCTCAACCCCCCAGCCGCTGATCGTGTAGCCGAGGATCGCGCCATACTCGCTGTACGTCCCGGTGCCGCTTGCCGACGCAAAACCGGGCTGCGTGGTCTCGCCACGGGGTGAGAGGCCCACCGCGCCCCAGGCCATCACACTCCAGGCACCCCGGCGCCACAACAGATCGGCGCCCGCGCGCAGACCGTTCACGGACGAGGCCTGCTCCGTGCCAAACGTGGTCCGGGTGCGTGCGCTCTGATAGCCGAGAAACACGCTGAGGTTGGTGTTCTCGCCGCGGAAGTCCCGGTGCAGGTTCGCGTTCCAGTACGTGGTACCGCTGTTCGTTCCGCCCGTCCAGGTGCCGGCCAGGTTGGCGTTGCTGCCCGTATCGAGGTTGAGAGAGAGCGACCACGGCGCCTGGGGGAGCATGCGCCGGACACTCAGACTGATAAGGTTGCTGTCGTAGGCCCGAAACCCGGGCGCACCGGAGAGTGACACGTTCGTCTGGCTCGGCCAGTATCGAAGTGCGATGTACGTCTGCGCGGCAGCGGGCGACGCCAGGAGCGCGGCTGCCAGCGCAACCAGAACTGGAATGACGATGAGCTTCGTGCTACGCATCTGTGACCTCCCTTACGCTGCAATCATCGCTCGTCGTACCACGTGCCAATACGTTCCCGGTCTCGCGCAGAAACGGCGTTTCCGCACTGTCGCGCTCCGGCACAACCGGGTACGCTGAGTCGCCACCTCCTTTCACACACAGGCAACGGCCGTAGCGCAGGGGGAGGTCTCCGCTGTTGTCCTCGACGCCCCGCGCGATGGCCTGTCCAGACTTGGCTGCGCTCTTCGCGATGCGCATGGCGGTTCCCTGCTGACGGGAATGCGCCCGCTCGGCCCCGCCAGGCCGGCGGCGTCGGGTACGTCCGGTCGGCCTGGTGCCCTTGGCCCGTGCCGTGGTGCTCGCGTGATATGATGGAGGGCGGCACGGTTTTCGCGGTATACTGCGCGAGCGGGAGGGTTCGACCATGCGGCGATCCTGTCTGGCCGTGGCAGCGGTAATGCTGTTGTCCCTCGGGGCACAGTCGCCGGTCGGTTCGTCGGCCGCGGCCCCGCGCGTCAGCCTGTCCGGCGTGCAGGTCCTGGCCGTGGCGCCGTTTTACGACGACTGGTACGCGCCGGACCTCGCCCGGTACGGCCCGGCCAGGCTCACCGAGCTGCTCCAGAGAGGTCCCTACCGGCTGGTCCCGCCGTCCGCCGTGGCCGAGGCGATGACGCGCCTGCGGGTGGCGGCGCGGGACCTGGTCAGCCCGTCGCGCACCGTCGAGCTTGGAGCGGCGGTTGGCGCGGACGCCGTGCTGACCGGCCGGATCACGTACGCGCTGCGCGAGAAACCCGGCCCGCGCGAGGACTCGACCAACATGGCCGATGGCGGCGCGGGCAGCCGCGTGGATGTGGACATTCGAATCCTTGAAGTGAAGACCCGTCTGAAGCCCCTCGAGGCACAGTTCTCCTGCCAGCTCGAGGGCTCGCTCCAGATGGCGATGGACTGTGTGATGCGTGACACCGCCTCACGCCTGGTGCCGTAAGGTCGCGACGGGGACGTAGCTCAGCGGGAGAGCACCTGCTTTGCACGCAGGGGGTCGGGGGTTCGAATCCCCTCGTCTCCACCAATTCACACGACTCGTCGCTGTGTAGTCGGATCCCACTCGGCCGACTGAACCGGGCCGCTCTCGGGAATGACACCAATGAACAGGTATGTTCAGGGCCGTTCGTGTCGCCACGCGTGCCCTCGCCGGCCTCGCCGCATTGTGTGTCATCGCGATCGGCGGCGCGCCCGCGTCGGCGAACGGCGACCCGTCGACGGCGACGTACACACTGCCTCAACGAGCACCGTCAGCTCAGGCCAGACCCGACCTCGAAGCGCGCCTGCTCGGTCTCGTCAATCAGCAGCGGGGGGCGCGCGGGCTCCGACCGCTGGTCCCACACGCCGGGCTCAGCGCCGTGGCGCGCGCCCATGGCCGGGAGCTGTTCGCGTATGGCGTCTTCTCCCATCGCTCGCGCGACGGCCGGATGCCGGCGCAACGCGTTCGGGATCGGGGCGTCCGCGCCCGGATGGTCGGCGAGAACCTGGCCTACGCGACCGACGTACATACTGCGCACGCGCGGCTGATGGCGAGCGCCCCGCACCGCCGAAACATCCTCTCGCCCCGATTTGATCTGGTAGGGATCGCTGTCATGGACGGCGGCGCCGGTCTCCTCGTGGTGCAGATCTTCACCGACGCGCCGGCCGTGCTTGCGGCGCGCGGTCAAGATCGTCGCGCGGACCGCTGACGCTACCGTATAGCCCTGAGTCCGGCAACAACACCCGCCAGGCCGGCGGCCGTCTGCCGAGACCGACCTCGCCCAACGCCGCGAACCCGGCGACCACACCCGCGACCAGGATGCCCATCTTGAGCAGCACCCACGGCCCGGGGGAAGACCAGGCCGCGGCCGCAAGATACGCACACACGGTCAACAGCGCGCTGCGGCCTAAGGTGGCGAGCGGCGGCGCAACCCCCCAGACGCGGCGTACCGCGAGCACGCAGGCCGCGGCGCCGAGCGCCGCGCAGGCCGACGTCACGAACGCGGCACCGGCCGCCCCGAACCGCGGGATCGCGAGCAGGTGGCCCGCCGCGGCCAGCGGCACGAGCGGCCAGGCGAGCCAGACCGTCCAGCCGGGCTTGCCGCCGGCGGTGAGAACCGCCGTTGCGATCGACATCTGCACGGACGCGATGGTCGCAAAGAGCAGCAGGGCCAGCAACGGCGCGGCCGGCGCATAGGTTTCGCCGAACACCAGCCCTACCAGTTCCGGCGCGGAGCCGGCCGCGATGCCGGCCAGCGGCAACAAGGCCAGCCCGAAACGCTCGGCGTCACGACTCAGATCCGCGGCGGCTCGCCCCTGCCCGATCCGGAGCATCTGCGTGAGCGTCGCGAGCAACAGTGTGGAGAGCGAGACGTTGAAGATCCTCGGAGCGAGGGCGAGGTTTTGCGCAGCGCCGTAGATGCCGGCAAGCTCCGTGGACGCGCCGAGCGCCTTGTACACGAAGAGGTCGAGCCTGTCGAACAGCCTGAGGCTTGCCGCCGAGACGAACAGGGGCGTCGCATAGGTCCACAGCGGCCCGACGTTCAGCGGCGCGCGGCCGAGCAGCGGCGGTCGGATGGCCGAGCGGACGACCGCCAGTTCGACGAGCGATGCGCCGATGTTGCCGAGGATGGCGCCGGTCACCGAGAACCCCGCCTCCACCAGCGCCACGATGAGCAGCAGTCGGGCGATCCACCGCGCGGCCGCCGCCACGGCCCGCGGCCGGAACCCGCCGGTGCCCACAAGCAGGCCGCGGTGCGCGTGGATCACGGTCATCAACGGAACGTCCAGGGCGAAGAGCCGCAGGTACCCGGCGAGCGCCGGCTCGCCCAGCAATGCGGCCACCGGACCGGCAAAGGCCGCCAGCAGCACGCCGGCGAGCACGCCGGCCGCGAGATGCAGACGCACGATCGCCGCGCCGACCGGCCGCCAGTCTTCGGCGTCCCCCGCGAGCTTAACTGTGGCGCGCGAGAACAGCGCGGCCACACTCCACTCGATCCACAGCACCGGCGCCATGGTCAGCGCGAGCACACCGTAGCCTTCCGGGCCGAGACGACGTGTGAGGAAGGCGACGACGAGCAGGCCCGTGGGGAAGAACAGGGCCTCGCCCAGAAAGACCCGGGTCGCCCCGTCAAGCAGGTGGCGCCGGCTCGACGCCTCTGCGGACATGACTCAGAGGTTCAACCGGGCGCCTCAGGCTCCCTGTCGCGCGTTTGGCGTGCCTATCGCAGTTCGTAGAACTGCACGTTGCTAAACCCGACGGCTGTGCCGCCGGACGCCGACAGCGTGATGCGCGCGCGCGATGCGCCAGGCGGCGCCGTGCACGCCACAGCGCGCCGACGGGCCACCGGCCCGGCAAGAGTCGCGCGGGTGGTCGCGGCACCGATCGTCGTGCCCTGGTCGGAGAGCCACTCGATGGCCATCGCAGTCGCGACGCCGGGGACAGCCGCGCGAACGAGTGCCTCCAGCGCATAGAGTGTCTCGGGCCGTACGGGTACCTCCAGCGATCGTCCCCCTCCGTCGACGAGCACCCTGGTCCAGTCCAACAGCACCGGACCGCGCGTGCGCGGGGCGACCGCCCGTTCGAGACTGAACAGGTAGAACCCGCCGAACGCGTACTCGAGCCGGAGGACATCTTCCCAGAACGCCTCGCGCGTGACCCACGCGTCATGCTCACGGCCCGGCCACAACAGCGGCGAATCGGGCACCACGACGACGTGCGTGAATCCCTCTGCCGTGAGTGACTGCCGCAAACTGTCTGCGCTCCGGGCTGCAAGCACCACGGAGTGCAGGTCCCCGCGAAATCTGCGCCCGTACCACGAGACGGGCACGAAGACGCGCCCATAGTGATAGCCGCGATCGTCTCCGGCGCTCGCGATGCGCGCGTCGGGGGGAAGCGCGCGGCCGGCAAACTCCGACACGGGAAAGCCCGGAATGTAACGTGCGGCATACGCAAATCGTGTCACCCGGCCGGCGGCCACGGTGTGGGGAAAGTTGGGCGGCCCGGGCGCCGCCCACGCGCCGGCATTGAGCGCGAGCAATGCCGCTGAGACGGTCGCCGCGGTCGCCGTCGCGCCGCGACCGCCAGGCGCGTCGGCGGCCCCGATCCCGGCGACGAGCGCGACGAGCGGTAGCAAAGGGAGCGCAAACCGCAGGTACTGCGAGGTCCAGAACCAGACGAGCACGGCCAGCACGAGCGTGACGGTCATCCATCCCGGGACGCGGCGACGCGCCACGGCGAGCACGGCCAGGGGCAGCAGAGCGAGATACGCGACGCCGAGACCGGCGTCCTCGACGAATCGCTCGGGAAAGCGCGTGACGCGCCAGGGGATGAGCAACAGGTCCCACAGACCCGTTCCCATGCCTAGCAGCGGTCGCAGCAGGTGGCCAGCGTGGAGTCCGCCCTGCGGTCCGAAGATGGGCCGGAGCAGCGGAAATACCGGGTTCCCGGTCAACGTCCACGCGCGGACATAGGAGTAGGCGCCGGTGAGCGCCGCGCCGGCGATCAGGACGGCAAGGGTCGCCCACGCCCGACGTTCCGTGCGTGCGCGAACAAGCAGCACGCACAGCAGCGGTACGGCCAGCGCCGCGCTCGAGATCTTCGCGCCCACCGCGGCGCCGGCGAGCAGCCCGGCCGCGAACGCCCGAGGGGGCGCGGGCGCGCCGTGATAGAGCAGCACGACGTGCACCGCGGCCGCTGAGAACAGCGCCACCCACAGATCAGTGTACACGGTACCGGCCAGCCACCAGACCAGCGGCGTGCCGGCAAACAGCCCCGCACCGACCAGCCCGGCGCGACGGTTCCCGATCCGGCGACCGAGCTCGTAGAGCACGAGACACACAAGCACCCCGGCACCGAAGTGCATAAATTTGGGCAGCCGCTCATCAGGGATGAGCGCCATCGCCGTGGCGTACAGGAGGTCGGCGTTAATCTGAAAGTAACTGGCCGTGTTCTGTCGCATCTCGACGATCGCGGCCCGCGCGGCGAACTCACGAGCCATAGGCAGGTGGGCGGTGAGCGCGTCGTGGCGCACCTCGGGCGCCACGACGCCGACATAGCCGATCAACACCAGTAACGCGAGCCCCCACCACCACGCGACGGAAGGGGGGCGGTCCTTATCGCTGCCCGACGGGGCGTCCGGCGAGGCGCTCACGGCGCGCGTTTGCGACGCGCGTCCCCGGCTTACCCCGCGCACGGCCAGCACGACGCCCCCGAGGTAGACCGCGACGACCACAGGTCGAGTCAGCGATCCGATCGTGCCGGCAGCCAGAAACGCCACGAGCAGCACCGCCCATCCAACGGCCACGCACAGGGGCGCTTCTCGCCAGGTCGCACCCCCGTCGCCGTCGAGCGCCAGCCAGTCGGCCAGGTGCCTGCCGAATCCGTACGCGGATACCTGCATCATTGCGGCGACGACCAGCGGCCACAGGCCCACGCCCGAAGTCATCGCGAGCCCGGTCACTGCGGCGGCGACCGTGGTCATCAGCGCGCGCGCAGCTACGGCGGCCCCCCGCCGGGCTTCGAGCACCAGGAGCGCCGCAGCCGGCAGGATCGCGGCCAGGGCGCCTGCGACGGCCACGGCCGCAATCCGCGCAAGCGACACCGTCGTGTCGGCGAGCGGCAGGAACGCCACGTAGAGCGCCGCGGGCGCCAGCAGCCACGGCCCGGCGCGCGTGGCAATCTCTCGCGGCATCGTATGCCTCATCGCGTCACGGGTCCTCGCAGACACAGGGAAAGCACCGCCGGCTGCGTAACTGTTCAAAGGTCTTGAGCCGGATGCCCGATTCGCCGCGCAACGCCTATACGTCCTTTTGGGACCAGACGGGGAACCACTTCCCGTCGCTCAAAGGCGCGCCCTCGACGGCCTACTATGCCGCGTGCGAACAGACACTACTCGACACATACTTCCCGGCGCTGCAAGACCGCCTCCTGCTCAAGACCGACCTGTGGGACGAAGCCAAGAACACCGAGATCCTGCGCTGGGCCGCGGAGCGCGGCGCGCGGCCCGTCGGCGTGGACATCGCTGCGAGCACGGTGAAGCAGGCGCGGGCCGTCATGCGCGACCATGGCCTGCTGTGCGCGGCCGGCGACGTGCGACAGCTTCCCTTCCGCTCGGACGCGTTCGACCTGATCTACTCCATGGGCACGATCGAGCACTTTCCAGAAACGCAGACCGCTCTGGAGGAAATGTTCCGTGTCCTGAAACCCGGCGGCGTGGCCATCATCGGCGTCCCGAACCTGCTCGATCCGTTCCTACGGCCGCTCCTCGTCCGTTTCATCGAGACCGTCGCACGCTATCCCTACGGGATGGAGAAGGCGTACACCGCGGGCGCGCTGCGGCGCATGGTGCGCGCGGCGGGGTTCCACGTAACCGGCCTGAGCGGCATCCTGTTCATGCCCGGCTGGCTGCGCATGCTCGATCTCTGGCTGCACGCGCGTCGCTCGCCGTGGACGCGCCTCACCGCCGCGTTGGTCGTGCCGTTTGCGTGGGCATACCGGCGCTTCCCGGCGGTGCGGCGCCACGGCTATCTGATCGCGTGCGTGGCCACGAAGCCCGACGGGGACGCCATCTGATGCTCGGGGACTGGCTTCGCGATGCGGGCATCCTCGCGCGGCTCACCCGCGACCTGCCGGCGTTCCTGCGCGCACCGCTGACGTACGGGCAGGCACAGGCGCGGTCAGCCGAGCGGCTCGCACAGCGTGAGGCGCGTTTCCTCGCGATGGCCGAGCGCGCAATCTACGCGCACCCCGTGAGCCCCTACCTGCGCCTGCTGCGGAGCGCCGGGTGCGACTACGCCGATCTGCGGGCCCTCGTCGCCGCCCGCGGTCTGGAGGGCGCGCTGTCGCACCTCGCGGCGTCCGGCGTGTACGTCACGTTTGACGAATTCAAGGGCCGCCGCGAGGCCGTGCGCGGCAGCCAACGGTTTGCGTTTCGCGATGTGGACTTCGACAATCCGACGGTGGCGCCGCACTTCGAGGTACGCAGCGGCGGCACGCGCGGCCCGGCCACCGCGGTTCGAACGCATCTCGACTTTGTCACCGAGATGGCGACCAGCACCGCGCTGGCGTTCCGGGTACACGGGCTGGCGACACACGACCACGTCATCTGGCTGGTCAGCGGGGTCACGCCGATGCTGATCTACGCGCGGCTCGGCCGGCCGCCGCTGGCGTGGCTGTACTCGGTACACCCGTTGCCGTTTGCGGTGCGCGCGGGTTCGCAGTACCTAGCCGCGCTCAGCCGGCTACTCGGCCGGCCGCTGCCCCCGCCAGCGTTTCACGACCTGGCCGATCCGGCCGGCATGGCCGCGCGCCTCGCCGCGTGGCTCGGCGCGGGCCGGAAGGTCACGGTCACGACGTACGCCAGTTCCGGCGTTCGCATCTCCGCGGCCGCGCAGGAGCGCGGGATCGACCTGCGCGGGGTCTGCTACATTACCCTGGGTGAGCCGTTCACCGCGGGCAAACGGAAGATCGTCGAGGCCTCGGGCGCGCAGGCGCTGGTCCGGTACGCCTTCACCGAAGGGGGCATCCTGGGCTACGCGTGCGGCACGCCGCAGGAATCTGACGACCTGCACGTCTTCACCGACTGCTACGGCCTCGTGCAGCGCCGCCGCACCGTCGGGGAAACCGGCCCGGAGGTGGACGCGTTCCTGGTCACCTCGCTGCTGCCCTCGGCGCCGAAGGTGCTCTTGAATGTCGAGACCGGCGACTACGGTCTCGTCGAGCGGCGCGCGTGCGGCTGCGAGATGGGTGCCTGTGGTCTTACCATGCACGTGTCTCGCATTCGCAGCTTCGAGAAACTCAGCGGCGAGGGCATGACGTTCGTGCAAACCGACCTGCTGCGCGTGCTCGAAGAGGTGCTGCCGGCACGGTTCGGCGGTACCGGTGCGGACTATCAGGTTCTCGAAGAGGAGGAGAACGGCATCCTCAAGCTGTCTCTCATCATCAGCCCGCGTCTCGGTGAGATTGACGAAGATCGGGCGCGCGAGACCTTCCTCGAAGAACTGGGACAGGAAGGCGGCCTCGAGAAGATGGGCGCGGAGTTCTGGCGGCGGGCGCGGACCGTGAGCGTCCGCCGCCAGTGGCCGAAGTCCACGAGGGCGGGCAAGATTCTGCCCTTCCAGCTCGAGAAATGACCGGACCGCAGGGCGATCCCCTCCTCTCGATTGTCGTGCCGGTCTACAATGAGCAGCGCACCATCGAGCAGGTGCTGCGCCGCGTGCGCGCAGCGCCGCTCGACGGCCTCTCCACCGAGGTCCTCGTCGTAGACGACGGCTCGACCGACGGCACACGGGACATCCTGCACCGGCTGGTCTCGGGCGGTCAGGCCGACGGTGTCACGGTCCTCCTGCAGCCCACAAACCGCGGCAAGGGCGCCGCGCTGCGCCGGGGGTTCGCCGAGGCGCGCGGCGGGATTGTCCTGGTGCAGGACGCCGACCTGGAGTACGACCCACGAGACTACCCGGAGCTGCTCGCGCCAATCCTGCGGGGCGACGCCGACGTTGTCTACGGCACGCGGTTTCGCGGCGACGGCCCGCGCGGCAGAATCGGCCAGCGGCTCGGCAACAAGGCCCTCACCGCGCTCGCGAATCTGCTGACCGGATTGCGGGTCTCCGACGCCTACGTGGGCTACAAGGTGTTCAAGCGCGAGGTCCTCCGCGCGATCACGCTGCGGGAGGACCGGTTCAGCGTCGAGGCCGAGATCACGATGAAGGTGGCCCGCGGCCGATGGCGCGTGCGCGAGGTCCCCATTGCGTATTCTCCCCGCACGCACGCAGAGGGCAAGAAGATTCACTTTCGGGACGCGGTTCACGGTCTCTGGTCGCTGATCAGGTACCGCCTCTGGCGTTAGGCGCCGCCGGAGCGGTGGCCTCGAACGGATAGGCGCGGAGTTCTGGCGCCGGGCGCGGACCGTGACCGTCCGGCGCGAGTGGCCGAAGGCGACGAAGGCGGGGAAGATCCTGCCGTTTCAGCGCGAGGGGTAGTCCTCCTCGGCAGTGCGCAGTAATCCGTCAGGTGATCGGCTCGACCAGCGCGTTCGTTGCCCGTATCAGTTCTCTCGGATCAATCCAGAGTTGGAGCCCTCGCCCACCCGCGCTCACGCTAATCTTCGAATGCTCAAGGGCCGAGCGGTCGATGTAGGTCGGATACGTCCGCCGGGTCCCGACCGGCGAGACCGCCCCCTTCACATAGCCGACGAGCCGCATCAGGTCGCCGACGTCGACCATCTCGACCCGCTTCACCCCCGCGGCCCGGGCCAACGCGCGGAGGTTCAACTCGTGATCTGCGGGCACGCACGCCAGTATGATCTTGTCATCGTCGGCGCGCACCACAAGAGTCTTGAAGATCTGCGCGGGCGGAAGCCGCAGCCGCTCAGCCGCTTCGACAGCGGTGAACGTCTCAGCCTCGAATTCCAGCAGCTCGTAGGGGACGCTCTTCGCGTCGAGCGCCTGCATGGCACGGGTGCGCATCAGGGCAGACGGTTCGGCGGCGACTCGGGAACGATCCTGCGCCGCTCAGGGCGACGGGGAGGAGACATGCCGCGGCTGTACGGCCAGACACGCCACCAAGAACGGAAGGCCCCGGATAGGCTCGGAATCGCTCTCGGTACTCCGCGCGGGGGGCTGGGTGGTCCTGCCTGGTGTCTTGCTGAGGAGGCGTTGGTCCGCTTCTTGGTCGCGGCCTGCTCCTGCCCTCGCCAGGGGTTACCTCAGCCGTCCCACCGAGAGCGCCCGCTGTATCCGGGGCCCTTTGGTCACCCTCACCATAGCGCCGGTCACCCGCACTGCCTATCAGGTCCGGACCTGATTCGGCGGCCCCCGTACAGGGTCCCGGCGGCCCCGGTACAGGGTCCCGGTGGGCCGGAACAGCCCAGGGACGCCTGCCCCAATGGGGAATACTGACCCCGTGAGCGGCCCTGCTGGCGCGGTTCAGCTCCACCCGGGCCTCAATGCGACCCTCGTCGAGATTGGTGAGGTCCCGGCCAGCGCGTTCGTGCCGGCCCGGTTTCAGGAAGACGCCCTGGCTGCGCTGGCAACGTCGGACGTGCTGGTCTCCGCGCCGACCGGGAGCGGCAAGACCTGGATCGCGCAGCAGGCCATCCGGGCTCGCGTGGCAGGCTCGGGTCAGACGTGGTATACCACGCCGCTCAAGGCGCTCTCCAACCAGAAGTTCCGGCAGTTCCAGTCGCTGTTCGGCGAAGACGCGGTCGGCCTGCTGACGGGCGAGCGCCGGATCAATGCGCACGCGCCGATCGTCGTCGGCACGACCGAGATCCTGCGAAACATCCTCTACGGCGGCGGCAAAGACATCGGGTTCATCGTACTCGACGAAGCGCACTACCTGGGCGACGCCGAGCGCGGCACCGCCTGGGAAGAGGTGCTCATGCTCGCACCGCGCGAGGCGCGGCTGTTGCTGCTCTCGGCGTCGATCCCGAACGCCGATGAACTCGCGGGGTGGCTCGGGCAGATCCGCGGACGGCCGCCTCGCGTCATCTACGAGCACGAGCGCCCGGTGCCGCTGCGGGTGCTACTGGCCGATGCGCGCGGCCGTCTGCTGCCGCCGACCCTGGCCGGTCGGTCGCGGCGCGAGGCGCGAACACGCGATTGGCTCGTCGAGTTGCTGCGGCAACTCGATGCGGGCCACCTGCTGCCCGCGATTCTGTTCTTTCCATCGCGGCGCGAGTGTGATCAGGCCGCGAGGGAACTGTCGGTGCTGCGCCAGCCGGGCGCCGAGGAACGCGCGCGGGCGTTGGGTCGCTGGGAACGCGAGTACCCGACGCTGATGGGCCACGCGTTCCGCCACACGCTCATCCAGTCGGGCATCGCGCCGCACCATGCCGGTCACCTCATGGGATGGCGCCTCGCGGTGGAAGACCTGCTGGCGCGCGGGCTGATCCGCGCGGTGGCGGCGACGACGACGCTGGCGAGCGGGCTCGACGTGCCGGCGCGCACGGTGGTCCTGAGCACGCTGGTGCGCAACAGCCCGCGCGGGCCGGTAGAGCTCTCGGCCACCGAGTTCCAGCAGATGGCGGGCCGCGCCGGCCGCCGCGGCCGAGACCGCATCGGCGTGGTGGTCATCCCGGCATCGGACAGGGCCGAGGCGCACCTGGGCCTCGCGATGGCGGAGGCCGAACCCGAGCCGGTGGAGTCCGCGTTTGCGCCATCGTACACGCAGGTGCTGAACGTGCTCGCGCACCGCAGCCTCGGCGAGGCACTGGTCAACCTCGGCCGGTCGTTCGCGGCGTACCAGGGTCTGCTCGGCGGGCGGCCGCGCCTGCCCCGGCGTCTGCCGCCGGGCGTGATTGGCGATGCCGCGGCCCGCGCGCAAGACGGCGTGACCGCGCGCTTCCTGCTCCACGCCGCGGTGCTCCAAACGCTGGGCTATCTCGACCGCGACGGCCGGCTCACCCAGTCGGGGCGTTGGGCGATGCGGTTGCGTCACCCGCGGCTGCTGATCCTGGCCGAACTCGTCCGCCGCGACCAGATCCCCTCGACCGCGCCGCGTCTCGCGGCCGCGGCCGCGGCACTCGGCACCGAACGGCCGCCGCGCGCCGGCGGCACCAAGGCGCGACTGGCGTCGCTCGCACACGTCGTCGAAGAGGTCGCGCGGTTGGAGCACGAGATGGGCCTGGAGGCCGACCCCGTGGTCTTCGAATTCAAGACCGAGTGGCACCGTGCGCGGCGGCGCGTGATTCCTTCACCGGCCGAGCGCCGCGCCGACGCCGTCGAGGCCTGGGTGCGGGGTGTGGAGTGGACGCGGTTGGTCGCGGTCAGCGATGTCGAAGAGGGCGACCTTCAGCGGACGATCCTGCAGGCCGCGGAGATCCTGATGCAGTTGGAAGGACTGCCGATGGCGGCGGTACGGCTGCTGGCGCGGGAGACACGCGAGGGGATGCTGCGTCCCCCGGTGGTCTAGCCACGCTCAAGGAAACACGGCAGCACGCATCGTATGTGATGCGGGTGCCCAACGCCATTTCTCATACCGCCCTCCGCGAGTTCTGCACGCGTGTCCTGGAAGCCGCGGGCGCGCCGGCCGAGCACGCCCGTATCACGGCCGAGATCCTGGTTGAGGCTGATCTGCGCGGGATACACAGTCACGGCGTGAGTCTGCTCCCGACGTACGTGCGCCGCCTGCGCAGCGGATTGACCAACCCCACGCCCGCCATCATCACCGTTCGCAGTCACGGTGCGACTGCTCTGCTCGATGGCGACTTCGGCCTGGGGTACGTGCTGGGGCACACCGCCATGACCACAGCCATCGCCAAGGCCCGCCAGTACGGTGTCGGGATCGTCGGCGTGCGCCGCAGCACGCACTATGGCATGGCTGGCTACTACGCGATGATGGCGGCGGACGCCCGGATGGTCGGGTACACGACCTCGAACGCCGGCGCCGACATGGTGCCCTGGCAGGGCGCGCGGCCCGCACTCGGCAACAACCCGCTTGCGTATGCGATTCCCGCCGGGCGGCATGCCGCGATCGTGCTGGACATGGCGTGCTCGGTCGTGGCCAGGGGCAGGATCCGCATTGCCGGCCTGCGGGGCGAGCGCATCCCGCACGGCTGGGTGCTCGGCGACATCGAGGATCCTCGGGACGCGTACGCGGCACCACTGGCCCCGTTCGGCACGTACAAGGGCTCGGGCCTCGCGATCGTGAACGAGGTCCTGTCTGCGATCGTGCCGGCCGCCAGACTTTCGATCGAGATCGCGCGCACCGCACCGGTATGCGGCGAGGCGCGCGATCCGCGCGGGATCGGGCACCTGTTCATGGCGCTCGACATCGCCGTCTTCCAGCCGCTCGACGAGTTCCTCGGCCGCGTGGACGCGCTCATCGACAGCATCAAGGCCACGCCGCCCGCCGAGGGCTGCAATGAGGTGCTCGTCCCCGGTGAGCCTGAGCACCGGACACGCCTGAAGGCGCTTCGCGAGGGCATCGCTCTCCACCCCGCGCTGCTCGACTTGCTGCGGCCGCTGAGTCTCGAGATGGACATCCCGTTCCTCTGACCGGCTCGGAGGCGTCTGACGTGAGTACCGCGGCCCAGACGCAGCTTCCCGGCGTCGCGCCTAGCTAGAGATATGTGTCAAACCACGCGATGATTCGTTTGAGGCGCTCGATGCGGTTCACGGGCCGGCCGGTGCGCGAGAAGCCGTGTGTCTCACCGGAGAACCACAGAAACTCGACCGTACGTCCCAGGTAGCGTAGTGCCTGGAACAGCTGCTCGCTCTCGCTGATCGCGCACCGATAGTCTTCATCAGCGTGGATGATCAGCAACGGTGCACGAATCCTGGGCGCCCTTGAGAGCGGAGACATCCGCCAGTAACGTTCGAACGTCTCCCACGGCGCCCCGTCCATTTCAGAGGTCACGTACGGGAAGCCGATATCCGACGTGCCGAACATACTCGTCCAGTTCCAGATCCCAGCCTCGGAGACGCCCGCCTTGAATCGGTCGGTCTCGCCGAGCAGCCAGTTCGTGTAGTACCCGCCGGCGCTGAGGCCCTGCACCCCGATGCGACGGCCGTCGACGAACCCAAAGCACTCGTCGATCACGTCGAGGCATCGCAACATCTCCTGCACGTCCACGCCGCCCCAGTCGCCATCCTGACCCATCGCATAGTCCTGCCCGTATCCCTGCGCGCCGACGTGGTTGCAGTAGGTGACCGCGTACCCGGCGCCGGACAGCACCTGAAGATGGAAGAAGAAGCCCTGTCCGTAGGCACCGCGGTGTGTCTCCAGCACGAGCGGGGCACGACTGTCGGGGCCAGCCGCAACTGGCGGCATGATCCAGGCATCGATCTGCTGACCCCGCAGCCCCGGAAAGGTGAAGTGCACCGGCGACGAGAGCTGCACCTCGGCCAGGATCTCCTCGTTCGCGTCGGTGAGCTGGTGCTCCCCACCGGCGTGGTCCAAGACGTACAGATCACCTGGCTGCACCGGAGTCTCCGCGACGAACGCGATCCGACCGTCTGTGCCCACTGTGAACGCAAAGATCGAACGCTCGCCGCCGAGCACCGGCACGACGCCATCATCGGTGGTTCGGTAGAGCCCGGCCGCGCCTCGCCACGAGGCGATGAAGTGGACGCCGCGCCCATCCCAGACCAGGGTCGGAAGCGTGTCGCCCATCTTGAAGTCTCCCCTGGTCCAGACACCGATGGTCGGCTCGAAGTCCTGCGTCAACCAAGCCAGCTCGCTCCCGCGCAGATCCATCGCAAACAGCCCCGGCATTGTCCGATCCTGCCCCGAGTCGCCGAGCAGGTGCCCGGCAAACGCCAGCCGCGCGCTGTCCGGCGCCCAGGCGATATCGGTAATCGGCCCCCGCCCGCCAGCGATCAATTTCATCTCACCGCCCTCGACCGGCAGGATCCAGATGTGCTTCACCGTCGTGCGGTCAGCGTCGGGCGTGCGGTTTGCGATAAACGCGACCCACCGCCCGTCTGGTGAGATGCGAGGCCGCAAGTGCTCGAAGTCCCCCTGCGTCATTTGCCGTGTCGGCCCGCCCTGACTGGAGATCCACCATATCTGCTGGCGACGGCCGTCGCGGAAACCTCGAGTATGTCCGCGCGCGCCGTGAGCCACGCCTGCGGGATCGGCGCGGTAGTCCAACGTGCGGATCACGCGCAACGTGGGCTGCGGTCCTCCAGGCTTCCCCACCGGCGGGTCGGTCACCTGCGGCGCGCTGAACACTAGGCCGAGGCCGTTCGGGGTCCAGATTGGGGCTCCAGTAACCCCGTGAGGTAGGTCGGTGAGCCTCGTCAGGCCGCCCGAGGCCTCGCGCATCCATAACTGTGCGCTCCCAGAACGATTGGAGACGAACGCCAAGCGTGCCCCGTCCGGCGCCCACCGTGGCGAACGGTCGAGCCAGGGTCCGTCGGTGAGCGGCACGACGCGACCCGCGCCGGCTTCAACGATATGACTCCGATACTCCCATGTGTCCGGGTGGATGGACGTGATCACGCAAGTGATCTCGGCCCGGCCTGGCCGGAACTGTGGCTCGTTCACCCAGCGCATGCGGAGGAGATCCTCTGCCCTGATTGGTCGCCGCCGACTCATCGCTGGAGACCTCCTGTCATATCTCCGCTCACAGCGTCTGACGCAGGCGCGGATCGAAGTAGTCGCGCAGCCCGTCTCCGAGGAGATTGAATCCGAGCACGCTGAGGAAGATCGCCGATCCGGGAAACGTGGCGACCCACCAGTTCGTACGCAGGTACTCGCGGCCGTCGGCCACCATCCGGCCCCACTCCGGCTCACCCGGTTGTGCACCGAGCCCGATGAAGCTCAACGCCGCGGCAGTGAGAATGATCTGGCCCAAATCGAGCGTGGCCTGGACGACAATCGGGCTCAGGCTGTTGGGCGCGATGTATCGCAGCAACACCCGCCCGTGCGAGAGGCCCAGCGCGTGGGCTGCCTCGACGTAGCCGGAGTGCCGGACCGCGAGTACCTGAGCGCGCATGAGACGGGCATAGGGCGCCCACCACCGCAGGGCAATCGCCATCACGACTACGATCAGGCTGCGAGAGCCGACTGCCGCGACCATGGCCAGGGCGAGGATGAGGCCCGGAAACGCCAGGAAGACCTCGGTCAGCCGCATGATCACGCCATCGGTCCTACCTCCGGTGTAGCCCGAGAGCAGGCCGAGCGCACTCCCGGTGGTCGTGGCCACAAGCAGCACCAGCAGGCTCAGGGTGAGATCCAGCCGCGTCGCGTGGACCACGCGGCTGTAAATGTCCTGGCCGGCGCTGTCGGTGCCGAACCAGTGCGCCTCGCTGGGGGGGAGGAGCCGGCGGGACAGATCCACTGCGTAAGGGTCGTGTCTCACGAGCCATGGCGCGAGCGCCGCGACAAGCACCAGCGCCGCGATGATCACGAGCCCCAGTAGTGAGAGGCGGTTGCGCAGTAGGGCGCGCGTCCGCCGGCGCTTTGGCCACCGACCGGCTTGCCCGGCGTCAAGAGTAGCGGATCTGCGGATCGACGAGGGCATAGAGCAGATCAACACCCAGGTTGGCGACGGCGAACGTGATCGCCGCGAACGCGGTGAACGCCATGATCACCGGCCCGTCATAGGCCAGGATGGCCTGCACCGCGTACTGACCAACGCCCGGCCAGTAGTAAATGAGTTCTGTGACCACCGATCCGGTCAACAGGGTTCCGAAGGCCAGACCGACCACGGTAAGCACGGGCAGCAGCGCGTTGCGCAGCGCATGGCGGTAGTGAACGCCTCGCGCACCGATTCCCTTTGCACGCGCCGTCCTGATGTAGTCTTGCGACAGCACGTCGAGCATGGACGATCGCGTCATGCGCGAGATCAGGGCAACAAGGGGCATCGCCAGGGTGGTCGCCGGCATGGCTAGGTGCAGCAGTGCGTCCCACAATGCCGTCGGGTTACCGGTCAGGACGCTGTCAAGTAGCAGGAACCCTGTGACCTTCTGAACCGGGGCAAGGATGTCTACGACGTCGCTGAGACGGCCGCCGGGCGACGGCAACAGGCCCAACCGGTAGTAGAGCAGCATCTGCAGCAGGAGCCCGAGCCAGAACACCGGCATGCAGACGCCGACAAGCGCCACAACGCGGCCGGAGTGATCTACGAGCGAGTTACGCCGGGTCGCACTGAGCACGCCAAGCGCGATTCCCACCGGCACACCGATGAGCAGCGCAGCCACCCCGAGTTCAATGGTGTTCGGCAGCCGCTCCGCCAGTTCAGCCCGCACCGGCCGGTTTGACTTGACCGAAATGCCGAGGTCGCCCTGGAGCAAGTCGCGGACGTAGTACAGGTACTGCACCGCCAGCGGCCGGTCGAGGTGGTACTGTTCCCGGATCAACCGCAACGTTTGTGCGGAGGCGCTGTCGCCGCGCTGGCCTGTCCAAAGGAGCGCGACGTCTCCGGGCACGACGCGCGAGATCACGAAGACGACGACCGTGACGCCGAAGACTACGAGCGCCAGAGACCCGAGACGCCGGGCAAGATAGGGGGCCACGACGCTACCGCCGTTTGGGCACCAGGGCGGCGGCAGGCGGCGTGGGAAAGGCCCGTGTGTCCGCGGCCTCCCGTCTCACGCCGCCGCCATGACGCTTGATGCTACCGCGGCGCCTGCTTGGACATTGGATAGAACACGCTGGGCGCGGTGGTCGCCGGGTTATAGACGAACCCCCGCACCCAGTTCGCCTGGACGTTGAACGGGTGGATTGCTCCGTCGACCTCGGCGATGAGCAGCAGAGCAGCCTCGTTGTAGAAGCGCGTCGCAATCCGGCGATACAGGTTGCACCGTTGCTCCATTGTGCCGGCCGTGCGGGCCGCATCGATCATCGCGTCCGTCTCGGCGTTGCCGGCGTAAGATGCGCCAAAGCCGACGGGCGGCCAGTAGCCCGTCCGGTAGGGGTGCATGAAGTACTCGGCGTCGGGATAGCTGCCGAACCACCGCGCCTCGAGCAGCGGGGCGCCCGGCGGCGTCCGCGTGAAACGCAGCCACGTGGCGGCATCGACCTCTTCAATCCGCAGGTTGACTCCGATCTTCGCGAGATCGGCCTGCCACATCAGGGCGCCCTCTCGCTGCACGACGTAGTCCTGCTGGTAGCGGAAGACCAGGCCATCGCGCAGGCCGCGCTGCGCATCAGGCGACGCCTCCGCAAAGGCGGCCTTCGCCTTGTTGAGATCGTACTCATAGGCCGGGGCGTCGGGCATGTAGCACGATGACCCCGAGGGAACGATTGTGCGCGCCCGGCGCGCGTAGCCGTTCAACACCTGCTTGATGAACTGGTCATAGTTGAACGAGTGGGCCAGCCCCTTGCGCACATTGATGTCACTGGTCGGCGCCATCTTATTGTTCATGTTGATCCACATCATGCTCAGGCTCGGCAACGGCCTGCCACTGGCATCGCGTTCAACCACGGCCAGCGGCAGCGATTGCGCGCGGATGCGTTGCTTCAGCCCGGGCAGAGCGGTCGCGCCGATCTCTGCAATGTCCACGTCGCCACGCTCGATCAGAAGCAGGCGCGTCGACTCTTCCGGCACGATCTGGATGACCACCCGCTCGAGTCGAGGCCGATTGCTCCAGCCCCGCCAGTAGTCTGGGTTCCGCTTGAAGGTGACACGCTGGTTCGCTCGCAGGTCTTCGAGGATAAATGGACCGGTGCCCGCCGTGTGAGTTGATACGTAGTCATTGCGGCGTCCCCGCGTGATGCCTCCGTTCCGCTGGACGAATTGTGGATCGATGATCCCAAGAATGACCGGATTCGCGACGATGCACGGCCACGCCAGCGACGAAGCGCGTAGGTGGAACCGCACGGTGTACTGGTCCACGACCTCGGTGCGCTCGTACAACCCCTCGAGCGGGAAGATCGCGCCCAGACCGATCTCCATCGCCCGGTCGATTGAGTAGCGCACCGCCTCAGCCGTCACTTCGCTGCCGGTCGTGAACTTGATCCCCCGGCGGAGCCGGAACTCCCAGATACGGCCACCCTCGAGTCGCCTAAACGACTCGGCCAGGAGCGGCTGAGGCTCGGTCGCACCATCGGGGAAGTGGGCCAGGGTCTCATAGGTCTCCATCACGAGGCGCCAGTTGGGCACGCCCCGGGCGGTGCCCGGATCGAGGTTGTCGATCGCGCCGACCTGGCCCCACGCCACGCGCACCGTGTCGGCGAACGCCGGGTTCCATGCCGCGGGCGCTGCCCACGCCGCGGGTGACGCCGCTAGCGCGATTGCGACCACCAACTGTGCGAGGCGGCGGTCGGCGAGCAACCTGAAGTACTTCATACTACACCCCTCCCCCTTGGAATCGAGGCGCTGTCCGTCAATTGCGAAATGCCGTTCCGATCTCTTGCCAGCAAACGGCCAAGGCACGGAATGGACTTCGGATGAAAGTCGAGATTCTTCCTGACTCCTTTGAGTCCTTCCACCACGGGATCTGGAGGATGCGGTAACGTCGTGACTGGTCAGCGGGGGGTGGGGAGCCTGGGCTACGCGCGCGGACTGTCACTCTCCAGACTCAAGTAGAGATCAATTAACTCTTCCGCGATGCGGCGGCCGGGCGCATCCCACTCGAACCCCGGCCACCGCATCGTCTCATACGCGAAGATCCCCTTGCGCACGAGCAGGGCCTTGAAGAACGCGATCGAGAGCCTGATCTCCTGGTTGGTGAACGCCACCACCGGCAGCAATTGCCGGAAGAGCCGCAGCGCGGCGTCCCGATCGCCCGACGCGTGCAGCCGATAGATCCGGCAGTAGACCCGCACCATCGACGCCTCCGGCACCATCCCGTCGACGCCGCGGTCGAGAGCCTCGATCATCTGCGGGACGGCCCAGCCGCCGCAGATGTAGAGATCGGTGCCGAACGCGTTGCGCACCGCGCTGTACTTCGGCCCGGCGGGCACGGTCTCGATCTTGACGCCGGCCAGCGCCGGCACGGCGTCGCGCACGGCCCGCAGCGTCTCGAGACTCAACCCCGGCCCATTCCACTGCAAGTCCTGCAGGATGATCGGCAGGTTGGTGTGCGCGGCCACAGCCTGAAAGAACGCGGGCACGTCCCGCGGCCGCGCGTAGAGGGACTCCGGCACGGCCACCAGGCAGGCCGTTGCCCCGGCCTCAGCGGCGAAACGTACCAGTTCGCGCGCCGTCTGCGCGTCGGGCGACGACGCGCCGGCGATGTACGGCACGCGGCCCCGGACGGTCCCGGCCACCCGGCGGATGAGGAGCCGCCGCTCGTCCGCGGTAAGAAACTCCACCTCACTGGCGACGGCCGGCGCCACCAGCCCGGCCGCGCCCGCCGCGATGGCGTCCTCGATGAGGCGGTCCAGGTCGTCCAGGCGCAGACGGCCCTCTGGGTCGAACGGTGTCTGCAGGACCGGGACGATGCCGGGCCGCAGCGGGCCGCGGCGCAGGATCATCGCGCCAGGTTCGGCAGGAACATCACAATCCCAGGGAACAGGGAGATCGACAGCAGACAAACGATGAGAATGACGATGTAGGGCATCAGTTCGCGCAACACGACGATCATCGGCAGCTTCGTCAGGCCGCTCATCAGAAACAGCAGCATCCCAAACGGCGGCGTCAGCAGACCGATCATCAGGTTCAGCACGACGACCACGCCGAAGTGGACGAGATCGATACCGACCGCCTGCGCCACCGGCACGACGATCGGGAAAAAGATCAGCATGACGGCCAGCGTTTCCATGAACATGCCGAGAATCAGGAACAGCGCGTTCAGGATCAGCAGCATCCACACGGGGTTGCGCGTGATCTCGAGAAACGCCGCGGCAATCGTCTGCGGGATCTGCTCCCGGGCCAAGATCCACCCGAACACCGACGCCGTGGTGACGATGAACATGATCATCGCCGTGTTCTCGACCACTCGCAGCAGGATACGTGGCAGATCGTGCGGCGAGAGCTCCCTGTAGAAAACCATGCCGAGGACCAGCGCATAGAGTACCGCGACCGCCGCGGCTTCGGTCGGCGTGAAGAACCCGGTGTAGATTCCACCAAGCAGGATGGCCGGGGCGAGCAACGGGGGAATCCCGGCCGCGAGCGCCGCGAAGAACTCCCGCAGCGTGACCCGCGGTTCGCGCGGAAATCCGCGCCGCAGCGCTTGGACGTAGACCAGCGCCATCATCGCCAGTCCCATGAGCACACCTGGCACCGCCCCGCCGAGGAACAGCGCGCCGACCGAGACCTGCGCCATCGAGCCATAGATCACCATGGGGATGCTCGGCGGGATGATCGGCCCCACGGTGGAGGTCGCCGCCGACAGCGCCGCGGCAAACGGCCTCGGGTAGCCGGCGCGCTCCATCGCTTCGACTTCCATCATGCCGACGCCCGCGGCGTCGGCGATGGCCGAGCCGGACATGCCGGCGAAGATCATGCTGTTTACGACGTTCACGTGGGCCAGCCCGCCCGGAATGTGCCCGACGAGCGCGTGCGCGAAGTTGAAGATGCGCCGCGTCGTCCCTGTGGTGTTCATGATCTCGGCCGCCAGGATGAAGAACGGCACCGACAGCAACAGGAACGAGTCGATGCCAAAGACCATGCGCTGGGCGACGATGGTGCTGTCGATCGTGCCGACGAGCAACAGGTAAACCGCGCAGCCGAGCCCGAGCGCGAACGCGACCGGCAGTCCAGCCGCGAAGCTCCCTGCCACGACCGCGATCAGCACCCACTTCTCCATCAGCCGGTCCTCACGATCCGGCCCGAAGTTCGCGCAGGTGCCGGAGCGCGAGTGCCGCGTGGTGCAGGGTCATCAACGCGCACGCGACCGGCACGATCGCGACGAGATAGCCGGACGGCATCTCCATGGCGGGCGACGGGATGCGGCGGTAGAAGTCGTAGAAGACGATCCCGCTGTGTAAGGCATACACCAGGAACCCGATGGCCGCGAGCTCGAGGACGAGCATCAGGACGGCGCGGGCCCGGCCCGCCAGGCGGGTCGGCAGCACGTCCATGCGAATGTGCGCCTGCTTCCGGCTGGTGTGGGCCGAACCGAGAAACACCATGTAGATGTAGAGGTACCGGGCCAGCTCATCCGACCAGGTCGGCGGTTTGGCGAAGACATCGCGCATGACCACCTGGTAGATGATGACCACGAACATGATCGCGAGGGCCAGGGAGGGCACCGCCTCCTCAACGAGGCGCACAACGCCCTCCCAGGCCCTCGCGAAGGCCGAGTGTGACCGCGCCGGGGTCACCGACAAACGCTAGCGGCCGGTGCTCGCGATCGCCTCGTACACGCCCTGGCCCCAGACGCGTCCGAACTTCTCGGGCAGGCACTTCTTCGCCGCGGCCCGGAAGGGCTCGAGGTCTGGCTTCAGGACTTCCATCCCCGCGGCCACGAACTTGGCCTGCAGCTCGGCCTCATCCTTGAGCACCAGGCGGTTCGAGACCTTGCCGCCCTCTTCGAACGCCTCGACGAGAATCTTCTGCCCGTCGGGACCGAGCGTGTTCCACGTCCGCTCGTTGATGATAGGGATCAGCGGCCCGACCTGATGCGCGGTCAGCACCAGGTACTTGGCGACCTCGTAGAATTTGAACGCGTTGATGTTGGTGAACGGGTTCTCCTGCCCGTCCACCACACCGGTCTTCATCGCCAGGTAGACTTCGCCAATGCCCATCGGTGCCGGGTTGCCGCCCATACAGCGGAGGTTCTCGATGTAGATCGGGTTGTTGGGCACGCGAATCTTCAGCCGCGCGAGGTCCGCCGGCGTCTTGAAGGGCTTGTTGGTCGTGAAGTGCCGGGTCCCCAGGTACCAGACGTCAACGACGCGGATGTTCGTGGCGCTGGGGAGCTGCTTGAAGAGCTCCTGCCCGATCCGCCCCTTCATCACCCTGAACATGTGGTCGACATCGGTGAACAGGTACGCCGCCTCGAGCACACCCACGGTGGCCAGGTATGGCGCCATCCAGGACGGATTGCTGAACCACATGTCCTGCGTCCCGCGAATGGTGTTGATCATCTGCTCGGCCTGCCCGCCGAGCTGATCGCCGGGAAACACCTGCAACTGGATGCGGCCGCCGGACTTCTGGGCGATGATCTCCGCGGCGCGCTTCGCGCCGATGTCGACGGGGTGGCCGACCGGATTGTTCGTGCCGAAGCGGATGACGACGCGCTGCTGCGCCGCAATCGGCGAGATGAGCAGCAGCAGGCCGAGGACTACCGCCAGACTGATCGCTCCGAGACGCCTCATTGACTCTCCCTCCCTGATGCGCGCTCGATCAGAAAACGTTCTCACATAGGCAGGGTTCTCGTTCTCCGCGCCCACGACCCGCTCCTGCCACCGGTCACGGGCGCGGGAATCGCTCGCGCGTGGCCTGCCGGAACGCCGCAGTCGCCCGCTCCAGCGACCGCAGCACGTCGTCCATTGGCTTCCCGGCCGCGCCACGGGCCGCCGCGATCGTCGTGTGGCACTCGTTCTGGTCCATGAACACCGCCGCGTCGAGTAGGGCCTCTTCCTCCCCCGGCGGAACCGCGAGGAACCCGTGCTTGTCGGCGTGGATGAGTTGCCCGGGCCGGATCGCGCGTCCGAACACCTCGACCTCGACATCCCACCGGACCGGCAACGACCACGCGTGCCCCACGCACATGCGGCGTGCAATCGCCTTGAAGCCGGCGTTGGTCATCTCGTCTACGTCGCGGACGGCGCCGTCGGTGATCGTGCCGACGCAGCCCAGCGCCCGGTGAACGTTGGCCTGCACCTCGCCCCAGAACGACCCGATGACCCGAGGCTTGTCCAGGTCTTGGACGACGACGATCTTGGGACCGGGCCGGCTCGCGACGTAGCGGCGGTAGTCGTTGACCGCGTCGGGATTCGCGGTCCGATGGCCCTTCCGGCTCGGCTCGATGACCAGGGTCACGGCATAGCCGACCATCGGGCCCATCTGCGGCATGAAATCGCGGCATTCCTCGAGGTTGAAGGCGTCGGCTGCGGAGTCGTGCCGGGTGATCTGCTCCCAGCCGTTGTAGATGGTCGGCGTGTTCCAGCGCTTGAGCTGGAGCAGGATGGCGTGGGGCAGGCGGGCGTCTGCTGGCATTGGGTTCGTCTCCTGCGCGTCCGTGTAGACGGCCCTGGAATGGCCGCTCACATCCCTGAACTCCTACGCCGCGTCACCCGCGGGAGGTCCGGAGGCCGCGGAGACGCTTCATGACCGCAGTGCCGCCTTCCCCGAAGTACCGCGCGAGCTCGACGTAGTCTCGATACAGCGCCTCGTACGTCTTCTGTTCCTCCGAACGCGGGGGGTATGTGACACGCGCCTTCGCACCCATGCGCGCCACCGCGTCGTGCATGCTCTGGTACCCGCCGGCCCGGGCACCGGCCGCGGCCGCCGCGTAGATGGCCGATCCGACCGCCGACGCGTGCGGCACCTTCGCCACCAGCACGTCGCGGCCGATGACGTCGGCGGTGATCTGGAGCAGCAGCGGGTTGCGTTCGGCCAGCCCGCCGCAGGCGTGCACCTCGCGTACCCGCACGCCGCCGGCCTCGAACGTCTCGATGACGCGGCGTGTGCCGAAGGCGGTGGACTCCAGGAGGGCGCGGTAGATCTCATGCGGCTCGGTCGTCACGGTGAACCCAATGACCAGCCCGGACAGTTCGGCATCAACCAGCGGTGTCCGGCAACCGTTCCACCAATCGAGCGCGAGCAGGCCCGACTGGCCCGGCCGCAGCCGGGCGGCATCGGCCTCGAGCCGGTCGTAGATCGCGGCCGGTGGCGCCGGGCCGCCGTCCGGCTGCGCGCCGTACCCGGCCGGCACCGCGGTGCGCACGAACCATTGAAAGATGTCGCCTACCGATGCCTGACCGGCTTCATACCCGAACACGCCCGGGAGAATCCCATCCTCAACAACACCGGAGATGCCCTTCACGGCTCGACGCTCGGGGTCCACCAGCAAATGACACGCGGAGGTGCCCATGATCGCCACAAGTTGACCCGGCTGCGCGACACCGACCGCCGGCACACCCGCGTGTGCGTCGATCACCGCCACCGCCACCGATATGCCGGCGCGCAGACCGGTCATCTCGGCCCAGGCCTGCGAGAGCCCGCCGGCCGCGGTCGCCACCGGCTGCGGCGCCGGCCCGAGCTTGTCGAGGAACGCGGGGAGTTCCGGATGCAGTGACGCCCAGTACGACGCCGGGGGGTAGCCGGCGTCTTTCTGCCAGTGGGCCTTGTACCCGGCCTGACAGGCGCTGCGCGCCTCGATGTCCGTGAGCTGCCAGACGATCCAGTCTCCACCCTCGATCCATCGGCTGGCCGCGCGCGCGATGCCCGGCGCTTCGGCGAGCACCTCCCAGGCCTTGGCCCACAGCCACTCCGATGACGTCAGGCCGCCATAGTGTTGCAGGAACTCGCCGCCGGGGCTGCCCGCGGTCGCGTTGATTCTGTCGGCGTAGGGCTGCGCGGCGTGGTGCTTCCACAGCTTTGGCCAGGCGTGGGGCTCGGCCTTGAATTCCTGGAGCACACACAGCGGCGTGCCGTCGCCCGCCGTTGGCATTACCGTGCACGAGGTGAAGTCCACACCGATCCCGATGATGTCCTCTGGCGGTGCCCCTCGTGCCATCCCGCGCAGCAGGACACCGAGACCGTCCAGCCAGTCGGCGGGATGCTGTAGCGCCCAGTCGGGGGGCAGCCGGTCCGACGCCCCTGGCAAGGCGCGGTCGATCACCCCGTGCGGATACTCGTAAGTCGACGTCGCGACAACGCGGCCGTCGGCGACGTCGACGAGCACCGCGCGCGCGGACTCGGTGCCGAAGTCTAGGCCGATCGTGTAGCGCGGCACGCCCGGTTCCTCACGCGAAGACGCGTGGCTCGATGCCCGTCATCTTGCAGAACCATACGAGATCGGCCACGTAGTCGCCGTAGACGCCGTGGATGTGGTTGGAATCATACTCGCTCAGGAACTCGTCGGCCGGCACCTTGAAACGGGCGAACGCGTGCGGCCATTCGGGCGTGGTCGCGCGGGCCTTGGCCGCCGCCTCCTCGGGCGGGAACTGCAGGAACTCACCGGGCACGATGGCCATCCAGTACTTCCCGTTGCGCCGCGCCAGCCGCGCGAGCGTCACCTCCCCGGGCGCCGCGATGTGCATCACGGACGCGCCGCCCGCGGGGAAGTAGATGATGGCCGGGTACAGGTGTACGTGCTTGAGGTTGACCGCCGGGTCGAACGACCGGCCGGCAAAGTACGTCGCATGCTCGCCGGAGTTGACCAGGTCCCACATGTTGCCGGCCGCGTCATAGTGTCGCACGTCGGCGAACAGCACCGGTGTGCGGGCGATGTGCTTGAAGATCTCCATCGTGAGTGCGCCGTCGCTGTCGGCCTCGGTCGCGCACACGATGGGGTCGTGCGGGCCCTCCCAATCATAAGGGTCGTTCAGGAACGCCTCGGCCACGTCCATCGTGGCGAAGTGGTTCGTCATCTCGGGCTGCCCCTTGATGCCGCAGAAGTCGAGTCGCCACTCGTCGATGATCTCCCGGGCCGCGTGGTACGACTTGAGCTGGCGGCGGAGCAGTTCGGGCGTGAGCTTGGCGCCATCGTAGTGAATCGTCGCGCCGTGGCGCTGCAACCAGGCGATGCCGGCATCCGCCCGGCTGTCGGGGACGGCCTGTGACCGGCGCACGATCTCGAACTGGTCGATGTGCTCGATATCGATGCCGAAATCGCGGCGCCACTGGTCGAGCGCGGGGACCGCGGTGTACATCCCCATCGACCGGCCGCCGATGATGCCGTACACCTCGCCCCGCAGCCGGTTTCTGGCGACCGAGGGCCGGAGAAACTGGAGCACACGCTCGAAGACCCGGTCGTCGTCGATGTCGCCGGACACGCGGCCGTGGAACGCGCCGACCTGGTCGAGACTCCCGGCCGCGGCCAGCATCGCCACCAACCCGGGGTACTGCGGGTTGACATTGCTGAACATCAAGATCGGCCCGGGGACGAATTGCGCCGCGATCGCCGAGTAGTGCGGCCACGCCCAGATCGCGTAGTTGAAGATCGTCGCCTCGACGCCCTGTGCGGCCAGATAGCGGCCCTCACTGGTCGCCTGGTCGGTGTTCCACACGATCTCGCGGCCGGTCACCACCTCCCAGCCGGCGGCCCGCAGCCGGGCGGCCAGCCGATCTTGGAACTGGCGTGTCAAGGGGAGCAGTTCGTTGTGCACGTGGGGCCGTCCATCCGAAAACGTGATGATGCCGACTTTCGGGGTGCGCATGGCGAGCCTCCCTGCCGCCGTCCGGGCGCCGGCCGGAACGGGTCGGACGGCGCGTGTAGGAGAACGTTATCAGGTCGTGATGGTTTGATTCCCCTGCGCGCGAGCGGAGTCCTGCCGGACCGGCCCGCGGCGCCCCTCGCCCTCCGGCCGCGCCGGCGCCGCCGCGAAGGACCTCCACGGCGCGAAGGGAATTGTAGCGGAGGGAACAGGAGAACGTTATCAGATGGCGACGATTCGTGATGTTGCCAGGGTGGCCCGAGTTTCCGTTGCGACCGCCGCGAGGGCGCTGGGCGAGTATGGTTACGCGAGCGCCGCCGCCCGCGCGCGTGTGGCGCGCGCGGCACGAGCCCTGGACTACCACCCCAATGCCATCGCCCGAAGCATGATCAAGGGCCGCACGCAAACCGTCGCCGTCATCGTGTCGGACAACGCCAACCCGTTCTTCGCGACGGTGGTCCGCGGCCTCGAGGATGTCGTCCTGAGCAAGGGCTACGCGCTCTTGCTGTGCAACGCGGACGAGAATGCCGACAAAGAAGCTCTCTACCTGCGGATGGTGCGCCAGAAGCGCGTGGACGGGCTGGTGATCTCGCCGAGCGGCGGCTCGTCACCGACGCTCCGCAGCATACGGGCCGGCGGTACGCCCATTGTGCAGATCGACCGACGGCTGCCGGGGCTGCACGCCGATGCGGTCCTGATCGACAACCGGGCGGGCGTGCGCGCGGCCATCCGGCACCTCATCGCACGGGGGCACCGCCGGATCGGCATCATCAGCGGCCCGCGCCGGCTGTACACCGGACGAGAACGGCTGCAGGCCTACCGGGCGGCACTCCGCGAAGCGGGACTGGCGGTTGAGCCCGACCTGATCCTCGAGGGCACGTTCAAGGAGCCGAGCGGCTATGAGTTGGTCGGCCGCTTCCTGTCGATGCGCAGGCCCCCGACCGCGGTCTTCGTCGCGAACAACCTCATGACGATCGGCGCATTGCTCCGGCTCAAAGAGGCGGGCGTGCGGATTCCGCAGGAGATAGCCGTGGTGGGGTTCGACGATATGGATTGGGCGCCCATCCTCACCCCGCCGCTCACGGCGGTCGCGCAACCGGGTTATGAGCTGGGCGCCGCCGCGGGGAGATTGCTGCTCGAGCGGTTGCACGCGCAACTAACGGGCCGTCCCCAGACGATTGTGTTCCATCCCAAGCTGGTTGTACGCGAGTCCTGCGGTGCGCTGCCGGCCGCGCGCGGGCGCGCCGAGCCCGAACGCCGCGCGCGCAGTTGACCCCCATCTTCCCGGCGTGATAGGCTGCCATCTAACGGGCAGACCGCCGATTTCGATATTCGTAGTCACGCCCACCGTCTGCTCTAGAAACCACAGTCCGGAGGTGTCCCGGATGCGGGGCCTCTATCTGATCCCAGGGTGGATGACCCGCCGCGATGGCGGGGCCGACGAACTGGCCCGCCGGCGCGCGGCGGTGCAACGGGTGGCCGGGCAACAGTGGACGATGGACGCGTGGGAAGTGGTCGGCGGCCCGGTGTCGATCGAGTCCGCGTACGAAGAGTACCTGTCGGTCCCCGGCGCCATCGAGCGCCTCGTGGACGCCGAGCGCGCGGGATTTGACGGCGTGGTGCTGGGCTGCTTCGGCGACCCGGGCGTCGAAGCGATGCGCGAGATGGTCGGCATTCCGGTCGTGGGCCCAGGCGAAGCGTCAATGCTCGTGGCCGCGTCGCTGGGCCACCGGTTCAGCATCGTCACCGTGCTGGCCTCGGTGGTGCCGCTGCTCGAACGGCTGGCCTGGCAGGTCGGTGTGGACCGGAAGCTGGCGTCGGTGCGTGCCATCGATGTCCCGGTGCTGGATCTCGGCCACGATCCCGGCGATACCCTGACGCGCATGATCAAGGAAGGCGAGGCCGCGCGCGACCATGACCGGGCGGATGTCATCATCATGGGCTGCATGACGATGGCGTTTCAGGACCGGCAGTCGGAGCTGGCGGCGGCGCTGGGGATTCCGGTCGTCAACCCGGTGCACGCCGGCGTGAAGATGATGCAGGCCCTGTGCGAGATGGGCCTGCGGCACAGCCGGACAGCGTATCCGGTGCCGCCGAAACTCGCGAAGGCCGCGCGGGAGACTGCCACGCGGACGGAAACCGGCGTCCGCGCGGGGACCGGAGAGCATGCGGCGCGCTGACCATCTCGACGCGCTCGACCAAGGTATCATCCGCGCCCTTCAGCGCGACGGTCGTACCAGCTACAGCGCCCTGGCCAAGGCGCTCGGCGTGACCGAGGGCACCGTCCGCAACCGTCTGTCGCGGCTGCTCGCCGGGAAGATCATCCGCGTCGTGGCCGTGGCCGACCTGATCAAGGTGGGCATGAACGCCTCGGCGATCACCGGCCTCAACGTCGAGCGCAGCAAGATGAAGCAGGCCCTCGCCAGGCTCATGGAGATGCCCGAGGTCCGGTACATCGCGGTGACCACCGGCACGTTCGACATCATCATCGAGGTCGTGCTGCCCGACACCGACAGCCTGCACGACTTCCTCGTGGACCGCTTGGCCAGCGTGCCTGGGCTCAGTCGTACCGACACGTCGATGATCCTGAAGATCCACAAACAGAGCTACACGTGGCTTCCGGAGCCCGCGACCAACGGCGTGGCCCCGCGAAGACGCAGCACAAAAGGGGGGGACGAGTGATGCGTGTTCGTGTGTTCGCAGTGGCCCTGGTCGGGTTGCTCCTGATCACGGGCGTGCTCAGACCCGCGGCAGGCGGGCCCGCGCCGGGTGGCGGCGTGGTCTTTCCGATTGTCGGCGACCCGACGTTCAACCCGTGGCACCCGCGGCACTTCGTGGAGTCGATCTTCGTCACGCGGGTCCTGTTCAACGGGCTGACGAAGTGGGGCAAAGACGCGCGATGGGTCGGTGACCTGGCGGAGTCGTGGGACGTCTCGGCCGACGGCATGACCTGGACCTTCAAGCTGCGCCGCGGCGTGAAGTGGCACGACGGCCGCGACTTCACGGCCGACGACGTGAAGTTCACCTACGACATCATCCTGAACCCGCGACTGGGCGCGACCGGGCGAGCCGCCTTCAGCAACATCAGGGAGGCGAGGGTCGTCGACCCGAACACCATTCAGTTCCTGCTCTCGGCGCCGCAGGCCAGCCTGGTCGCGGTGGTCGGCGTGAACGCCGGCATCATTCCCCGGCACGCGTTCGCCGGCGTTGCGCCGGAGAACTACTGGACGCACGATGCGTTCAACAAGCGCATGCCGATCGGCACGGGCGCCTACAAGATGAAGGAGTACGTCTCGGGCTCGTACGTGACGCTGGAGAAGAACCCCGGTTACTTCGGCGGCGCGCCGTCGATCGACACCATCACCTACAAGGTCCTGCCCGACGTGAACGCGCAGATCGCGCAGTTCCTCGCCGGCGACTTGAACATCATCTTCATCGACAACCCCGCGCTCGTGAAAGCGGTCCAGGGCCGGCCGAACGTCGAGGTGAACACCCTGCCGCAGAACAACTTCTACTACCTGGCGCCCAACCACCGGAATCCGCTGTTCCAGGACCGCCGGGTCCGCCAGGCCATCATGTACGCCTGGGACCGGCCGGCGATGATCAAGGGGTTCCTGGAGGGCTTCGCCACGCCGGCGAGCAGCCCGCTGACGCCGGTGCTGAAGAACTTCTTCAACCCCAACGTGAAGACGTACGAGTTCGACCGCAACAGGGCGCGTCAGTTGCTCGCCGAGGCCGGCTGGACGCCCGGGCCCGACGGCGTCCTGACCAAGGGCGGGCAGCGGTTCCGGTTCACGATCTCGTACCCGACCGTGCAATACTTCGAGCCGCTGGCGGCGCTGGTGCAGCAGTACCTGCGCGCCGTGGGGATCGAGACCGTGCTCGACGGCGTCGACTTCAACACGTTCATCGCGCAGCGCCTGCTCCCGCGCCGATTTGACACGCTGTTGGGATGGTGGATCATGCCCGAGGATCCCGACTTCTTCAACTACGCGCACAGCAGCGCGGCGGAGCGGGGATTCAACCTGCCCATGTACAGCAACAAGGACGCCGACGCGCTGATGGAGGCCGGGCGGAAGGCCACGTCGGTCGCGGAGCGCGAACGCATCTACAAGAGACTCCAGGAGCTGATGGCCGAGGATCTCCCGTACCTGCAACTCTGGTGGCCCAACGAGATCCGCGCCTGGAACCGCCGGCTGAAGGGCGTGCCGCCGATTCACCTGCGCGCGGCTTTCCAGTGGGTGAACGAGTGGAAGCTGGAGTAGCCGTCTAAGTCGCCCGGAGGCAAACCCCGCGGGCTCGCGCATTGGGCCCGCGGGGTTGCCACTCAGCGCCGACCCGTTCACAGAGGCCGCCGTGGGACGTTATCTGGTGGAGCGCGCCATACAGGCGCTGGTGGTTCTGCTGGTGGTCTCCACCCTCACGTTCGTCATGGTCTCGCTCGCGCCGGGCGGGCCGGCGATCATGATGACGATGGAGTCCACGCCGGACCAGCGCGAGGCGCTCGCGCGCCAGCTCGGCCTCGACCAGCCGCTGGCGGTGCGGTACGTCAAGTGGATCGCATCGGCGCTGCGGGCCGACTTCGGCCGGTCGTTCGGCGACCGGCGCAAGGTCAACGAGGTCATCCTGGAGCGCCTGCCTAACACGTTGCTGCTGAGCGGCACCGCGCTGGTGCTCTCCATCCTGATCGGCATCCCGGCGGGCATCATCTCCGCCACCCGGCGCTATTCGCTGGCCGACCACGTGGTCACGTTCTTCTCGTTCATCGGCGTCTCGATCCCGGCGTTCTGGTTCGCGATCCTGCTGATCCTGGCGTTCACGGTGCACCTGCACTGGCTCCCGGCGTCGGGAATGGCGACGCCGGGCGCGCCGTTCTCGCTGGTCAATCGCCTGGCCCATCTGGTGCTGCCCGCGACGGTCCTGGCGACGGCGACCCTGCCTAACCTGGTTCGATTCATGCGGTCGGCCGTCATCGAGGAGATCGGGCAAGACTATGTGCGGACAGCACGGGCGAAAGGGCTGCCCAACCGCCTGGTGCTGTCACGGCATGCGATTCGCAACGCGCTGATCCCGGTGGTCACGGTGCTGGGCGTGCTCGTCCCCCGTCTGGTGGGCGGCGCGGTCATCACCGAGACGATCTTCGGCTGGCCGGGCATGGGCCAACTCGCCGTCTCGTCAACGATCGGCCGCGATTATCCCATGGTCATGGGGATCACCGTCGTGGTCGCCGTGGTCGTGATCCTCTCGAACCTGCTCGTGGATCTTGCGTACGGCTGGCTCGACCCGCGGATCACGTATGGCTAGCGCGCGCCCGCCGGTGAGTGCCGACGTGCCGCCCCTGGCGCCGACGGTCACGCTCATCGGGCCCGAGCCGCCGCGGACGCTGTGGCGTCTCGCGGCGCGACGCCTGCGGCGCAACCCACCCGCAATCGCGGCGATGGTCCTGCTACTGGCGATCCACCTGGTGGCCGTGTTTGGCCCGTGGCTCCTGCCGTTTGACCCGTTTGTGGCCGACCCGATCAGTCGTCTCGCGGGAAGCACGCTGCAGCACCCGCTCGGCACCGATGAGATCGGCCGTGACGTGCTGGCGCGTCTGGTGTTGGGCGGCCGCGTGTCGCTCGCCGTGGGCTTCGTCGCGATGGCGATCTCGGTATCGGTGGGGGTCACCGTCGGCGCGCTCGCGGGCTACTTCGGCCGCTGGGAGGACATCGCGCTCATGCGATTCACCGATGCGATGATGGCGCTGCCGACGCTCTTCGTGGTGCTGGCCGCGCTCGCCGTGTTCGGCGGAGGCCCGATCACGGTGACGGTCGTGATCGGGCTCACGGCCTGGATGCCGGTGGCGCGGGTCGTGCGCGGCGAGTTCCTGCGCTGGCGCGTCACCGAGTTCGTGGATGCGGCGCGCGTCATCGGCGCCCGCGACCACCGCATCATGTTCCGGCACATCCTGCCCCAGGTCGTCCCGTCGATCATCGTCGCGGCGACACTCAACGTCGCGTTCGCGATCTTGACCGAGTCGGCCATCTCGTATCTGGGGCTCGGCATTCGTCCGCCGCTGCCATCGTGGGGCAACATGCTGCAGAACGCGCAGATCTACATCTGGTCGGCACCCAATCTCGCGGTGTATCCGGGCGCGCTGATCCTGGCGACGGTCCTCGCGTACAACTTCCTCGGCGACGGCCTGCGCGACGCGCTGGACCCGCGGCTGAAGCTGTGAGTCCCCCCGCCGCCGGGCGGCCCACCTGGACCTTGGCTGCGGCGGGCGATGTGATGCTCGAGCGGCCGCCCGCGGCCAATCCGGCTCACGAGTGGCTTCGCCAGGCGACGGTCGCGTTCGCCAACCTCGAGGCGCCGCTCACCGACCTCGGATATCCCGCGGACAAACTCATCGTGCTGCGCGGCGCGCCGGCGCTTGCGCCCGCGCTGCGGCAGATGGGACTGACGGTCGTGTCGTTTGCGCACAACCACGCCCTGGACTTCGGTATCGCGGGCCTGCGGCAAACACTCGAGGTGGTCGAGGCCGCCGGAGTCAGGGTGATCGGCGCCGGCCAGGACCTGAGTGGTGCACTTGCGCCCGCGATCACGGCCCGCGACGGCGTCCGGGTCGCCTGGGTCGGGTTTGCCTCCACGCTGCCGCCCGGCTCCTCGGCGACCCCCGAGCGGCCGGGCGTCGCGCCGTTGCGGGTGCGCGTGCGCTTCGAGGCCGATGCGTCGGTGATGGAAGAACAGCCCGGCACGTCGCCGTACGTGTCCACGTCGGTGGAACCCTCGGACCTCGACCGGGCTGCCGCCGCCGTCCGGGATGCTCGCCGCGGCGCCGACGTGGTCGTCGTCAGCATTCACTGGGGCGTCCCGCCGGGATGGGCCGCGCCGTTCCAGGGCGTCCTGGCCGACTACCAACAGCCGCTCGCACACGCCCTGGTGGACGCGGGCGCCGACGTGCTCCTCGGCCATCATCCGCACACGCTTCACGGCGTGGAGATCTACCGGGGCCGGCCGATTCTCTACAGCCTCGGCAATTTCGTCTTCCACGCCATGGCCGAAGGACGGCGGTTCGCATTAGGGCGTCCGGCGCCGCCCTACCGGATGGATGCGGTGCGCGTGCCCGAACTCGACGAGTCGGCGGTGTTCCTGCTAGACTTCGACGGCCCGCGCTGCGTCCGCGTCCGCGTACGACCCACAGCGTCGGATCGCGGAGGCGAGCAGCGTCCCGTCATCGGATCGCAGGCGTCTCGAATTCTAGAGCGAATGCAGTCGATGTGTGCCGCGATGGGCGCAGGTCTTGCCGTGTCGGGCGATACCGGCGTGATCGACATCGCGTGAGTCTTTCGGCGAGAAGTCCACAAACGGCCGCATAGCGGAGGAGGATCGGATGTCCACGATCAGCACGTGGCGCAACGTCACCGACGAGCAGGCGCTCATCAGCGAGGTCAGCCTCGACGAGCCCTGGGCGTTGATCGAGACGTACACTCGTCTCATGCGCGAGTCCGGCACAAAGCACGAACGACGGGCTTTTGACTACCTAAGCAAGCGGCTCAAGAAGCACGGCGTGCCGCACACCGTGCACACGCCGACGCTGCTGATCAGCGTCCCGCGCAAGGCCCGCCTCGAGATCCTGACGCCCGAGCGCAAGATGCTTGCGGCCAAGACGCCGTCGATGTCGTTGTCAACCGGCGGCAAGTGGAGACGCGCCGAGGTCACCTACCTTTCGACGAAGCACATGGGCGACATCCGGGGGCTGTTCGAAGGCGTGGGCCGCGACATGACCGGCGTCGCCGGCAAGATCGTGCTAACCGAGGGCTACGCCTCTCCGGGCAAAGTGGCCGACTTCATGAAGGGGGGCGCCGTCGGCGCCATCTTCATCAGCCCGGGCGAGCGCATCCACGAAGGCATCTGCACGACGATTTGGGGGTCGCCCGATCTCGACTCGTGGGAGCGCAAGCCGACGATTCCGGTGGTCTCGGTCAACAAGACCGACGGCGCGTGGCTGCGTGACCTGGTGCAGCAGGGCGGCGTCAAGGCGCGCCTCTCGACGAAGCTCGACGAAGGCTGGGTGGAGTGTCCGGTGTGTGTGGCCGAGATTCCCGGCCGCGAGGCGCCCGAGGAGTTCGTGCTGGTGCACGGCCACGTGGACGGCTGGCACCAGGGTATCGGCGACAACGCGACCGGCGACGCGACGCTGCTCGAGGTGGCGCGCATCCTCTGGCGGCACCGCGACAAACTGGCGCGGTCGGTGCGCATCGCCTGGTGGCCCGGCCACTCGCAGGGACGCTACGCCGGCTCGGTCTGGTACGCCGACACGTTCGGCCTCGATCTCGATGCGAACTGTGTCGCGCACATCAACTGCGACTCGCCCGGCTGCCGTTGGGCGACGGTGTATGAGGACGTCTTCTGGATGAGCGAGGCCGAGGGCATCGGGAAGGCCGTCATCAAGGACGTGACGGGCCTCGAGGCCGAGGGCGGCCGGCCGCTGCGCGCGGGCGACAAGTCGTTCAGCAACATCGGGGTCTCGACGTTCTACATGCTGTCGTCCACGATGCCGAAGCCGCTGCTCAAGGAGAAGGGCTATTATCCGGTCGGCGGCTGCGGGGCGAACATCGCCTGGCACACGGAGGACGACACGCTCGAGATCGCCGACCGCGACAACCTGCTGCGCGACATGAAAGTCTACCTCATCGCGGCGTACCGCACCGCCAATGCGACGCTGCACCCGCTCGACTTCCGCACACTTGCCGACGAATTGGCCGCGACGCTGCAGACCTACCACGACGCGACCGGCGGCGAGGTCGACCTGTCGGCGGCGATTGCCGAGGCGCGGGCGCTGCGCGCCGACCTCGACCGGTGGTATCTCGATCGCGCGTCGCTGCTGGGCCGCCCGGCATCGGACGCCGCGGTCAAGAAGGCGAACGCCACCCTGCGCAAGCTCTCCCGCCTGCTCGTCCGGATCAACTACACCCGCGCCGGCCGGTTCCGGCACGATCCCGCAGTGGACGTGCCGCCGCTGCCCGACCTGGCGCCGGCCAGGACCTGGAAGGACCTCGCGCCGGGCAGCGACCGCCAGAGAGTCACGTACAACCACCTGGTGCGGGGCCGCAACCGCGTGATCGCCGCGCTGCGGGACGCCCGCGCGTTGGTGACCGCATAGCCATGGCCGGAACCACGGACACGATGAAGGCCGTCGTCATCCGCAAGCACGGCGGCCTCGAGGTCCTCAACATTGAGGACGTGCCGGTGCCGGCGCCCGGGCCCGGCGAGGTGCGCGTCCGCGTCCGTGCCTGCGCGCTCAACAACATGGATATCTGGGCGCGCTCCGGTCCGCCCGGCGGCCGGCCGGTGTTCCCCTGGCGCGAGCGGCATTTCCCCATGACGACCGGCGGCGACGTCGCCGGCCTGGTTGACACCGTGGGTCCGGACGTCGCGGAATGGCAGAGCGGCGACCGGGTCGTCATCAACCCGATCCTGTCGTGCGGCCGATGTGAGTTCTGCCTGGCCGGCGAGCAGACGATGTGCCTCTCGTACAAGATCTTCGGCGAGCACACGCCGGGCGGCCTGGCGGAGTACGTGGTCGCGCCGGCCCGCAACCTGATGCGCGTTCCGGACCGAATCGCGTTCGAGAAGGCCGCGGTGCCGGCGGCATACTGCACCGCCTGGCGCATGATGATCACCGCGGGCGGACTGCGCGCGGGCGAGGACGTGCTGATCGTCGGCGCATCCGGCGGCGTGGGCACGGCGGTCCTGCTCATCGCGAAGATGGCCGGCGCCCGCCGCATCTTCGCGGTTGTCGGCGGACCGGAGAAGGCCAGGAAGGCGGCGGCTGCCGGCGCCGTGCCGATCGACCATCAAGCGACGCCCCACTTCAGCGAGGCCGTCCTGGCGGCGACCGACGGGGCGGGCGTGCACTTGGCCGCCGACCCTGTGGGCGCGCCGTCGTGGGTGCAGACGATCCGCAGCCTGCGCCGAGGCGGCCGCATGACCATCTGCGGCGCGTCGGGCGGCGAGCGGCCGGACTTCGACATCCGCGAACTGTATCAGCGCCATCGCCGGATCATCGGCGCGCCGATGGGCAACGTGAGTGATTTCCGCGCGGTGATGACCGTGATCTTCAGCGGCGCCATCGATCCGATCCTGCACGCGGTGCTGCCGTTGTCGCAAATTCGCGAGGCGCACCGTATCATGGAAGCGCGGGAGCACTTCGGAAAGGTCGTACTGATCCCGTGACAGGTTGACAAGGGAAATCCGTTTCGGGACGATAGAGATGGTTCACCCCGATGGCCAAGGCCAACGCAGTCGTCGAGATCGACGTCAAGCTGTTTGACCGCCCGCGCACGTTCGCGTTCCGCGGGCGCTCGCTGCGCGCACTGTCGTCCGCCCTTCGCCGCGAGGCGGAACGCTCCAACCCGCTGCTCGGCCGCATCGCGGGGCTAATCGACACGCTGGCCGCCGAGGGCTGGCGCTACGCGTCGTTCAAGGGCCAGACCATCACCCTCGTACATCCACAGACGATGGGACGCGCGCAGACCGAGGCGTTTCTCACCGAGCGCTTCGGCGCCGACCTGCTGGCACGCGTCACGGTACGGGAGCGGCTCAACGGCCCCTCGACGAAGCCGCCGCGCCTGCCCAAAGCCGACGACGAACTGAGCCGCGAGCTGCGGCGCCTGATCGGCGCGGAGAGCCACAAGAAGGACCTCTACCTCGGACACCCCACCGAAGAACTGGCCGAGTTGCTGCTCGACATGAGCTTCCTCGCGCAGGAGGCGATGGACGATCCGGATGTCGCGCGGCTCCTCGACCGGTTGCGCGCGGAGCACGAACAGGACACGCAGTACCGCGACCTGCACACCCGGTATCTGTCGCTCACCGACCGCACGGGCATGGGGCATCCCGCGGCAGAGGAAGCCTACTGGGACCTCTTCTCCTACACCTCGCACAAACTGGCGAAGCTCATTCCGGCGTTGCAGGGCTTCCTCGACAAGCGCGGGTTCAGCGATCTCTGCGAGCACGAGGCCACGGCGTTCCTGACCGCGGCACTGTCGCTCGCGCTCTCTACGATCGAAGCCGACGACCAGTAGGCCGACGCAGCTTTAGCCGGACGTCCGAAACATCCGCAGGATCTCGCCGACGATCACCTGCAGCGCCGCGGCGATCGGCACCGCGAGCAAGGCTCCCAGGATCCCCATCAGTTTGGCGCCGATCATGATCGCGACGATGGTCAGCAGTGGCGACAGCCCGACCGACATCTTCATCACCCGCGGGACGAGCAGGTGGTTCTCGGCCTGCTGGATCGCCGTGAAGAGGATGATGACCGCGACGAACCGCCACCACGGTCCGAAGAGCGCGATCAGCACCGCGGGGATCGCGCCCAGCACCGGGCCGACCATCGGGATGAGCTCGGTTACCCCGGCGGCGAGGCCGAGCAGAAACGGATACGGGAGCCCGAGGATCCACGTGCCGATACCCACCGCCACGCCGATGATGAGCCCGAGGAAGAGCTGGCCGCGCAGCCACCCGCCGAACTTGAGCGCGATGTGCCGCAGCACGGTCTCGACCCGCCGGTGGTGTTTGTGGGGAAAGAGCGCAAGAAAGCCGCGCTTGATCGCTGGCCCCTCCAGCAGCATGTAGACGCTGAGGATCAGCACGGTCACCGCGGACACCACCCCGCCGAACACGCGGAAGGCGACGCCGGTGGCCCGACCGACGTACTCGGTCAACTGGCCGGCTTCCTGCGGTAACCGGGCGAGAATGACCGAAAAGTCGGGCAGCCACGCGTAGCGCTGCTTCCAGGACGCCAGCAGGCGGGTCAGTTGCTGGTAGAGCTCGGGCGCGCGCTCGATGAACTGCTGCGTCTCGGCCACCATCGGCGTGATGAGGAGACTGCCGATGGCGCCCAGGCCGGCCAGCACGGCAAGATAGACGAGCGCGATCGACGCGCCGCGCGAGAGCTGGCGGCGCCGCCTGCCCCAGGTACGCGCCTGGACGGCTTCGACCAGCGGGCTCAGTCCCGTGGCCAGGATGGCCGCAATGAGCACGAGCAGCAGGATCTCACCGACCAGCCAGACCAGGCGTGCGACGGCGAGCACCACCGCCGCAGTGAGGACGACGATCGCGGTACTGATGATGAGTTCGGAGCGGGAAGGCACCGGGAATCCCCCTTGGGACGGTGCGGTCGTCGAGCCGGCACTGCTTGAGATGCATTCTCCCGGGTCGCCTTGACGCCCTTTGTCGCGCCTGCCTACAATAGGGACGCTGCGCGCACCCCGCGCGTACAGACGTTCCGCGGTAGCTCAACGGTAGAGCGTCCGGCTGTTAACCGGAGGGTTGTAGGTTCGAATCCTACCCGCGGAGCCAGCGTTCGAAGATAGTCCTACCTGCCCGGGCACCCTCATCACTTCGAACCTTCAGGCTCAATCTCTTGGTCTGCCGCGTTCGTCTGCAACAACCAGCGAGATGACCGTCAGTCTTGACATTGAACCCAGGTTCAAGGTTTAGTGTGAGGATATGTTGACGATTGGCCGTCTCGGCAAACTGGCCGGCATCGAAGCAAAGACGTTGCGGTACTACGACCGGGTGGGCCTCGTGAGACCGTCGGCTCGGACGGCCGCCGGCTATCGACTGTACGATGAACAGTCGGCGAGTCGCCTCCAGTTCATCCGCCGGTCCAAGGCGCTTGGCATGTCCTTGTCAGACATTCGCCGCATCCTCGCGGTCCGAGACGAGGGAGCGGCGCCCTGCCAGCACGTCTTCGACCTTGTGTCACGCAACCTCGCGGACGTTGCTACACAGATCGGACACCTGGAGACGCTGCACAGGGACCTCCGTCGGCTGAAGCGTGAATTGGAACGTCGGAATCCGCCTCAGGCGCGCTCCATGGAAGAGTGCTCCTGTTTTTCGATTATCGAGGAGTTTCAAAAGCGGCAACCGACGACCGGACGACCCGGTAGCTCCAGGCAGATGCGGGAGAAGCGCCATGGCTAGGAAGAGCAACGGCCCCGAGGTCTACGACCTCGTCATTCTCGGTTCGGGTTCGACGGCCTTCGCCGCCGCCATCCGGGCAGCGGAGCTCGGAAAGACGGCCGCCATGACAGAGGCACGGACGCTCGGGGGCACTTGTGTCAATCGTGGCTGCCTGCCGAGCAAGAACCTGATTGAGGCCGCTCGACTCTACTGGGAAGCGAACCATTCCCGATACCCCGGCCTGGTAGGGAAAGGCATGGACCTGGATTTCAGAGAACTCATCCGCCAGAAGGACGAGGTCATTCACGACTACCGGGACAAGAAGTACCAGTCCATCGTCCACGAGTCGGAGCGCATCAAAGTCTACGCCGGCCACGCCGCGTTTACCGCTGATGGATCAGTTGAGGTAGACGGGCATCGGCTCGTTGGCCAACACTACCTTGTTGCCACGGGGTCCCGCCCAACTATTCCAGCGATCAAGGGGCTCGACAAGGTCTCGTACCTCACCTCCGATCTGCTGACGTCCGAGGAATCGCAGGAGCTTTGGGACCATCCGAAGTCCCTCATTATCGTCGGCGGAGGGTACATTGCCCTCGAACTCGGCCAGATGTTCCAGCGCTTCGGCACCCAGGTGACGATCCTCGAACGGAGCCCCGCGATTCTCCCCGGCTACGAACCCGAGGTCTCAGCCAGTCTCACGGAGATCCTGCGTGACGAAGGTGTAAACATCGTCACGGGCGCGACGGCGCGGGGCGTACGCCAAAATAGTGCCGGAGTTACTGTCGTTGGCGAAGCGGATGGTTCTGAACAGGAGTTCGAAGGAGAACGACTCCTTGTAGCAACCGGCCGGGTCGCGAACACGCAGGACCTTCAGCTCGACCAGGTTGGCGTTCGGACCGACGATCAAGGATTCGTCGTGGTGGACGAACATCTCAAGACTTCCGCACCGAACGTGTGGGCCGCCGGTGATGTGATCGGCCGGTACACGGGCAGTCACCTTGCTACGCCCGTGGGTGCGCATGACGGCGTCATTGCGGCATCAAACGCCTTGAACGGCGAGAAGCGGGTTGTCGATCACACAGTTGTCCCGCGGACCATCTTCACGGATCCACAGGTAGCCGTGGTAGGATTGACCGACGAAGAGGCGAACAAACGCGGCTTCCGCTGCAACTGCAGCACGGTCCCAATG
>JAVKJV010000069.1:0-13223 GCA_031458775.1 Candidatus Fervidifonticultor quartus | reverse complement strand
CGCCGGTCGTCGAGCGCTGCCGCGCGGCCGGGTTGCTCGTGAACGCGGTGCAGCCCACGACGTTGCGCCTGGCACCCCCGCTCGTCGTCCGGCCCGACGAGATCGATCAGGCTGTCGCCATCCTCGAACAGGCGCTCTGACCGGGGTCACGCCCGACGACGCACATCCATGCGACATGATGAGGAGTACGTCCACAGCGGGATTGCGACGTGCATGCGCGCGCCCTATGTCGCCATGGACGAGGCCGCCGGGTATGACGTCGTGGTGCTGGGCGTGCCGTTGGACTACGCGGTGTCGTTCCGCAGCGGCCAGCGGCACGGCCCGCGGGCGATCCGCGAGGCCACGTTCTGGCACCGCCTCGCCGGCGGCGTCTACATGGACCTCGCCACTCGGACCCCGCGCGAGGCGACCCGTCTGACGATTGCCGATCTCGGCGATGCCGTGCTGTGGCCGGCCGATCCCGAGCGTAACATCGACCGCATCGCGCAGACCGTCCGCGCGGCGAGATCCGCCGCGTTCCCCGTGATCCTGGGCGGCGATCACTCGCTCACCTACGCGGCGTTCCTCGGGTGCCGGGAGGCGCTGGCGCAGCGGGGCGTCGCGCCGGTCGGCCTGCTGCACTTCGACGCACACTTGGACGTCGAGCGCGAGTACCTCACGCTGCCGCGGGTGCATCACGGCAACTTCCTTGGAGAGCTCGTGCGCGAGGGACACGTGCGCGGCGAGCACGTGGTTTCGATTGGCGCCCGCGGGATCGAGGCCGCCGAGTGCGCGCGATTCGTGGACGATCACGGGATCAGGCTCTACGGCGCCGGTGAGGTGCGCGAGCGGACCCTCGCGGCGATACTGGCGGAGGCGTGCGCGACGCTCGCGGCGCGTTGTGCCGCGGTCTACGTGACCTTCGACATCGACGCCATCGACCCGGCGCAGGCGCCGGGCACCGGCACGCCCGTGGCCGGCGGGCTGAATGCTCACGACGTGCTCTCGGTCCTGCCTGCGCTGGCGCGCCTGCCGCTGGCCGCGTTCGACCTCGTGGAGGTCTGCCCGCCTCTCGACCCCTCGGGTCTGACCGCGGTCGTCGCCGCGGACCTCCTCTGGCAGGTGCTGGCGTTCGGGCTCGGGTCGCGCGTGTGATTGACTGGCGATAGGGCCTTTGCTATCCTCGACGGTGCAGTGTGCCCCCAGGGCCCACGTCCTGGGGGCTTCGTGTGACGGATTCCCAAGGGGCCGACAGCATGGGGGCGCAGAAAGCAGCAGGGCACGGGAGCGACCACCACACGAGTGACAATCTCCTTCAGGTTATCGCCGAGAAAGAAAAGGAACTCGACGCACTCGTCTCCGCCGCCCGCAGTGAGGTCGCGGCGTTAGTGGCGCAGGCGCGGGCCGAGGCCGAGCGTACCATCAAGAGCGCACGCGACCAGGCCGCGCAGCTTGCGCGTGAGTACGAGCAGAGGACGGCCGCTGAGGCCGCGCGCATCCAGCAGGAGGCCGAGGCCAGGGCCGCTGCCGAGGTGGATGCGCTTCGCCGCCAGGTGGCCGGCAAGATCGACGCGGCCGTGCGGCTCGTCGTCGAACGCGTCATCAAGGGCTAAGTCCATGATCGTCGAGATGTCCCGGGTGCTGGTTGTGGGCCCCAAGCGGCTGCTGAATGGGGTTGTGGACGAGGTGCAGCGCGTCGGCGCCGTGCACATCGACCGCGTGCAGACCGACGATGAGGCGATCGCGGCGCTGAGGCCCGACGAACAGGCTGTCGCTGAGCAGGGCCGGTTGGACGCCCTGCGGGCGCGGGTCGAGGGGCTGCTGGCGCTGCTGCCCGATACCGGCATCACCGGTCGCGTGTCGGCGCCCGATCTGCTCGCGCACGACACGCTTGACGCGATCGACAACGCACTGACCGAGATCGAGACAGCAGTGCACGCCCTGACCCGCCGGCGTCTGGAAGCCGAGGAGGAACTCGAGCTCATCCGGACCTACGAGAGCGCCGTCCGGGTGCTGTCCCCGTTGCTGGGCGCCGTGGCGGACAGCAAGGCCCTCGACGCGATCGGGTTCATCCTGCGGGGTAAGGACCTCACCGTGGTGGCCGCGCTCCACAACGAACTGCGTGAGCTCACCGCCGGGCGCGTCGAGGTCGTGAGTCGGTCGATCGAAGAAGGGAAGATCGGCGTCGTCGTCGCCTTCCTGCGCCGCGACGCCGAGGCGGTGCGCGGCCTCCTGTCGCGCGCGGGCGTTGCCGAGCTCCGTCTTCCCGCGCGATACGCGCAGCACGGGCCCGCCGAAGCCGTTCGTCTGATAGAGCAGCGCCGGGCCGCGTTACCCGGAGAGCTGTCGAGCATCTCCGAGGCGCTGGTCGACCTGGCTCGCCGGCATCGGCCTTGGCTCCAGGCCACCCGCGGCGTGCTGGCGGACCGGATCGCGCAGTTGCACGCGGCTGCGCAGCTGGCGGCTTCGCGATACCTGTTCATCCTGCACGGCTGGGCGCCCTCGCCGCAAGTCGCCAAGCTTCGCACGGCGCTGGCCCGGCGGTTCGGCGCTGATGTCGTGGTCGTGGATGCGCCCGCCGACCCGCACCACGCCGCGGACGTGCCCGTGCTGCTCGACAACCACCCCGTCCTCAAGCCGTTCCAGCGGCTGCTGGGGCTGTTCAAGCCGCCGCGCTACGGCACCCTGGACCCGACGGTGTACCTGGCGCTGTTCTTTCCGCTCTTCGTCGGGATTGTCATCGGCGACGTCGCGTACGGCGCGCTGCTCTTCGCATTCGGGTGGTGGCTGCGGAACATGGCGCGCCGCGGCGAGACCTGGGATGTCGCGCTCGGGCCGGTGAAGCTTGGTATGCGCATCAAGCCGGACGCTGTGGCCGACATGTCGTGGATCGTGCGGATCGTCGCGGTGTGGACGATCCTCTTCGGCGTGCTCTACCTTGAGATCTTCGGCAATCTGGTAGAGCACCAGTTTCACCTGCATCCCATCTTCAACCGCGTGCAGCTCGCCACGTCGTTCTTCTATCTCACCCTCACGCTCGGGGTCGTGCAGGTCACCCTCGGCAACGTGCTTCATCTGGTGCTCGCGGCGCGCCACCGCCACGCGGTCGGCGTCTTTGAGTCGCTCGCGCTGATCTGCGGGGTGATCGGCCTCCTCATGGTGCTGGGCGCGATGGGCAATCAGTTGCCGCAGACGTTCTTCACCCCGGGCGTGGGTCTGCTGGCAGCCTTCCTCTTGTTCTTCCTCATCGGATTCGCCCTAAACCGGTTCGCCGCGATGTGGCTCCTCGAGGCGATCTCCGGCATGGGCAACGTGCTGTCGTATGCCCGGTTGTTCGGCGTCGGCCTCGCGGCGGCCGTGCTGGCCAACGTGTCCAACGAGCTCGGTGGGATGATGGGGCCGATCTGGATCGGTGCGTTTGTCGGGATTGCGATCCAGATGGTCTTCTTCCTTTTCACGCTGCCCGGCCATGTGATCCAGCCCGCTCGTCTCAACTGGGTCGAGTTCCTTACCAAAGTGAAGTACCACGACGAAACCGGCAACTCGTACCGCCCGCTCCAGAAAACAGGAGGTGACTAGGTTGAAGAAGGTGCTTGTCATGGGTGTCATGCTCGCGGTTGTCCTGCTTGTCGGGACCTCCGCCGCCGTCGCCGCGGAAGCCGCTCCGGCAGAGGGTGCCAGGACGCTCACGCTGGCCCACGCCCTGCTGGGCCTGGCGGCCGCGCTGGCCGTGGCGTTCGGCGCGATCGGCACCGCGTGGGCGCAGTCCCGGATCGGCTCGGCGGCCGCGGGCGCGATGGCCGAACGTCCCGAGATCGGCGGCCAGATGTTGATCTTCCTGGTTTTGCCCGAAACGCTGATCATCTTCGGTTTCCTGGTGGCGTTCTTCATCGTCGGCAAGATCTAGGGCCGCGTCGTGGCCGCAAAGTCTGAACTGCTCACGCTGCTGGAGCGCGAGGCCGCGGCCGAGCGCGAGCAGATCCTGAAGGATGGTCGGGCGCAGGCGGAGACGCTCGTCGCCCAGGCCCGGCGGGAGGCTGAAGAGCATCTGGCCGCGACCCGCAGCCGGCTGGAGGCGGAGGCCAAGGCCGCGCTCGTGAAGGCCCGGAGTACCGCGCAGTTGCGCGCGGCCTCGATGGTGCTGCAGGCGAAGGAGCAAGAGATCGCGAGGATCTTCGCCAGCGCCGAGGCTGAGCTGGCCAGGTTCGCGCGTGACCCGCAGCGCTATGCCGAGACCCTGCGCGCGTTCATCGAAGAGGGGCTGCGTGGGTTCGAGGGCCAGGCCGTCATCACCGTTAATCCGGCCGACCAGGCGATCGCGCAAGAGCTGGTCCGGGCCCGGGGGTGGAACGCGACCGTGCAGAGCGACGCCTCGGTCCAGGGCGGTGCCCGAATCAGCAGCCCCGACGGCCGCTTCGTGGTGACGAACACGGTGGCGTCGCGGCTGGAACGCGCGCGGCCGGCGCTGGCCGCTGAAGTGGCGCGCGTGCTGTGGGAGTCGTAGCGGGGAGTCCCGGTGCCTGATTTCCCGTACATCAACGCCCGGGTTCGCGCCATGCGCAGCCGCCTGCTGACGCCCGCGCAGATCGAGGATATGCTCGCGCTACCCTCGCTGGCCGCGTTTCTGCAGGCCCTCGCCGCCACGCCCTACGCGGTGGACCTCCAGGAGGCCCAGGTCCGCTACGACGGCGTCCGGGCCGTGGACGCGGCGCTGGCCGGCAACCTGCAGCGGACAACGCGGAGCATTCTCGAGTTTGCGGACGGCGCGCCGAGACACCTCATCACCGTGCTCCTGTTGCGGTGGGATCTGGCAAACCTGCAGGCGCTGGTGCGTGGGAAGCACGCGGGGTGGCCGGCGGAGCGGCTGGTCGATGCGCTGTTGCCGGCCGGCACCTTGAGCGAACTGACGCTCAAGGAGATGGCCGGGCATCCCAACCTCACGGCGCTTGCCGGGACGCTCGAGGTGGTCAACCACCCGCTGGTGATGGCGCTGGTCGAGGGCGTGGCCGAGTACGCCAACACGCGCGATCCGCTGTCCATCGAACTCAGGCTTACGCGCGCGTACGCGGGGTACGTCCTTCGCCAGTCGCGCGGCGCCGAGGCCCGGGCGCTCCGGGAAATCCTCAGGAGCGAACTCGATGCGACGAACATCAAGACAGCACTGCGCCTGGCGTCGGCACGGGCCACCGCGCCCGGCGCCCTGTCGTCCGAAGAGGAGCGCCTGCGCTTCTTCATCTCCGGCGGCGCGACCGTCACCGAGAAGCTCTTCCTGGAGCTCTCCGACGAGCGCACGCAGGCGCGCGCCTGGAGGCACCTGCGGGTCCTGGGTTTCCCGGTCAAGACGCTGCCTGAGGATCTCGTCGCCTTTGAGCGCGAGCTCGACGTGCGGATGACCGATGCGCTTGCGGCGCGGTATGTGATGGGCGATCCGCTCGGGCTCGACATCGTGATCGGTTACCTGGCCATGAAGTCAGGTGAAGTCGCCAATCTCCGCCTGATCGCGCGGGGCAAGTTCCTGGGCCTGGCGCGCGAGGCGGTGCGGCGGGAGCTGGTCCGTGTATAAACTGGGGATCATCACCGACAGCGAGAGCGGTACCGGCTTCCGGCTCGCCGGCGCCGAGGTACGCGAGGCACAGTCGCCGGCCGAGGCGCTGGAGCACCTGCGGTACTTCATCACGCTGGACTACGGCCTGGTGGCGATCAACGAGGCGCTGCTTGAGGGCACCGAGCACGAACGCGCCCGCCTGCTACGCGGGCGCGACCTGCCGATCATCGTGCCGTTCCCGGCGCCGCAGGCCGAGATCGAGAGTGGTGAGGCGTACGTCGCACGGTTGGTGAAAGAGCACATCGGGTTCTACGTGAAGCTGCGTTAGGGGGAGACCATGTCGAGCCAGGGCACCATCATCAACATCGCAGGGCCGGCGGTCATCGCCCGCGGCATCCCCGGCGCGCGGATGTACGATCTGGTCCGCGTCGGCCACGAGGGCCTGCTGGGCGAGATCATCCGCCTTGACGGCGCGACGGCATTCATCCAGGTCTACGAGGACACGTCGGGCCTCATGATCGGGGAACCGGTCTCCAGCACCGGCGCGCCGCTCGCGGTGGAGCTCGGGCCCGGACTGCTCACCGGCATCTTCGACGGGATCCAGCGGCCGCTGCAGGCGATCCGCGAGCAGAAGGGCGACTTCATCGCGCGCGGCGCCGTGACCGAAGCCATCGACCGATCGAAGACGTGGGCGTTCACCCCGACGGTGGCGCGCGGCGCAAAGGTGGGCCCGGGCGACGTGATCGGGACGGTCAAAGAGTTCGGCTTCGACCACAAGATCATGGTGCCGCCGACCTCGCGGGGTGGGGAGATCGCCGAGGTCCGCGCCGGCGAGTTCACGGTGACCGACGTGGTCGCGACGCTCACCGACGGTACCGAGGTGCGCCTCGTCCAGCGGTGGCCGGTGCGTCAGGGGCGGCCCGTCGCGCGCAAGCTGGACCCGCGCGAACCGTTCATCTCCGGTCAGCGCATCATCGATGTGTTGTTCCCGGTTGCGATGGGCGGCGCCGCGTCGATCCCCGGTCCCTTCGGATCGGGCAAGACCGTCATGCAGCAGACCCTGGCCAAGTGGTCGAACGCCGACGTCATCATCTACGTGGGCTGCGGCGAGCGCGGCAACGAGATGACCCACGTGCTCGACGAGTTCCCGGAACTCGAAGACCCGCGCAGCGGCCGGCCGCTCATGGAGCGGACGATCATCATCGCCAACACCTCCAACATGCCGGTCGCCGCGCGCGAGGCGTCGGTCTACACCGGCATCACGATGGCCGAGTACTGGCGCGACCAGGGCTACAAGGTTGCGCTGATGGCCGACTCGACCAGCCGCTGGGCCGAGGCGATGCGCGAGATCTCATCCCGGCTCGAGGAGATGCCCGCGGAGGAAGGATACCCGCCGTACCTCTCGAGCCGGCTGGCGGCGTTCTACGAGCGGGCCGGCCGTGTGGTGTGCCTGGGCGCGCCCGAGCGGGGCGGCTCCGTGACCGTCGTCGGTGCGGTGTCGCCGCCGGGCGGTGACCTGTCCGAGCCGGTCACGCAGTCTACGCTGCGGATCACCGGCACGTTCTGGTCGCTCGACGCCAGCCTGGCCAACCGCCGGCACTTCCCGGCGATCAACTGGCTGCGCAGCTACAGTCTCTACACGCCGCTGTTCCGCGAGTGGTACCGCGACAACATGCCCGAGGATTTCCCGGCGCTGCGCGACCGCGCCTCGGCGCTGTTGCAGCGCGAGGCCGAACTCCAGGAGATCGTGCAGCTCGTCGGCCCCGACGCGCTGCAGGACGACCAGCGGCTGGTCATCGAGGTCGGCAAGATGCTGCGTGAGGACTTCCTGCAGCAGTCGTCGTTCTCGGACGTCGATGCCTACTGTTCGCTCGAGAAGGCTTACGGCATGCTGCGGGCCATCACGACCTTCTACGATGAAGCGTCGGCCGCGCTGCGGCGCGGCATGCTGATGGACGAGATCCTCCAGCTCAAGCAACTCGAGGAGATCGCGCGCATGAAGGAAGTCCCCAACGACCGGTGGCGGGCCTGGTTCGAGCCGTGGTTCGCGGCCCTGCCCGAGGCCTTCGGCGCCCGGGCCGCCGCGGAAGGAGCGTAAGGCCATGTCGCTGGCGACCAAGCAGTACCAGAGCATCTCGTACATCTCCGGTCCGCTGCTGTTCGTGGAGGGTGCGCGCGATCTCGCGTACGGCGCCATCGTGAACATCCACATGGCCGACGGCGCGATCCGCGGCGGGCAGGTCATTGAGGTCTCGGAGAAGCACGCGGTGATCCAGGTCTTCGAGGAGACCGCGGGCCTCGACCTGACCCGGACCTCGGTGAGCCTGCGCGAGGACGTGGCGCGCATCTCCTGCTCGCGCGAGATGATCGGCCGGCGCTTCAACGGGCTCGGTGAGCCCATCGACGGGTTACCGCCGATCATCCCCGAGAAGCGGCTGCCGATCGTCGGCACGCCGATCAATCCGGTGGCCCGGCAGCGGCCCCAGGAGTTCATTCAGACCGGGATCTCGACGATCGACGGCCTGAACACGCTCGTGCGCGGGCAGAAGCTCCCGATCTTCTCGGGCGCGGGCCTGCCGCACAACGAGATCGCGGCGCAGATCGCCCGGCAGTCGAAGGTGCTGGGCGCGGCCGAGGAGTTTTCGGTCGTGTTCGCGGCGATGGGCATCACGCAGCGCGAGGCCGCGTACTTCATCGAACAGTTCGAGGCGACCGGCGCGCTGGCGCGCAGCGTCGTGTTCCTCAACCTGGCCGACGACCCGGCGATCGAGCGGCTGCTGACCCCACGCATGGCGCTCACGACCGCCGAGTATCTGGCGTTCGAACTCGACCGGCAGGTGCTCGTCATTCTCACCGACATGACGAACTATTGTGAGGCCCTGCGCGAGATCGGCGCGGCGCGCGAGGAGATTCCCGGCCGGCGCGGATACCCGGGGTACATGTACACCGACCTGGCCACGATCTACGAACGGGCCGGCCGCGTGCTGGGCCGCAAGGGCTCGATCACGCAGTTGCCGATCCTGACGATGCCCGACGACGACATCACGCACCCCATCCCCGACCTCACGGGCTATATCACCGAGGGGCAGATCGTACTGTCGCGCGCGCTGCACCGCAACGGCGTCTACCCGCCAATCAACCCGCTGCCGAGCCTCTCTCGCCTGATGAACGATGGCATCGGCCCCAACCGCACCCGGGCCGATCATGCCAACGTGAAGGACCAGCTCTTCGCCTCGTATGCGAACGGGGTCGACCTGCGCCGGCTCGTGGCGATCATCGGCGAAGAGGCGCTGACCGACCGCGACCGTCTCTACCTGAAGTTCGCCGAGGACTTCGAACGCGAGTTCATCGGCCAGGGGCAGAGCGACCGGTCGATCGAGGACACGCTGAACATCGGCTGGAAACTGCTCTCGAAGTTCCCGCGCGCCGAGCTGAAGCGCATCAAACAGGATCACGTCGACCGGTACTACTTCGGCGAGCAGATGGAGAAACTCTGGGAAGACCGTTCGACCCGGATGTAGGCGTTCGGAGGTACGGGCATGGCGTCCGCCGAGGTCATCAGTCCCACCCGCATGAACCTGCTGCAGCGGCGCAACCAGCTGCGCGTCGCGCAGCAGGGCGTCGACCTGCTCAAGCGCAAGCGGGACGCGCTGGTGGCCGACTTCTTCAAGATCGTGCGGCAGTCGCTCGCCGCCCGCGACCAGCTCGCGGCCGCCTGCAGAGAGGCTTACGTGATGCTGACCCTCGCCAAGGCGTGGGAGGGTCCCCAGGCGGTGGAGGCCGCGGCGATGGCCTCGGGTCGCGACATCCTGGTGAACATCGACATCCGCAACGTCTGGGGGACCAAGATCCCCGAGGTGACGGTGACGCCGGTCCACCGGCCGGTGCTGGAGCGCGGGCAGAACCCGGTGGCGACGAGCGCCCGTACGATCGAGAGCACGTCGAACTTCGAGGAAGTCATCGCGGCGATCCTGGCGGTCGCGGCGACCGAGATCAAACTCCGGAAGATCGGCGAGGAGATCAAGAAGACGACGCGGCGCGTCAACGCCCTCGAACAGGTCGTCATCCCGCGGCTGCGCGGCGAGACGCGCTACATCGCGTCGGTGCTCGAGCAGCGCGCGCGAGAGGATGTCTTTCGGCTCAAGCGGATCAAGCAGAAGTTGGAGGCGAAGGCCGCCGGTGCGTAAGGCCGGCTCCGACGGTCCGGCCGATCCGGGCGCCTCCAGGCGCACGATGCGCTGGCAGGCGGCCATGGCCGTGCCGCTGGCGCTGATCGGGTTCCTGGCGGTCACCCAGATCCGCACCGAGTGGCAGATCAGGCGGACGCTGCGCATCCCTTCGACGCGGCTCGAAGAACTGGCCTACACGCTCCGGGAGCAGGAGCGCCGCCGCTCGGCCCTCGAGGCTCAGGTGGCCGAGTTGCGGGGCCGGCTGGTCGACTACCAGCGGGCGGCGGCCGAGGGCCGCACCGCGGTCACGCGGCTGCATCGTGAGCTGCAGGACCTGCGGACCCTGGCTGGCCTGACCGCGCTTGAGGGCCCCGGGGTCATCGTGGTCCTCAACGACAGCACCCGGATCCCGCAGCCGGGCGAGGATCCGAACAAGACCATCCTGCACTACTCCGACCTGGCGGCGGTCGTCTCCGAGCTGTGGGCCGCCGGCGCGGAGGCCGTGGCGATCAACGGCGAGCGGGTCGTGTCGAGCACCGGAATCAACTGCGTGGGGACAACGATTCTCTGCAACACCAAACGCATGGCGCCGCCGTATGCGATCACCGCGATCGGCGACAGGGCGCAGCTCGAAGAGTACCTGCGGCGGTCGGGCGGCGCGCTCGACCAGCTCGCATCATTCGACTTCTCCGTCGCGCTGACCACGCATCCCCGGGTTGTGGTGCCACCCTATCGCGGGACGTTCACCTTCGAGTATGCTGGAGTGAGCGAGAGGGAGTAATCTTCATGTGGCTGCCCGTCGTCGGCCTGGTCCTCGGCGTCGCGCTCGGGTTCTTGTTCTCGGTCGAGATTCCGCTCGGCTACGTCAAGTACACGGCCATCGCAATTCTCGCGGCGATCGACACGATCCTCGGCGGGCTGCGGGCGCAGGTGGAAGACCGGTTCAGCCTGGCGGTGTTCCTCTCGGGGTTCGTCGTGAATGCGGCGTTCGCAGCGCTGCTGGCCGGGATCGGCGATCTGCTGGGCCTCGACATCTATCTCGGTGCGGTGATCGCGTTCTCGATCCGGATCTTCGACAACGTGGGGTTCATCCGGCGGGATGTGCTCGTGCGCTACCTGAAGAGCGGGAGGTGAGTTGTGGCCACGCGTGTGGGTATCAACGGATTCGGCCGCATCGGCCGGCTGGTGCTCCGGGCGATGCGTCAGTCGTATCCCAAGGACATCGAGGTGGTCGCGATCAACGACATCGCCGACCTGGCGACGAACGCGCACCTGCTGAAGTACGATTCCAACTACGGGACCTACGCCGGCACGGTTGAGGCGCGGGACGGCCGGCTCGTGGTCGACGGTCGCGAGATCATGGTGTTCGGCGAGCGCGACCCGTCCACGATCCCGTGGGCCAAGGCGGGCGCCGACGTCGTCGTCGAGTCGACCGGCCGCTTCACGCAGGCCGAGAAGGCCAAAGGACACCTGCAGGGCGGCGTCAAGAAGGTTGTGATCAGCGCCCCCGCCAAGGGCGAGGACGTGACGCTGAACATGGGGGTCAACCACGAGGTCTACGACCCCGCCAAGCACACCATCATCAGCAACGGCTCGTGCACGACCAACGGACTGTCGGTGACGGCCAAGGTACTGAGCCGGCAGTTCGGGATCAAGCGCGGCTTCATGACCACCGTGCACGCGTACACGAACTCGCAGCGGATTCTCGATCTGGTGGCCGACGATCTTCGGGAGGCCCGCGCCGCGGCGCTCAACATCATTCCGGCCAGCACCGGCGCCGCCAAGGCGATCTTCTTGGTGCTGCCCGAACTCAAGGGCAAGCTGACCGGCATGGCGCTCCGGGTGCCGACGCCGACGGTGTCGATCGTCGATCTGACCGTCGAGTTGAACACACCCACGACCGCCGAGGCGCTCAACGCCGCGTTCAAGGCCGCGGCCGAGGGCGAGATGAAAGGCTATCTCGGGTACAGCGATGCGCCGCTCGTCTCGATGGACTTCAAGGGCGATCCGCGCTCCGGCGTCGTCGATGGGCCGCTGACGATGGTGATGGACGATACGCTGGCCAAGGTCATGACCTGGTACGACAACGAGTGGGGGTACGCGTGCCGGGTCGCCGACCTGGTGCACTACATGGCGCAACGAGGTCTGTAGCGCCATGATTGCCGGGGGGCCGCGGGCAGCCGCCCGCGGCCCCCTGTGTGAGGATGCCGCGATGACGATGAAGAAGACGATCCGCGACGTGGACGTCGCAGGGCGGCGCGTCCTCGTCCGTGTGGACTTCAACGTCCCCATGGACGGAGGGGCGATTACCGACGACCGGCGCATCCGGGAGTCGTTGCCGACGATCCGGTACCTGCGCGAGCACGGCGCCCGGGTCGTGCTGTGCTCGCACCTGGGACGGCCCAAGGGCAAGGTCGATCCGGCGTTTACGCTGGCGCCGGTGGCCGCGCGCCTCGGCGAGTTGCTGGGCCGACCGGTGCCGTTGCTTCCGGACTGTGTCGGGCCGGTGGTCGAGGCCGCCGTCGCCGCGATGCGTCCGGGCGACGTCGTGCTGCTCGAGAACCTGCGCTTCCATGCCGAGGAAGAGGCCAACGATCCGGGGTTTGCCGCGCAACTCGCGCGGGTCGCCGACCTGTACGTCAACGACGCGTTTGGCACGGCCCACCGCGCACATGCCTCGACGGCCGGCGTCGCGGCGTACCTGCCCGCGGTGGCCGGGTTCCTCATGGAGAAGGAACTCAAGCACCTGGGACAGGCGCTCGACGCGCCGGCACGGCCCTTCGTCGCGATCCTGGGCGGGAAGAAAGTGTCGGACAAGATCGCGGTGATCAAGAACCTGCTGACGAAAGCCGATGCGCTGTTGATCGGCGGGGGTATGGCCTACACGTTCCTGGCGGCCAGGGGGTACGAGATCGGCGGGTCGATCCTCGACAAGGACAATCTCCCCATGGCCCGGGAGTTCCTCGCCGACGCCGCGAAGCGCGGCGTGCGCCTTGAGTTGCCCGTGGACGTGGTGGTCACGACCGCGCCCGACGGCAGCGCGCCCTCACGCGTCGTGGACGCGGCCGCCATCCCGCCGGGCGAGATCGGCGTGGACATTGGTCCCAAGACCGCGGCGGTATTTGCCGAGGTCATCCGCAGCGCCGGCACCGTCCTCTGGAACGGCCCGATGGGCATCTTCGAGGTCGCGGCGTTTGCGGCCGGCAGCAAGGCCGTCGCCGAGGCCATGGCCGCGTCGGGCGCGGTGACCGTCGTGGGTGGCGGAGATACCGCGGCGGCCGTCGAAGAGTTCGGATTGGCCGACCGGATGACGCACATCTCCACCGGCGGCGGCGCGTCGCTCGAGTTCATGGAAGGACGCGAGCTGCCGGGGGTCGCCGTATTGCAACCCGCGTGACCGGAGGACGCATGCGCACACCGCTGCTTGCCGGCAACTGGAAAATGCACAAGACCGTGCGCGAGGCCCACGAACTCGCGGCCGGACTTCGCTCCCGGTTGGCCGACACGAACGGTGCCGACGTCGTGATCTG
>JAVKJV010000068.1:0-13492 GCA_031458775.1 Candidatus Fervidifonticultor quartus | reverse complement strand
GCGCCTTCGTGCACGTCGCCTTGCGCGTGGCCGAGCGACTCGCCACCGACGGCATCGAGGCGAGCGTCCTCGACCTGCGCAGCCTGGCGCCGCTCGATCGCGGCGCCCTCCTCGGCGTGGCCCGCCATACCGGCCGCGTGCTGATCGTGCACGAGGACTCGCGAACGGGCGGCATCGGCGAGAGCCTCGCCGCCATCGTCCAGGAAGAGGCCTTCGAGTGGCTCGACGCCCCCGTGCGCATCGTCGGCTCGCTCGATACGCCCGTGCCGTATTCCCCGCCGCTCGAGGAGGCCTTCCTGCCGAGCGAGGGCGAGATCGAGCGCGCCGCGCGCCTGCTCGTGGCGTATTGATGCGACCCGCGGGGTGCACATGCGCCGGCGGGAGAGAGCCTGGACGATGGACGGGCCCGGCACGGCCCGTTGCGAGCGGCTGGATGTCGGGTGCAGCAGAAGGACATCCCTCGCCGGAGCTCGCCACTCACCCGACGCCGCCGGCGCCCCACCTCGCTCCGTCCCCAACCCGGGGCCCGGTCCCCGTGATCCCCCCAAGTGCAGCAGGTGCAAGGACTTGACCACCCCGAGGGCACCCTTGCACAATGGCGCCAGCCCAGCCGTCCGGCGGACTCGACAGGCTCCCTGGGCCGGGAATCCCCGTCGCCGCGGTGCCGCAATGGCCGGGCGGTCGCCTGCGAGCCGCATCCGCGATGAACCTGACTGAATCTCAGCGTCGCGCGGTCGAATACAAAGGTCGCAACCTCCAGCTCATCGCCTGTGCCGGGTCCGGCAAGACCGAGGTCGTGGCGCGACGCGTCGTCCACCTGCTGACGCCCGGAAGGCCCGACTCCCTCCTCCCGCGCCACATCGTCGCCTTCACGTTCACCGACAAGGCGGCCGCCGAGCTCAAGGACCGCATCGTCGCGCGAACGCGGGAGACCCTCGGCGAGGTGTGCGGCATGGCCGAGATGTTCGTGGGAACCATCCATGCCTTCTGCCTCGACCTCCTGAAGACCGAGAGCGCGAAGTACCTGAAGTTCGACGTGCTCAACGAGGTGCAGCAGGCACTGCTCGTGGACCGTTACTCCCAGCAGAGCGGCCTCGCCACCTCGACCGACCTCTCCGGCGCGCCACTCCGGCGCTACGTCGATACGCCCCACTACGCGACGGCCCTGTCCATCCTGCGGGAGGCCGATGTCGAGCCTGCGAAACTCGACGGGTGCACCGTCGTCGAGGGACTCGAGCGCTACCGGACGCTGCTGGACGAGCGCAGCTATCTCGACTACTCGTCGATTCTCGAGGCGGCGGTCGACATCCTCACCACCGATCGCGAGGCGCGGGAACGCGTCGCCCAGCGCGTGAAATACGTCATCGTCGACGAGTACCAGGACGTCAACCCGATCCAGGAGGCCATCGTCTGGTCGCTGCACGAGCTGGGCGCGCGGATCTGCGTCGTCGGCGACGACGACCAGACGATCTACCAGTGGCGGGGCAGCAATGTCGAGAACATCCTGACCTTCGCCGATCGCTACCCCGAGGTCGAGCAGATCCCGATCGAGGAGAACTTCCGGTCCAGCGTGGGGATCGTCGACACTGCGCGCGCGTTCATCGAACAGAATGGCGAGCGCCTGAAGAAGGCGATGAAACCCACGGGGGCGCAGCCGTACGAACCGGGAGACATCGTCGCCCTCTCCTTCGCGAATCCGGCCGAAGAAGCGGCGTACATCGCGTCCACCGCACGCGCGCTGCGGGGTGTCGCGTTCACCGAGGACGGAAAGGAGCGGGGGCTGTCCTGGTCCGACATGGCCGTCCTGCTCCGCAGCGTGAAGCGGAACGCCGAGCCGATCACCGATGCGCTGCGCGCGGCTGGAATCCCGTTCGTCGTCACGGGGATGACGAACCTGTTCGGAGCACGCGAAGCGGAGGCCGCGCGGCAGCTCTTCTACTTCATGGGTGATCGTCATGGGGTCACCGAAGCGGCCGTCGAGCAGGCCTGGCGCGACGCCGAGCTCGGTCTCGATCCCGCCGCGCTGCGCGCCGCGCTCGCGAGTGTGGCGAAGTCCAGGAAGGCGCTGACCGACCCGGATCAGAAGCGCTGGGGACAGTACTCGATTCAACGCGTCTTTCTGACCTTCCTGGACGAGGCGGGCGTGCGCGAGGAGCGCGTACCCGACGGGCGGGGCGAGATCGTGTTCTACAACCTGGGCAAGTTCAGCCAGCTCATCTCCGACTTCGAAACGATCCACTACCACTCGAAGCCAGCGGCGAAGTACGCCTCCTTTGCAGACTTCCTGCAATACCGTGCCGAGGACGCGTACCCCGAGGGATGGCAGGACAATCAGTACGCGAACCCCGACGCCGTCCGAATCATGACCGTGCACCAGGCCAAGGGCATGCAGTGGCCCGTGGTGTTCGTGCCGGCGCTGCTCAAGAACCGCTTCCCGGCCAAGAGGCCGGGCGGCCGCACGGTCTGGCACCTGCTGCCTCGGGAGGCGGTGCGAGGGCAGGCGCGATTCGAGGGGACCATCGAGGACGAACGCCGGCTCTTCTACGTCGCCATGACGCGGAGCCAGAAGTTCCTGCACCTCACCTGGGCGCCGGTGCCGGGCAACCAGCTCTTTCAAAGACCCTCGGTGTTCTGGGAGGAGGTCCTCGCGTCGAAGTACGTCAGGCGGCGAGCACCCGATTACGCGACCCGACGACGCCTGCCGCCGACGCCGCGTGCCGGGGTCGCCAACGTCGTGTTCTCGTTCTCCGACCTCAAATACTTCTTCGAATGCCCGTACCACTTCAAGCTGCGCATCCTGTACGGCTTCAACGCGCCCATTCACGAGGCGCTCGGCTACGGCAAGTCGCTCCACGACGCGCTGGCCGAGGTGCACGTCCGGGCGCTGCGCGGCGATGTGGCCGACCCCGGCGAGGTGCCCCGTCTCGTCGAGACGCACTTGCGCGTGCCCTACGCGTACCCCGCGCTCCGCCAGCAGCTCGAGCAGGCCGCCGAGCGCGTGCTCCGCGATTACCTGACCGACAACGCGGCTCTCTTCGACAAGATCGAGTTCTCGGAAAAGCAGATCGAAATCCACCTGGGCGACGGCGTGACCGTGAGCGGCCGCATCGACCTCGTGCGGCGGATCGACACCGGCGAGACGACGATCGTCGATCTCAAGTCGACCGACCGCGCTCAGGCGGAGGACGTCACCGAGGCCCAGCTCCACGCCTACGCGCTCGGCTACCAGGAACTGACCGGTCGCCGTCCCGATTACGTGGAGGTCTACGAGCTCGACGAGCGCAGGCGGAAGCCGCGCTCGGTGGACGACGGCTTCATCGCCGATGTCAAGGCCCGCACGCGCCACGCGGCCGAGGCACTGCGAAGGAGCAGCCTGCCTGCGACCCCGGCGGCCAGGAAGTGCAGCGGGTGCGACTATCGGGGGGTGTGCACGGCGGGAAGGGGGGCGGTCGTCCCATGACCGATCCGCTCGCCGCGATGCTCGACGCCCTCCGTCTCGAGGTTGCCGCGATTCGACAGAAGGGGGGCGGCATTCGGATCGAGCTTCGAGGCGGCGAACGCATCGGCCAGGCCGAAGGATCCTGGCTGTACCGCTTCGTCGTCGTCCAGGAGCTGCACCTCCGCGACGACACCCCGGTCCGCCTCACCGCCGGCCAGGAGGACGTGCCGGGTGTCCTCGTCTCGTTCCGCGACGGCGTCTTGATCGTCGCCCTCGAGAAGGACGTAGGCCCGAAGATTCCGGTAGCGCGCCTGATCTCGGACGATGCGTTCCTGCTCGAGCGGCTCGAAGAACGGCTCGAGCGGGTTCGCTCGGACAAGGTGCCCTTTGCACGAGCGTCCGCCGACCGCGTGATCGGGCGCCTGACCCCCAGCAGTCGGAACGCCGATCCCCATTCCAAGGTGCTGGCGGACGGGAGTGCCAACGACGAGCAGCGCAGGGCTGTCCGCCGGTCGCTCGGCAGCGAGACGACGTTCGTGTGGGGGCCACCCGGGACGGGCAAGACGACGACCCTCGCCCGGATCGTCGAGGCGCACTACCGGGCCGGTCGGTCGGTCCTGCTCGTCTCGAACACGAACATCGCGGTCGACACCGCGCTCGAGCGTATCGCGGAGCGGCTCGAGGGCGAGCCCGATTTCCATCAGGGTCTGGTCATTCGGCAGGGGCCGGTCGTCAAGGAAGAGCTCCGGCGCCGCTTCGGTCCGCAGGTGATACTCGACGCGGTCGTCGGCCGCCTGGGTGAGACGCTGCGCCAGGAGACGGCGCGTCTCGAAGCCGAAGCCGCACCCCTCGAGGCGGAGGAACGCTCCCTGCTCGCCACTCTGAAGCATCTCGAGCGACTGGCAGGCGCCGAGTCTGCGCTGACGGCGCGGGAGCGGGCGCGCGCCACGCTCGAGGCGAGCATCACGGCCCGGAAGCGGGAAGCCCAGGAGCACGCCGGGACCGCGCGGCGGCTGCGTGCGGATCTGGAGCGGGCGCGCACCATGTCGGCGGTGGGACGGTGGATCAGGCGTCTCGATCCAGAACGACTGGAGCGCGACGCCCTTGCGGCGGAGCAGGCTGCGACCGCGGCCAGGAACGCAGCGGCCGCGCTCGCCGCCGGCCGCCCGACACTCCAGCAGGAGATCGGCGCCCTCCGCGCCGAGGTCGAGCGGCTGCGCGGGGAGACTGGCTCGTTTCCGCCCAAAGCGCAACTCGCGACGCGCCTCTCGGCGCTACGGGCGCGCCTGGGACAGATCCGGGAGCGCACCGCGGCCATCGGCCTGGAGCTGGCCGAGCTGGAGCGGCAGGTGCTCGCGCGCTGTCGCATCCTCGCGACGACCGTGTACCGCACCTACCTGGGCAAGGACGCGTCGCGGCAGTTCGACACGGTGGTGATCGACGAAGCGTCGATGCTCATGCCGCCGCTCGTCTACTACGCGGCGGGGCTCGCGACGCATTCGGTCACGGTCGCCGGCGACTTCCGCCAGCTTCCGCCCATCGTCATGTCCGACGGGGTGCCCGCCGACGAGTGGCTCAAACGCGACGTCTTCGAGATCGCGGGAATTCCGCAGCGCCTCGCGCGGCGCGAGCCGGTGCCACATCTGGTCGCGCTCAGGACGCAGTACCGCATGCGAAAACCGATCTGCGCCGTCGTCAACGCGCTGTTCTATCCGGACCACCCGCTGCGGTCGCACCCGAGCGTGGCAGGCAGTGCCCCGCCATTCCCGCTGGGCTCGGCGCCCCTGCTCTACGTGAACACGGCGCCGTTCCACCCGTGGGCGGCGCGTCGTGCCGGCACGTACTCTCGCTACAATCTCTTCCACGCCCTGCTGGTGCGGAACATCGTGCTGCACCTCGCCGAAACGGGCTATCTGCCGCCGGCAAGCGAACCGAACTCCGCCGTGGGCGCGGTCTCGCCGTACGCGACGCAGGCGCGCCTGATCCAGGCGCTGCTCGACGACCGGCTGGGGGAGCGAGCCGCCGGCGTCGCGGCGACGGTGCACCGCTTTCAGGGCAACGAGAAGTCGGCCATGCTGGTCGACCTCACGGACTCGGTCGGCGTGCCCCTCGGGCGTTTCCTCCAGGCGACGCAGCTCGAGGAGGACGGGGCGCGGCTGCTGAACGTCGCCGTCAGTCGCGCCAGGCATCACGTGGTGCTGATCGGCAACTTCGCGTACCTGCGCGCCGAGGCCCCGCCGGACCGCTTCGCGCACAGGCTCGTGGATCACTTCGAGGAGCACGGTGACGCCCTCGACCTCGAAGCGCTCCTCCCGCTCGCCGAGCGCGACTGGATCGACGGGCTGCACAAGGTGCTGCCGCCGACCTTCGACTTCCCGGAGGGTGCTGCCGGCGCCTTCACCGAGGGCACCTTCTATCCCGCGTTCCTTCGGGATCTCACCCGGGCCAGGGAGTCCATCGTCATCCTCTCGCCGTTCGCCACGAGTTCGGTAACATCCCGCTGGGTGGGGCCGCTGCGGGCCGCGCTCGCGAGAGGCGTGCGCGTGCGGGTCGTGACGCGGCCGGCGGAAGAGTCCGGCGGAGGCGACACTGGCGAGGTAACGGAACTGGTGAGCAGCCTGCGAGCCCTGGGCGTCAGCGTGGACCTGCGCGCGCGCATGCACGAGAAGATCGCCATTGTCGATGGCCGGATCCTCTGGCACGGCTCGCTCAACATCCTCTCGCACCGCGACACCCACGAGAGCATGCTGCGCATCGAGAGCCAGGCCGCCTGCCAGCAGATCGGCCGTTTCCTGAGCACGCCGGCCGGGCGTGGGGACGATGAGCCCGCGCTGGACGGGCCGGAGAACCCGGTGTGTCCCGCCTGCGGCGGGCCCACGGTCCGGCACGACGGGCGCCACGGCATCTACTTCGAATGCCAGGACCGCGGCTGCGGGACGAAGGTCGACCTGCGTCGCGTCGGTGGAACGGGCCGCAGCGGCAAGCCAAAGGCCGGAGGAACCGCGAGCGTGCGACGCGCGGGAGCGCCACCGGGCAACGCCGGCGGTGCAACGGCGCGCGCCTGTCCTCAGCCAGGGTGCAGCGGCCGGCTCGTCGAGCGCAGCGGGCGGCACGGACGGTTCCTGGGATGCACGAAGTATCCCGCGTGCCGGTACACCGAGAACGTACCCTGAGTCGACAGCGAGGACAGCCGATGGCGCGAGGCAAGAAGACCGCAGGCAGCACCAAGCCCGAGAAGCAGGTCACCCGCTACACCTACGACCACATCAAGGAGCCGCGTACACCCGAGACCGGGCACACGCCGCTGCTGCCGGCAGAAGAGCAGGTCGTCACGCTCCCGATGGACAACGGGTGGAGCAAGGCCGTCGTGGTCGGCAAGCTCCCGGACGACGAGCGGCCGGTGGTGGTGGACATGGATCCGGCGGCGGACCCGGTGCTCTTCTGGGCGGGCAAGCGCAACCGGCGCGAGGTGCCGGTGCTGCCGCTGCAGCGCAATGAGATCGTCTCCGAGTCGCGCATCGCGCAGATCATCGAGCGGGCGAGGAAGGCCGCCGAGGACAAGTCGGGCGCGTCGAGGCAGGGGCACCTCTTCGCCGACCTCGAAAAGCAGCTCCGCGAGAGCGACCGAGCCAAGCGCGTCGAGTTCTACACCCACGAGGAGGGCTGGAAGAACAAGCTCATCTGCGGCGACTCGCTGCACGTGATGGAGTCGCTCCTACACTACGAGAACCTGCGCGGCAAGGTGCAGATGATCTACATGGATCCGCCCTACGGCATCAAGTACGACTCGAACTTCCAGCAGCGGGTGGATTCGACGAGGAACGATCCCGACGACCCGGGCGACGACGTGCTCACGATCAAGGCGTTCCGGGATACGTGGGCGCTGGGGATTCACTCGTACCTGTCGTACCTGCGTGAGCGTCTGTACCTCTGTCGCGAGCTGCTGACCGAGTCGGGCTCGATTCTCGTCCAAATCAACGACGACAATGTGCACCTCGTGCGGACGCTCATGGACGAGGTCTTTGGGGCTGCGAATCACTTTGCCACTGTCGTGTTCAACAAGACGACCGGCTTCACGGATCAGCGCATGTCGTGCGTGTACGACTGTCTGGTCTGGTACGCGAAAGACATCGAGAAGATCAAGTACCGGCAACTCTATCAGCCGAAGGGCATCGGCCTCGAAGGTGCCGGCGTTTACAACAAGGTGGAGCTTCCGGATGGGACGCGCCGACGTCTGACGGCGGAGGAGCTGGAGAGCATCGACCGACTGCCGGCGGAGTGGCGGGTGTTCCGCCTCGACAACATGATGTCGCAGGGCGAGGCGAAGGAGCCGCAGCCGTTCACGTTCGAGGGGAGGACCTACTACCCCGCCGCCAATAGCCACTGGAAGGCGACGATCGAGGGACTGAAGCGTCTTGCGGAGAAGCGACGCATCGAGGTCTCGGGCTCGAGCCTCGCGTACGTGCGGTTCCATGACGACTTCCCGGTGTCACCGATCGCCAACATCTGGCTCGACACCGGTACGGGCTCGTTCACCGAGCCGAAAGTCTATTCCGTACAGACTGGGACCAAAACGGTCTTGCGCTGCATCGCCATGACCACCGACCCGGGCGACCTCGTGTTCGACCCGACCTGCGGCTCGGGCACGACCGCCTTCTGCGCCGAGCGCCTCGGCCGGCGCTGGATCACCTGCGATACGTCGCGCGTGGCGATCAACGTTGCGCGCCAGCGGCTGCTCTCGGCGACCTTCGAGCACTACAGGACCCGCAACGGCAAGGTCTCCGGCAACTTCATCTACAAGACCGTCAACCGCGTGACGCTGAAGAGCCTCGCCTACGACCTCGAGCCCGAGAAGGTCGAACTCGTGGACCAGCCCGAGGTGGACAAGGACGCAATCCGCGTCTGCGGCCCCTTCGAGGTCATGTCGCTCGGCCGCTACTCGGTCGAGGACTGGAAGGGCTACGTCGTGCGCGAGCCGGGCATCGGCGAGGCGGCGAAGCTCGAGAACTACATCGAGGCGATCTGCCGCCTCTACCGCAAGGACGCGGCGATCCAGGGCGCGAGCGGGCTGGTGCACGCGGTGGCGGAGAACGAGAAGGAGAAGATCGCGATCTCGGTCGGCCCGCTCTCCGGCCGCGTCACCGCGAAGCAGATCAACGACGCCGTCCAGGACGCGCTCGCCTCCGGCATCCTCGAGGTGCACGTGCTCGGCTGGGCCTTCGAGGCGAACGTGGGCGAGGTGAAGTCGGCGCTCGAGAAGCGCGGCAAGGTCAAGGTCGAGCTCATCATGATCCGCCCGGACACGCTCGCCGAGGGGCTGAAGGTCACGCAGCCGGAGATGCTCTTCTCGCCGCTCGCGCTGCCGGACATCGAGGTCGCGGCCGCGAAGAACGGCAAGGAGAAGCAGGTGCGCGTCACGCTCAAGGGCGTCGCGCTCTTCGACCGCAAGCGTCGCACCACCGAGTACAAGCAGGCCGACTCGGGCTACGTCTCGGCCTGGTACCTCGACGAGGACTACGACGGCGACTGCTTCGTGGACTGCCAGATGTTCTTCGACTTCAGGAAGAAGCCTGCGCTGTCGAGACTCGGCGTCGAGGTTCCGGACGACGAGTTCACGCTCAAGCTCACCTCCGAGCCCTTCCCGCTGCGTGGCTACAAGCGCATCGCGGTGAAGGTGGTGGACGTGTACGGGAACGAGTCCACAGTGGTACGGGAGCTGGCAACATGACGGGAAAGCCTGTAATCCTGAGCGCGCACGCGCGCTGGCGCGCCCAACGGCGCGGTGTCGAAGAAGCCACCGTCATCGAGATTGCCACGGTGCCCGAGCAGGTCGTACCCGTGCGGCCCGGGCGAGAGGTCCGCCAGGCGCGCCGTGGCGATCCGAAATCAGGCCGGGAGCATGTGGTCCGGGTGGTCGTGGACACGGGCGCCGAAGCGGATATTGTCGTACCCGTCTACCGGTCGAGCAAACTGGACAAGTACTGGAGGACGACATGAAAGTGACCTATGACGCCGAGACCGATACCCTGACCCTCGTCTTTCGCGACGTGCCGATTGCGGAGAGCGACGAGGACAAGCCCGGAATCATTCTCGACTACGACGCAGCAGGTAATCTCGTCTCGATCGAGGTTTTGGATGCCTCCAAGCGTGTCGAGGAGCCGCGCTCGGTGACGGTCGCAACAACCGGCTAGGACGTGCATGGCCTACGTCGTCGATCGGGTCGTCATCTGCGACGCCTTCCGCGAGCCGAACAAGCACTACGAGCTGCTGCGCGGCGGGAGGTCGAGGCTTGTCCAAGGGCGGCGGCCCTCGATGCGCTTGCTCGCCTCCGCGAAGGACGTCAAGGGCGGCATCGCCGGCCTCGTCGGCAAGGAAACGGGGCTCTTCGACGACCTCTCGGCCGCAGCCGCCGAGAGGAACGAGTTCGTCAACCAGCTCCGCGACGAGGTGCGCGCGTGGCGCGAGGCTGGCTGGGCGGGCACGGCGGTCGTCACGCGGCGCCTGCTGGAGTGGTGGTTCGAGCGCGACGAGGAGCGCCGGGCGGTCGGCAAACGCTTCTTCTTCTGCCAGCAGGAGGCGGTCGAGACGGTCATCTACCTCTACGAGGTGAAGAACCGGTACAAGATGCCGGGAACGAACGACCTCTTGCGCTACGCGCTCAAGCTCGCCACCGGCACCGGCAAGACCGTGGTGATGGCGCTCCTCATCACCTGGGCGACCCTGCACAAGCGCAAGGTGAGCGGCTCGTCGCTCTCGGCGAACTTCCTGGTGCTGGTGCCGAACCTCACGGTGCGCGACCGCGTGAGCGGCGTGCCGCGCGGCGACGGGCTCGACCCGGCCGGCGAGCACAACCTGTACGACGCCTTCGAGATGGTGCCGCCCGAGTACCGGGAGGAGTTCCATCCGAACCTGCTCGTGCGCAACTGGCAAGGCATCCCGCTCGAGGCGAAACGCGAGGACTGGATCGGCGAAGGCGACCTGTCGCTCGAGGAGGGGCGCTTCATCCCGCAGGCGGTGCTGCGCGCGATGCAGCGCCGCGCCCGGCAGGACCCGAACGCGCCGATCCGGCGGCTCCTCGGCGGCTGGCGCGACCTCGTGGTGATCAACGACGAGGCGCACCACGTCTACGGCGAGAAGCGCGGCAGGAAGGCGGACGAGCCCGAGTACATCAAGTGGAGCAAGATCCTCGAACGCATCGGCAAGGCCGCGCGCGTGAGCCTGGTGATCGACCTCTCGGCGACGCCCTGGTACGGCTCGGGCTCCCCCAAGCCCGAGGGGACGCTGTTCGAGTGGCTGGTCTCGGACTTCTCGGTCTACGACGCCTTCGAGTCCGGCCTCGTGAAGGTGGTCCGGCTCCCCGACCCCGACGAGCAGGGGCGCATGTACCTCGACCTCTGGGACCTCGTGAAGGAGGCAAGAACCAAGGAGGAGTACCTGCGCGCCTGCAAGGGGGCCATCGCGAGCATCTACGCGTCGTGGAAGAAGGACTACGACGAGTGGGCGAGCACGCTCGAGTTCGCGCGCGGGCCGGCGCCGGTCCTGCTGTGCGTGACGAGCGACGCCACGCGCGCCGGGTGGCTCTTCGAGCACCTGACGCGCGAGTACGAGCTGCTGCGCAATCCCGACGACGAGGACCGCTCGCGCTGGGTGACGATCCAGGTGGACTCCAAGGTCTTCGACGCCGACAAGGGCAACGAGGCCGTGTTGCGCGAGATGGTGAACACCGTTGGCGTGAAGGGAAAGCCTGGCGAGCACGTGCGCTGCATCGTCAGCGTGAACATGCTTTCCGAGGGCTGGGACGTCAAGAGCGTGACGCACATCCTGGGACTGCGCGCCTTCGGCTCGCCGCTTCTTACCGAGCAGATCATTGGTCGCGGGCTGCGCCGGACGAACTACGACGTCCTGAACCAGCCGCTCGAGGAACGGCCCGAAGGGAGCGAGGAGACGGTGGACGCCTTCGGCATCCCCTTCGTCGGCTTCCCGGTCGAGAAGCGCAAGCGCCCCAAGACCGGCGAGTGGGGCCAGAAGCCGGTCTGGATCGAGCCCGATCCGAAGAAGGCGAAGTACCGAGTGCAGGTACCGAACGTCCGCTCGTGGGCCGTCCGCGTGACGGAATCGCTCGGGGACTTGATTCGCGTGGAGGGGCTACCGGAGATGAAGATCGACCCCAAGCAGACCCCGCCGGAATTCTCCATGAAGCCACCCGTCGGCGGCGGTCAAGAACGGACGATGACGCTCGATGGATTCCGTGCGGAGTGGCCGACGCTGAGGAGCGTGTTTCGCATAGCCGAGGAGCTTCATCGGCGGACTAACCCGGGTGCAGCAGCGGATTTCGGCATGGGTCCGACGTTCGAGGAGCTGCTCGAAATCAGCCAGCGGTACGTAGACCTGAGAGTGTCAACAATGGACCTTGACGGACAGCGAAGCGACCCTCGCGACATCGGTATCCCGTATTGGAGAGGTCGAGCGTTAGACGTGCTAGAAAATGCGATCCGCGCGGCGGGTGTGCCTGGTCTCGGCGCGGTACCGATTCTCGGCAATCCTGAGTGGCTGGATTCCGCGAACCTGCGCCGGTTCCAGTGGACCGGCATCGTTGCCGACGGCAAGCGCTGCCACACCAACAAGGTGCCGTGCCACACGGACCTTGAGAAGCGCTTCGCGGACTTCCTGGACGACACCACGGACGTCGTGCGCTACTTCAAGAACGAGCGGCTCGGGTTCTCGATCACCTACTACGAGAACAACCGGCCGCGCCAGTACTACCCGGACTTCATCATCGCCGCGCGCGACCAGGACGGCCGGGAGGTGATGTGGCTCGCCGAAACCAAGGGCGAGGTCCGGCCGAACACTGCGCTCAAGAGCGAGGCAGCGCGCCTGTGGTGCGAGAAGATGAGCGCCACCAGGTACGGGCAATGGCGGTACCTCTTCGTCCAGCAGCGCAAGTTCGAGGCGGCCCTCGCCGCCGGTGTTCGTTCGCTCGTCGAGCTCGCGGATGCCCTCGTGGGCGGCTCCCCCGACCGCCAGCTCCGCCTGATCGCCCTCGACGATGAGCGCGTCAGGCGGGAGGCGTACAAGAGATTGCTGCCCGTCTATTCGCTCGAGGCGGCGGCCGGGTACTTCGGCCGCGGCGAGGCGGTGGAGCCGGAAGGGTGGATCGAGGCCGATGGGATCGGGCGCCTGGACGAAGGGATGTTCGTGTGCCGTGCGGTCGGCCGCTCCATGGAACCCGCCATCCGAGACGGCGACTACCTCGTCTTTCGGGTAGGCTCTGGCGGCACCCGGCAGGGCAAGATCGTGCTGGCACAGTATCGCGGGCCGGCCGACCCTGAAACGGGCGGCTCGTTCACGGTGAAGCGCTACTCCTCGGAGAAGGAACCCGACGCGGAGACGGGCTGGAAGCACAGGAAGGTCATACTCTCCCCGACCAACCCGGAATACGCGCCCATCACGCTGTCGGGGAAGGACGCAGAGTCGGTGGCGATCGTGGCGGAGTTCCTGACCGTGCTGCGAGAGAGCTGAGCCGCCGAGCGGCGCCAGGGGACACCACCGGCGGCCGGCGCCGCCCGCGGCGACCGACGCCGTAGAGGCGGCGAGGCGCTGCGGCACTCGTTCGTGAGGAAGACACGGCGCCGGAAGCTTGCTCGGAAAAGCCGGCCGAACGGCCCCTTTGGGCTACAGCTTCCGCACCCTCCCCGTCACGCGCCGGGCCACCGCCCAGGTCAGCCGCTCGGGCAGCAGCCGGACCAGCAGCGCAATGGCACGGTTGACCCGCCCGTTGACGTAGACCACCTGCCCCGCCATCGACGCCTCGTACCCCTGGCGCGCCACCGTGGCGGCGTCCATCCACATGAATCGCGGCAGGCGGCTCATCCGGTCGCGGTTGCCGAGGACGTCGTGGAACTCGGTGTACGTGAAGCCCGGACACACGGCCGTCACGTGCACCCCGTACGGCGCCACCTCGAGCGCGAGCGACTGCGAGAACTTGATCAGGAAGGCCTTGGATGCGGCATAGAGCGTCTGGCCCGCCGAGGCGGGGACGAGTCCGGCGAGCGA
>JAVKJV010000067.1:0-13613 GCA_031458775.1 Candidatus Fervidifonticultor quartus | reverse complement strand
AGGAATCGCCGCACCGCGTCGACGTGCGCCGCGGGCGTCTTGAACCCGGCACGCATGGTCGCCACCGAGAGGTGCGTGGCGCCAAGCCGGCGCCAGTCGTCAACAGCGCGCCGCCAGTCGTCTGGCGTACCGCTCGCGACTGACACGCGGGCCTCGATGCCGACGGTCGCGGGGTCGCGGCCCGCGGCGCGCACCTCACGGCGCAGGACCTCGACCATCTCTTGCGGGGTGCGTGCCCTCGGACGGGTGAAAGGATTCGGCAGGCCACCACCGTACATCCAGCCGTCCGCGATCCTGGCCACGCGCTTGAAAGCGATGTCGGCCGCCCCGCCCATCCACACCGGGATGGGCCGCTGAACTGGAAGCGGGCTGATGCCTGCCTCGACGATCGTGTGCCACCGCCCGCGAAACGTGACCGTCTCGTGTGTCCACAGGGCCCGCAGCACCTGGATCTGCTCGACGATGCGGCGGCCGCGGTTCTGAAACCCCATGCCCAGTGCTTCGTACTCGACCGAGTTCCACCCCAGCCCGACGCCGAGGCGCAACCGGCCGCCGCTCAGCACGTCCACCTGGGCTGCCTGCTTGGCGACCAGCGCGGTCTGCCGCTGCGGCAGGATGAGGATGCCAGTGGTCAACTCCAGCCGCGCCGTGGCGGCAGCCAGAAACCCGAACAACACGAACGGCTCGTGGAACATGTCGGCCTTGTCGTACCCGACCCATCCGGGACGGTTTGCCGTGTCGGCGCCGAGCACGTGATCGTAGACGAGCAGGTGCTGGTAGCCCATGCCCTCGACGGCCTGCGCGAAGTCGCGGATGACATGAGGATCGCTACCGATTTCGGTCTGGGGGAACACGACGCCGAGACGCATGCCGGGACCTCCGTACCCATGCGGTGACGTTATTCCGAGTATACCGCGTCGCCGAGGGGTGGACTCTCGCCGCGCCGCCTCGCAGATCGCCTCATCCTGGAGCACCGGCACCGAGAGGAATCCCCACCGTGGCACAGAAAGGCCCACGGCACCGGTCGAGGTGAGAGCGGCATGGCCACGCGGACGTTGCGGCAGGCGAAACAACGACAGCACATCGGCGGCGACGTGATCCTGGACGTGGTCTTCGAGCACGGGCTGTTGTTTCTGGCGATCCGGAACATCGGCGCCCGTCCGGTGACGGCCGTCTCCGTGAGCTTCGATCAGCCGGTGGTCGGCCTCGGGGGGACTCGCGAGGTCTCGGCGATGCCCCTGTTCAGGCGCGTCGAGTTCCTGGCGCCGGGCCGGGAGATTCGCACGCTACTCGACAGCGCCGCGTCGTACTTCGCTCGCGGGCAGCCGGAACGCATCGCCTCGCGTATCACGTATCGTGATGAGCGCGGACGGAGCCGCACCATCGCGACGCATCACGACCTGGGGATCTACAAAGCCATCGCGTACGTGGCCGAGACGCCACATCTGCGCGGAGGGACCTAGCCATGCCATCCCGCCAGGATCCGTATCGCAATTTCAACTTCGTCGTGGAGTTCGGCGGCCAGGCCACCGCCGGATTCCACGAGGTCGTACTGCCGGCGGCCTCGGCAGACGTCGTCGAGTACCGCGAAGGCGGCGACATGCTGGTCCGCAAGCTCCCGGGTCTCGTGAAGTACAGCAACCTGCTCCTGCGCCGCGGCATCACGACGTCGAACGACCTCTACCAGTGGTGGCGCACCGTTGAGACCGGTCAGGCCGAACGCCGAGAGGTGATGGTGACGCTGCTGGACGAGGCACGAAATCCAGTCAAGCGCTGGCGTTTGCGTGGCGCGTGGCCGGTGAAATATCAGCCGTCCTCGCTGCAGGCGGAGGGCCGCGACGTGGCGATCGAGACCCTCGAGCTCGCGGTCGAAGGGATGGAGGTCGAGTAGCGGCGCTAGGGGCCGGACGGCGCAATCGCGACGCTGGCCGTCATGTTCCAGTAGAGCCTCGGGTCCTGCGTGTCGAGGGCGACCGTCACCGTATAGGTGATGTCGCCCTGACGGTTCTCGCCGAACGCCTTGATCTGCCTTACCGTACCGGCGAGTTCGAGATCGGGGATGCCGTCGAACGTCACCTTCGCGCGGCTGCCCTCGCGGACCTTGACGATGCTCAACTCGGTCAGGTCGGTTGTCTCGACCTGCCAGGCTGACAGATCACCGATCCGCACCACCGGCGCGCCGGGTGCCGCGTACTCTCCAACCTTCGGACCCAGCCACGCGATCGTGCCGTCGAAGGGGGCGCGCAGCTCTGCCTGCGCGAGGGCGACGCGTGCCTGCTTGACCGCGGCCGCCGCGGCGGCCACGTCGGCCGCGGCGCCGGCGATGACCTCCGGCCGCGCGCCGGCCCGCAGCAGGTTGAGCTGTGCCCTGGCGCGCCGGACGTCGGCGGCTGCGGCGTCGAGCTCTTCCCTGCGGGCTCCGGCCTGCACCAGGCTCGCCTGCTGCCGCGCCGCTGCCACGGCGGCGGTGGCCGCGGCCTGTTCTGCCCGCGCGGCATCCAGCTCGGCACGTGCCGAGGCCACCCGCGTGCGCGCCTGATCCACCGATTGCTGCGACGTCGCCCGTTGCGCGAGCAACTGCTCCAGGCGCCGCAGGTCGTCCTCGGCCAGCTTCAGCGCGGCTTCGGCGCCGACGACACGCTGGCGCGCGGATACGGCGCGGTTCTCGGCCTGCTCGACCGCGGCCTGGGCCTGCGCCCGCTCCTGGTCGCGCGCGCCGGCGAGGAGCTGATTGTAGCGGGCTTCGGCGGCCGCCACTGCGGCCCGGGCCGACTCGATGTCCTGCGCACGGGCTCCGGCCCGCAGTTCGGCCAGTCTCGCCTGGGCGCCATGGAGTGCGGCCTCGGCCTGTGCCACGGACGCTTCGGCCTGCCGCGCGGCCTCGGTCCTGACGAGGAGCTGTCCGGCTTTGACCGGTTCACCTTCCTTCACCCGCACCTCGACGATGGTGCCGCCCGCGGGAAGCCCCATGGTCACGCCCCGAATGGGCACGACACGAGCCTCGGCGACCACCTCACTCGGCGCCTTGACGGCCGGGGTCGGGTCGGCCTGTCGGGCCCGCTGCGCGGCCCGCCGTCCCATGACCACGTACGCGCCCGCCGCGATCACGGCAATCAGTGCGATGACGATCCATGTCCTCCGCATGCTCTCCTCCTACGTGGGCCGGCGCGGCGCCATGTCACGCGGGCCGGGGCGGTGCCTACTCATAGGCGAGGACGTCCCGCACCGTGAGCCGCGACGCGTTCCAGGCCGGCAGGAAGCTCGCGACGGCGGCCAGCACGACGACGATGGCCAGCCACAGCCCCACGCCAATGACGGAGAACTTGAAGGCCGGGGCGATGCGCAGGAACGCCAGGCCGACGGCGTTGCTGAGTCCGTAGCCGAGCGGAAGCGCGAGGACCGCGCCCAGCGCCCAACTGATCAGACCGATCACGATACCCTCGACCATGACGATCTGGATCACCGCGCGGTCCGAGGCGCCGATCGCGCGCATGACGCCGATCTCCCGCGTGCGCTCCAGCACGTTGATGCTCATGGTCCCCATGAGACCCAACCCGCCCACCACGGCCAGCAGGACCGCCATGACGAGCAGGAAGACGATGATGACGTTGAACTGCGCGGCGACCTGCTTGCGGATCTCGGGAACCGTCTGGTTCGCGGTCATCCGCAGCCCGAGCTGCCGGAACCGTGCCTCCAGCGCTCTCGAGACCTCCGTGACGAAGGGCGCGTCGTGTGCCTGCGTGACGACTTGTACGCGGTCGGCGCGGCCGAACGTGCGGATCTGCTGCGCCGCATAGGGGTAGTTCGCGTACGCGATCGGTCCTGAGAGAATCCCCTGCACCAGACCTACGACCGTCCACCGGCTCTTGCGGGTGCCGATCTTGAGGACGATCTCGTCGCCGACGCGAACGTCGCGTTCCTCTTTCGTGAGGTCGGTGTTGATGACCAGCGCGTTTTCGTCCGCCGGCAGCAACCACCGGCCCTGCAGGAGGATGGGGTTGAGCATCTTCGTCGCCGCCGGCAGGGCGATCAGGAAGATGCTCGGGCTCTCGGTGTCGTCGGCTCGGATGCGCCTGGTGCTGCGGAACGCCCAGCTCTCGGCCGCGGTCACACCGGGAATCGCCAGTGCTTCGCGTTCGAGTCGCTCGAGACGATACGAGCGGCTGAACTCGATCTGCACGTCGTAGTTCCAGTAGTTGAACAGGGTCTCCATCAAGCCCATCAGCGAGTTCTGCACGCTGAGGATGCCGATGAAGATCGCGCCGGCCAGCGTGAGCGTCGTCAGGGTCAGCATCACGCGCCCCTTGCGCCGGAACGTGTTGCGCAGGGAGAGCAACGTCGGTCTCGAGAACCCGCGGACGCCCTCGATCAACCGGTCGAGCCATCCCCGGCGCCGGGGCTCCTCGGCGAGGCCGTAGGAACTGATCGCCTGGCGCACCGTGATGCGCACGCCGCTGAGGACCGGGTAGAGTGCTGCCAGCACCGGGACCAACAGACCCGTGGCCACCTGCAGCGCCAGGGTGCGCGAAGCGAGCGAGTAGCCCAGGATGTCGAAGTTCATCAGACGGCCGGTGAACGCCGACAGCGCCTGCGCGCCGATGACCCCCAGCGGGACGGCCAGGAGCAGCGCCAGGCCGCCGAACGCGACGATCGTCGCGAGGTACATGCCGATGATCTGGTTGCCGCGACCGCCAACGGCCTTCATGATTCCGATCTCCCGCATCTGCTGGGTCACCAGCGCCGTTACCGTATTGACCACCAGCAGTCCGGACAGCAGCAGGGACAGGACGCCCAGCACGCCCAGGATCAGCGTCATCGTCTGTAGCGAATCATCAGCCCAGTGCCGGCCGGGCTTGTCGAAGATGAGCGTGAAGAAGACCGCCCGGCCGCTGTTTTCGATCTTGTTGCGCACCCGGCCGGCCACGGTCTCGACCCGGGCCTTGGTCAGCGGGACCTCGTCCATCGAGAAGTTGAGCTGGTTGAAGTCGCGCGTCTCGCCCAACCACTCCAGGCTGTCCATGCTGATATAGGCATACGCGAGGCCGCGGAAGAACGACGAGATCTGGCTGAGATCGTGCACAACGCCCGCGATGCGCATCCGCCGGCGCGTGCCGTCGGGCGTCTCGATGAGGAGCACGTCGCCGACCCTGGCGCCGACCATCGCGAGCGACGACTGCTCCAGCAGCAACTCTTTCTCGGGCGGCGGCCAGGCGCCGGACTTCGGGAAAACCTTGTCCACCCGGATGTCCTTGTAGTCGCGGAGCGCGATGAACCAGATCTCCTTCCACTGCTGCGGGCCGATGTTGTAGCGCGCCTGGACGGTACGGCGGCCCTCGGCCTCGCCCACGTCGCGCATCCGCCGGATCGCCTGCACCAGGTCGTCGTCGAAGGCGTCGCGGGTGTAGATCTGCGCGACCGACGGCCGGGTCGCGGCGTACTGCACGCGCAGGTCCCGCGTCACGATCTGTCCGGAGCCGTCGATCATGCCCACCGCGAAGACGCCGACCGCGATCGACAGCACGACCAGGACCGTGCGGGTCTTGTTACTCCACAGGTCGGCCAGGACCTTGCGCCAGCGCGGACTACGCACCCGGGGCTCCCCGCCGCCTCGCGGCGACGTGCTCGGCCTCTCGCTGGCGGGCGACGCGTTCGATCGCCTCTCGCACCGCTTCCGACGTGGCCAGCAGGGCCTGGAACTCGTCGCGGTCCAGCGCGGCGACCTCGACCCCGGTCTGGGGATCGGCCCGGATGCTCGCCATCGCCGGCCCGCCCTGCAGCAGTTCGATCTCGCCGAAGAACGCGCCGCGGCCCATCGTGTTCACGACGAATTCGCGGCCCTCGTCGCGCTTCACCAGCACTTCGATCTGGCCTCGCGTGATGAGGTAGAAGCGCTCGATCGGCTCGCCCCGGCGGATGATGACCGCCCCGGGTGGGTAGCGCAGCGTCTCGAGCTCGCGCGTGACCTCGACCAGCTGTGCCTCGGAGAGCCCCGGGAACATCTGGGCCAGATACTCCTCGATGATCTCGCCGTCGGACAGCACGATGGTCCGCGAGACCGCCCGCGCCAGGTCGTTGTCGTGGGTGACCATCAGGATCGTCTTGTCCTGACCGACCAGATCCTCGAACAGCGCGAAGATCGACTGCGCGGTCTTCGAGTCGAGGTTGCCGGTGGGCTCATCCGCCACGAGGATCGGCGGGTCGTTCGCCATCGCCCGGGCGATCGCGGCCCGTTGCTGCTGCCCGCCGGAGACTGCCGACGGCAGCTTGTAGGCCTGGTCAGCCAGGCCGACCTGATCGAGCAGGTGCAGCGCGCGTTCCTGGCGCTCGCGCGGAGAGTAGAGCCCGGCGAAGTCCATCGGCAGCATGACGTTCTCGATCAGCGACAACGTGGGCAGCAACTGGAAGAACTGGAAGATGATCCCGAGATTCTTGCCACGCCAGACGGCCATCTGGTTCTCGGTCAGCGTGTGCACCGGCGTGCCGGCGACGTACACCTCGCCCGAGGTGGGACGGTCGATCCCGGTGATCATGTTGATGAGCGTGGACTTGCCGCTGCCCGACTTGCCGATGACCGCCACGAACTCGCCGTGGCCGACGCGGAGATCAACGCCGCGCAGCGCCGTGAACTTGCCGGCGGCGCTCTCGTACACCTTGACGACGCGACGGACGTCGATCAGGTCTTCGTTCGTCGGCGTGGCGCTCACAGCGTCCCCCCGATCGCCAGAACGAGCTGTACGCGCGCGAGGTTCTGATTGAAGCGCGCCGACGCCAGGCTGAACTCGGTCTGCGCCAGCGTCGCCTGCGCCGACAGGACCTCCAGCACCGTTCCCAGCCCGGCGTCGTAGCGCACGACCGCGATGCGGGCGGCCTCGCGCGCCTGTTCGACGGCCTTCGCGGCGACCACGAGTTCCGCGGCGGCCTGCTCCAGCGCGATCCAGGCCTGGCGGACCTCCAACTCGACCTGCTGCCTCGTCCGCGCCTCCTGCACGGCGAGCTGCTCCAGCCGCAGCTCGGCCTCCCGGATTCTCTCGCGCGTGATGCCCCCGTTGAAGAGCAGCAGCGTGGCTGAGAGCGTGGCCGACCAGGCGCCGGCGTTCGCGCTCGGCGTACCCGAGACGTCGTAGCCGCCGCCGAGCGTGATCGTGGGACGGCCGCCGCTGGCTGCGAGCGCGATGCTGGCGCGCGTCGCCTCGATGCGCGCCGCCGACTCGGCAAGTTCCGGCCGCTGCCGCAGCGCGGCGGCGATGGCGGCGTCCTGCGTGCCCGTGACCGGACGCGGTTCCAGCGTATCGGTCAGCATGAGGGCGCCGTCCAGCCGCTCGTTCAAGAGCGCGTTCAGCGCTATGTCGGCGTTGCGCACCCCAGCCATCGCCTGCACGATCCCCTGCCGCGCCCGCGCGACCTGCACCTCGGCCTGGAGTTCGTCGAAGCCCGCGGCCACGCCGGCACGCACCCGCTCCTGCGCCACCCGCAGACTCTCCTCCGCCTCTTCAAGCGTGCGACGGCTCGCGGTCAGGTTTTCCCGTGCAAGCAGCGCACGCAGATACGCCTGTTGCGCGGAGAAGACTACCTGCTGGGTGGTCCGCGCGAACACCGCCTGTGCGCCCTTGAGGTTCGCCTCGGCCAGCGCGATTTGCGCCTCGATCCGCCCGCCGGAGTATAGCGGGTACTGCAGGCCGACCCGCAACAGCACCTGGCTGGGGTCCGGCCCTGGCACGGTCAGCGTGATCGTTCCCGGGCCGAAAGGATTGGAGATGGTGGTCGTGGTCCCCGGTCTCTGCTGGCCGGTGCCGTACGAGCCGGTCAGGCTCAATTGGGGCAGGCGCTCGCCCTTGGCCTGCGCCAGTTGCGTCCGGGCGACGGCGACGTCGAATGCCGCCGCGCGGAGCGTCAGGTTGCGCTCTGCGACGACCGCCGCCAGTTCTCCGAACGACAGGCGCCTCGGTGCGGGCTGCGCCCGCGTGGCCGCGGGCACGGCGAGCGCGACGATGAGGGCCAGAGCCAGGCAGCGTCCGGTGATCATGGGAGCCCCGTCCTCCGGCTACGCCCGCCGCCGCCACCGCTTTCGCCAGAGGCCTCCTGCCCGGGCCGGCCGCCGTGTCCCACGCCTACGCCGAAGGCGACGCGCACCTTCGCAGCCGGGATGAAGGTGCGGTTGTCGACGCGAATCGGCTCCCCGAATGCCGTCGTGACCGTGGCCTTCTCCTGGAGCTGACTGGTCCGCTCCATCATCACCTGCACAGGATTCTGATTGTTGTGCGACATGGACGCCCTCCTCGTCGCGGGGCGAGTCCCGGCGTGTGGGTCGGTCGGGAGCAGGCTCTCCGGGGGCTGGGGCGCCGGAGCCTGTTGCCTCGATGGGTCAGAGCCGCGACGCGCTGCTGTGGGTGGCGCCCGACGTCCAGCCTAGTCCGGGTTCGCGTTGCTGCGTATCCGTCGCGCACCTGATCCAGCGCAGGACGCCTCCCTTGGCGTCTGGGAGCACTCACCCCAGCCCCGTCGTCTGAGTCGCCGTCGTCAAGGTGACCGCGCCAGCTGCTTGACCGCCTCGATCGCCACCTCGATCGCCGCGGCTTCGGCTGCCCGGAACCGGCGCTCGACTTCGTCCGGGGCCGGCTTCTCCCTCAGGATATTGGAGTCGATCGCGAGCACCGCGCCGGCGCGGGCCCTCCGCACGTGCGAGACGATGAACACCGTGGCGCACTCCTGTTCCGCAGCAACGATGTGCCCCTGCGTGGTCAGCAGATCGGCGAGGGCGGCGTCCTTGCGATAGAACGCATCCCGCGAGGTGGCCACGCCGACGAACGGTGCCCGTCCCAACGTCCGGGCCGCGTCGATCAGCGCCTGCGTGACTGCGAGATCGGCCACGGCGGGGAATCCTAACGGCAGGTACGCCAGGGCCGTGCCCTCGTCGCGGTGCGCCGCGGTGACGACCGCCAGGCTGCCGATCTCGATCTCCGGCTGCCGACCGCCGGCCGAGCCCACGCGAATGAACGTGTCGGCGCCCAGGTTGCACAGTTCCTCGACCGCGATGGAAGCCGACGGGCCGCCGATCCCGGTGGAGCAGACGGAGACCGGCACACCGTCCACGGTGCCGGTGAATCCCAGGTACTCGCGGTTGCGGATGACCTCGCGCGCCTGCTCGAATCGCGAGGCGATCTTCTCGGCGCGCGCCGGGTCGCCGGGGATCAGAACAAAGCGGGCGACGGCGCCTCGGGTGACCTTCAGGTGTCGCTGCGGAAGTTCCGAGCTCACGAACCGGCCTCCCTCACTTCAGGTGTCTTCATGGTGCCGCGAGCGGTCAGTCCGGGGCCGACCCGAGGAGGATCCAGTGAGGTCGCGCTCGAGGTATGTCCTCCTATAGTCGCGCAGCCATTGCGGCCGATCAAGGCAAATTTGTAGAACTCCTGATAAGCTTGAAGAGTCCGTCTACGGGAGCCACAGATCGACGAGCCGACCCCTATTCACGTCCACCAGACCCTGGTCCGTCACCTTCAGCTCCGGGCTGACCGCCAGCGTCACCACCCCGAGTGTCATGATCGGCGACCGATGGGTGAAGCCCAGCATCTCGAGCGCCCGGCGCAGCCCGGCGACCTGCGGGCCGACAACCGATATCGGCTGGTCCGAGACAATCCCGGCCACGGGGAGGGGCACGCCGGCGAGCACGGTGTCTCCGCGCACCGCGGCCATCCCGCCGTCGTGCTCGACGACCCACCGGGCGGCCTTTGCCATCTCGGCGGCGCTGCGGCCGAGCACGAGCAGGTTGTGGCTGTCGTGCGCCCAGGTCGTCGCCATGGCGCCTTCGCGCAGGGCTCCGCGCACGAACCCGTATCCTGTCGTGCCCGAAGCCCCGTGACGCTCGAACACCGCGGCCAAGCACAGGTCGCTGGCCTCCCAGTCCACCCGGCCGCTCCGAACCGCGAGCGTCGCCTCACCGGCTCTGGTGAACGTGCTCGTCTGATTCATCTCCATGACGCGCAGGCGCACTGCGCTCCGGCCCGCCGGCGCGGCCACCTGAAACCGCTCGACCCCGGGCGGTGCGATCTTGACCGTGCCCCGTCCGACCGGCTGCGGCTCCACCGTGACGGCCCCGGGCTGCAGGCGCCCTTCCTGTGCGACCAGCACACCCCGCGCGAACACCATCTCGGCCCGGAAGTCCTCGAGGTCCGTGGTGAGCACCAGGTGCGCCAGCAGACCCGGCGCGATGCCGCCGCGATCGTAGAGCCGCATCCGCCGCGCGGGCGCGAGGGTCACGGCGCAGATCGCGTCCACCGGGTCGAGGCCCATCCGGATCGCTTCCCGCAACACCAGATCGAGGTGGCCGCGAGCCAGCAAGTCGTCGGGCAAGACGTCGTCGGTGACCAGACACAGGTTCAGGGCGCGCGCCGCGCCTTCGACCGCGGCCAGCGTCTGCGGGGACAGCGACTTCTCCTGGAGCAGCACGGTCATGCCGTTGCGCAGCCGCTCCACGGCGAGCGAGGGGGTCATGAGCGTGTGATCGGAGTCGATGCCTGAGGCGGCAAACGCCGCGAGATCGCTTCCGCTCAGATTAGGGCCATGGCCTTCGATGACCGCACCCGCGATCAGCGCGGCGGAGAGAATCTCGTGCATGCGCGCTTCGCCGCCGATCACCGCCGGATAGTCCATGACCTCGCCGAGCGCCACCACGCCATCCCACCGCAGCCCTTCGGCAACTTCCGCCGGTCCGATGCGCGCGCCCGCGGTCTCGAGGCTGGTGGCCGGCACACAGGACGGCACCTGCAGGAAGACGTCGAGCGGCAGCCCGCGGCTGGCCTCGAGGAACACCCGCATGCCGTCCAGGCCCATGACGTTGACGATCTCGTGCGGGTCCGGGGTGACCGTGAGCACGCCGAGCGGCACGACCGCTTCGGCGAACGCGGCGGGCATGACCATCGTGCTCTCGAAGTGCAGATGACAGTCGATCAGGCCTGGCACGGCGAACCGGCCCTGGCCGTCGATGATGTCCTGCGCCTCGGGCAGGGGTGCCTCGATGTCGAACAGGCGGCTCACCAGCCCACCGGCGACGCCGATGTGCCCGGGGATGACCTCTCCGGTGAACACATTGACCACCCGCACGTTCGCGATGAGCCGGTCGAACGGCTGCCGGCCGGCGGCCGCCGCAGCGGCGATGCGGTGCGCGGCCGCCCACCGCGCGGCCTGCTCAGGAGATCTGCGCATGGAGACGCCTCGGCGATGTGAGGATGGTCGCCGCGATAGCGGCGATAAACAGGAAGGCCGCGACGAGTGTGATCGCGGCCGGAAAGCCCGATCGATCGATCGCCAGTCCGACCAGCAGGGGCGCGATCATCGCGCCCACGTCCGCAAGCGTGCGGTTCACGCCCAGCGCCGTGCCCCAGTGCGCTTCGGGCACGAGGTCCGTGACCAGCGCCGTGACGAGGCTGCCACCGACGTTCGCCCAGGACATCAGAGAGACGACGACCACAAGGCCGACGGGCGATGAGACGAGGTGGAACCCCAGAACCGAGACCGCCATCGACGCCAGACTCGCCAGCACCACGCGCCGGGTGCCGACCCATCTCGCGAGGCGGCCGCCGACCAGGGCGGCGCCGAATCGCCACAGCGTTCCCAGCATCAGGATCCCGCCGATCGCCGCCGGGCCGAGTCCGAGCTCCCGCGCGGCGAGCAGCGGCAACAGCGTCGAGAGCAGGCCGCCGTGGAAGAAGAACAACGCCATCATGATCATACCCGGGCCCAGCACGGCGCTCAGGCGCATGGGGTCGGCGGGTTCGCCTGCCGGCGCGGCGACCGGCGCTCGCACGCCCCCTGTAGGATCGGCAAGCCTCTGTGCGCCGAGCATCGTGATCAGTCCCACGATCGCGGCGAGCGCCAACGAATAGCGCCAGGAGAACCACCCGGCGATTCCGCCGCCGACCGCAGGCCCCAGGGCCGTGCCGGTCAGCGCCGCGAGCTGGTTGTAGCTGAAGAGCTGCGCCTTCGTGTCAGGGGTCGAGGCTTTTGAGATCCAGAACTGCGTGGTGATGAAGAACACCGCGGACCCGATCCCCATCAGAACGCGTCCGGCCAGCACCACGGCGAAGACCGGCGCCGCGGCGACGACCGCTGCGCCCGCGGCGAGGACCGCGCCGCCGGCCGCGACCATGCGCACCGGCGAGGAGCGCGCGATCAGACGGCCGGCCGGCACGTTGATCACGAGCCGGATGCCGTGGTAGACCGCGAGGGCCGTAGCCACGGTTCCCGCCGAGACGGCGAAGTCACGCTGGACCTGCGGCACGAGCGCGCCGAAGAAGTTGACGCTCATCTCGACACCGACGACCAAGACGAGGAGCGGCAGTATCGCCGCTCCTACGGTCTTCACGGACGTTGGCGCGCCGGACGCTATGAGCGTGGGTTGACCGGAGAGAACCCCGGACCGCGATCAGGGCGCGGCGCCGGCATTGGCAACCCCGGAATGGCGGGTCCCTGATACGGATTCATGTGAAAGAACTCCGGCGGCGCGCCGGGCCGGCCCTGGCCATCCTGGGGGCCTTGCCCGGGCCGCAACTGATAGAGTTGCCCGTTGTGATAGAAGAGGATGATCGGCTCACACTCGCCGGACTCGTTGCCGGGGCGCTGGCCGGGAGTCTGATCACCGGGCCCTGGAATCGGGATGAACTCCCGAAGCGTGGGCGGCTGCCCGGGCGCTTGCGGCGCCTGGAACGGCGCGGGTGCCGGGACGATGTTGAACGGCTGATTGGGACCCTGCGGGCCCTGGAACGGCTCCGAGGGCATGAACGGGCTCTGCGACTGGGCGGGCAGGGCGGCGGGGACGCTTGCCGCAACCGCGACCTGGCCGCCGCGGCCCGCGGCCAGACCGACCGCGTACGCGATGCCTCCGACGGCGATCGCGGTGACCGCGACCCAAAGCGCTACGGTCGACTTCGACATGACCCTCGCCTCCCGAGCCACCCCGACTGTTCCTCTAGACTACCACAACTATACGGCACCCGTCAGGCTTGCGCGACGACCAATTGACGCTCCTGTACCCGGCTTCCTACAATGATCGCACCATGGCCCTCGTCTTCACATTCCCGTGCGGTGGCTGCGGTCGGCGCTACACGGTGTACTATCCGAAGGCGCTCATGTACGAGCTGTCGGGATCGGGCACGCGCCAGATGGGACAGAAGGAAGACGAGGCCGAGCGCGCGTCAGGCGCGGTCGATGCCGCCCGCGCCCGCGCCGAGGCCGCCGGCAACATCTGGGTCGATGCCTCTGAGGTTCTCGAGCTGATCTGCGCCTGCGGGAAGAAGCTCGACATGAACCTCCAGCATCATCCGCGGGTGCCGCAGACGAAGCCGAGCGTGCTCAAGCGGCAGACCGGGCTGATCCCATTTCCCGCACCCCCAAAGGTCCCGAAAGTGTCACCTCTCGCCGGCGAGTAGGGCGCCGGTGAGACGTTCGCTGGAAGGTTCGTCCGGCGGCGATGTCGAAATGTCATGGTGAAAACGTCTTTCACTTTGCGAAAATGACAACCTCATACGCAGACCGTCTCGCCCACGTGTCAGAGTGGTTTGCGCCCAGTCTGGCTGAGGACTGGCCCAACATTCCGGTGGTTCGCGGCGAAGGCGCGTACG
>JAVKJV010000066.1:0-14039 GCA_031458775.1 Candidatus Fervidifonticultor quartus | reverse complement strand
GCACCGGTGCTGGCCGCGGCGCGACTGGACGCGTCGCCGGCTCTTGCCGTTGGCGTGGGGCTGGCCGCGATCGCCGGGCACAACTGGTCGATCTTCCTCCACGGGAAGGGCGGCAAGGGGATTGCGACGTCGTACGGTGTGCTGTTGGGATTGTCACCGCTCGCCGGTCTGATCGCGGCCGGACTGTGGATCTCGATCGTCGTGGTCACGCGCTACGCCTCGCTGGCGTCACTGGCCGGCGTGCTGTCGGTGCCGCTCGTCATGTTGTTGACGCGCGAGCCAGTGGAGCACCTCGTCTTCGGCGTGGTGGCCGCCGGCGTGGCTGTCTACCGACATCGGGCCAACATTCAGCGGCTCGTGCAGGGTGAGGAGCTGCCAATCGTGCCGCGGCGGCGCCGTCCGCCTAGTGCTGATGCCTGAGCTGCCCGAGGTCGAGACCATCCGCCGCAGCCTGGAACCGTTGGTCGTTGGCCGGCGTGTCGCGTCGTTTGATATTACCAGGCCTCAAGCGCTGCGCTCACACACACCGTCGGCGGCAGCCCGGCTGCTCGCCGGCCGTACCGTCACGCGGTTGAGCCGCCGCGGCAAGGCCCTGATTTTTCACCTCGACAACAACTGGGCGCTGACGTTTCACTTCGCGTTGTGGGGCGTGGTGCGGGCGCACGACGAGGTGACCGCCGACGACGCCACCGCGGCGGTGCTGCGGTTCGACGACGGGCCCCAGGTCGAGTTCCGCGAGCTTCAGTTGTCCGGCTTCAACCTGTACCCGGCGGACAGGCTCGACCGTGTGCCGTTCTTCGCCCAGATGGGGCCGGATCCGCTCGACGCGCGCCTGACCGCGACGCGGTTTCGCAAGGCCCTGCGGGGCCGGGGGACGCTGCGCAACCTGCTGACCGATCAGACCCGGCTGGCCGGGATTGGCAACCTGTGGGCGCAGGAAATCCTCTTCGCGGCCGGGCTCCGTCCCGACCGCAAGGCCGAAACGTTGACCGGATCCCAGTGGTCCCGGCTGTACCGCGCCACGCGCTCCGTGCTGCGCCGGGCGGTGCGCGCCGGCGGCGAGCCGGAGTTTGCGGACGCCCAGGGACGGAGGGGCCGTTATCGCCTCGCAGTCTACGGCCGTACCGGGCAACCGTGTCGCGTGTGTGGCGCGAGGATCGTCTCAGGACGCGTCGGCGGGCGGCCGGTCTCCTACTGCCCCAAACACCAGACGTAGAGACGTGCGCGCCGATGTGGTGACGAGGCCGCGCAGTCCTGGAGGATATCGACGATGAGCCCCCGCATGCCGACCCCGGTTGAGATGGGTAGCGTCACCGAGAAGATGCTCCAGATCACCTGGTCAGACGGGCACCGCTCGACATACACCTGGATGAACCTGCGCCTCCGTTGTCCGTGCGCGGCGTGCGTCGGGGAGTGGAGGTACCGGCCGCCGGCGCTGACGCCCCAGGACATCCGGCCGGACATCCGTGCCATGAGCGTCTCGCGTGTCGGTGCCTATGCCCTGCGATTCGAGTGGTCGGACGGGCACAACACCGGGCTCTACACGTTCGCCTCTCTGCGAAACGACCTGTGCGAGTGCCCGGAGTGCACGGCTCGCCGGGCGCTCTCGACCGGCACGTAGCGCGGCCGCAGGAGTGTGCTATACTCGGCTTCAGACGTCGGGCCGTAGCGCAGCTTGGTAGCGCGCCTGAATGGGGTTCAGGAGGTCGGCGGTTCAAGTCCGCCCGGCCCGACCAGCTCACCGTTAGTCAGGACGCGGGTTCCAGCCGTCGGGCCGGACCCGCGTTTGCGTCTGCCTGGGGGGCGCGTTCCTGGGCCGCGCACGCGCAGGAGTTGATCTCCGCGTGTCCAACGGCACCGTTCGACAGCAAGACGGACCCGTGCAACCGCAACCGACCTTCGAGCAGGACCTTTGCCTCGGCGTGCTAGCAGATGCACCGCCTCGCGCGTGCGCCGGCGCCACCGTGGACGCCCGGCGCGGCATGCCGCTGCAGGCCTGCCAGGCTGCCGTCGAGCGCGCGCTGGACTGGGAACCCGCGCACCTGTGCGAGATGGGTGCCGATCTGACCGTGGCTTTTCACCAGCGTGGGACCAACGTGCCGCGGATCCGCGCCGACCCTGAAGCCACCGGTTCCGGTATCGCACGCCTGGCCGGCGTCCACAGCCTGCCGCGTAAGGTGTAGATGCCGTGTGCGGTCTAGCCGCCGCGTGGCGTGCCTAGCTGCCCAACGTTAGGCCCAGCGCGTGGACCGCCACGACCGCTAGATAGATGATCGCCGCGCCGCGCAGCCACCGCAGCGTGCGCCCGGCCCCGGGCTCCCGGCGCGTCACGCGCCAGAGCGAATAGCCCAGCAGGCAGAACAACAGCACCTTGTAGACCACCGGCCACGGTGTGAGCAGGATCGGCCGCAGGACGGGGTTCCACTCGTCGAACCCCCGAGTGACGGCCTCGTAGGTGAACAGGAAATCGAGGGTATTACCGACGATGAGCGTCGAATACCATCGCCACACTGTCGTCTCTTCGCTGAGCGGCCGGCTCCACCCGCGCATCGGACCACCGTTGGCAATCTCCGGCAGCCCGGCCGGCCTTCAGTGGCCCCGTGACTTTGCGTCCCCGGATCGCTCCGGGTTTGCCCCTGCGGAGAGAATACAAACTCCCTCAGGCGCCTCACACGTGCTATGTAATTGTGTCGGTGCGCGATGTTTCGCAACGCGCCGTTCTGACTCCTTCTTTTCGACGCAAGTGACGGCGCCTGCAATCCTGCAGTAATCTTCCATCAATTTGTCGTCGTTCTTCCTTCCTGCGTCCTGCTCTTTCCGGGTACGTTGCCGAAGAGTCCGGGCCCCAGTTCGGCGCGTCGCCCGGTTCACGCCCACTCCGGCTCCGCGGGCGGGATGTTCCCGGCAACGCCGCGAAAGGGACTCATGAGGCATCCCGGATTTGCCCGCCGCGCAAGCCGGCCGTGCCTGCAGATAGGAGGACTCGGATGAAGGTCGTCCGCGGCGCACTCGTTGTGACCATGGATGGCGACCGCCGCGTGCTCCGCGACGCGGCGGTCGCGGTCGACGGGACGCTCATTGCGGATGTCGGTTCGTGGCAGGACCTCGCGGGTCGTTATCCGCGGGCCGAGCATCTGGGTGGCGCGGCCTGCCTTGTGATACCCGGGCTCGTCAACGCGCACAATCACATGTTCCAGGTGCTCTATCGTACGCTCGGCGCGGATCAATCGTTTCGCGACTGGCTGCAGGATGTCGTGTGGCCGATGTCCACCGTGCTCACCGAAGAGGACGCCTACGCCGCGGTGTTGCTCGCGTCGGTCGAGATGCTGCGAACAGGGACCACGACCGTTGTGGACAGCCACTACATCAACACGACGCCCGGCATGCTGGATGCCGTCGCGGCCGCGGTGGACCACGTAGGCATCCGCGCGGTGCTGGGCCGCGCCTCCGTGGATTGGACCGAGTGGGCGCCGATCCGGCCAGAGTTCCTGGAAACGCCTGATGCCGCAGCGCGCGCGGGCGCCGACCTGATCGAACGGTGGCACGGCAAAGCCAGCGGCCGCATCCGCATCAGGCCGGAGCCGCTGAGTGAGACGTCGGTGACGCCCGACATGGTACGGGCGTTGTCCACCGTGGCCCGGCAGTACGGCACCGGTATGAACATGCACGCGGCCGAGGTGCGCGAGCGCGTGGAGTTCATCCAGGCGAAGTTCGGCGCGAGAGGGACGGTCGACTATCTGGACCGGCTCGGCGTGCTCGGACCCGACCTGCTGCTCGCGCACTGCGTGTGGCTCGCGCCCGAGGAGATCGCCGTGCTGCGCGAGCGCGGCACGGCGGTCGTCCACAACCCGGTCAGCAATGCGTTCCTCGGCGATGGCGTCGCACCGATCCCGGACCTGACGGCCGCGGGCGTCATGGTCGGGCTGGGCACCGACGGGCCGTGCAGCAACGACAGCCTCGACATGTTCGGCGTCATGAAGGCCGGCGCGCTCATCCACAAAGCCGTGCGTCGCAGCAGCACCGTCACGGGCGCGGAGGCCACGCTGGCCATGGCGACAATCAACGGGGCACGGGCGGCCGGCATTGACGGGCTCATCGGCTCGATCGAACCGGGCAAGCGCGCCGACCTGGTAGTGGCCACTCTGCGCCAGCCGGAGTTCGTGCCTTTGTTCGACGTGTACGCCGCCCTGGTCTACGCGGCCAATGCCGCGTGCGTGGACACGGTGTTGGTGAACGGCCAGGTCGTCGTCCGCGGTGGGCACCTGACAACCGTGGACGAGGATGAGATTGCGCGGGGCGCCGAGCGGCTCGCGTGGCGTCTGCTGCGGCGCGCCGGCGTGCCGCGGTTGCTCGAGCGCGCCGGTCGGCTCGGGTGGCCAGTGTTCGGCGGAGCGGACACCACGGCGCCCGTGAGTGGCGGGGAGGTCTGAGGAACGGCATGGTGCACGGCGACGGTGCCGCGCGGTTCGTCGATCGCGACCGGCTGGTTGCGGAGTTCATCAAGTGGGCGAAGGTCAACGCACCGAGCGGCAAGGAACGAGAAATCGCCGGCCTGCTCGAGCAGCAGCTGCGGCGCATGGGGTTCGCCGTCGCATTTGACATGGCCCACACGAAGACCGGCGGCGACGTCGGCAACTTGATCGCCCGGTGGTCCGGCACTCGCGCGGGCCTGCCGGCCATGTTCCTGTCGACGCACATGGATACGGTGCTGCCGACGGAGGGGTTGCGCCCGGTCATCCGTGACGGTGTCATCTTCTCGGACGGCACCACGATTCTCGGTGCCGATGACCGCGCGGCGCTGGCCGCGTACCTCGAGGCGATCCGAGTCATTCAAGAACGCGGAACTGCGTGTGGTCCTGTCGAGCTGATTCTGACCGTGAGCGAGCAGCCGGGGTTGGTGGGCGCGCGGTACCTGGACTACTCGCTCGTGACCGCGCGTGCGGGCTACGTGTTCGACAGCAGCGGCGACGTCGGCCAGATCGTCGTGAAGGGTCCATACAGCAGTCGGCTGCGATGGCGCATCCTGGGCCGGCCGGCGCACCTCGGCCTCGCGCCCGACGACGGAGTCAACGCGATCGTGATCGCGGCCGAGGCGATCACGGCCATGCGGCTGGGTCGGGTGGACGCGACGACTGTGGCAAACGTGGGCCTGATCCACGGAGGCCGCCTGCCGTCCATCATTCCCGACATCGTGGAGATGGTGGGCGAGGCGCGGAGCGTCACCGCCTCGGGTCTCCAGGCGCAGATCGACGCCATGACCGGCGCGGTCGCGGACGCGGCACGGCGCCGTGCCGGGGCGGTGGAGCTCGTGATCGAGAAGAAGTACCTCGGGTTCGACTACGCCCGCGACCACGAGCACGTGCGGCTCGCGGTGCGAGCGGCCACCCGCATCGGCGTGACGCCGTATTTCACCGAAACCCTGGGCGGCGCCGACACGAACATCTTCAATGAGCACGGGTTGACGTGTATCACCCTCGGCAACGGGCTTCGTAGCATCCATTCGTTCGAAGAGCACATCAGCATCGAGAATCTGGTGAACACGGCACGGTACGCCGCGGCGCTGATCGAGGAGTTCGCCGCGACGCCCCACGATCCAAACGATCCAAAGGAGGCGCCCTGATGATCCGCGCCGCGCGCGGGCCGCAGCTCCGGTGCCGGGGCTGGCGGCAAGAAGCTCTGCTGCGTATGCTCGAGAACGTGCTCGAGGTCGGCGAACGGCCCGACGACCTGGTCGTCTACGGCGCGTTTGCCAAAGCCGCTCGGGACTGGCCGAGCTTCGAGCGCATCGTCGCCGCGCTCACGACGCTCGACGAGGACGAGACGCTCGTGATCCAGTCGGGCAAGCCCATCGGCGTGTTCACGACGCAGGCGAGCGCGCCGCTGGTCCTGATGGCGACGAGCAATCTCGTGGGCAAATGGGCCAATGCCGAGCACTGGTACGAGCTTGAGCGCCGGGGCCTGACCATGTGGGGCGGCTACACGGCCGGCGACTGGCAGTACATCGGGTCGCAGGGCATCGTGCAGGGCACCTACCAGACCTTTGCGACCGTCGGCGCGATGCACTTCGGCGGCTCGCTGCGCGGCCGACTCGTCGTGACCTCTGGGCTCGGCGGCATGGGCGGCGCGCAGCCGCTCGCCGTGGTCATGGCCGGCGGCGTGGCGCTGTGCGTCGAGGTAGATGTGTCGCGCATCCGGCGCCGCATCGCGACGGGCTACCTTGAACGTGAGACGTCATCGCTCGACGAGGCCGTCACGTGGGCGGGTGAGGCGCTCGAAGCCCGCGAGCCTCGCTCGATCGGCCTGCTCGGCAACGCGGCCGAAGTGCTGCCCGCGTTGGTACGCCGAGGGATTCGACCGGACATCGTGACCGATCAGACCTCGGCGCACGACCTCCGTGTCGGCTACGTGCCGGCCGGCCTGTCCCTGGAGCAGTGGCGCGACCTGCGCGAGCGCGAACCGGACGCGGTCATGGAGGCGGCCCGGGTGTCCATCGCGACGCACGTGCGCGCGATGCTGGACTGGCAGCGCCAGGGCGCGGTGGTCTTCGAGTACGGCAACAACATCCGCGCGCAGGCGCAGGCGGCCGGCGTGGCCGACGCGTTCGAGATCCCCATTTTCGTCGAGCGCTACATCCGGCCGCTCTTCTGCAAGGGCATCGGGCCGTTCCGCTGGGTGGCTGTCTCCGGCGACCCACACGACATCGCGGCGGTGGACGCGCTGATCCTGCGCGAGTTCCCCGATAACCCGATCGTCACGAACTGGATCCGGCTCGCGCAGGAGCACGTGCAGTTTCAAGGGCTCCCGGCGCGCATCGGCTGGCTGGGCCACGGCGAGCGGGCGCGACTCGCCTTGCTGGTCAACGACGCGGTCGCCCGAGGCGAGGTGCGCGGCCCGATCGCCTTTACGCGTGATCACCTCGATGCCGGCGGCGTGTCTCAGCCCTTCCGAGAAACCGAGCACCTGCTCGACGGATCCGACGCGGTCTCCGACTGGCCGCTGCTCAACGCGCTGCTCAACTGCACCGCGGGCGCCGATCTGGTCGCCATCCACGCCGGGGGCGGCGGCTACGCCGGTTACTACCAGAGCGCCGGCGTGACGATCGTGGCCGACGGCTCACCCGCAGCGGCGAGGCGTCTCGACGCCGTGCTCACGGCCGACACAGGGATCGGCGTCCTGCGGTACGCGGACGCCGGGTATGCGGATGCCGTGGCCACGGCCAGAACGAGAGGCATTCGCAGTCTCCAGCCGACCGTGATCGAGGCCGCGCATGCCGGCGACGATTGATCTGCTCATTGCCGGCGCCGCCGAGTTGATCACCTGCCGGACCGGTCCGCACGGCGCGGTCGGTCGGGACCTGGAGCGGCTCGAGGTCATCCCACACGGCGCCGTGGCCATCGACCGCGGACGGATCGTCGCCGTCGGCCCGACCCGTGCGGTCCGGCGCCGGTTTCGCGCCCGACGCATCATCGACGCCCGCGGTTGCCTCGTTTCGCCGGGGCTCGTGGACCCGCACTCGCATATGGTGTTCGCCGGGTCGCGGCATCACGAGTACGAGGCCATCGTGACCGGCCGCACCGACCTGGGACGCCGTCTGGGGGGCGGCATCCGGTACACGGTCAGCAGGACCCGGGCAGCGCCAACACGGGCACTGCGCGCGCAAGCGTTTGCCGACCTCAACGTGATGCTGCAGCACGGCACCACCACGGTGGAAATCAAGAGCGGCTACGGCCTCGACGAACGCACCGAATTGCGGCTGCTTCGCGTCATCCGAAGCCTGGCGCACCCCGTCGACGTGGTTGCGACGTTCATGGGCGCGCACGTGCTGCCGGCGGAGTACGCGGATCGTCGCGCGGCGTACGTGGACCTGGTGGTGCGCACGTTGCCCAGGGCGCGGCGCTACGCCGAGTACTGCGACATGTGGCGCGACACCATTGGATTCACCGAGGACGAGTGCGTGCGCATCGCCGAGGCCGCCCGGCGCCTGGGCTTCAGGCTCAAATTGCACGCCGATCAGATCGGACCGGCCGGCGGCGCCGAACTGGCGGCCCGGCTGCGCGCCACCTCAGCCGACCACCTCGACTACATCTCGGCACGCGGCATCCGCGCGATGGCGCGCCGCGGCACCGTCGGCGTGCTGCTGCCCGCCGTGACGCTGCACATGTTGGAGATGATCCCGAAGGTCGAAGGGGGCCGGCTGCGGCCGCCGGCCAAGGCGTTCTGGCCGGCGCTCGCGCGGCGCATGATCGAGGGTGGCATGTGCCTGGCGCTGTCGGCGGATTACAACCCGGGCACGTCGCCGACACCGTCGATGCAGATGGTCATGCAGCTCGCGGCCCGGCTGTACCGGCTGGGGTATGCCGAGATTTGGCACATGAGCACGATCAACGCGGCCCGCGCCCTCGACCGCGGCGACGACCGCGGGAGCCTGGAGCCGGGCAAGCGTGCCGACCTGGTCGTCTGGCGTGTGCCCGAGCACGGCATGGTGATCAACCGGTTCGGCGTGAACCTCGTGGATGCCGTCGTCAAAGACGGCCGTGTGGTGGTGGAGGACGGTGTCGTGCGCGCCGCTCGGCGCTAGGCGTCGCCGGCGACCGTTCCTCCCAGATACGCCTTCCGCACGCCCTCGTCGCGGCGGAGCACGTCGGCCGATCCTTCCAGCACGATGCGGCCGGTCTCCAGCACGTAGCCGCGCGCCGAGATCTCGAGGGCCATCAGCGCGTTCTGCTCGACGAGCAGGATGGGCATGCCGCCCCGGCCGATCGCGCGAATCCGCTCGAACAGGTCCTGGACGACGACCGGCGCCAGGCCCATCGACGGCTCGTCGATCAGGAGCATGCGCGGCCGCGCCATCAGCGCCCTGCCGATCGCCAGCATCTGCTGCTCCCCGCCCGACAGCGACCCCGCGGTCTGATCGGCCCGCGTCTTGAGCACTGGGAACCAGGCGTACACGTCGTCGAGAATGCGCGCGGTCGCCTCGTCCCATCGGTGCCGGAACGCGCCCAGCCGGAGGTTCTCGAAGACCGACAGTTCCATGAAGAGCTGGCGGCCTTCGGGAATCTGGATGATCCCGAGCCGCACGATCTCGTGCGCCGGAGTGGTCGGCGCGATCAGCCGGCCGTCGAACTCGATGCTCCCGGCCTCGCGCGGTACCAGCCCGCTGATGCAGTTCAGGAGCGTGGACTTGCCCGCGCCGTTCGCGCCGATGAGGCACACGGTCTCGCCGGCGCCGACGCGCAGCGAGACCCCGCGCAGCGCCTGCACCTGGCCGTAGCTCACGTGAAGGTCCGCGACCGTCAGCACACGCGCCTCCTACGCGACGGGCGCCGCGCGGCCGAGATACGCCTCGATCACGACCGGGTTGCGCTGAATCGCTTCGGGCGCGCCTTCCGCGATCTTCACGCCATGGTCGAGCACCGTGATGCGTTCCGCCAGCCGCATCATGACCTGCATGTTGTGCTCGATGACGACCAGGGTGAGGCCGCGATCGTGCACGCGCCGGATCATCGCCATCATCTCGCGCATGTCGGCCTGGTCCATGCCCGAGGCCGGTTCGTCCAGCAGCAGGAGCCGCGGCTCCGCGGCCAGCGCCCGGGCGATCTCCAGCCGCCGGAGGTCGGCCAGCGCGAGGCTTCCGGCCTGGGCGTCGGCGCGATCCGCGAGCCCGGCGAACGCGAGCAAGTCCCGTACCACCGCACGGGTCCGCGCCCGCTCGCGCGCCGACACTCTGGTCCCGAGGATGGCGTCCAGCATCCCCTCGCGCGTGCGCGTGTGCAGGCCCGCTTCGACATTGTGCGCGACGCTCAGCGCCCGGAACACGCGCGGCGTTTGAAACGTGCGCGCAATCCCGAGGGCCGCGACCGCCGCGGGCCGCAGGCCGGCGAGCGAATGTTCGTGAAAGAGCACCTGCCCCGCGGCCAACCGCACCAGCCCGGTCACCGCGTTGAACAGGGTGGTCTTGCCGGCACCGTTGGGACCGATGAGACCGTGGATCTCGCCTTCGCGCACGTCGAGCGACACGGTGTTCAGCGCCACCAGGCCGCCAAACCGGACGGTGACCCCGCGCACGGACAGCAGCGGCATCATCGCGGTTTCCGCTGGGCCAATGCGCCGAGCAGGCCCTGCGGCATGTACCGCATCGTGACGACGAGCAACAGGCCGTAGAGGAACATGCGATACGCGGCCGTGAACCGGATGAGTTCCGGGATGAGCGTCAGGAGGACCGCGCCGACGACCGGGCCCCACAACCGGCCGAGACCGCCTACGACGACCATGGACATGATCGCGATCGACGTCCCGAGGCCAAAGGAGTCGTGCCCGACGAACGTCGCGTAGTGGGCGTACAGACTTCCGGCGGCACCGGCAAACAGCGCGCCCGTTGCAAACGCCAGGATCTTGTATCGCGAGGTGTTGATCCCAATCACTTCGGCGGCCAGCGGGTCCTCGCGTACGGCCATCAGCGCCGTGCCCGGCCGCGCCCGTGTGATCCGGTACACGACCAGCAATGTCACGGCGGCCAGCGCGACCCCGGTCGCGGCATAGCCCCACAGTCCGAACTCGCGGCCGAATGCCGAGATCCGCGGCACGCCGGCGATGCCGTACGGCCCGCCGGTGAACTCCAGGTTCAACGCCAGGCCCTGGACCACCAACCCGAGGCCGAGCGTGACGATCGCCAGGAAGTCGTGCTCCACTCGCAGGCTGGGTGCGCCGATGACGAGCCCTGCCGCGAACGACATGAGCGCCGCGGACGGCAGTGTGAGCCAGAATCCCCAGCCGAAGGTCTTGAACAGCAGGCCGGCGGCGTAGGCGCCGATGGCGTAGAAGGCCGCGTGCCCGATGGACACCTGGCCGGCATACCCGGTAATCAGGTTGAGGCTGGCGGCGAGTGTCGTGTTGACGCTCACCAGGATCAGCAGGGTCAGCGCGTAGGGTCCGAACATCAGGTCGAGGAGCGCGGTCATCGCGGCAGACGGGTCCTACGCCCGGTCCACCCGGCGTCCCAGCAGGCCCGAGGGTCGGACCATGAGCGTGAGCACCAGCAGCGCGAACGTGATGACATCGCGCAGGCCGGCCGAGACGTAGGCCGCGACGAGGGCTTCGAGCAACCCGATGAGGTACGCGCCGAGAAACGTGCCGGCTACGCTGCCCATCCCGCCGATCACGACCGCGGCGAAGGCCTTCAGCCCGAACATCTGTCCCATCGAGGGATCCACGCTGGTCAGATAGAGGCCCTCGAGGACACCCGCGAGGCCCGCGAGCCCGGAGCCCACGGCAAAGATCGCCATGGCCAGGACGTCAATATTGATGCCAAGCAGCCGCGCGCCGCGCGCGTTCTGCACCGCGGCGAGCGTCGCCAGACCAAGGGTGGTCTTGCGCAGCACCCACTGCAGCCCGGCCATGAGGACGAGCGTGAGCGCGATAACGAGGACCTGGAGATTGGTCACGACCACCGGACCCGCCCGGTAGATGTGCAGGGGGAGGAACTGTGGGAAGGGCTGCGGCAGCGGCCCCCAGATCACGCGCGCGAGGTTCTCCATCGCCAGCAAGAGGCCGAGCGAGCTGATCAACGTGACGATCACGTTGGCGCCGCGCAGCGGCCGGTAGGCGAACCGTTCGAACACCACGCCGAGCCCCGCGCAGGCCAGGATCGTCAGCGTCACGGCGATCAGCGGCGGCAGTCTCATCACCGCCAGCAGCGTCAGCGCGAGCATCCCGCCGATCATGTAGACGCCGCCGTGCGCGATATTGATGATGCGCAGCACGCCGTACGTCAGCGAGAGGCCGATGGCGAGCAAGGCGTAGAGGCTCCCGACCGCCAGACCGTTCAGCAGGTGTTGAGGGAGCACGCTCACGGGTCGGGTGCCGGCACAGGAGCGGTGGCGCGGGAGCCCTGCGTGCGCAGGGCTCCCGCGCTCATACCGGCTTGCTCACTTCACCTTGTCGTATGGGAGCAGCTTGTACTGCACGAACTGACCGCCAGAGATCTTCCAGAACGACTGCTCGGTGATCACCTCGCGGGCCGGCGTGAAGGCAATCGTGCCGTTGACCCCGGTGAACTTGTCGATCATCCCGAGGCCCTTGAGGATGCCCTCCGGCGTGGTGCCGCCGCGCCGCATGGCCTCGATCAGCACCAACATGGCATCGTGGCCGTGACTGGCGACGCTGTCAGGGATATACCGGTGTCGCGCCTGAAACTCGCGCGCAAACGCCTTGAACAAGGGCGAGTTCAGGTCCGTCGACGCCGAGACGACCATGCCCTCCGCGGTCTGCCCGGCCAGCTCGATGAACTTCGGCGCGCTCATTCCGTCCGATGCGTAGATCGGCGCGTTCAGGCCCAGACGCCGCAACTGTGGGACGAGCAGCCCGGCCTCGGCATAGTAGCCGGCGATCATGATGACGTCGGGATTCGCCGCCCGCGCCTTGGTTGCCATGGTTGTGAAGTCCTTGTCACCGATCTGGAAGGGCTCGTTGAAGACCACCTGCCCGCCCAACTGCGCGAACCGCGCAGCCGCGGCCGTGCCGATGCTCTCGCCGTAGTCGTTCTTCACCCACAGAATCGCGGCCCGCGTGCCCTTGCCGTCCTCGCGCGCCATGACCGCCATCGCGTTGCCCTGGATGGCGCCCACGCTGAACACGCGCCAGATGTAGTTTCCGGCCCGCGTGATCTCCGGATGGACGGCGTAGGACACGACCATGGGCGCCTTTGCGGACTGCGCGAACGGCGCCGCCGATCGCGTGGCGCCGCTGTACGAGCAACTGATCAGCGACGTCGCGCGGTCGCGGGTTAACAGCCGCTGGACCGCGGTGATGCCTTCGGCCGGAATCGCCTGGTCGTCGGCCGAGGCCACGGAGATCTTCCGTCCGTCAATGCCGCCCTTCGCGTTGGTCTGCTCGACGGCCAGCTGTGCCCCCCACAGACATCCATTGCCATCCGCGGCTGCCGGACCGGTCAGGGGGCCAAACACGCCTACCCGGACGTCCGGGACCTGGCCGAGGGCCATCGGGCCCGTGGCGGAGACCAACAGCGTTACGCTCGCCGCGGCCACAGCCGCCAGCATCAGTCGCGGGCCACGCCAGTTTCGCATACGAGATCCCTCCTCGCGTCGTTCGCGCACCGACATGTCCGTCCGTGATCCGCACAAGGCGTCATCTCAGCCTTCGGCATCGCGCTAACACGCCCCTCCCGGCCGGCGGTCACGTCTCCTTCCAGGCGCCGAGCAGTCGTCGCACGACCAGCAACTGCCCGAGGTGATAGGCATTGTGATCGGCCACCAGCAGCGCCTCCCGCAGAATCGTCTGGCCGTCACCGTGAGGGATCCTGGCGTAGAGGTCGGTCTTGGGATCCCTGACCATCGCGATCATCGCCCGCAGGTCGCGCCGGAGCGCGTCCACGCTCTTTGCCCACGCGCCGGCCGGCGGCACCGCGGTCTTGGGCCAGTAGCCCTCTGGCCACGGTGGCGAGACGTGCCGCGGGTTGCGGCTGAACTCCAGGATGTCCCACTGGGCGATGCGCATGTGCTCAACCAGCATCCAGGCCGAGTACGGCAGCCCGTCAGGCCTGACACCCCTGAGCCGCGTCGGAATCCCGGCCAGCGCCCGGTCGAAGTAGACGTGTGCGTGCCCGCCGCGCAGCAGCCAGACCAGGTGCTGGCGGACCGCCCTGTCGCGTGCATCCATCGGCCATCTCCTGTCCCGTGCTAGCGGTAGAGCAGATAGGCCTCGCGCAGTTTGCGGAACCGCTCGAGGCCCGGCTGCCAGCCTCGCACGATCGTCTCGGCTGACTCCCCGCGCTGCAGCGCCAGCCGCAGCGTCTTCGTGCCCCACACCAGGTCGAACAGATACGGCCCGCGGCGCGGCCTGGCGAACCTCAGCCGGTCGCCGTGCAGACCACGAATCTCCGCCAGGATGTACACCATGGTCGTCGAGGGCAGGAATCGTGCCGGGTCGGTCACGCGCAGCCGGACCCCCCGCCAGACCACGCCGGTGCGGGGATGAGGAATCGCCGACGCGGTGAACTCCACCCCCGGCAGCCCGCGCGCGTT